>CADBJU010000056.1:630-2257 GCA_902795045.1 Oscillospiraceae bacterium | reverse complement strand
CTGCGCCCAGGTCTCCCAGATCGGTCACGGGCGCAGCTATTATCTCAACGAAAAGGCCGACATGTGCATGCTCAACCGGGACGCGGCGCGGTACGTGTATCTCCGGGACGAGCAGAGCGGAGAGAGCTGGAACCTGGGCTTCGGCCCGCTGTGCGAAAGCGTGGAGGACTATGCCTGCACCCATGCCATCGGCCATAGCTCGCTCCGCTCAAGCAAAGACGGCATCGCGGCGGAATGGCGCATTTTTGTGCCAACGGATCTCACCGGCGAGTGCTGGACGCTGTGGCTGGAGAATACCTCTGACAGCCCCCGGATGCTCAGCGTCTTCCCCGCGGTGAGCTTCTCCCTGGACGGCTTCTCCCACCCCCGCTACTACGAGATGTACCGCAGCATCGAAACGAGCTTCGACGAGAAGCTGAACGGCATTTACTGCCGCTCCGCCCACCCCTTCGCGCCCCACAGGCGCTATAACGGGTATCTCAGTTCCTCCGAGCCGGTCTTTGCCTATGACGGCGACCTGACAGCCTTCTTTGGAAGCCTCAGCACCCAGACCGAGACAGACGCGGCTTCCACCGCCCGATATCAGCGGCCCAGGCGGCTGCTCTCGGGCGAAAACTGCTCAAACTCCGACGGGGCACTCTTCATCCCCGGGGCGGTGCTGCAGCACAAGCTGAGCCTGCTGCCCGGCGAGCGGCGGGAGATCCGTCTGGTCTTCGGCGCGGCGGAATCCCTTGAAGACGCGCAGAGTGCCGCCGCAAAGTACACGGCGGAGGACGCGCAGACCGACGCCCTCATGAACCTGTGGCTGAAAAAGCAGGTGGACTTCTGCATCGTGGGCAAGAAGGGCGTGCGGGACAATCTGCAGATCGCCGTGGCGCTCTTAAACTACCGCACGGAGAAAGCGAAGGCGGAGATCCTGGAATGCCTGCGCCACCAGTTCCGGGACGGACACGCGGTGCTGACCTGGTACCCCTATGACGACACCCGCTATTCCGACCAGCCCTTCTGGATCATCTGGGCGGTGTGCCAGCTTCTCAAAGAAACCGGCGACAGAAGCATCCTCGACCTGTCCATTGAGTGGCAGGACGGCGGCAAAGCGTCTGTTCTCGACCATGTAAAGGCCGCGGTGCGGCGGCTGCTGGACGACCGGGGACGAAACGGCCTTGTCCGCATCTTCTTTGCCGACTGGAACGACGCGCTGAATATCCCACCGGAGGAAGAGGCGGAGTCCGTCATGCTCTCGGAGCAGTTCTGCCTGGCCCTCAGCGAACTGGAAGCGCTGATGCTTTGGATTGGGGATGCGGAATATGCCGCTTTCTGTCAAAAGGCCTATGACGAGATGAAGGCCGCCATCAACCGCGCGGCCTGGGACGGCGGCTGGTACCGCCGGGCACTGGCTCCCACCGAAAACATCGGCTCCAGGGATTCCTGCGGCAGCAAGATCTACTTAAACGCCCAGACCTGGGCCGTGCTGGGGGACATCGTACCCGAGGATCGGCTGGACGACGTACTCCGGGTCGTGGACGGTCTGGAGCGGGACTTCGGCTTTCCGCTGAACGATCCGCCCTACCGGGGCTTCGACCCCATGGTGGGGCGCATGTCCGGCATGCTGCCGGGGCTGTTTGAA
>CADBJU010000056.1:0-610 GCA_902795045.1 Oscillospiraceae bacterium | reverse complement strand
GCCTTACGTCTTCACCAACTGCTATTCCACCCATCCCAAGTATTACGGCCGATCCTATCAGTCCTGGACCACCGGCACCTCGGCCTGGAGCCTGATGGGCCTGTACGAGGGCATCCTGGGCGTGAAGCGGGACTATGCAGGCCTGCGGATCGAGCCCGCTTTTCCAAGCGATTGGGAGCATGCGGAGATGACAAGACGCTTTCGCGGCGCGGACTATGTCATCCGCTATCGCCGCACGGGCGAGGCAGGCATCACCGTGGATGGCAAGCAGATCGAAGGAACACTTCTGCCCGATTTTCGGGACGGGAAAACCCATCAGATAGAAGTGCATATTTGACGCGATCTTACAATTTCGGGCGGGATTTCGCAATAAAACCGCACAGAAATCCCGTACAATGGGTACACAAGGAAGAGAAAAACAATTAGAATATAACAAATGGGAGGAAGCAACATGGCAAAGGTCAGGAAAGAATACGACGCCGAAGGCGTCAAGCTCACGATGCGCACCCGCGACTATCTCGCGGACATGAGTGGCCAGCTGGCGCTCGGTATCATGGGCAACCTGGTGGGTCAGATGACCTACTTCTACACCGACAAGGTCGGTATGGCC
>CADBJU010000055.1:1646-2256 GCA_902795045.1 Oscillospiraceae bacterium | reverse complement strand
GGCCATACCGACCTTGTCGGTGTAGAAGTAGGTCATCTGACCCACCAGGTTGCCCATGATACCGAGCGCCAGCTGGCCACTCATGTCCGCGAGATAGTCCCGCGTGCGCATGGTGAGCTTCACGCCTTCGGCGTCGTATTCCTTCCTGACCTTTGCCATGTTGCTTCCTCCCATTTGTTATATTCTAATTGTTTTTCTCTTCCTTGTGTACCCATTGTACGGGATTTCTGCGCGGTTTTATTGCGAAATCCCGCCCGAAATTGTAAGATCGCGTCAAATATGCACTTCTATCAAATGGGTTTTCCCGTCCCGGAAATCGGGGAGAAGCGTTCCCTCGATCTGCCTGCCGTCCACGGTGATGCTCTTCTCGCCCGTGCGGCGATAGTGGATGACATAGTCCGCGCCGCGAAAGCGCCGTTTCAGTTCCGCATGTTCCCAATCGCTCGGGAAAGCAGGCTCGATCCGTAATCCGCCGAAGTCGCGCTTCACGCCCAGGATGCCCTCGTACAGACCCATCAGGCTCCAGGCCGAGGTGCCGGTGGTCCAGGACTGATAGGATCGGCCGTAATACTTGGGATGGGTGGAATAGCAGTTGGTGAAGACGTAAGGC
>CADBJU010000055.1:0-1639 GCA_902795045.1 Oscillospiraceae bacterium | reverse complement strand
TTCAAACAGCCCCGGCAGCATGCCGGACATGCGCCCCACCATGGGGTCGAAGCCCCGGTAGGGCGGATCGTTCAGCGGAAAGCCGAAGTCCCGCTCCAGGCCGTCCACGGCGGAGAGCAAAGCGGGAAGCCGGTCTTTGGGCACCACATCCCCCAGCACGGCCCAGGTCTGGGCGTTTAAGTAGATCTTGCTGCCGCTCGAATCCTTGGAGCCGATATTCTCGGTAGGAGCCAGCGCCCGGCAGTACCAGCCGCCGTCCCAGGCCGCGCGGTTGATGGCGGCCTTCATTTCGTCATAGGCCTTTTGACAGAAAGCGGCATATTCCGCATCCCCAATCCAAAGCATCAGCGCTTTCAGTTCGCTGAGGGCCAGGCAGAACTGCTCGGAGAGCATGACGGACTCTGCCTCTTCTTCGCTCGGGATGTTCAGCGCGTCGTTCCAGTCGGCAAAGAAGATGCGGACAAGGCCGTTTCTGCCCCGGTCGTCCAGCAATCGCCGCACCGCGGCCTTTACATGGTCGAGGACAGACGCTTCGCCGCCATCCTGCCACTCGATGGGCAGGGTGAGGATGCTTTTATCGCCGGTCTCTTTGAGCAGCTGGCACACCGCCCAGATAATCCAGAAGGGCTGGTCGGAATAGCGGGTGTCGTCATAGGGGTACCAGGTCAGCACCGCGTGGCCGTCCCGGAACTGGTGGCGCAGACATTCGAGGATCTCCGCTTTGGCCACGATGCAGAAGTCCACCTGCTTTTTCAGCCACAGGTTCATGATCCGGTTCAGCTTTTCATCCGGGGTCTGCACCGACAAGGCCGCGTACTTCTCCCGGTAGGCCGCCTCGGCCTTTTTGAGTGCGGCGCTCTGCGCATCCTCTGTCGTGTACATGGCGGCGGCTTCCCGTGCTTCTTCAAGAGATTCCGCCACACCGAAGACCAGACGGATCTCCCGCCGCTCGCCGGGCAGCAGCGTCAGCTTATGCTGCAGCACCGCCCCGGGGATGAAGAGCGCCCCGTCGGAGTTGGTGCAGTTCTCGCCACTGAGCAGCCGCTTTGGCCGCTGATACCGGGCGGTGGAAGCCGCGTCGGTCTCGGTCTGGGTGCTGAGACTGCCAAAGAAGGCGGTCAAATCGCCGTCATAGGCAAAGACCGGCTCGGAGGAGCTGAGATACCCGTTATAGCGCTTATGCGGCGCGAAGGGGTGGGCGCTGCGACAGTAGACGCCGTTCAGCTTCTCATCAAAAGAGGTCTCGATGCTGCGGTACATCTCGTAGTAGCGGGGGTGGGAGAAGCCGTCCAGGGAGAAGCTCACCGTAGGAAAAACACTGAGCATCCGGGGGCTGTCGCCGGTATTCTCCAGCCACAGCGTCCAGCACTCGCCGGTGAGATCCGTGGGCACAAAGATCCGCCACTCCGCCGCGATGCCGTCTTTGCTTGAGCGGATCGAGCTATAACCAATGGCGTGGGTGCAGGCGTAGTCCTCCACACGCTCGCACAGCGGGCCGAAGCCCAGGTTCCAGCTCTCTCCGCTCTGCTCGTCACGGAGGTACACGTACCGCGCCGCGTCCCGGTTGAGCATGCACATGTCGGCCTTTTCGTTGAGATAATAGCTGCGCCCGTGACCGATCTGGGAGACCTGGGCGCAG
>CADBJU010000054.1 GCA_902795045.1 Oscillospiraceae bacterium | reverse complement strand
GCGCGGTAGAGCCCGCCGTAGAAGGTGAAGTCCGCCTTCTGGGGGTAGACGGTCTGGTTGTCCTCGTTGTTGACGGAGATGGCGAGGGTGTTCTTCCCGGCCAGGTGACCGCTGAGCTCGACGCGGAAGGTCGAATAGCCGCCCTCGTGCCGGCAGAGCTTTTCGCCGTTGAGATAGACCTCGGCCGTCATGGCCGCGCCGTTTATCTCGAGGAACAGCCGCTCGCCCGCGGTCTCCTCCGCCGTCAGCTCCCGGACGTACCAGCAGGTGCCGCGGTCCATGGCGGTATCGACGGGGATGGCGGCTTTCAGAAACCGCCATCCCTCAGTGAGAGTTGTGATCTTACGCATTCTCCGGGTCTCCCTTGTGCAGTTCTTCCTCGAAGAGCTCGGCCTTGGCTTCGGCCTTTTTGTCCGCGATGCGCTTCTGGACCTCGACCATCTCGCTCTTGCCGAGACGGCAGGTGCGCATGGCGAGCAGCGTGCAGATCCAGCCGAGGATCGCGAGGCCGTAGCGCAGGAACATCGTCACCCAGAAGATCGCGCCGGTGGGCGTGTCGCCGGGCTGGGGCATGGTGGAGGTGTAGCCGATGAGCGCCACGCAGCCGGTGGCGATGAGGGCGGAGAAGGAGGAGACGATCTTGTCGACCAGGCTGTAGGTGCCGGAGACGACGGCGGGGATATACTTGCCGCTGCGGTCGAGCTCATAGTCGATGATGTCCGCCATGAAGGCCGTGTTGGCCGTGGTGCCGGCCATCATAAAGCCGTTGCAGACGAGGGTGAGGAGGATGTAGACGATCATCGTGACGCCGAGGTGCGCGATGGACGTGGTGCCGACGGTGAACCAGGTGACGGCGAAGAAGGCGATCATGACAAGGTTGGCATAGATGCAGTACTTTGCCCAGTTGACGATGGACTCCTTGTTGCCGTGACGGCCGCAGTACTTCGCGCCGATGATGGCGAAGATGATGGAGGGCAGCATGCCGCCGACGGAGAGGTAGGTCGCGATGGTCATGTTGCCGATCAGGATGCCGGAGAGCATCGTACCGACGATCGCGGTGGAGCCGGCCTGCTGGGCGATCTTGTCGGAGGAGGCGGAGATGATATAGGCCTGGAGGGGCTTATTCTTGCTCAGCACCGCCCACATGTCTTTCCATTTCAGACGCTCTGCGGTTTTGTTGGTGCCGCGGAAGTTCTCGGGCTTGTCATAGGCGGAGATACCGATGCAGCAAAGGATCACGCCGAAGAGCGAGACGAGCACCGTGAAGATGGCGGCCGCGGTCAGGTAGGCCTGGGAGTAGTTGACAGCATAGCCGCCGGCCTCGGTCATCGTGATCTGGCCGTACTTGGGCAGGAGCTTGGTGTTGAGGATGATGGTGAAGGCCATGGGGACGAGATAGTTGAACACGGTCTGCCACACGCCGACGGTGGGGCGCTGCTTCGGGTCGTTGGTGAGCAGGGCGGGCAGCGTCTGCGCCGTCATGTTGACGATCGTATAGCCGATGACATAGACCATATAGGTGGCGAGGAACATGCCCACGCCAAAGCCCTTGCTGGCCGTCCAGGAGAACATGGCCATGACGCCGAGCGACTGGATCAGCCAGCCCAGCAGCATCAGGCATCAGCGGACGGACCTTGCCCCAGCGGGTGTTGACCCGGTCATACAAAAAGGCGAGCAGCGGGTCGGTGATCGCGTCGAAGATGCGGGTAAAGGTCAGAAGGCCGCCGACCAGCAGTGTGGAGATGCCGAAGCCGATGCTGGCTGCGTAGGAGGCCTGGCCGATGAGGGAATAGATGGCCATGCCGTTGAAGGCGTTGCAGGCCACGAGAATGATCTGCCACAGTTTTGCGCGGCGATACTGTACGCCGTCGATCTCGCTCTGGGTGAGTTTTTCCTTTGCCATAGGGCGTTCCTCTTTTCATATAATCTTTACGGTTTTCCCGCTGATCTTATCTTATCGGAAAGAGGCCGGAGCGTAAATCCAAAAACTGCGGAAAAATTACAAAAATTCGGGAAGTTTCTTGCGTTCGTCCCCTGCCGCTGTTATACTGGGAACAGAATAGTATTGCGGGAGGCGAGGCGCTGTGGATCTGCGGGAATGGCAAAGCTCGATGACAAAAGGTGAGCAGAACCTTCTTCTGCTCGAGAGCCTGATCGCGAGCAACGAAAAATTCTATGTCTGGTGCTACGACCCCGACGGCGGCTTTATCGCCACCTCCTGCCCGGAGGCGGAGCGCGACGTGCTCGACCGCGCCTTCCGCATCCTCGGCGGGGCGGATAAGCTCACGGCCTACGCCCGCGATGACG
>CADBJU010000053.1 GCA_902795045.1 Oscillospiraceae bacterium | reverse complement strand
GAAAGATCATCCACGCAGCTTCGATCAGAATAAGCATGTTAATTCCACGGCCCCTGCCACTCCACAAACATGGCAGGCAAGCTGTGAAAAAAAGGAGGATAAAAAAGGCCTTGACTCAGGCTGCGGCAGTGTGGAGACCTGTCGCAACGCGGACTCTTCCAGCGCGGAGAGCCGTGAGTGCACATCAAGCGGAGGCTGTGTGCACGGAGTCGGAAAACATGGCAGAAGTCAAACTGGTAAACATCAAGAAGGTCTACCCCTACGTCAGCGGCGAAGAGAAGAAAAAGAACAAGAAAAAGGCTGCGGACGAACCCGAAAAGAAGAAAGTGAACCTGCAGATCACCGATGAAGGCGTCGTTGCCGTTCAGCAGTTCAGCTTGGACATCAAGGACAAGGAATTCATCCGGCTGCGGCAAGTCCACCACCCTGCGCATGGTCGCCGGTCTCGAAGAGATCAGCGGCGGCGAGCTGATCATTGACGGCAAGGTCATGAACGACGTGGCCCCCAAGGATCGTGACATCGCCATGGTTTTCCAGAACTACGCCCTGTATCCTCATATGACCGTGTATGACAACATGGCCTTCTCCCTGAAGCTGCGTCATACCCCGAAGGACGAGATCGACAAGAAGGTCCGTGAGGCTGCCGAGATTTTGGACATCACTCAGTACCTGGAGCGCAAGCCCAAGGCTCTCTCCGGCGGCCAGCGCCAGCGTGTCGCCATCGGCCGCGCGATCGTCCGCGCCCCGAAGGTCATGCTGATGGACGAGCCGCTCTCGAATCTGGACGCCAAGCTCCGTAACGAGATGCGCGCCGAAATCATCAAGCTCCGCCAGCGCATCGACACCACCTTCATGTACGTCACCCATGACCAGACTGAGGCCATGACGCTTGGCGATCGCATCGTTATCATGCGCGACGGCTACATCCAGCAGATTGGCACGCCGCAGGAGGTGTTCAACCACCCGGCGAACCTGTTCGTGGCCGGCTTCATCGGTATGCCCGTCATGAACTTCTTCGACGCCCAGCTCAAGCGTGAGGGCGAGAAATTCTTCGTGGAAGTGGGCGGAATCAAGGTGCGCCTCAGCGAGGATAAGGAAGAGCGCCTGCTGAAGAACGATGTGCAGAGCCAGCCCATCACCCTGGGCGTTCGTCCCGAGCACACCGACGTGGCCGAGCAGGGTGTTGCCTCTAAGGTGGAGGTGGCAGAAATGATGGGCTCTACCGTGCATCTGCACCTGAATGCCGAGGGCAAGGACGTCATCGTGATCGTCCCGACGATCGACATGAAGGGCAGTTGGCGACACCGTGCACTTTTCCTTTAAGGGCAACGTGGCCCACGTCTTCTCCAAGGAGACGGACAAGAATCTGGAGTTCTGATCGCAGGGCATAAAGCCCGCGCTGTGCGCGGGAATCAACAAATAACAGGAGGAACAGGCTATGCCTATGCAAATGGGCTTTCGCTGGTACGGCGAGGGCAACGACAAGATTTCGCTCAGCGATATCCGGCAGATCCCCGGCGTGTCCACCATCGTGTGGGCGCTGCACGACAAGATGCCCGGCGAGATCTGGCAGCCGGAGGAGATCAAAACCGTTGTGGACCAGATCACCGCCGCGGGCTTCAACGCCGACGTGGTGGAGTCCGTGAACGTCCACGACGATATCAAGATTGGTTTGCCGACGAGGGATCAGTACATTGAAAACTACATCGAGACCATCCGCAATCTAGCCCCCTTCGGCGTGAAGGTGATCTGCTACAACTTCATGCCCATCTTCGACTGGACGCGCTCCGACCTCTTCCATCCCGTGGGCGATGGCTCCACGGCCCTTTTCTACCAGAAGGACATGATCCAGGACAACCCCAAGCAGATGGCCGACTACGTCATGGGCTTCACCGAGAAGTACCACATGACCTTCCCCGGCTGGGAGCCCGAGCGCATGGCGAAGCTGGACGAGCTCTTTGAGAAATACAAGGACGTGACCAAGGAAAAGCTCTGGGAAAACTTCCGCTACTTCCTCGAGAAGCTCATGCCCGTCTGCCATGAGACCGGCATCAAGATGGCCGTGCACATGGACGATCCCCCCTGGGACATCTTCGGCCTGCCGCGCCTGCTGGTGGACGAGGCGAGCATCGACCGCTTCCTCAAGATGGTGGACGATCCCTATAACTGCCTGACCCTCTGCTCCGGCTCGCTAAACGCCAATCCGGAGAACAATGTGGCCGAGATCGTCCGCAAGCACGTGGACCGCATCGCCTTCGCCCATATCCGCAACGTCAAGCACTTCCCCAACGGCGACTTCTCCGAGGCCAGCCACCGGGACTGCGACGGCGAGACCGGCATCCTGGACATCCTGCGGGCCTACCACGACGGCGGCTACGAGGGCTACATCCGCCCCGATCACGGCCGTCACCTCTGGGACGAGAAGCCCGGCAATGTGCGCCCCGGCTACGGGCTCTATGACCGCGCCCTCGGCATCATGTACATGCTGGGCGCATGGGATCTGATGGATAAGGAGGACGCCGCGAAATGAAACTCAACAACGAAACGCTGAAAAACCGGGCCGAATGGGAGGCCAAGGGCTACCGCCTGCCGGAGTATGACCGTGAGGCCATGATCGCACGGACGAAGGAAAACCCCACCTGGCTGCACTTCGGCGCGGGCAACATCTTCAAGGCCCTGCACGGCATGGCCGCCCAGCGGCTCCTGAACGAGGGCGTGCTGGATAAGGGCATCATCGCCGTGGAGCGGCGCGACAACGGCGGCGAGAAGTTTGACGATCTGGCCGTGGTCATGACGCTGAAGGCCGACGGCACCGTGGAGAAGAACATCCTCGACCTGCTATCTCTATGGGAGCGAGGAGCGTCTCGCGGAGATCTTCCGCAAGCCCTCCCTGCAGCTCGTGACCTTTACCATCACCGAGAAGGGCTACAGTCTGGAGGGCGACGACGTCAAGGCCGATCTTGCCGCCTCCCCCGGCGAGACGAAGAGCTACATGGGCAAGGTGGCGGCGCTGCTGCTGGCCCGCTTCCAGGCCGGCGCGTACCCCATCGCCATGGTGAGTACCGACAACTGCTCCCACAACGGCGACAAGCTGAAAGCCGCCATGACGGCCTTTGCCGAGGCCTGGGGCGACGCGGGCTTCAAGGCCTATGTGGAGGACGGCGGCAAGGTCTCCTTCCCCTGGACCATGATCGACAAGATCACCCCGAGCCCGGACCTTTCCGTCGGCGCGATGCTGGAGGCGGACGGCCTGGAGGGCTTCGC
>CADBJU010000052.1 GCA_902795045.1 Oscillospiraceae bacterium | reverse complement strand
GTCCTCCATTCCGTTCTTATCCCTTGACGCAGCGGAAGCAGCCGATGCCTTCCACGCTCGTCACGTTCACCGTGCTGTATAATGCGGATAGCCGCTGCCGCAGGCTTGTCTCCGTCTCGTAGGGCGGCGTGAAAAAGCCCTTGGGCTGGTAGAGATGCCGGATGAACCAGTCAGTCCGTTTGCAGCCGCCCCGGATGTAAAAGCAGCCGCAGAAGGTCCCGCCGCGCTTCAGCACGCGGAAGGTCTCCCGATAGGCCGCCTCCTTGTCCGGGAAGGCATGAAAGCCGTTGAGGGAAAGAACGACGTCAAAGCTCTCGTCCGGAAAAGGCAGCGCGCCGACGTCGCCCTATAATCGAGACAGGTAATCTCCGCCTCGGGCAGCTCCCGGTATACCGGCATGGTCAGCACGCCGGTGCCCACCGGCACCTCCAGCAGCTTTCCGGAAAACTCCTCCGGTACGCCGGACAGGGCGCGCTCAAGGTAGCGCAGGTTTTTCTCCCCGTCCATGTTCCACACGATCCGGCAGATCGCTTTGCCGGGCAGCGTGGAATAAGTCATCATCCCGTCATAAAAGGAGGATACCCCTCCGGTCAGCTTATAGGCGTTTTGAATCTGTTCTTTTCGTGTCATATTGCTCCGCCCCCGCCCGGTTTCTTTTTGGAAAGCGGCACGCTCCGCGCCCCTTCCTCCGTGTCGTCTGCTTCCTCATAGCCGTCGAAAGGAGCCTCCGGGTCGGGGGCTTGCAGATCTCCGCACGATGGGCAAAGGCGAAGTCGAGATCGTCCGTCCAGCCGGTGTGCCCGGTGATCACCGCGATGCGGCCCTTCCGCGCACGTATGTTCCGCTCCAGCCGTTCCAGGGAACGGACCGCCAGCTTGTTGTCCTCCGCCAGGGTGCTGATGAAGCTGTAGCCGCCGTCCGCGCCGAACCAGATTGTGTCCCCGGTAAACAGGTACTCGTCATCGATCAGATAAACCATATGTCCCCAGGTATGGCCGGGGACCAGGATGCACTCGATCTTGATATCGCCGATGGAAAAGACCTCGCCGTCGCGCAGCAGCACCTTTCGGTTGTCCATCTTGACCATCGGCAGCTTGTACAGGCCGTGAATGACCCTGCGCCGCGTTTCGCCGGTCAGATAGCGGTTTTCGATCTCGCCGATATAGACCGTGGCGTTTCGGAAAAGCCGCTCGCTGTCCTCTTCCAGTGCGCCCACGTGGTCGGTGTCCTGATGCGTGATCAGGATGTGGTCAATGCTCGCCGGATCGATGTCGAGCCAACGCATTTTCTCCTGCAGCCGGGCGTAGTTGTAGCCCGCGTCGATCATGATAGTGACGCCGTTTTTGGTATAGAAAAAGATGTTGGCCACCCACTCGCGCACGCAGGCGACGCGCTCGTCGATGCGCCCGGTGTTCAGCGGCTTGAAGATCGCCCGCCCGCGGAACATGGCGCTCATGGACTTTTTCTGGTTATCCGAATCTTTCCTTGCCATGATCAGTTCTCCTTTTTGCGGAACCGGAAATAGCCTTCCAGTCCCAGGTCGTTTGCCTTATTTACGGTCTCAAATCCGCGTTTGTTGGCTTCTTCCTCGAACTCTTTGAAGGTAAAGAGCGCCTCCTCCGCGTGATCCCAGTGCAGCAGCGCATCGACGATATGAATACAGGTTTTCGAAAGATCGGCCACATAGATGCTCCCTCCGCCGCGAAGCACCCGCCGGCTCTCGTCAAAGAAGGTCCGCCAGCCCTCCACATGGTGGAGGATGCAGAAGTCCAGGATCGCGTCGAAGCTCCTGTCTGCAAACCGGCTCAGATCGTCCGCACTTCCCTGCACGAAAGTCGCGTTGGGAAGATTTCGCTTTCGCGCGATTGCGAGCTGCTCCGGCATGATATCCAGCCCCGTATAGCTGTTGACGCCGCGCTTCGTGATCAGGGAGGCCGCGTAGCCGTTCCCGCAGCCCACCTCCAGAACGTCCGCGCCCCGCAGGTCGAGGCCGAACTTTTCAAAGGTCTTCAGTTCTATTTTTTCGATGTACCATTTCCGCCAGCCCATCTGCATGGCGTCGAATTCTTTCGTGCTCAGCTTCATCGTTCGTCCCCCCCTGTTAGCAATCTCTAACCGTTCTGCTTGAATATGCCCATCCCGCAGATGCTTTTTTGGCCGCTGTGAGATGGGAGAGTTGCTCGTTCGCCGCCCTTACTTTTTCGCCAGCACCGCGATCCAGGGCTTGTTGGGATGATGGTCGATCTCCACCTGGGAGAAGCCCGCAGCCTTTAACGCAGCTTCGATTTCCTGGGCTGTGTAGCTTTTCATGCCCTCGATGATCGACTCGAATTTCGTGCCGGTGGGATCGGTTCCGTCGGACTCGTTGCAGATCAGAAAATACCCGCCGGGCTTGAGCACCTTTGCTGCCTCAGCAAAGCATTTCTCCAGTCCCGGCCAGAAGTAGACGGTCTCAAAGGCCGTGGCCAGGTTAAAGGACGCTGCGGGAAGGTCGAGCACCGAAACGTCTCCCTGCTGCACCGTGCAGCGTCCCGCCGCGATCATGGCCCGGTTGTATGCCTTTGCCTTTTCCACACAGAGCGCGGAGTAGTCGACGGCGGTCACGTGCGCCGCCGGGTACTTCTTGAGAAGCTCCCCCGCGTTGCGCCCGCCGCCGCAGCCCAGATCCACCGCCTGGGACACCGTGAGCTCCGGCAGATGCTCA
>CADBJU010000051.1 GCA_902795045.1 Oscillospiraceae bacterium | reverse complement strand
ATTGGAGGGAGCGGGGCCTTTTACCATCTGATTGGCATACGTCGTGGAGATGTAGTTTTCAATAACAGAAAAATGCACAGGCACGTCTTTGATTCCGCGAATGCAGTGACCCTCACATTGCTTCTCGTGGTTACATACGATTGAGCAAACGGTAGTAAGCGGATTGTTCTCAAAGAGCATCTTGCCCGCATCATTCAACTTTCCATCCTTTAGGAGCCGGATCACTTCCGGGATGTTCGTGTGGATTGGGCACCCCTCCTGACACCGTGGTTTTTTGCAACCGAGGCAGCGGTTGGCTTCTTCCATTACATGCAGGGCCATATTCATTCCTCCAATCTGCTCACAGCTTAAAGTACTGTTCAGCGTTTGTCACACATATTCCCTCGACAATTGTCCGAAGCGCCTTTTCATCGTTTGGATACTCGCCGTTTTCCACCCAGGAGCCTAAAAGTTCGCAGAGGATGCGGCGGAAATACTCGTGCCGGGCGTAGCTGAGGAAGCTGCGGGAATCAGTGAGCATCCCGACGAAGCCCGCCAGATACCCGTCGGCGGCCAGGGTCGTCAACTGCTCGATCATGCCAGCCTTGTGGTCATTGAACCACCAGGCGCTGCCGTGCTGCACCTTGCCGACGGACTCGCCGGTCTGGAAGGCGCCCATCACGGTCACGAGCGCGGCGTTGTCGTTGGGATTGAGCGAGTACAGTATCGTCTTCGGCAGCTCGCCGGTGTCGTCCAGAGCGCCGAGGAAGGTCGCCAGCTCCTTGATGGAGGGCGCATCGCCGATAGAGTCGATGCCTGCATCCGGGCCCAGCGCGCGGAACACGCGGTGGGAATTATCGCGGATCACGCCGAAGTGCAGCTGCATCACCACGCCCAGGCGGTGGTACTCCCGGCCCAAAGCGAGCAGCAGCGCGGTTTTGAACTGCTTTTCCTCCAGAGCCGTCGGCAAAACGCCGTTTAAGCGCCTTTGGAAGATGGCCTCGACCTCCGCCTCCGTTGCCGGGGCGTAGGGTACGGACTCCAGTCCGTGGTCGGAGACCCGGCAACCGAGGGAGACGAAGAAGGCCAGGCGCTCTTTGAGCACATCGACGAGCTGCGCAAAGCTTCTGATCTCGCCCAGGCGCTTCAGATACTCCGGGTAATCCGGCTTTTCAATGCCCATGGCCTTGTCCGGCCGGTAGGAGGGCAGCACCTTGACGCCGAAGCTTTCGTCCGCGGCGATTCTTTTGTGCCATTCCAGCGAATCCGCCGGATCGTCGGTGGTGCAGAGGGCCTGCACGCGAGAATCCACGATCAGCTTCCGGGCGGAGAGGGTTTTCAGCTTCTCGTTGCAGAGCGACCACACTTCCTCGGCTGTGTCGCCGTTCAGAGCGCCGGTATAGCCGAAATAGTTTCTGAGCTCCAGATGGCTCCAGTGATACAGCGGGTTGCCGATGGCAAGCGAAAGCGTCTCGGCCCACCTCTGAAACTTATCCCGGTCCGTGGCGTCACCGGTGATGTATCGCTCGTCCACACCCGCCGAGCGCATGAGCCGCCACTTATAGTGGTCGCCGCCCAGCCAGACCTGCGTGATGTTGTCGAACTGCCGGTCCTCGAAGATCTCCTGAGGGCTCAGATGGCAGTGGTAGTCGATGATGGGCATATCGGCAGCGTAGTCATGGAAGAGATGCTTTGCCGTCTCGGTGGACAGCAGAAAATCACGGTCCATAAAGGGTTTCATATCCTTTCCTTTTACCTCTTCACTCTGGCACCCGCGCCGCCCATGATGGCCTCGACCTCGTTGACGCTCGCCATGGAGGTGTCGCCCGGGGTGGTCATAGCGAGGGCCCCGTGGGCCGCGCCGTAGTTCACGGCCTTTTCCGCCTCGCCCGTGGTCATCAGCCCATAGACCAGACCGGAGGCAAACGGTCCAGGATCTCGAGGCCGTTATACTCCTTGGACTGGTAAATCTCGCCGTCCGCCCAACAGATAGCCTTCCAGTCGTTGACCGTGGCGGTCTTCACAGTGCGCAGCGTTGTGGCAACGACTTTGAAGTTCGGATAAGTCTCGGCCGCCTTGCCGATCATCTTCTTGTAGCCGTCAAGGTTGAGCTCCTTGAGGTTTTCGTCGTTGCCCTCGATCTCGAAGCCGAGGCAGGCGGTGAAGTCCTCTTCGTTGCCGATCATGACGTCGACGTACTTGGCGACCTCACGGTTGACCTCGCGGGCTTTGTCCAGGCCGCCGATGGCGCTCCACATGGAGGGGCGGTAGTTGAGGTCGTAGGACACCACGGTGCCGTACTTCTTCGCGGCCTTGCAGGCGGCGATGACCGTCTCGCAGCTCTGCTCGCTCAGCGCCGCGTAGATGCCGCCGGTGTGCAGCCAGCGAACACCCAGTGTGCCGAAGATGTACTCAAAATCGAAGTCCTCGGGCGTGGCCTGGGAGATCGCGGTGTTGGCCCGGTCGGAGCAGCCCACCGCGCCGCGGATGCCGAAGCCGCGCTCGGTGAAGTTGATGCCGTTGCGGCAGATCCGGCCGATGCCGTCGGTCTTTTTCCAGTAAATCAGATCGGTATTCACGCCGCCCTGCTCGATGAAGTCCCGCATCAGCTTGCCGACCTCGTTGTCGGCGAAGGCGGTGAGAACGGCGGTGTTCAGCCCGAAGCACTTGTGCAGGCCGCGGATCACGTTATACTCGCCGCCGCCCTCCCAGGCGCGAAAGCTGCGGGCGGTGCGGATGCGTCCCTCGCCGGGGTCCAGGCGCAGCATCACTTCGCCCAGGGACACCGCGTCAAAGCGGCATTCTTTTCTCAGCCTCAGATTCAGTTCCATGCTCATTTCCTCGCTTCCTCGACGATTTCCCGGGATTTCTTGCAGAGCTCGGTGATCTCGTCCCATTTATTGTTGTCGATCAGGTCGGCGGTCACCATGTAGCTGCCGCCGCAGGCCGCAATCACCGGGCAGGAGATATACTCCTTTAGGTTTTTCAGCCCCACGCCGCCGGTGGGCATGACCTTGAACATCGGGAAGGGCGCGGAGAGCGCCTTGATCTTGGCAAGGCCGCCCGACTGCTCGGCCGGGAAGAACTTGATGAGCTCGAGGCCGAATTTCAGCGCCTGGTGATATTCGCTCGCGGTGGTGCAGCCGGGAAAGATGGGGATGTTTTTCTCCTGGGCATATTGAACCAGCTCCGGATCAAAGCCGGGGGTGACGATAAACTGGCCGCCCGCTGCGATCACCGCGTCGATCTGGGCGGTGTTGGTCACGGTGCCGGCGCCCACGATCATTTCAGGATTGGCTTCCTTCATGAGCTTGATGGCTTTGTCCGCGCCGGCCGCGCGGAAGGTGACCTCCGCCACAGGCACGCCGCCCGCGCAGAGGGCTTTGCCGAGATTGGCCACGTCTCGCTCGGGATGGTTGAGCTTGATGACCGGCACCACACCGATCTGAGAAATGCGTTCGTTCAGTTCTGTCATGGCTTTATTCCTCCACATATTTGTGCAGCGTTGCGCGCACCGCACCGACGCCTGCGGTCAATTCCTTGAAATACGAGCAAACCTTGTCCGCCAGCCCCGCCTCCACGAGATCAACGCCGAAGACAAAGGCATTTCGCAGCAGCGGCTCGAGCTTCGCGCAGTCCGGCGTCTCGCCCAGCTTGCAATCCTTCAGGTAAGCCTGTGCGCTCTCCAGCAGCGGATCGGGAGATGGCTCAAAGGGCTTGCCCTCGTCGTCCACCGCCATCAGATAGCGGAGCCACCCGGAAAAGACCAGCGGGATCAGCTTGAGAGAGCGCACGTCCAGCGTGTCAGATTTGAGATAGGCCTTCACGGTCTCGCCGAAGCGGATCGGCAGCTTCTGGGAAGTATCGGTGGCGATGCGCTGGGGCGTATCCGGCATAAAGGGATTCGGGAAACGCACCGTCAGCACCGTCTTGATAAAGTCCTCCGGGCGGATGATGCCGGGGTCAGTGACCACGGGCAGGCCTTCTTTGTAGCCGATGGTGTAGATGAGCTTCTTGAGGTCCTCGTCCTGCATCTCCTGCCAGATGTGCTGATAGCCCAGCAGGCAGCCGTAGACGGCGAGGGAGGTGTGCAGGGGGTTTAAGCAGGTGCAGACCTTCATGCGCTCCACCTTGTCCACGGTCTCGCGGTCGGTGAAGAAAAAGCCTGCCTTCTCGAGCGCCGGTCGGCCGTTGGGGAAATCGTCCTCGAGAACGAGATATTCGCTCTCTTCGGCGTTGACATAGGGGGCTTTCACGGTGCCGCGGGCGTTGCGCACCGGGGCGAAGCCCTCCAGGCCGTCCGCCTCCAGCATCGCGCCGACGGAAAGGTCCGGGCTCGGGGTGATCTTGTCGATCATGGTCCAGGGGAAGGAGACCTTG
>CADBJU010000050.1 GCA_902795045.1 Oscillospiraceae bacterium | reverse complement strand
TGTCGTGCTGCCCCTCATCAAAAAGTTCGGCCGCACCAAGATGATCATTCTCGGCTCCGCCATCGCCTTCGTGGGCGCGCTGATCGCCTTCTTCGGCGCGGGCAGCACCATGCCTGTCTATGCCGGTACCGGTCTCGGCGGCGTGGGCGCCATGTTCTACGTCTACACCATGATGAGCTTCACCGGCGACGCCATCGACCACGTGGAGTATTCCCAGCACGTCCGCGTGGAGGGCGTGACCGCCGCTCTGGTGGGCTTCATGCACTCGCTGGCCAACGGCATCGGCCAGGGCCTCTTCAACCTGGGTCTGATGATGAGCAAGTACACCACGCCCGAGATGATCGGCACCGTGGAGAAGAAGGGCAAGCTGGTCGAGCTCTACGCCGATCAGACCGCAGGCGCCACCACCTGGATCAATTTCTCCTATCAGGGCGCCATCGCGCTGACCGCGTTGCTGTTCCTCATCCTGTTCGTGTTCTTCTTTGACATCGACAAGCGCATGCCGGAGGTCACCCACGCTCTCATCGAGCGCAAAAAGGCCGAGTGCGCGGCCAAGGGCATCCCCTACGTCTCCCACGAGGAGCAGATGAAGGCCGAGATCGCCCAGCAGCAGGCGGAGGCTGAGGAAAACCGCATCAAGGAGCTGAAGGAATACTGCCAGAAAAAGGGCCTGGACTTCGACACCGAGAACCAGAAATATCTGGATAAGCAGGCAAAGAAGGCCGCCAAAAAGGCAGCAAAGAAAGCAAAAGCGCAGAAATAAACCGTAAATAGCGAACAGGCTTTCGGCGAAAAATCGCTGAAAGCCTGTTCTTTTGTTATCGTTTCCTGTTCTGTTCCCGGAAGGCGGCGGGCGGGATGCCGGCGATCTCCTTGAAGGTCTCGGCAAAGAAGCTGCGGGAGCCGAAATGCAGCCTCTCGCAAATATCCTGAATGCTCAGATCCGAGGACAAGAGCAGTGTCTTGGCCTTTTCCACCTTGACAATTTTGATATAGTCGTTGATACTGAAGCCGGTCTCGGTCTTGAATTTCCGGGAGAGGTAATAGTCCGCATAACCGATATGGGAGGCGATCTCCGAAAGCGAAAGCTTGTCCTCCGCGTGCAGCTCGATATAATCGCAGCAGCTCTGGATCTGGGGCGAGAGATCGGGATTGGCGCGCCCTTTGTGGACAAGATGGATGAAATCGTCGTACATGGTGTGTCCGATGTGCGCGGCGTCAGCCACGGTCTTACAGTCCAGAATGTCCTGAATATAGGCGTCACCCCGGGAATAGGCCACCTCCGGCGAAAGCCCGCCCTGGATCGCCGCACGGGTGCACAGCGAGATGAACACGATCTGCGATACCCGCACCTGGTCAAGCGAACCCATCTGCCCGGCCTGGACTCCGCGGCTGGCGGAGGCGGCGTCATGGAGCACGGATTTGTAGTTGAGGTCTCCCTCACTCACCATGCGCATCAGGGCCTGCTCCGTGCGATAGGTGTTCATGCGGTCCTTTCGGATCACCGGCTCTCGCTCACCCTGCCTGAGTGCCGGTTCAAAAAACGCGATATCCGCGTTGGTCAGCTGTTCGCCGGTGATACAGTAGTGCAGCATCAGCGTCTGACGGAAGAAGTCGATGGTGGAGACCACCGGGATCCGCTGAAGGATCTTGATGAGCTTCGGCCGCCAGCGGTTGGGGATCTTGGCGCTCTGCACCGCCTTGCTGACGCCGTCATAGCTCAGCTCCGTGGTGGTCGTCGGGCCGAAGACATGGATACGCTTGAGCTCGTCCCCCTCAAACTCAAAGGCCGCGCTCCAGCTCAGACCGTAGTGGTTGCTCAGCAGGATCGGTTCCCGGTGCGCTTTGGCGTGATTCTGCACCGCCTCCATGCACCCGGAGGAAAAGAAAACCTGATCCAGCACCTTGTCCGGGCAGTTGGTGCCGACCAGCTTGCCTTCGGCGTCATAGCACCAGGCGTACATTTTTCCCGTGCAGGACAGCAGATCCTGCAGCACCTGCAGCCGTTCACCAAGGGGCAGATCCAATAAGGCCATAGCGCCAGCCTCCTTTATCATTTTATATATACAGTGTATCACAGATTCATCAAATTTCAAGACAGTTTGGCAAAAATGAGAATATACCATTTTGCCGCAGATCCGTATAATAGGCTCATCAAATGAGAAAAGGAGCTTTGCATATGAAAATCGGTTTTATCGGAATGGGTATCATGGGCAAGCCCATGGCTTTAAATCTCGTGAAAGCGGGGTATGACGTAACGGTCTCCAACCGCAATATGGCCAAGTGTGAGCCTCTTGTTGCCGCGGGCGCCAAGTCCGGCAGCTACATCGAAGTGGCCGAGAGCTGCGATGTGGTCATCACCATGCTCCCCAACGGCCCCCAGGTCAAGTCCGTCATGCTGGGCGAAAACGGCGTGGCCGCGCACATGAAGCCCGGCTCCACCTTCATCGACATGAGCTCCATCAACCCCGTCGATTCCAAGGCCCTGTGCGAAGGCGTCGCGCCTTACGGCGTCGAAATGCTGGACGCCCCGGTCTCCGGCGGCGAGCCC
>CADBJU010000049.1 GCA_902795045.1 Oscillospiraceae bacterium | reverse complement strand
AGAAGGCTGCGTCCGCCGTCAGAAGGACAAAGCGTTTGCCGTTTCGGATCACAACCGCCGCCTGGCCTTCCGTATGACCGGGCACATTGACCAGTTGGACGCTCTCGTCTCCGAACAGATCGATGACCCAATGGTTCGGGCCGAGCGGCGAACCACGGTAAAACGGGCGCTCCATGGGGTATTGGATCCAGAGATCCTGCGGCTGACGTATCTTGTACACGGTGCGGCAGGACCAATAGTATTCGTATTCCGGCAGGACGATGTGCTTGGCTTTGTTCACATGCCGGAGCCCCGCCACATGGTCGACGTCGAGATGCGTCAGCAACACATAGTCCAAATCCTCCGGCTGAATGTCCATATCTGCCAGCTGCTCATGGATCGCCATCCCCTTCGGTACAAAGGGATGAAAGAGCGCTGCCATTTGCGACGGGAGAACCGCGGCTGCCGCCTTGTGATCATACACGCCCCGGGGACTTATCTCCCGGCACCAGCCGGTATCCACAAGGATCAGTCCCTTCGGGTGCTCGATCAGATAGGTGAAAACGGGAAGCGTGATCCGGTTTTTATCCGCTGCCGTGAGCTGCCTGGCCGCTTCGATCAGATCGAGCCGTTTGCCATACGGAACGGTCGGATCGACGCGGATGCATCCGCACTGCAGCACATGAATCTTCATGGAATCATCCTTTTTTAAGATTGTGTCAGATTTCCCAGATATCCGATAATATTGTCGCTGATCTCGCCGGTCAGCGCACCGTTGTAGTTGCAGATAAAGGTTCCTGCAATGAGGATCATCATCGCCTCGGCCTCACGGTGTCCGACTTCCGGGCCGTAGATCGCCACGAGGCACTGCTCCATGGTCTCGCGCCACTCGCGAAACTCTCCCTTGACCAGATCCGCGACTACGTCGCTGTAATGCGCCAGGACATAGGTCTGCGTGGTGGCGTTGGGACGCTTCTCTTCGGGATCGCCCTTGGCCACATAGGCCATGAAAGCGTTCATGTAGGCGAGGTTGCTGTCGTAATCCACGCGCGGATGCGTTGCAAACCAGAGCTTGCATTTCTCGGTCATGTAGTCCTTGGTATAGCGCAGATAGCTCACGACCAGATCGTCCCGGCTCTCAAAATAATGCAGAAGCTTGGGATGCGACATTCCGGCCTCCTCCGCAATATCCCGCAGGGTGATCTTCGTCATGGGTTTCTTTTCAATGCAGCGCTCAAAGGCCATCAGGATTTCTTTGCGAACGGCCTCTTTATCGACGATCAAAGGCATAGGAATCCCTCGCTTTCGGAAAAAGTATAACGAATTATCCACGCAAAAGCAAGAGACCGCCGATCAGCATTTTCAGTCCCATGGACGTGACCAGCACCGCGCCGAGCTTGCGCAGGTATTTTGTCCAGCCGCGCGGCAGCAGAGTACCCAGCGAAGCAAAAAGCAGCATCAGCGGCACGGTGCCCAGCGCGAAAGCCAGCATCAGCTGCGCGCCCCTTGCCGCACTGCCGGAAGACATGGCGCAGAGCCAGGCGGCGTACAGCGCGCCGCAGGGCATGAGCCCCGTCAGCAGACCGACCAGCAGCGGCGTTTGACGCCGGAACCTGTCGGGCAGACGGCAGACCGCGTTCTGTTCTCCGGGGAGGGACGGCAGCGCGGGCAGCAGCCCCCACATGTTGAGGCCCAGCAGGGCAACAATGAGGCCCAGCATAGTGAACAGCATCGACTTCATGCTGAGCGTATAGGTCAGCACCGTGCCCAGTGCGCCGAACACGGCGCCGAGTGCTGTATAGGAGAGCATACGCCCGCCGTTATAGCCGAGCGCAGCGCCGAGCTGCGCTTTTCGTCCCTCACGACCGGCACAGGCCGAGAGCAGAATGCCGCCGCACATGCCGAGACAGTGGGGACTGGTCGAGAGGCCGACCAAAAACAGGGCGCCGAAACTCGCACCGCCGATCTCGGGCGAGGCCCCGCCCCAGCAGAGCAACAGCCAGACCAGAAGGACGGTAAGAGCAGCACAGCCAAAGTCCAGCAAGCGCTCGGCGCGGCTGCGTTCTCCGGTCTCATAACCGAGAGACTTGATGCGTCTTTCCAGTTCATCCGGCGAGACCAACGCGGGATCGAAGCTCACTTCAGCCATTGCCTTGCGGTAGCTGACAGTCGCTTTGACGATCCCTTTTGTCCGCAGCAGCATCCCGGATACCTCGTCGGTGCAGCTCCTGCAGATCATGCCGCGGACCTTGATTTCACAGCTTTCCGTTTTCATTCGATGCCTCCGCCTTATTCAGCCGCAGCGAGTGCAGCAAAATACCGTTGGACGAGAGTGTCATGGCCGCCGCGGCGATGGAGGGATTCACGATCCCGCAGGCCGCGACGGGAATGCAGATCAGGTTATAAAACAGCGCCCAGCCGAGGTTTTGCCGCACCGTCCTTCGAGCAGCTCCGGCGAGCCGCAATGCCTGCGGCACCCGACCGATGCGCCCGCCGGGCAGCACCGCGTCGGCACACTCGATGGCGATGTCCGTTCCGGTACCCATGGCGATCGCAAGATCCGCTTCCGCCATGGCCGGGGCATCGTTGATCCCGTCGCCCACCATGGCGACGCGGCGGCCCTCGCTTTTCAAGCGTGTGATCTGCGCGGCCTTTTCTTCCGGCTTCACCTCGAAGATCCTCCTTGTCGCCGGAGATCATCCAGACCTCCAGACCGAGAGCACGGCAGGCGTCCACAGCGCTTTTCGCGTCTTCGCGCAGCGGATCGCGGACGCCCGGCTCTACAATGCCTTCGGTCAGCGTACCCGTTTTGTCGAATACGACCGTATCTATGCTCCAAGCCTTTTCAATGGCCGAGGCTCCTTTGAAGAGGATCCCCAGCTCCGCCGCCCGTCCGGAAGCCGTCATCAAGGCCGCGGGCGTGGCGAGACCCAGCGCACAGGGACAGGCAATCACCAGCACACCGCAGACTGTTGAGACAGCCTTTCCCCAGTCACCGGGTGCGAGCAGGGTAAACCACAGCGCGAAGACCAGCGCAGCAAGCGCGATAACAGATGGGACGAAGATCGCGGCGATCCGATCCGCAAACCGCTGTACCGGTGCTTTTTCACTCTGTGCGCGGCGCACGAAGGCTGCCATCTGCTGCAGGGTCGAATCCTCGCCAACCGAGGTCGCCGTGTACGTGACCTTGCCTTCACGATTGAGCGTGCCGCCGGTGATGCTGTCGCCTGGCCCTTTCTGCACGGGTTCGCTCTCGCCGGTCAGCAGGGACTCGTCCACCAGGCAGTTTCCCTCAAGGATCTTCCCATCGGCGGGAATCCGTTCGCCGGGGCGAAGCAGGATCGTATCACCGGATACGATCTCCGCGGCGTCGATCTCGGTCTCGATCCCATCCCGCAGCACGACCGCGGTCTTGGGCTGCAGGCGCAGGAGGCCGCGCACCGCCTCGCCGCTCTGGTAGATCGCCACGGATTCCAGATAGCGTCCGAAGAGCAGCAGCGAGATCAGCACCCCGTCACAGAGATAATAGAGCTTGATGTTCTCCGTCACGGTAAAGGCGACGACTGTGCTGTAAACATAGATCGCCGTGGTGGAGAGCGCCACCAGCAGA
>CADBJU010000048.1 GCA_902795045.1 Oscillospiraceae bacterium | reverse complement strand
TAGAAAGTGGGGCATACGTCCACGGTGAAGCCCGCTTTCTCCAGCTCCCGTTTTAAGGTTTCCTTTACCGAGTCTCCGCTGTAGGCGCGGGTGTTTGGGATGTTATGCTCATAGACCAGAAAGACGCGCTTGTCCTTGGGGTCGATAGGGAGAAGCTTCTGTGTGTCCTTCACCAGTGTGGTACACAGATCAGCCGCCTCCCGCCGAAAGGCCAGGTGCTCCGCGCAGCCAACGTATTTGGTCTTGTATTCCGGAGAGGGGTATGCATAGCTTTCGGTGAGCCCCAGCTTGGCCTTGAGTCCCAGGATGCGCTCCAAGGCCTCCTGCAGCCGCTCGGGGGTAATAACGCCGCTTTCCACGCCTGCGCGCATGTATCCGAAATCCTCTGCGGAATCGTTTGTGAACAGGATCATATCGCAGCCGGCCGCAATGGCGGCGGGGATGGCCTTCTCCCGCGGCATTGCCGCGTTGAAGCCGATCATCTGGGTGGCGTCGGTGATGATGAGCCCGTTGAAGCCCAGCTCCTGCCGCAGTACGTCGTTCAGAAGCTCCGGCGCCAGGGTGGCGGGCATGATCTCCTCATCCCGGATGCCGGGACGGTATTTCCGCGACAGCGCGCGTTGGCAGATGTGGCCCACCATGACCGCCTCGATCCCGTCGTCAATGAGGCCGCGGTACACCTTGCCGAAGCTCTTCTCCCAATCCTCCACGCTCAGATCATTGCAGCCGATCACCAGATGCTGGTCCCGCTCTTCGGTGCCGTCGCCGGGGAAATGCTTAGCCGTGCAGGCCATGGCAAAGCCGGAATCATGAACGCCGCGGAGATAGGCGCGGCACATGGCCAGCACGGTGTCCGGATCCTCTCCGAAGGAACGGGTGTTGACGATGGTGTTGCGCCAGTTCTGATAGATATCGCAGACGGGGTTAAAGAGCCAGTTGGCGCCGATGCTGCCCGCCTCCCGGGCGCTGACAAGGCCGATGTGATAGGCCGTGCTCGCGTCGCCGCCCGCCGTAGCCTGAGCCGCCGTGGCAATATAGGTCCCGTCGGGTACGCACTCCGCGCCGCCGGTGTCGCAGTTGGCCGCAATCAGCAGCGGGATCCGGCTGTGCTTTTGATAAAGGCGATTCTGTTCGTAGGTTTCCTCGGCTGTCTTCCGCTGCCAGCGTAAGCCGCCCTGGTGGAAGCTGTCAAGCTCTTTTTGGATGTTCTCCTCCCGCACGCCGGGGAGATAGGTCATGATGGTGAAAAGCTGCCCGATCTTTTCCTCCAGAGTCATGGAGGCGATGCTGCGCTTCACCCAGGCTTCCTGCTCTTCGCTGAGATAATAGGGCTTGGCCCGCAAATCAACCATGTGTTTTTCCTCCCGAGAGATTGTCTAGAAATGCTTTTGCCTTCTCTTCTCCGTATGCGGCATAGACGCCATCTTTCAGCCTCTGTGCCGCCGCGGGAAACTCCCGCCAGCTGTCTTCCTCATGCCGGACCAAGATGGGATAATAGCAGACGCCGTTTGTCTCTGCGGCGGCCTTGTCGCCGGGGGCGTCGCCCACCATGAGGATGTGGTCTGCGGCATAGCCCTTCTTTTTCAGCTCCGCGATGCAGTGGGCCTTGCTGCCCACATCCTGGCACAGCACCAGATCCACCAGCGGAAGCAGACCGAAGGTCTCCCATTCCTCTTCCACCGCGTCGCGGTTGGCACTGGAGACCACCGCAATATCGGCAAAGGCGCGTACCGCCTCAAAGCCTTCCTTTACCCCGGGAAAGGCCTTCTTGACTTCCCAGGGCAGCGCCGCGATGGCGCGGTTCACGGCATAGGACCAGTTCAGCGCTTTTTTCAGCACCGGCGCGTCGTTTGCCTGGATCACTGCTTCCAACGAAGGATTGGAAAGCTCCTTCGCCGTGTCCACCCAGGACTTCAGGGCGAAAAGTCCTTCGATCGGCGTCAGCCGCGCGTCCACCTCCTCCAGCATCATGGTCAGGCCCTTGAAGCGGTTGATGCCACGGGTCATGCTGTAGAGGTTGATTTCGTCCCAGCGTGCGAGAATCTCCTTTTCCCAGCGCTCCAGGCCCCACTCGGCCACCAGACAGGGGCCGAAGCAGCGCTTGTGCTTGATGTCCATGGTGTCCACCGCGCAGCCGTCGGAGTCCACGCAGATCAGGTAGTCCTTGGCCGGCTTGAATTGCTCCAGCGATACAGCCATCTCACAATCCTCCTTCAATCAGAGTTCCTTTTTAATCTGGTGAAGCGCATCGTTGATGCGCTTCATCGTGTCGGGATCATTCTTCAGCTCCCGGCTGAGGATGCTTTTCATCGAAAGCCCCAACGGGATCACATCCCGGTCCAGCACCTCCACCAGGCTGGGGACAAAACGTACAAGCACGGAGCGGGCCCCGCTGAGAACATCCTCTGCCGTGTCCATGATGGAGTAATAGCCCTCCTTGACGGTATCGTCATCACTCAGAAACCAGTTGCGCACAGGTCCGCTCGTTTCCTCCGGCAGACGGTAGCTCTCTTCGGGTTTCTCGACACGTTCAAAGAGGCAGCGATCCTCACAGTCAACGGACACCGCCCACAGTTGGTTTATACCGGGAGCAAGAGCCACGTCCCGGAAAAGGACCCTTCCGTTTCCGTTATTCTCCCCGATTCCGATTCTCTCTCCGTCTTTCCAGAGTGTAACACGGGGAAGGTTTGTATAGATTTTGACATCGATCCGCTCACGCGCGCGCCGTACAAAACGGCTGGCGCAGAGATGAACAAAAGGCTCATCCGACCACACGGCCTTGTAATAGTAGAAAGCGTCCTTGCGCAGCGTTCGGTCATGGCTGACGAGGCCCTTGCCGTTGATGAAC
>CADBJU010000047.1:4844-8276 GCA_902795045.1 Oscillospiraceae bacterium | reverse complement strand
TCTGCGTGTTTTAGTGCCTCCGGCGGGCGGATTGCCACGACCAGTTTGAGAACTGGTCTCGCAATGACGGGGTTAGCTGAGTTAAGCCGATACGCACATTAGGGTTTATACCGCGCGGGCCGCCGGGGGCGTCGGGCGAAAAAGTGTATTGATCCAATCGCTGATCGCTTCCGCTGTGCGCGTCTGCTGCTCGGCCGGGGTGATGCCCGCCTCGCCGTCGCCGCGCTGTGGGCCGTAGTCGGCAAAGTCCGCGTGATTGCCGCCGGGGATTTGGAGCTCCCGCGCGCCGTCCGGCCAGAGGGCGCGGCTTTTTTCATAGCTTTCCCGGTCCAGTACCTTGTCATTCTCCCCGCAAATGCTCAGATAGGGGAGCTTTTCCAGCTTCTGTGTCGGATAGGACGCGAGCAGCACGAGGCCCGCGACGCTGTCCGGGTGCTTCGCCGTGTAGACTGACGCCGCCACGCCGCCGAGGGAGTGGCCCGCCATGATCCAGTTTTGATAGTCGTAAGCCGCCGTGATCCGGTCGGCCGCGTTCATCCCGAAGAAAGCAAAGCGCAGGGGCATTTCCACAAGGAAGCAGTCCAGCCATGTCTCTGAGAGCTTTTGCATGAGCGGCGCATAGGCCGCCGCCTCCACCTTCGCGCCGGGATAGAAGATGAGCGCCGTGTCCTCTCCGGGCCCGTCGAAAAACCAGGCGTTTACATTCCCGAGCTTCACGGGCGCTTCGGGGAGCGCGGCCCGGGCGCTTTCCCCCGCGCGATAGTATACGGAGAAATACAGAAGTACGGCGCACAGCAGCATCAGAATTATGCACAGGGCTGAAAGCAGCAGCTTTATCGCGGTCGTTTTGCGGCTTTTGACGATCCGTATCATCAGCGCCGTAAGCGCCGCAAGCACAAGAATGATCAGGACAGTCAAGGGTTTTCCTCCGTCTCAATCCCGCAGCACGACGCAGTTCATGCGTTTGCTGTAGGCCGTGCAGGCGTCGATGGCGATGATGCCCGGCGCCATATAGGGGCTGAAATCCGCGTCCGGGCCGAATTCCGTCCCTTTGCCCTCATATTTTGTGTGGCCGTAGGAGCAGTGAAAATGCCCGCAGACTACGGTCTTGTTCTCCGGCTGTGCCGTGCGCACGGCGTCCATGGGATTGGTCCAGCGCGCCTCCCGCCAGGCGTCCGCGCCCGCCTCCCGCCAGTCCGGGTCGTAGGTCATGCCGCCGTACCAGTTCAGGCACGGGATCCAGGCGTGGGTGAAGATATATTTTCTCGTCTCATAATAATCCAGCATGTTGGGGATGATGCGCGTGTAATAGGGCGTTTCACGTCCGGCGCGGGCAAGCTGCATGTTGGCGCTCCAGCTGTAGCCCGCCGACAGGCCCGTCAGCTGCTCGAGCGTGTCGTAGGTGCCGTTTTGCACATGGTGGCGCAGCGGCCTTCCCCGGTCGGCCGTGACCAGATCCTGAAACAGATCCTCATGATTGCCGCGTACAAGGATCGCTTCACGCCGCTCCATCAGCTCCAGCACATACTCCTGCATCGAAAGCGCCTCCGGGCCGCGGTCGAAGAGATCCCCCAGGAGGATCAGCTTTTTCTCCTCCGGGTCGTCAAAATAGCCGGCGTTTCTGAGCGTCGTCTGCAGCAGCGTATAAAACCCGTGGATGTCGGACAGCACATAATACTTCATCGTCATTGTCAAAGGCCGCGCCGCAAAATGCGTTGTCATTGCGAGACCAGTTCTCAAACTGGTCGTGGGGTCTGCCCTTTAGGGTACAATCCGTTTTCTCCTTCGTAAAAAGAGACGGATTCCCACACCAGTGACATCGGTCACTGGTTCGGAATGACGGGTTTTCGCATTTTGCTGCGCGGCCTCTCCGTTTCTCTGTAAATTGGTGTCAATACGTGATCCAGGAAGATTCGATGGCGGGGGTGATGCTCACATTCTTGATGCCGGCGGCAGCGTCCAAAACACTGTCCCAGGCCGGCGGCGTGGGGGCGGGCGTCTCGGGCGGGATCTCCACCTCGCCGTTCTGGCGGACGACGCCGGGGTTTTCCGGATCGTAGGCGGGATTCTCGGGCAGGACGCCGTAGCCGATGATGGCATAATCGTCCATCGTCAGAACAAATTCCTCCACATAGTCGTAGCGGTTGCCCTCAATGGTAAAGAGCCAGCCCTTTTCCAGGTCGACATCGCGGATGATGCCCACATGCTCGGCCTTTTCATCCATGTCGAAATCGAAGAAGACGAAGTCCCCGGGCTTGGGTACATAGCCCTCGTCCCAGTTGCGGTACAGGCCGCGCTCCCTGAGCTGGGTGACCCAATCCAGACAGTGGCAGGCGTACGGGACGGCGCTTTCCGGGATCTCGGCATAAAACAGGCAGAAGGAAATGAACATCGCGCACCAGTCGCCGTAGGGGATGCCGTACCATGCGCCGTAACGGGTGTAGCCCTTGGGATGCCAGGGGTCCTCCGCCACGTAGTTCAGCTCGCTCTCCGTATAGCCGACCTGACTTAAAGCGACCTTGATCAGATCCTCGGACCAGTTGCCGCTCAAGTCCATATCGGCAAACATCCGCCACCAGTCCACTTCGTCCTCAACATCCGCCGTCGGATCGCTTTTCTCCGCGAAGCTGAGCTCACGCTCCAGCTGCAGCAGGGAGACGACACCGTCGCCGGGGTTCATGGTCGGGGTCGGCGCGGGCGGCGTCTCATCCTCGATCAGCTCTTCCAGCGTCTCCGTCTCCTCGGGCATTTCGATGATCTCCGGCAGCTCCTCGGTCTCTGTCTCCTCCAGGCCGCAGATCAGCACGCGCTCGGGCTCATAGCAGTCCTCGCTGTGGGTGTGCGCGCCCTCTCCTTCCTCCAGGCCGCAGAGAAGCCCTGTCGTCCAGGTGTAGCAGTCGTCGTTATGCATATGCTCGCCTGTGATGTCGGTGCACCAGAGCTCGCCGCGTATCGGACCGTAGCAGCTGTCCGTGTGCTGATGGCCGGGGCCTTCTTCCAGCTCACAGACAAGGTGGTTGCCGACACTGTAGCAGCTTTCGGTATGGATATGTGAAGCCCCGCTCTCCTGTCCGGCGTCGGCAAAAACACGTGCCGGAGCCTGGGCAAAAGCGGTCAGGCAGAGCAACGCCGAAAGAGCGCCGCAAAAGCCGCGCCGTATGAAATTGTATCTCGCGTAATTTCTCATTTCTCTTTCCTTGTGTCAAGGTGTCTGTAAAAGCAGAAGGCAGACTTAAAACGGTATACATAATACATTTATTCATGGTCATTATAAGACTTCCCCGTCGCGGTTGCAATCACAGAAGGGTTACATTTGGTGCAAAATAAGTTACAGGCTGTGAAAAAAGTCAATTGACAGTGTAGGGGCCGACGCGGCCCAGGCCGGCCTCTCTTGCCCCTTTGGGGCAATTCACCTTCCCCCCGGCGGCCCGA
>CADBJU010000047.1:0-4834 GCA_902795045.1 Oscillospiraceae bacterium | reverse complement strand
CGCCGGGGGTCAATGTGTTATTCGGGATTCTCTCTGCCGGGCCGCCGGGGGCGTCGGCCCCTACGGTGTTGATATTACTGTGTTCTTGATGAAGGGGACCTTTTTCACAGCCCCTTTTTGTTCGATCCTGTATCAGGCCCGGCCGAGGACCTTGTAGTCCTGCGCCTCGACGGCGGCCTTCATGGTCTCGAAGTCGGCAGAGCCGGTGACGACGGCGGTGCCGGCCTCGTGGCTCACGACAGC
Organism: Oscillospiraceae bacterium; assembly: GCA_902795045.1. Taxonomy (GTDB): domain Bacteria; phylum Bacillota; class Clostridia; order Oscillospirales; family Oscillospiraceae; genus Limivicinus. The sequence goes on along the minus strand of CADBJU010000047.1, from coordinate 4,591 downwards.
GCTCTCCACGCCGTCCAGCGCCTCCAGGGCCTTCTTGACGCGGGCCTCGCAGTGCGGGCACATCATGCCCTCGATTTTTAAGGTAGTTGTCATTGCGCTTTCCTCCTTGACTGGTTTTTGAATTTCAATGGGTTTTGCCTGTCGGTTCTTCCGGGGCTTGTCACGGCTTGCGTCATGGGGGTTGAAGAGATTCAGCCGCAGGGCGTTTGTCACCACGCAGAAGCTGGATAAGCTCATGGCCGCGGCGCCCAGCATGGGGTTGAGGGTCAGCCCCGCCCGGACGAAGGCGCCCGCCGCGACGGGGATGCAGACGGCGTTGTAGAAAAACGCCCAGAACAGATTTTCGTGGATATTGCACAGCGTTGCGCGGCTTAAACGGATGGCCGCCGCCACATCCAGGAGGCTGCCGTGCATGAGCACCACGTCCGCCGCGTCCACCGCGATGTCGGCCCCGGCCCCGATGGCGATGCCGATGTCGGCTCTGGTGAGCGCGGGCGCGTCGTTGATGCCGTCGCCCACCATGGCGACCTTGCCGAACTCCTTGAGGTCGCAGACCACGTTCCCCTTCTCGTCGGGCAGAACACCCGCGATCACGGTGTCGACGCCCGCCTCGCGCCCGATGGCGTCTGCGGTGCGCTCGTTGTCGCCCGTGAGCATCAGGACGCGAAGCCCCAGGTTTTTAAGCTCCCGAATGGCCTGCGCGCTGTCGGGCTTGATGACATCCGCCACCGCGATAATGCCGAGAAGCCTTCCGTCATGGGCAAAGAACAGCGGGGTTTTCCCTTGTCCGGCAAGGGCGTCACTCTTTTCAAGCAATGTCTGAGAGATTTTGACGCGCTTTTTCATAAAGCTGCCGCTGCCGCCGATGAGCTCTTTGCCGCCGAGCTTTGCCGTCAGGCCGTTGCCGGGCAGAGCGGCGAAGTCCTTTACCTCTTCCGTTAAAATCTCTTTTTCCGAGGCGTACTCCATCACGGCGGCGGCGAGCGGGTGCTCGCTCTTTGCCTCAAGCGCGGCGGCGGCCTTCAAAAGTGCCGCTTCGTCCGTCCCCTCCGCCGGGATCAGATCCGTCACCCTCGGCTTGCCGGCGGTGATGGTGCCGGTCTTGTCCAGGACCACCGTGTCAATGCGGCCGGTTTCCTCGAGTGCGGCGGCGGTTTTAAAGAGGATGCCGTGCTTTGCGCCGACACCGTTGCCGACCATGATGGCGACGGGCGTTGCAAGGCCCAAAGCACACGGGCAGCTTATGACGAGTACTGAGATGCCGCGGGCCAGGGCAAAGCCGATGTCCCTGCCGAGCAGGAGCCATACCAGCGTTGTTAATAGTGCGATCGTGATGACCACCGGCACGAACACGCCCGAGACCTTGTCCGCGATCTTAGCGATCGGCGCCTTGGTTGCCGCGGCGTCGGAGACCATGCGGATGATCTGGCTGAGGGTGGTGTCCTCCCCGACGCGGGTTGCCTCGCAGCGGATGAAGCCCACCTGGTTGACCGTGGCGGCGGACACCATATCGCCGGGCGCCTTGTCCACCGGGATGCTCTCGCCGGTGAGGGCCGATTCATCCACGGCGCTGCTTCCCTCGAGCACCACGCCGTCCACCGGGATATTCTCCCCCGGGCGCACGACGAAGATATCGCCCTTTTTCACCGTCTCGATGGGCACGGTCTTCTCCTGCCCGTTCACGACCAGCGTCGCGGTCTTCGGCGCGATCTTCATCAGGCCCTTGAGCGCATCCGTGGTTTTGCCCTTGGATCTTGCCTCCAGCATCTTGCCCACGGTGATGAGCGTCAGGATCATGGCGGCGGACTCAAAGTAAAACTCGTGCATCCAGGCTGCGGCAGCCTCCGAGCCGCCCTCGAGCTGCGCCCCCGTCATGCGGAAAAGCGCGTAGGTGCTGTAGACAAAGGACGCGCCGGAGCCGAGGGCCACGAGGGTGTCCATATTGGGCGCACGGTGCATGAGTCCTTTGAAGCCGCTCACAAAGAATTTCTGGTTGATGACCATGACGATGATGGCAAGCAGCATCTGGGCAAGGCCCATCGCCACATGGTTTCCGTCCAGAAAACGCGGCAGGGGCCATCCCCACATCATGTGCCCCATGGAAATATACATCAGCACCAGCAGGAAGCCCAGCGACGCGAGCAGTCTGCGCTTTAATACCGGGGTCTCCCTGTCTTTCAGTGCATCCTCGTCGGCGGAGGCTGTTGTCTTCTCGGCACCCTTGAGGCTTGCGCCGTAGCCCGCGGCCTCGACGGCGGCGATGACGCTCTGTTCGTCGGCGCTGCCCTCAACGCCCATGGAGTTTGTCAGCAGGCTCACCGAGCAGGCGTCCACCCCCGGCACGGCGGAGACCGCCTTCTCCACGCGGGCCGAGCAGGCAGCGCAGCTCATGCCGGTCACATTGTATTGTTTCATGCGTATCTCCCCTATTTCATCAGCTTCTGCAGCGTATCAAGCAGCTCGTCCACGATCTCATCATTCCCCGCGCGCACATCGTTTACCACGCACGAGCGGATATGATTGGACAAAAGCTCGCGGCTGAAGGCGTTGAGGGCTGCGTTTGCCGCCGCCGCCTGGGCCAGGATATCGGGACAGTAGGCGTCCCGCTCCAGCATGCCCTTGATGCCGCGGATCTGTCCCTCGATGCGGTTGAGGCGGTTCATAAGCTTTCTGCGCTCGTCCTCTGAGCGCTCCTTTGTTTTATGACAGCAGCACATTTTCTCATCCATGTGTATCACCTCTGTACGTCACGCAGTATATACCCCATAGGGGTATTTGTCAAGTATTAAAAAGGTGCTGTGAAAAAAGTCCCCTTCATCAAGAACACAGTAATATCAACACCGTAGGGGCCGACGCCCCCGGCGGCCCGGCAGAGAGAATCCTGAATAACACATTCGGGCCGCCGGGGGGAAGGTGAATTGCCCCAAAGGGGCAAGAGAGGCCGGCCTGGGCCGCGTCGGCCCCTACACTGTCAATTGACTTTTTTCACAGCCCCACAAGAAAACAGCGCGGATTTCTCCGCGCTGTCTGTATCAATCGTAATAGATCTGGAAGCCGTGCTCGATCAGGACCACGCTGCCGCTCGAATAGCTCTCATTCTCGGCGATGGCGCTGACGATGTAGGTATAGGAGCCGGGCTCCAGCACGCCGAAGATGAGCTGGGCGTTGACCGTGCCCGCGAGGCTGAAGGTGTTGGTATAGGGATAGAAGTTGCAGATCTGCACATCCTCGCCGGAGTCGTTGCTGAAAATGCGCCCGGTGACCATGGCGATCACGCCCTTGTCGGTGTAGATATCGCCGTAGAGATCCGCCACGCCGTAGCGCGGCATGCTCTGCGGGAGCGTCTCGTTTTCGATGAAAAGATGGGGCGTATTGGGGTCCTCACGCGGGGGCTCGGGCGTCGGCTCCGGAGTCGGGACGGGCGTGGGCGCGGGGGTCATGACAGGCGGCACGGGCATCTGCGCGGGAAGCTCCGCAGTCGGGGCGGGCATGGGATCCGTCGTCGGCGCGGGCGCGAAGACATCCGCCGTCGCTGCCGGCTGTGAGAAGATATCCACGGTGGGCGCCGGTGTTTCGGTCCTGGGCGTCGGCAGCGGGGGCAGCGTGTTTTTGAGCTTCGAGCAGGCACACAGCATGAGCGCCATACAGGCCACTATGAAAACAGTAAGAATCTTTTTCTTTTTCATCATATTCATAAAACGAACTCCAAATGACAGATTCTCTGTGTATTTACGATCATTCGTCTTTATCGTGTTCGTATTATAACGGCTGGGCAAAGAAAAAGCAACCGCAAAAAGTCCCCTTTATCTCCGCATGTCAGCATACGCGCTTGAAACACACGGCTTTGTCATCCACAACAGCTTGCGTCCCTGACCGGGCCGGCACCCAAGCTTTTGTATAATTGTGACGATTTGGAAAATATTTTTTACATAAGCAACGCAGTGTGCTTTTGTCAATTGGTAAAATGCTACAAGAATTTTAATTAAACTTCGTGCAAATCGCCCAGATTCGTCGGAACAGACAAAAATGATTGATTTTGGCCTGTCAAAATGTTAGAATCAATCAAGAAGCCGGGGATAACCCGACCGCAAAATCTTATGAAAAGCGAGGAATCCACTATGAAAAAACTGTTGGCAATCCTTCTTGTGCTGACCATGATCGTCGCGCTGGGCGCAACGTCCGCCTCCGCGGCCTCCGGTTCCGTGTACTGGCTGAACTTCAAGCCCGAGCTTGACGAGGCCGCACAGGCCCTGGCCGCGAAATACACCGAGCAGACCGGCGTGCCCGTGAAGGTCGTCACCGCCGCCTCCGGCAGCTATCAGCAGACGCTCACCTCCGAGATGGACAAGAGCTCCGCGCCCACCCTCTTCGTCATCGGCAACCAGGCCGGTGTCAAGGACTGGGGCGAGTTTGCCATGGATCTGACCGGCACCCCCATCGCCGAGGAGCTGAGCACCGATGCTTACAACCTCTATGACGCCGACGGCCGTCTGGTCTCCATCGGCTACTGCTACGAGTGCTACGGCATCATCGTCAACCCCGACCTCATCGAGAAGGCCGGCCACAGCATGGACGAGATCAAGAACTTTGA
>CADBJU010000046.1 GCA_902795045.1 Oscillospiraceae bacterium | reverse complement strand
CTCCAGATTCACCGACACCGTGCCCCGGCCCTTCTTGATGTAGATCACTTCCATCTGGTCGTGCCAGTGCAGGTTCACACGGTCGAAGTCCAGCGGGATTGTGCACAGGTAGGTCTCGTAGGCAAAGCCCGGCTTTTCGTGCAGCTTGGTCTCCTGGTACTGCGTGTATTCCTCCAGCTCCATGTCCATCCCTCCCCGCTCGGCTGATGATGATAGAATTATACAACATTGTGCGCGTAAGCTGCAAGCATTTTTTCAAAAACCAGATTATAATGCAAGAGTCATCGAAACAAGACCATGGAGGGCACGACCATGAAGCTGAGAGATTACACAGAAAACAGGAAGTTCACGGACTGCACCAAGCTCGAGCTGTTCAACGCCCTGCTGCGGTATGTCGCCGACGCCGCGAAGGCGCGGGGGTACAACGAGGGCAGGAAGAAGGTCTATTACATCTCCGCGGAGTTCCTGATCGGCAAGCTGCTGAGCAACAACCTGATCAACCTGGGCCTGTACGAAGCGGTTCGGGACGAACTGGCGGCGGAGGGCATCGCCCTGTCCGAGCTGGAGGAGTTTGAGCTGGAGCCCTCCCTGGGCAACGGCGGCCTGGGGCGGCTGGCGGCCTGCTTCCTGGACAGTCTCGCCACGCTTGGCCTGCCTGCGGACGGCCTGGGCCTCGCCTACCACTGCGGGCTATTCCGCCAGAGCTTCGTGGGCCGCCAGCAGGCCGAGACCCCGGACGGCTGGCTCAAATGGGGCCAGGAGAGCTGGATGCGCCGCACGCACGTCCATTATGACATCCCCTTCGGCAATTTCACCGCCCGTTCCACCCTGTATGAGATCGACGTCACCGGCTACGAGGGCAAGTGCGGCAGGCTGCGCCTCTTCGACGTGGATACCGCGGACGAGCGGCTGATCAAGTCCGGCATCGGCTTCGACGCAAGGGATGTCGCCCGCGGCCTCACGCTCTTCCTGTACCCCGACGACAGCACCGAGCAGGGGCGCCTGCTGCGCGTGTACCAGGAGTACTTCATGGTGGCCAATGCCGCGCGGCTGATCCTGGAAGAGTGCCTCGCGCGAGGCAGCGACCTGCACGACCTCGCCGACTACGCCGCCATCCAGATCAACGACACCCATCCCACGCTGGTCATCCCGGAGCTGATCCGTCTGCTCCAGGAACGCGGCATCGGAGAGGACGAGGCCGTCTCCATCGTGCGCGACGTGTGCGCCTACACCAATCACACCATCCTGGCCGAGGCGCTGGAGAAGTGGCCGCGGGCCTATCTGGAGAAGGTCGTGCCCCGGCTGATGCCCATCATCGACCGGCTGGACGCCCGGGTGCGCGCCGAATACGACGACCCCTTCGTGCAGATCATCGACGCGCAGGGCAACACGCCATCTATCCGGAGAAGTTCAACAACAAGACCAACGGCATCACCTTCCGCCGCTGGCTGATGAGCTGCAATCCCGCCCTGGCGGCCCGGATCGACGCCGCCATCGGCGCGGGCTGGCGCAAAGACAGCGCCGAGCTGGAGAAGCTGCTCGCGCACATCGACGACGAGGCGCTGCTCACCTCCCTCGCCGGGATCAAGCTGGCCAACAAACGGCGCTTCGCCGAATGGCTGCGGGAGCATCAGGGTACCGTCCTCGACCCGGACAGCGTGTTCGACGTCCAGTCAAAGCGCCTTCACGAGTACAAGCGCCAGCAGCTGAACCTCCTGTGGTGCGCGCGCACGCTGCTGGACATCCGCGCGGGCATCCTCCCTGAGCGCCCGGTGACGGTGATCTTCGGTGCGAAGGCCGCCCCGGCCTACACCATCGCCAAGGACATCATCCACGCCATACTGTGCCTGTCCGACGTGATCGCCGCCGACCCGGTGGCCCGGCGGCACCTGCGCATCGCCATGGTGGAAAACTACAACGTGTCTGCCGCGGAGAAGCTGATCCCCGCCTGGATCTCCCTGGCGTCCAAGGAAGCCAGCGGCACGGGCAACATGAAGTTCATGCTGAACGGCGCGGTGACCCTGGGCACCCTGGACGGCGCGAACGTGGAGATCGCCGAGCTGGTCGGCCCGGAGAACATCTATACCTTCGGCCTGTCCTCCGAGGCGGTCATCAACAGCTACGCCCGGGGCGACTACGATCCCGCGTCGCACCTCGAGGCCGACCCCCGCCTCAGGGCCGCGCTGGACTTCCTCGTCGGCGAGGAAATGCGCGCCACAGGCGACGTCGCCCGACTGGAGCGCCTGCACGCGGAGCTTGCGCATAAGGACTGGTTCATGACCTTCCCGGACTTCGCGGATTACTGCGCCACCAAGGCCCGGATGCTCGCTGACCTCGGGGATGAAGACGCTTGGGCGAGGAAAGCCCTCGTGAATATCGCCAAGGCTGGATACTTCTCCTCCGACCGCACCATCGCAGACTATAACCGCGATATCTGGCAAGCGGATTACGCCCGCTGACATCTGCCGCCGAATATAAGCCCCCGGCTTGTGTTCCTTGTACAGTTGAACTTCGAAGCCATCCTCAATATGGAATACAGCCCGTTTTGATTTGGATAGACCGTGGGGTCGTTTCGATACGCTCACTCTTCCCTTCTGCAATAGGCCTGAACAACTCTATTGCAGCGGGTTGAGTGAGTTTTTGTCTATTTCGTGGCAGGAATTATCTTTACAGAGGGATTTTTCTCAACGGTCTTCACAGAAGAGCGACGGCCTTTCCCACGGTGGGAAGCCTTCTGCTTTCTGTAAACCTCTTCAAGGAATAATTCAGAGTCGCCTTTCTCGAAAAAAGCGTCAATCCGCTTCCCGGACATCGACCAGGATAGCTCCGGAGGTAGCTCGGTACTCCTCCAAGCCTTTATTGATGTTTCCGAATAGGATCATGCTTTCCTCCCGAACTCTCGTGCTGCCTCGACTCTGCCCTTGATGTGGAGCATGTGGGCATAGAAGTACTCGTCAGACACATGGGCGCCCTTTTTCCTCAGCAGCTTCTTCAGCGCCAGCACTGTCCTCCGTGACCAGTTAGATGTCGTAAAGAGGATCACATAGCCGACCTTTGTGGCGTCCAGCTTTTCAGCATATGATTCACAACCTAATATTAAGCCGACAGCCGACTCTTTTTCAAGAGCCGGCTGCCGTTATTTTACTCTTTTTTAAGGGGCTGCCTTTTGAGACAGCCCCTTTTTCTGAATGGATATGTTCAGCCCTTGACGGCGCCGGCGGCGACACCCTTGATGATGTGCTTCTGGCAAACCAGATAGAACACGATGACCGGGATGATGCCGAGGAGGATCAGCGCCATCGTCGCGCCCAGATCGACCGTGCCGTAGCTGCCCTTGAGGTACTGAATATGGATGGGGATGGTGCGGTATTCGTTGATGTCCAGCACGAGGTACGGGAGCAGGTAGTCGTTCCAGACCCACATGATCTCCAGGATGCCGACGGAGATCATCGTCGGCTTGAGCATGGGGAAGACCACCGTGAAGAAGGTGCGCACCGGGCCGCAGCCGTCGATGGCCGCGGCTTCCTCGATTTCCAGGGGAATTGATTTGACGAAGCCCACGAACATGAAGATCGAAAGGCCCGCGCCAAAGCCGAGGTATACGATGGGGATGGTCCAGGGGGTATTGAGCTGCAGGGAGTCCGCCGTCTTGGACAGCGTGAACATGACCATCTGGAAGGGGACGACCATGGAAAACACGCACAGGTAGTAGATCACCTTGCAGAAGAAGGAGTTGACCCGGGCGATGTACCAGGCGGCCATCGAGGTGAACAGCAGGATCAGCGCCGTGGAGGCCACGGTGATGAACACGCTGTACTTGACGCTGTTCCAGAAGGGATAGTTGCCGAAGGTCATGCCCTTGATGAAGTTGCTGAAGCCTGCCCACATCTCCCCGGTGGGGAGGGCGAAGGTATCGGTCTTGACATAGGTGTTGACCTTGAAGGAGTTGATGACCACCGTGAGGACCGGGAGCACATAGATGATGCAGATCACGGCCAGCACAATGGACAGGACCGTTTTCCGCCTGCGCTCGGCGTTGAGATCAGAGCTCATTACTGCTGCACCTCCCTCTTGCGGGTGAAGGCAAGCTGGGCAAGACCCAGGCCCGCCACCAGGATGAAGAAGAGCACGGCCTTGGCCTGCGCCACGCCCTTCGACGCGGAGTTGGAATTATAAAAGGTGTTGTAGATATTCAGCGCCATCATCTCGGTCGTCTTGATGGTGGAGCCGTCCGGCTGGATGATGAAGGGCTGGCCGCCCGTCAGGGCGAGGTTCTGGTCGAAGAGCTTGAAGCCGTTGGTCAGGCTCAGGAAGGTACAGATGGTGATGGAGGGCATGACGTTCGGGATCGTGACCCGGAAAAGCGTCTGCCAGCGGGAGGCGCCGTCGATCTTCGCAGCCTCCAGCATATCCTCCGGCACGGACTGGAGCCCGGCGATGTAGATGATCATGACATAGCCGATCTGCTGCCAGCACATGAGAATGATCAGTCCCCAGAAGCCGTAGCGCGTCTCCAGCAGGATGGACGTGCCGTAGCGGGAGAGGATGCCGTCAAAGATCATGGACCAGATATAGCCCAGCACGATACCGCCGATGAGGTTCGGCATGAAGAATACCGTGCGGTACAGGTTGGAGCCCTTGATGCCCTGGGTCAGCGCATAGGCCGCCGCAAAGCCGAGCACGTTGATGAGCACAAGGCTCGTCACGGCAAACAGCGCCGTATACCAGAAGGAGTGGCGGAAGCTTGCGTCGCTGAGGGCGGAGATATAGTTGCCGAAGCCGATAAAGGTGGCGTTTTTGATGAGCTTGAATTTGCAGAAGGAAAGGTAAATGCCCTGGATGAAGGGCCACACGAAACCGATGGCGAACGCGGCTGTGACCGGGCCGAGAAACAGCCAGAACCACCGGCGCAGGGGATTGCTGAATATGCCCGTTATGCGCTTTTTCAATACCTCATCTCCCTTTTGGTGCTATTTTCTCCATGAAATACGTTAATCAAGAAAACCACAGTTCCTGCGGTGCTTTCGGGGCAAAACGCTGTAAACACGTCTCATACGAAACCTCTGCGCGTCTTATGGTGCCAGGATCAAGCGATTCAAGGTTTTCATGAGGTTCCGGTATCATTCACACAAAAACCATGGACTGCGGTACGGAAACGGGGCGGACGTGTCTGTCCGCCCCAGCGATTATGATGTGCGTTTTACTGCGCGCGGAATCAGCCGTTGGCAGCCTTGTACTGGACAGCCCAGCCGTCAACAAACGCGGTCTTCACAAGCTCCCAGTTCGCGTCGGACTGGTCGGCGTTGTAGGCGTTGAGCGCGGAGACGAGCGCGGCGCGATAGTCGTCGACATTGGGCTGATAGTTGGTGGCCCAATCCATGACGTAGCAGCCGTCATCTGAATACTTCGCGGCAGCGGCTAGGAAGCCGTTGGCGGAGGTGGGGACATGCTTGTAGGGCAGAACGCCGAGCTGCTCGACCATGACGGCGGAAGCCTCGGGATCGGTGACGAGCCACACCATGAAGTCCATGGTGGCCTGCTTGTCGGCGTCAGAAACGGTGTCGTTGATGGCCCAGCAGTTCTCGGTGCCGCAGTTCAGACCGGCCTTTTCCTCGCCCTCAACACCGCAGTAGTAGGGGATCATGGTGGCATTGGGAACGTCGGCGGAGACAGCCGCGTACTCCCAGGAGCCGTTGACAAAGAAGGCTGCCTTGCCGGTCTTGAACTCGTTCTCGGCATCGTGGCCGCCGGTGGCGAGATCCTTCGGATCGGTCAGGCTGTTGTTGATGCAAAGGTCATACAGGTTCTTGAAGTTGCCGATGTAAGCGCCGGTGAGGGAGGCGGGGCACTCGGTCCAGCCGCCGGCGTCGCGCTCTTCATAGAAGTACTCGAGGTTGGCCATGTGGCCGGTGAAACGCCAGGAGGAGGAGCCGTCCATGTCGGAGGAGGAGAAGGCGTCGAAGCCCAGCTCTGCGGCGCGGGCGTGGATATCCTCGGCAACGGCCTTCAGACCGTCAAAGTTCTTGATCTCGTCCATGCTGTGGCCGGCCTTCTCGATGAGGTCGGGGTTG
>CADBJU010000045.1 GCA_902795045.1 Oscillospiraceae bacterium | reverse complement strand
CTGCGCAGCGCGCCGATGATATAGGCCATCGCGGCGGGCGTGACCATGTCCATTTTGCGCTGATAGGGAAAGCTGAACTCGTTAGAGAAGATGATCCCGTCCACGCCCCCGTCCTGCAGGGCGTGCAGATCCGCGCGGGCGTGCTCCACGATCTCGCCGAGCGGAGTGCCCCTGCGAAAACGCGGATCTCCCGGGAGCGCGTCGAGATGCAGCATTGCAAGGATGGGTTTTTTGACGCCGAAGAGTTCTTCAGTCCAGAGCATGATGAAAATCTTCCTTTCTATGTTGTACTACAGACTGTTGGAGGCAATGGGAAGCCCGCGTTTCCAGCGTCTGCCGCAAAAGCGGCTGAACAGCAGGAAAAACCGCGTCAGGTTGTCCGCGACCATGCAGCACCAGACGGCCTCCAGGCCGAGACCGAGTCGGAACACGCACAGCGCTGTCAGACACAGCCTCACACCCCACATGGAAAAGAGCGAGAACAGCAGCGGCGCACGCACGTCACCCACCCCACTGAAGACACCCTCGAGAATAATGACCACGGCAAAAAACGGTTCGGACACCGAGACAATGCGAAGCACCCTCGCGCCAAGCGCGATCACGTCCTCATCCGGCGTGAAGATGCGCATGAAAAAAGCGGGAAACAAAAACAGGAAAAGGCTCAGCGCGCTCATCAGAATAACCGCCAGCAGAAGAAGCGAGGCGGAATAGTCCGTCAGCCTCTTTTCATCTCCCGCGCCGTAATGAAAGCCCGCCAGCGTGGAGGCAGCCGTCTGCATGCCGTAGCCCGGCACATAAAAAGCCTGCTCGGCGGTAATCGCAATCGAATGCGCAGCCACGGCCACCATGCCAAGCCGGGCGATCAGCGCCGTAAAAACCACCTGTCCGAACATGGAGATCATACGCTCGGCCGCCAGCGGCATGCCGATAGAAAGGCAGGCGCGCATGGCCGCACGGTCATAGACGGCCCGCGCGCTTCGGCATTCCTCAACACGCCAAGCGACAAGAAACATTCCGATACCGCCGAAGACGAAGGAAGAGGCGGTGGCGATCGCCGCGCCGGGAACGCCGAGGCCCGCGCCCCAAAGCCTCAGCCCTCTGCCGAAAAAGGAAATCTCTCTTGTCGGCATGATCAGAAGCGTGTTGAGCACGATGTTCATCAGGTTCATCCCCAGATGAATCCACATCGGCGTTTTGGTATCTCCCGCGGCACGCAGGACAGCGGAAAAGATGATCCCGGAAACGCGGAAGAGCATGGGCGCGCAGATGATACCGAAATACAGCGCCGCGTCCCGCCGGATCGCCGTCTCCGCCCCGAGCCAGTCCGGGAGATGGGGACTGATCGACAGCGTCAGCACCGTCATCACGACGCCGAGTATCCACACGAGCAGCTTGGCCTGCCCTGCGGCTTTTATCATCCTCTCCCGGTCTCCTGCGCCTCTGGCCTGAGAGATACAGGCCAGAATGCCGGTCGAAACCGCCCAGAGCGGCGCGTTAACAAGCCAGGTGGTCGTGGCGCTCAGTCCCACGGCTGCAGAGGCGGCTGCTCCCAGCTGGCCGACCTGCGCGGTATCCACATATTGAACGACCGTCTGCAGCGCGGTCTCTGTTATGGTGGGCCAGGCCAGACGCAGAATGTGTCTCTGCATCCCCCGGTCGCGCAGCAAAAAAAGGGGGGAACGTGCCATGCATCCTCCTAAAGCGTTTTTCTACTCTTCCGGCAGGAAGTCGCGAAGCACCTCGCAGCTGCGGCGGATCGACTCGTGCGGATCCTCCCAGTAGATCGAGTCGTTGATCTCGAGATCGAGACCGTTGGCAAAGTCGTGCTTCTCCAGGATCCGCACGTACTCCTCCAGCTTCTCACGGCCGAAATCCCCGTCGCCGAGGATCAGGTGATGGCTGTCGGAATAGTGCACCCATTCCAGCTTCTCTCCAAAACGCTGGCAATAGTCCTCCAGCCGCTCCCCGGCCACCTCCATCGCGACAAGATCGACGCAGACGCGAAGCGCAGGCGAATCCACATCCCGCAGCATCCGCGACACGTCCTCGAGCGTGATGACGAGATTGCTCTCATAGGGCTGGAGCTGTTCGAGCACGAGCAGCACGCCGCGCGCCTCAGCCTCGTCAGCAAGTGCGCGGAAGCTCTCGACCGTGCGTTTCCAGCCCTCTTCGCGCGGCAGATCGCGCGGGTGGCAGCCTGTGTTCAGGAAGACGCGGTTTGTGCCGAAGCCAAGCGCGTCGTCCATGGCGGCCTTCATAAAGTCGACCGTGCGCCCTCGCAGCCGCGTGTCCGGCGCAGAATAGCTGAAGGGATAGCCAAGCGTTTCCGGCGTGTAAATGACGACCCGCATCCCCCGATCCTCGATCTGATGCCGCAGTTCTTTAACGCGGCTGCCGGCCTCGGCCGCGGAGGAGTAGTCGAGTCGGCAGTAGTGCGGCGCTCCGCCCCAGAGATCGACCCGGCGAAGACCGCAGCGCTCCATGGAATCCAGATAGTAGTCAAAGCTGTGCTGAACATACTGCACACTCATTACGGCCACGTCCTGCATGGTAATACGGCTCATAAAACCTCTCCTTCAGCTCATCGCATTGTATACTTCTTCTCCGTCAAGCAGTGTCAGCACAACGCGCAACGTGCGCGCCGCGGACGGCGGCACTGCGAAAAGATCACCCGAGAGGACCGTTATATCCGCTTTTTTCCCCGCCTCAAGCGTACCGAGCTTGTCTTCACAAAAAAGGTTGTAGGCCCCGCCGCGCGTCCATGCCGTCAGAAGTTCGGCGGCGGTAAGCGTGTTCTGTCCGTTGAAGGGCTCGCCGCCCTCCGGGAAGAAGCCGCCCACGGCGTGATAGACGGATTCCGGGATGTCATCGATCAGCAGCGGGAGATCGGTGCCGCAGCTCAGGAGAACGCCGCTGTCGGCCATCTTGCGCCGGTTCCAGTAAAAGCGGCCGCGCTCTTCGCCGATCTTTTCGCGGATCATGGCCAGCTTGCTCTCCCGCTCAGCGATGGACTGGATCTGCGGATAGATCTCCGCAATCGCGCCGAGCGCTCCCATGCGCTCAAGATCCTCCGGGTCGCTGAACTCGAGATCCGTGATGCTGTGACGGTTGATCAGCCGCCCATTTTCGTCGCGACGGCAGCACTCATAGAGATCCAGTACCTTTGCGATCGCCGCGTCTCCCTGCGCGTGGAGGGAAAAACGGAAGCCGTTCTCGTCTGCCGTACGCAGTTCCTCGGCGATAGCGTCCCAGTCGATGGAGATCGCGCAGAGGCAGTCCGTACCGCTGTATGCTTGTTTGAGAGCGCCCTCCATCTGGCTGATCGAACCGTCGGTCATGCGGTTATAGCCTGAAAAACGCAGATAGTCGCTGTGAAAGCGAGCGCTCATCTCTTTGCCGAAAGCGAGGTCGAGCGGCCTGTCGAAAGGCTGGCTCATAAAGCTGACACGCAGCGTCAGCTCGCCCTTTTTCTCCAGCTCTTCCAGCAGCGCGGGAAAGTCGTGGAAGTCGTCAAAGCCCATTTCCTTGACGGAGGTGACACCGCGGCTGTTGAGCAGGCGCATGTAGTCGCGAAACAGCGGCAGGATCCGCTCGCGGTCGCGCAGCATAGCGTCCTGCTGCGCGCTGTTTTCGGCATCCAAACCGAGCTTCTGCGCAGCATAGCCGGTAAAAAAACAATGCACGTCGAAAAAGCCGGGACAGATCGTGCCGTCGCCGCAGTCGAGAATGCGGCAGTTGTCCCTTATCAGCGCGCTCTCCGGTTCCCCGTGCCCGACGGCGAGGATATGACCGCCGCCCAGCGCAACGTAGCCGGCAAAGGGCGGCTCACCGGCTGCGGTAAAAACACAGGATGATTTCAAAATCAATTCCGCTTTCATGACGTCCTCCTTTGATGTTTGTCGTGAAAAAGTGCAAAAACCGCACCGCTTTCTAAATAAGCGGCGCGGCTTCCGGCTTTGCATCACAAGAAGAGAGAATAGAAAATGAGCTTCCGGAGCGCCTGCACACAGCGTTTCCGGATATCTGTGTTAAGCCTATCATTTTGGTCCAAAATTTTCAATAGCTTGAATGTTTTTCGTCTACTTGCTCGGAATTGCACCATCAAAACTGTCGTTCCTGCTGAAAGTGGTATAAAATTTAGGCATTTTCTCCCTTCGGATCGGGATAAAACAATCAAACAGAACGAAAAATTGTTCCATGAACTCGGTCTTTCCTCTTGACGAACAGCCCGATCCTTTTTATAATAGGGCAAAAGTGGTACAATACGCACAGTTACTTATCTGTCAAGGAGGCGCTTGCAATGAAGGCTGCCATGATCGGAGACAACTGCATCGACGTCTATCGTTTCATCGACGGAAAGGCGCTCAATCGGCGCTACCCCACCGGCAATGTGGTGGACACCGGCGTCAATCTGCGCAAGCTCGGCGTACCAACCGCGATCATCAGCACCACTGGCAGCGACGACAATGGCCGCTGGATGGTCGAGACCCTGGAAAAGGAAGGCCTTGATCTGTCTCACTTTAAGATAGGCGACGGGGCGACAGCCATCACCTATATGGATATGAACGGCACCGACCGTGTACACGGCGAATATGTGGAGGGCGTACTCGAGCACATCGTATTCGATGAGGAGGACGTCGCCTTTGCCGCGGCGCACGATCTTGTGCACACGGCGCTCTGGGGCAAGGCTGACGGTGTGCTCGGTGTGATCAAGGCGCACAATCCGGCGGTCCTCATCAGCTTTGATTACTGCGACCGCCTGAGTGATCCCATCATCGAAAGGACGCTGCCCTGGGTTGACGTCGGTTTCTTCTCCTGTCATGATGAGTCCGACGCCTTTGTGAAGCAGTTTCTGCAGGACAAGGTGCAGCGCGGCATGAAGCTCGCCGTGGCCACCTTCGGTGAAAAGGGCAGCCTCGCCTGGGACGGAAAGGTCTGGACCGCCTGCGGGATCTATCCTGCGGTCAAAGTCGTGAACACTGTCGGCGCGGGAGACAGCTATATCGCCGGCTTCCTCTCCGGTCTGCTCAGGAACGAGCCGATCGACGAATGCATGCGCATCGGCTCGCGTGTGGCGGCGCAGGTCGTATCCGTATTTGAACCCTGGGTCACGGAAGAATCTTAACATATAAAAGGAGTAAGGCCATGAAGATCGGAATGTTCACCTCCGGCTACCAGCGCAATCCGCTGGAGCACTGCTTTCAGGATGCGAAGGAATACGGCTACGATTATATCGAACTCTGGGGCGGACGGCCGCATGCCTACGCCCCTGACCTTAAGGCAGGCGAGATCACGCAGCTGCGGCGCCTGATCGACCTCTATGAGATGCCCGTCGTGGGGTATACGCCTGAGCACAACGCATATCCGTACAACTACATGATCGGCTCGGAAGCACAGCGCGAGGACGCCGTGGCCTATCTCAAGCTGTGTCTTGACATGGCCAAAGAAATGGGCGCCTCCTTCATGCTGACCAGCCCCGCCAACGGCGGGTATCTGGCCACCTATGACGAGCTTTGGCCGAGGCTCGAGAAAACCATCCGTGAGCTGGGCGACTACGCCGCAAAGTGCGAGGTCAAGCTCACGGTCGAGGCACTGACGCCCTATGAGTCCAATTTCTTCACCCGCGCCAATGATTTGGTCGAGCTGTTTCGCCGTGTCGACAATCCCTGGATCGTAGGCATGTGCGACCTTGTCCCCCCCTTTGTGCAGCACGAAAGCATCATGGCCTATTTCGACAAGCTGGGCGCGAAGATGGATCATCTGCACATCATCGACGGTGAGCAGGGCACCGACAGCCACATCCTTCCCGGCGAGGGGAGCATGCCGCTGGGCGAACTCTTCTGTGAGCTGAAGCGGATCGGCTACGAGGGCACTGCCACGCTGGAGCTGGTCACCGGTTACATCAACGAGCCGCGCTTTTATGCGCGCCGTGCCGTGAACAATGTCCGCGCCATGATGGCTGCCGCAGGGATGTGAGGTAAGGTATGACGATTGACATCCACGTCCACCCGGCCTTTTACGAGCCGATCAACGCCAACGCCGCGCGCGAGGAGCTGCGCCACCGCGAGCTGGACATTCACCGCAACGGTCTTGCGCCGCTGGAGCACGTGTTCAATCAAATGCGCTGCGCCTCTCTCGACCGTCTCTGTCTGCTGGCTCAGGACTATTCAACTCAGATGGGCGAGACTCTGGTGAGCAACAAGGAAGTTGCGCAGCTCGTCTCCCTCGCGCCGGACCGCTTTTGGGGGTTTGCCTCGGTCGATCCGCTCGACAGCGAAGCGCCGGACAAGCTGGAAGACGCTTTCTCCCGGATGGGACTCAAAGGCTTGAATCTCCACCCGGGGCGTTCTCGCTTCGACCCGGCCGATCCGGTGCTCGAGCCGCTCTGGGCCGTGTGCGAGCGCCACGACAGACCGGTGCTGTTTCATGCGGGACTCTCCTGGGAAAAAGATACGCTTGCGGAATACGGTCATCCCCTCCGCTTCGAGGCGCTGGCGCAAAAGCATCCCCGTCTGAGGATCTGCCTGGGGCACTTCGGCTGGCCCTGGATTCGGGAGACGGCGATGTTACTGCTGAAATATCCCAATGTTTACGCGGACACCGCCGCGCTCTACTTCGACAACGCGCGGGAGTTTTATACGCAGTGCTTCACACGCGATATCCCGCTCACATGGATCGACCGGTCGCTTCGCCATCAGGTGATGTTCGGCTCGGACAATCCGCGCTTTGAGCAGATCCGCATGGCTGAAGCGCTGGGCACGCTGGGTCTGCGCGATAGTACGCTGGAACTGATTCGCGGGGAGAACGCCCTTGTTTTTCTCGGTGAAGGAGACGGTGCATGATGTTTGTCAGGACGCTGGTGCTCTGCACCAAAAGCTATAACGAAATGACCGTGCTCACCCCGCGTGTAGAGGAGATCGTCCTCGAGAGCGGCGTGCAGGAGGGCATGGTGACGGTTCTCACGCGCCATACGACGACCGGCGTGACCGTCAACGAAGCGTTGGAATGCCTTGAGAGCGACATCCAGACCGCGCTGGCGCTCTTCGCGCCGGAGGAGCGGTCCTACTGTCACGCACGCATGCTGCGCGACTACGGCTCGACGGCAGGCAACCCCACCGGGCATCTCAAAGCCATGCTGACCGGCAATCACTGCCATTTCCTGATCCACGGCGGCGTGCTGGAAAGAGGCGGCGCGCAGGACGTATATTTTTGCGAATTCGACGGCCCCGCACGGCGGGAGATTCTGGTCATAGTGGAGGGGGAATGACGGAACCATAAAACAGCGCGAAAAGCGCGGGTCTTTCCTGTAAGAAAGCGCCTGCGCCTTTGACGGCGCCCGGGCAAAGCGGACGCCTCAGCCCCAGCATACTGTATCACAAGAAGCAAGAGAAGACCGATGAGCTCCAATTAAGAGAGGATACGCGCGGTGTGCACAGCCGCACGAAATTCAAAGGAGGATCATCATGTCAGAATCCAACAAAGAACTGGGCCGAAAGTTAGGTCTGGGCGCGGTCATTGCCCTCGGTGTAGGCACGACCATCGGCTCCGGCATCTTCTCGTCTCTGTCCGAGGTCGCCAATGCGGCCGGAAGCTCCCTGTTCCTGTTCCTGGCTTTCATCATCGGCGGTCTGCTCCAGATCCCCGCCAACTTCTGCTATGCCGAGCTGGCCTCGGCCTTCCCGGAAGACGGCGGCCAGTATGTCTACTTCCGTGAGGCCGGTTCCCGCCCCCTGGCTTTCCTCTGCGGCTGGATCAGCTTCTGGGCCACGGACCCCCCGTCCATCTCCATCATGGCGCTGGCGATCGTAAACCACCTTGCTTACTTCCTGCCGATCCATGGCTTTGTGCTTCGCCTGGTTGCCGTAGTCTTCGTTTTGATCTTCATGTTCGTCCATCTGCGCAGTGTGGAAAACGGCGGTGCGTTTCAGACCTTCATCACCGCACTGAAGATTCTGCCTTTTGCCCTGATCATCGGCGTTGGCTTGTTCAATCTCAATGGCAGCCTGCTGCTCTCTGGTGAGCGGCTCTCCAGTGCCGCCACCGGCGGTGTTGCCGCGCTGATCGCCGGCATCGCCTCCACCACCTGGTCCTACGACGGCATGGGTGCCCCCTGCTACATGTCCGGTGAGATCCGCAATCCTCAGAAGAACATGCCCAAGGGCCTGATCCTGACCGCGGTCATCGTTCTCGCTCTCTACGGCGGGCTGACCTTTGTCGCTTCCGGCATCCTGAGCGTGGACGAGCTGGCCGCTTCCGACGCCCCGATCGCCCTGCTGGCTTCCAAGCTGCCCGGCATCGGCCACTTCGCCGGCACCGCCGTTGCGATCATGGCGATCATCGTCGTGATGGGTTCACTGTCCAGCTGCATCATGTACCAGCCCCGCATCGAATATGCCATGGCGAAGGACAATCTCTTCTTCAAGTCCTTTGCCAAGGTCCACCCCAAATTTGAGACCCCCTATTTCTCCATCATCGTCCAGTGCGCCGTGGCGATTGTCCTGATCTTCGCCACTACGCTGTCCGATCTGCTGGGCTACTTCACCATGGTAGCCCTGCTGAAGAACGTTGCCACCTTCTGCACGATCTTCGTGCTGCGCAAGAAGGAAAACTACAAGCCCAGCTACAAGATGCCCGGCGGACTGATCATGCCCATCATCGCCAGCTTTATGACCCTGACGCT
>CADBJU010000044.1 GCA_902795045.1 Oscillospiraceae bacterium | reverse complement strand
CCCACGTTTCGGGTCGATCTGGGCATTGCGCCCTTTATGGGTGGATCGACCCCTACGAGACGGGCACTTTGACAGTTTGCTGAGTTAAGCCGATACCCACAACATATAATACAGGAATTACAGGTAAATGGCAAGGTTTTATCACGGCGTATTCTTTGCCATTTCGGAACAATCAATCTCTCGCGCTTTTCCGATCTGCTCGCGTGCGTTGAATGAGGCGCGGACTTATCCCGGCGCACATCCTCCGCTCTTAAGGAAACCGATTCAGCAGAAAAAAGGGGCTGTCTCAAAACGTTTACCGTTTTGAGACAGCCCCTTTTGCAAATGCGCGTGTAGGCTCCCGGGCTCACGGCTCGGGAGTGTTATTGTCGATTTGTTCGGCAGGGGGATCGTTCTGCGTGCTGTCGTCGGCACCCGGATCCGGCAGGTTCAGGCCGGGAGGCGGGGTGGAGGCGGAACCGTCACCGCTGCCGGGATCCGGCAGGTTCAGATCGGGAGAAGCGGTGGTAGGCTCATCATGGCTCTGGTCGGATGCGGCATCATCGCCGACGGGCCTTCCGCTGGGGTCCCACCAGGAGTCCCAGGGGTGAAGCGGGTCATAGTGACCGATATGCTTGACCTCGGCCGGCTCCGTGTCAATCTCGGGATGGAAGCTGGGGGCAACGGAGGGTCTTCCGCTGTACCAGATATAGTCCGGCCAATCATAGCAGGGATCATCCCAGTAATAGTAGTTGAACCAATCCCAGAAGCTCCAACTGCTGCAGCTTGACGGCGCGGCCTCCTGATAGGTCCAGATCTTTGCGATCTCGGTATAGACGGGACCGCCTTCACCGGTGAAGCAGGCCTGCACCTGGCAGCCGTTCATCCAGGAGGGGATGCCGCTGAGATACAGCGTATCGGAATTGGCGCCGGAGACGTAAAGACCCGAAATGCTGGAGGGCGCATCAGACGCTGCACAGACAAGACTGGCATCGGGGCTTGCGATGTACCAGGTGACAGAGGTGGCGTTGACAGCATGCGCAATGAACATGCACGAGCCGCCATAGGGCACCGATTCACTCGTCGGGCTCTTGGTCACACGGACATGGGAGGGCAGCTGCCCGTTCGCGGTCAGTGTCGTGTTGAACGGACCGGGCACGGATGCGGTCTGCGTCGCCGGAGAGGGCGCGGAGCTCTGTGCCAGCGCTGTCTTGACATCCGTGGCGGTGGACAGCGTGGTGGCATCACCGGGCGCGGGAGCGGACGGCGCCGCTGAGCTGTCGGGCGTGTTCTGAGCAGGGACGGCATCCGTCTCGTTCTGCTCGACATGGACGACCTTTTCTCCGCAGTAAGAGCAGATCTTGCTGTCAGCAGGGATCTTTTTCCCGCACATCCGGCAGTACATGGTTTCAATATCAGCAAAAGCCGGAACAGAGAGAGAAAGGATCATCACCAGTACAAGCAGCAGGCAGAATATGCGCTTCATGGTATTCCCACCTTTCCAAACAGGGATCGCATATTTGGGGTTTACATAAAATACGAAACCACAATCTATGGTATTATTATATGCGAATGCATGGAAAAAAGCAAGTGCATATCCGATTTGTTATAATAATGTAAGACTATCGTTACAAAACGTAAAGGCGATCTTCCGCACCCGCGAAAAGCGACTCATCCCGCTGCGCACGGGCGTACTCGCGCGGATTGACGCCGACGCTTTGCCGGAACACGCGGGCGAAGTAATTGGCGTTTGCAAAGCCGCAGGCGTCCGAGACGAACTGAATGGAGTGCTGTCCCTGTCTGAGCAGGAGCCTGGCATTTTCGATGCGGACCTGGTTGAGGTATTTTCCCGGCGTGATGCCGGTATACTTGCAAAAGCAGCGCGTCAGGTATTCCTGGCTCACCTCGAGCCGCTCGGCAAGCTCCGCGATGCCCTCCAGAAAGGCGTAGTCGCGGCGGATGATGCCGAGCGCCGCCTCCACAACGGGCGGCATGGTATGGCGGCCGGCGGGTCCGGCGCTGCCGGTGCCGTAGAGGGACATGAGCAGACTGTACCCAAGCTCCGACGCTTCCCGGGCAGAGACACGCTTATGGCCGGAGGAGAGCACACGCAGCATACGGCTGACAGCCTCGCCGCCGCGCAGAAAGAAAAGACCGCCCTGGGAGGAGCATGCCTGCAGCACCTGATCGGCAGCGCTGCCGCATAATGTCAGAAGGCCCACCCGGCAGGGACCGGCAGGGAGGAGCGAGACCTCGTCCTCCGTGCCGACCGCAAAAGCGTTTCCCGGCTCCAGCGGCAGGCTCAGTTCCCCGCAGGCCGCGCGCAGCGCCCCTTCCAGCGGCGCGATCAGGCGCCAGCCGCGCGCGGCGGGCAGCTCCCGCACACCGCTGTCGAGCTCCAGGACGGCGGCCTCAACAACACCTAAAAGCTCCGAGAGAAAATCTCCCGGAGCTTCCAGTTGTATTACTTGTACGCCGTTTTCGTTCTCAGGCTGCATCAATGGCAGATGGCAAGCTCGGTTTCCTTGTCGAAGAAGTGGGCCTTCGCCATGTCGACCGGGATCTTGATGATGTCTTCCTTGGGGCTGTCAACGGCGGAGGACATACGCACGATGACCTTGGTGTCGCCGACGAAGACGTAGAGGTTGGTCTCGGCGCCCAGCAGCTCGCAGAAGTCGACCTTGGCGGTGATGCCGTTGCTCTTGGTGAGCTGGTCGAAGGTGAGGAAGTTCTCGGGACGAACGCCGAGGATGACGGTCTTGCCGACATAGGGCTTGAGAGCAGCCTTCTTGGCCTCGGGGATGTCCAGCTTGTCATTGCCCAGAACGGCGACGAGCTTGCCGCCCTCTTCCGCGATCTTGACATCGAGGAAGTTCATCTGGGGGGAGCCGATGAAGCCGGCGACGAAGAGGTTGCACGGAGCATCATACAGCACCTTCGGGGTATCGAACTGCTGGATGACGCCGTCCTTCATGACGACGATGCGGTCGCCCATGGTCATAGCCTCGGTCTGGTCGTGGGTGACGTAGACGAAGGTGGTGTCGAGGCGGCGGTGCAGGCGGGCGATCTCGCTGCGCATGGAGGTACGGAGCTTTGCGTCCAGGTTGGACAGCGGCTCGTCAAGGAGGAAGACCGCGGGGTTGCGGACCATGGCGCGGCCCAGGGCGACACGCTGACGCTGGCCGCCGGACAGAGCCTTGGGCTTGCGCTCAAGCAGATGCTCCAGGTCGAGGATCTTGGCGGCCTCGTGGACGCGCTTGTCGATCTCGTCCTTGGGGACGTTGCGCAGGGTCAGACCGAAGGCGATGTTCTTGTAGACGGTCATGTGAGGGTACAGAGCGTAGTTCTGGAAGACCATTGCGATGTCGCGGTCTTTCGGGGGGACCTGGTTGACCAGGCGGTCGCCGATGTACAGCTCGCCGCTGGAGATGGACTCCAGACCCGCGATCATACGCAGGGTGGTGGACTTGCCGCAGCCGGAGGGGCCGACCAGAATGATGAATTCCTTGTCCTTGATCTCAAGGTTCAGGTTGGGGACGACGGGCTTGTCCGCGCCGTCATAGATCTTGGTGACGTTTTTGAAGCTTATGGATGCCATGGGTGTTCCTCCTGTATTTTTATAGTGTACGAAGTACGGTTTCTCTATGTCATAAGATAGCATTTTTCTGACCGAAACGCAAGCCCATTTTCTTGACAAAAGGATAAATTTTTGACCTGTTTACTAATACTATCCCCTAATAGAAACCGGACAGTCCTTCCGGCAAAATTTGCGCCATGCTTCGTTGAAGCCCTTGACCATATATCTCCATTATGCTCTGCGGGCTTCGCCTCGCCTGACACAAATTTTGTTCGGAATTCCTTGTCTGCTTTCTATCAGGGAATAGTATAAGACGCCCGGCCGTCGATTCAATCCTTTGTCAAGTTCTTTTCTTTCAGGTAAAAACCGATATTGCCTTTATAGGATCCCTGTGATATAATCACGCGCAAATCAAAGCGCAGGAAGGAAGCAAAGCATGTCAGACAGTACCTATTCGCAGGCCCGCAGGCTGGGGCTGAAGGAAATGAAGGCGCGCGCGGCAAAGCACGAGGACCCGTATCTCCCCGCACTGGAGGAGCTGCTGCCCCACACAAGCGCCCTGAACGAGGTCGATCTCGGCACCACGCGCATCGACATGGACCAGATCGTCGGCACCCGCACCACAGCCCGGCGCGAGGCCTTTTCCCCGTCTTTCTATCCGCTTCTGGAGGAGGGGAGCGAGTTTGCCGCAAAGTGGTCGAGCCTTGCCGCCTCGCACGTCAAGGAGGGCATACGCGACTCCATCACGGCGGTGGAGTACCTCAACCGCTTCTACGTGGTGGAAGGGCACAAGCGCGTGTCCGTCCTGCGCTTTTTCGGCGCGTCCACCATCCGTGCCGAGGTCAAACGCCTCCTGCCCCCGCGCAGCGACGAGCCGGAGATCGCGGTCTATTATGAGTTCCTGGATTTTTATAAGGTAACGAACATCAATTACATACGCTTCAGCCGCCTCGGGGCCTATCCCGCCATGCTGAGGCTTTTGTGCGGAGAGGACCTGACGCCCTGGGACGAGGATCGCCGCCGCGGCTTTTTCTCGGACATCGTGCGCTTTCGCAAGGCCTTTGCGGTGTCGCCGCTGGCAAGCTCCCTGACCCAGGACGAGGCGCTGATGCGCTATCTGGAGATCTTCGGGGTATCGGCCCTGTCCGCCCGCACTCCGGCGGAGATGAAGGCGAATCTCGAGACCATCGAGCCGGAGCTCAAGAGCGTCAAGGACGAGAGCGCCCCCGTGCTTGTGACCGACCCCGCCGAGGTGCAGCCGCGCAGCATCATCAGCCGCATCGTCCATCCCGCCGCCAAACAGCTCAGGGTGGCCTTCCTGCACGACAAGGACCCGCAGAGCTCCTATTGGACGGATGCCCATGAGCAGGGACGGCTCGCGGCGCAGGAGGCGCTGGGCGAAAAGCTCGTGACCTGCAGCCGCTTCAACATGCTGGAGGCGGACTTTGACGCGACCATGCGCGAGCTCAAAGAGCAGGGCGTGGACATGGTGTTCACCACGACGGCGCGGCTTTTGTCCCACACGCTGACCGCGGCGGCGGACTATCCGGACGTAAAATTCCTCAACTGCTCGCTCAACGTGAGCCATCCGATCCTGCGCTGCTACTACGCGCGCATGTACGAGGCAAAATTTTTGACCGGTGTGATCGCCGGGGCCCTGAGCCAGCAGCGCAATATCGGCTATATCTGCGATTACCCGATCTACTCCATGCCCGCCTCCATCAACGCCTTCGCCCTCGGCGTGCGCATGGTCAACCCCCGCGCGCGCGTGCTGCTGGAGTGGTCGACCGTGGACGGCGCGGACATCGAGAGCATCTTCTCCAATTACGGCGTCGCGGCGGTGTCCGGCCAGGACACCCTGGCCCGCGATGAGCGGCGGCGCAGAACGGGCATTTTCCTCCTGCAGGACGGCCGCCAGATCAACCTTGCCAGCTCCTTCTGGGACTGGGGCACCTTCTATCGAAAGATCATCGAGTCGGTGCTGGACGGGTCCTGGGATTCGCTCAACAGCGAAAGCGACGCTGGCAAGACCATCAATTACTGGTGGGGCCTGAAGGCGGGCGCGGTGGATGTCCGGATGGATCAGAAGGTCCCGGCGGAGACCGCGCGCCTCGTGCGCTTTCTCAAAGAGAGCATTGCCGACGGCAGCTTCCGCCCCTTCGACGGGCCGATCTATGACCAGGCGGGAGAGCTGCGCATCGCGGAGGGGGAGATCCTGACCCCGCACCAGATCCTGATGATGGACTGGCTGGTGGAAAACGTCGACGGCCAGATCCCTAAAATCGAGCAGCTCACGCCCCCGGCCCAGGAGCTGGTGAAGATCCAGGGCGTACTGAAGGAAGATAAGGAAGCATAAAGAAAGAGGCAGCGCGTGTGCGCTGCCTCTTTCTTTGAATAGGTACGCTCAGCCCTTGACGGCGCCGGCGGCGACACCCTTGATGATGTGCTTCTGGCAAACCAGATAGAACACGATGACGGGGATGATGCCGAGGAGGATCAGCGCCATGGTCGCGCCCAGATCGACCGTGCCGTAGCTGCCCTTGAGGTACTGGATATGGATGGGGATGGTGCGGTATTCGTTGATGTCCAGCACAAGGTAGGGGAGCAGGTAGTCGTTCCAGACCCACATGATCTCCAGGATGCCGACGGAGATCATGGTCGGCTTGAGCATGGGGAAGACCACCGTGAAGAAGGTGCGCACCGGGCCGCAGCCGTCGATGGCTGCGGCTTCCTCGATTTCAAGGGGAATGGATTTGACAAAGCCCACGAACATGAAGATCGAAAGGCCCGCGCCGAAGCCGAGGTACACGATGGGGATGGTCCAGGGGGTATTGAGCTGCAGAGAGTCCGCCGTCTTGGACAGGGTGAACATGACCATCTGGAAGGGGACGACCATGGAGAACACGCAAAGATAGTAGATCACCTTGCAGAAGAAGGAGTTGACGCGGGCAATGTACCAGGCGGCCATCGAGGTAAACAGCAGGATCAGCGCCGTGGAGGCCACGGTGATGAACACGCTGTACTTGACGCTGTTCCAGAAGGGATAGTTGCCGAAGGTCATGCCCTTGACGAAGTTGCTGAAGCCTGCCCACATCTCCCCGGTGGGGAGGGCGAAGGTGTCGGTCTTGACATAGGTGTTGACCTTGAAGGAGTTGATGACCACGGTGAGGACCGGGAGCACATAGATGATGCAGATCACGGCCAGCACAATGGACAATATCGTTTTCCGCCTGCGTTCGGCGATCAGATCAGAGCTCATTACTGCTGCACCTCCCTCTTGCGGGTATAGGCAAGCTGGGCAAGACCCAGGCCCGCCACCAGGATGAAGAAGAGCACGGCCTTGGCCTGTGCCACGCCCTTCGACGCGGAGTTGGAATTATAAAAGGTGTTGTAGATATTCAGCGCCATCATCTCGGTGGTCTTGATGGTGGAGCCGTCCGGCTGGATGATGAAGGGCTGGCCGCCGGTCAGGGCGAGGTTCTGGTCAAAGAGCTTGAAGCCGTTGGTCAGGCTCAGGAAGGTGCAGATGGTAATGGAGGGCATGACGTTCGGGATCGTGACCTTGAATAGCGTCTGCCAGCGGGAGGCGCCGTCGATCTTCGCGGCCTCCAGCATATCCTCCGGCACGGACTGGAGCCCGGCGATATAGATGATCATGACATAGCCGATCTGCTGCCAGCACATGAGGATGATCAAGCCCCAGAAGCCGTACTTGGTTTCCAGCAGGATGGACGTGCCGTAGCGGGAGAGGATGCCGTCAAAGATCATGGACCAGATATAGCCCAGCACGATGCCGCCGATGAGGTTCGGCATGAAGAACACCGTGCGGTAGAGGTTGGAGCCCTTGATGCCCTGGGTCAGCGCGTAGGCCGCGGCAAAGCCCAGCACGTTGATAAGCACAAGGCTCGTCACGGCAAACAGCGCCGTGTACCAGAAGGAGTGGCGGAAGCTTGCGTCGCTGAGGGCGGAGACATAGTTGCCGAAGCCGATAAAGGTGGCGATCTTGATGAGCTTAAATTTGCAGAAGGAAAGGTAAATGCCCTGGATAAAGGGCCATACGAAGCCGATGGCAAACGCGGCTGTGACCGGGCCGAGAAACAGCCAGAACCAACGGCGCAGGGGGTTGCTGAACATGCCCGTTATGCGCTTTTTCATGCTCCATCTCCTTTAAGGCAGCACCGCACAGCGGTATTGCCTTATTTTTATAATACGGTACGAAAACGGGGCGGACGTGTTCGTCCGCCCCTGCGATTACGGATGTGAAGTTATAAACTTCGGGATCAGCCGTTGGCGGCCTTGTACTGGACGGCCCAGCCGTCGACAAACGCGGTCTTCACAAGCTCCCAGTTGGCGTCGGACTGGTCGGCGTTGTACTGGTTGAGCGCGGAGACGAGAGCGGCGCGGTAGTCATCGACATTGGGCTGGTAGTTGGTGGCCCAGTCCATGACGTAGCAGCCGTCGTCGGAATACTTTGCGGCAGCGGCCAGGAAGCCGTTGGCGGACTCGGGAACATGCTTGTAGGGCAGAACGCCGAGCTGGTCGACCATGACGGCAGAGGCCTCGGGATCGGTGACGAGCCAGACCATGAAGTCCATGGTGGCCTGTTTGTCGGCGTCGGACGCGGTGTCATTGATGGCCCAGCAGTTCTCGGTGCCGCAGTTCAGGCCGGCCTTTTCCTCGCCCTCAACACCGCAGTAGTAGGGGATCATGGTGGCGTTGGGAACGTCGGCGGAGACTGCCGCGTACTCCCAGGAGCCGTTGACAAAGAAGGCTGCCTTGCCGGTCTTGAACTCGTTCTCGGCGTCGTGGCCGCCGGTGGCGAGATCCTTCGGGTCGGTCAGGCTGTTGTTGATGCAGAGGTCATACAGGTTCTTGAAGTTGCCGATGTAAGCGCCGGTGAGGGAGGGGGGGCACTCGGTCCAGCCGCCGGCGTCGCGCTCTTCATAGAAGTACTCGAGGTTGGCCATGTGGCCGGTGAAGCGCCAGGAGGAGGAACCGTCCATGTCGGAGGAGGAGAAGGCGTCAAAGCCCAGCTCGGCGGCGCGGGCGTGGATATCCTCGGCAACGGCCTTCAGACCGTCAAAGTTCTTGATCTCGTCCATGCTGTGGCCGGCCTTCTCGATGAGGTCGGGGTTG
>CADBJU010000043.1 GCA_902795045.1 Oscillospiraceae bacterium | reverse complement strand
GCTATATGCTATTTTTACGTTCATTTTCAAGCGGTTTTTGCTTTCAAAGCAGAAATCTCTGTAACATTTTTGGCAGTGTCACATGTGGGAAGTTTTAGTTATTGTCGACCACATAGGTGTCCTGCGCCGCGGCGGGCGGCTCCGCCGGGGTCGGCGTCTCTTCGGCGAAGGCCGTGCCCATGCAGCCGAGCACCGTCACCAGTGCAAGAGCAAACGTGATCAGCTGCCTGACGACGAGGCGCGATCCAGCGTTGCCTTTTTTCTTCATATCTATGCCTCCTTCTTCTGCCTGTCCGGAAGTTTCAAGCCCGCATGGCGCCGCGCTGAGCGCGCCCGGCGGAGGTCTTGCCGCAATTCAAAAAATACTTAGTTTAATTATAAATTTCCGGAGTGCCGTATGTCAAGAAAAGGGGTTAAAAAATGCAAAAAACCCGTGTTAATCCAGGCAGGACTCGGATTGACACGGATTTTGTGGTATAATTATTCGATAATGCTATCTTGGAAAAGCTTACTTGAGCAGATCCTTGAGGCCCTGCAGATCGGTGTAGCCGACATGGGTGGCCTTGACCTGGCCGTCCTGCATGACGATGAGTGTCGGGATGCTCATGACGCGGAACTTGCGGGCAAGGGTGGGCTCGGCGTCCACGTCGACCTTGCAGACCTTGACGGTGTCGCCGCACTCGGCGTCGAGCTGGTCGACGATGGGAGCCTGCATCTTGCAGGGGCCGCACCAGGTGGCCCAGAAGTCGATGAGGACGAGGCCCTGGGAGGTGACGGAATCGAAATTGTCCTTGGTAAGATGGGTAACAGCCATGATGATTCTCCTTTATATTTCTATATTTTTCTACACCTTATAGGTCGTTTGAAATTAATCTACCATATTTTTATTGAAAACACAAGAGCAATCGTATATAATACCAAAGTTAGTAAAACCCCGCCGCGTTTCGCGGCAGAACGGAGAAAAGAAATGGAAGAGAACGCCAGAAACTTTATCGACGCATTCATTCAGGAGGACATCGCCGAGGGCGGTCAGTTTGCCGGGATGAAGGTGCACACCCGCTTCCCGCCCGAGCCCAACGGCTACCTGCACATCGGCCACTGCAAGGCCCTGACCATCGACTTCGGCACGGCCGAGCACTTCGGCGGCATCTGCAACCTGCGCATGGACGACACCAACCCCGCCAAGGAGGACACCGAATTCGTCGACGCCATCCAGGAGGACATCCACTGGCTGGGCTTTGACTGGGGCGACCGCTTTTATTATGGCTCGGATTACTTTGAAAAAACCTATGAATACGCCATCGAGCTCATCAAAAAGGGCCTCGCCTACGTGTGTGAGCTGACGCCCGATCAGTTCCGCGAGTACCGCGGCGACACCACCCACCCCGCCGTCAGCCCATGGCGCGACAGGCCCATCGAGGAAAACCTCGCCCTCTTTGAGCGGATGAAAAACGGTGAGTTTGAAGAAGGCAAGTACACCCTTCGCGCGAAGATCGACCTTGCCAGCGGCAACTTCAACATGCGCGATCCCGTCCTCTACCGCATCCGCTATATCGAGCACCACCGCCAGGGCACCAAGTGGTGCATTTTCCCCATGTACGACTTTGCCCACCCCATCCAGGACGCGCTGGAGGGCATCACCCACTCCCTGTGCTCTCTGGAGTATGAGGCGCACAGGCCGCTTTACGACTGGGTCGTGTCCAATGTGTCCATCCCCTATCACAAGCCCCGTCAGATCGAGTTTGCCCGCCTCGGCATCAATTATACGGTCATGTCCAAGCGCAAGCTCAGAAAGCTTGTGGAGGAGGGCTATGTCTCCGGCTGGGACGATCCGCGCATGCCGACCCTATGCGGGCTGAGACGCCGCGGCTACACCTCTGCCTCCATCCGTACCTTCTGCGAGAAGATCGGCGTATCGAAGGTCGACTCCACGGTCGACTGGGCGCTGCTGGAAAGCTGCCTGCGCGATGATCTGAACGAAAATGCCCGCCGCGTGATGGCTGTCCTGCGGCCCGTGAAGCTCACCGTCACCAACTACCCCGAGGGGCAGAGTGAGCTGCTTACTGTTGAGAACAATCCCCTCCGCACCGAGGACGGCACGCGCGAGGTCAGCTTCTCCCGCCATCTCTGGGTGGAGCGCGACGACTTCATGGAGCAGCCCGCCCCAAAATATAAGCGCCTCTATCCCGGCAATGAGGTCCGTCTCAAGGGCGCCTATCTCGTCACCTGCACCGGCTGCGTCAAGGACAAGGAGGGCAATGTGACCGAGATCCTCTGCGAGTACGACCCCGACAGCCGCGGCGGTGATCCCGCCGACGGGCGCAAGGTCAAGGGAGCGACCATTCACTGGGTGGACGCTGCCACCGCTGCCGACGCCGAGGTCCGCGTTTACGACTACCTCTTCTCCGATCCCGAGCCCGACGGCCCGGACAAGAACTTCCTCGACGCCCTCAACCCTGAAAGCCTCACGGTGCTGACCGGCTGTAAGGTGGAAAAGTGCCTTTCCGAGATCCCCATGCCCGAGCACGGCAAGAACGCCGAGAGCTTCCAGTTCATGCGCCAGGGCTACTTCTGCCTCGATAACCGCGACGCCGCCCCCGGCCGCCTGGTGTTCAACCGCGCCGTGGCGCTCAAGGACAGCTTCAAGAAATAAAAATCTCCTATAATCAGCAACGCGCCGCAAAAGCGGCGCGTTGTCTTTTATGTGTTCTGCGTCCAGCTCAGGACACGTTTTTTCATGCCCTCCACGTCCAGGACGCCATAGGCAAAGCCCTTGCGGATGAGGTCCTCCGGGACAAACTCGTCGTACTTCTCAAAGACCGGGACCTCCTTTTCGTAAACGAGCTCCAGGGGGTCGAAGTCCTTCGCCGCCTCCTCGGCGGTAATCTGATAAAACTCCGCTTCCGTGACCTTCATGGTAAACTGCATGTAGTAAGGCCGCGAGGGGCTGAGACCGCGAAGCCCCAGGCGCTCGGCGCAGCGAAGCTTCAAGAAGCGTTCGAGCGCGAGAAAGGCGTAGCTGCCGAGCCACGGGAAGAGCGCCCACATGTTGCCGCCGAGATGGACAAGCGGGTGGCCCGGCATGCCGGAATTGCGGAAAGAGGCCCTTGCGTCCTCCAGCCTGCATACCGCGCGGCGCATGAGGTAGGGGTAGCTCTTATCCTCGGCGAGGACGCGGTACATGCGCTCCAGAATGCGGGTGTGGATGTCCCCCGCCACATCGCCGAAGTAGGCCGGGATATTGCCCTTGACGAGGGTGCAGTAGACCTCGTGCCGCTGGTGGTCTACGTCCTCCACCACCCAGACTCTTCCCGCGATGGCGATCTTGTCGCCCACAGGAGGGGGCTTTACGATGGTGCCGAGCTCCTCCGAGCCCGCGCGGACGGCGTACTCCACGTTCTCCCGGAACACGGCGTAGAACTTGTAGTTATTGACGATGCGCTCCCCCGCGAGGCCCACGATGAGGCCGCCGTTTTCCGTGCGGCTTATGTGGTCGATATCCAGCAGATGGCCCAGGAGCAGGCGGTAATCGTCCTGAGTGACACGGTGAAAGCAGTTTAATGTCAGCACGCGTGAGGCAAGCTCCCCCGCCGTCATCTCCCCGCAGGAGGCGAGGGTACTCATGGTCTGGTGATAGAGAAGGCTGTAGGGCAGGCGCTCGGTGCGCGGCGGCTCCACGAAGCGCTCCTCGATGTAAAGCTGCACCAGCGCGATGCCCTGGATGAGATACCAGGGGATCATGTCCGGCAGCATGGCGCGGGCCTCGGGGTGATCCTCGCGCATGACAAACCACATCTCCGACGGCTCGCCCCGCCGCCCGGTGCGGCCCATGCGCTGGAGAAAGCCCGAGACGGTGTAGGGCGCGTCCACATGGAAGGCGCGCTCGAGCCTGCCGATGTCGATGCCGAGCTCCAAGGTGGCGGTGGCGCAGACCGAGAGCAGCGAATCGTCGTCCTTCATCTCCTCCTCGGCGCTCTCGCGGTAGGAGGCGGAAAGGTTGCCGTGGTGGATGAGGAAGCGGTCGGGCTCGTGTCTTGCCTCGCAGTACTGCCTCAGCTGCTGGCAAACGGCTTCGCACTCCTCTCGGGAATTGGTGAAGACCAGGCACTTTTTGCCCCGCGTATGCTCGAAGATATAGCCGATGCCGGGGTCGGCGGCTTTGGGGGCCTCATCGGTCGCGTCCTCGATCTGTAAGCCGGGGGTGTCCTCGCGGCCCTCGTCCGCCTGGGGAGCAGTGTTGAAAAAGTGCTCCATGCTCAGGCGCCAGACCTCTTTGCCGCCCTCCACGCGCGGGATGACGGTCCCCCGCCCGCTGCCGGATGAGAGAAAACGCCCCGCTGCCTCGGGGTCGCCGATGGTGGCGGAAAGGCCCACGCGCCGCGGATTGCAGCCCGCCGTTTTGCACAGGCGCTCGATGAGGCAGAAGGTCTGCATGCCGCGGTCGCCGCGCAGGAGGGAGTGTACCTCGTCGATGACGATGAAGCGCAGGTCCCCGAAGAGGGACGGGATCTCCATGTGCTTGTTGATCATCAGCGATTCCAGGGACTCGGGCGTGATCTGCAAGATCCCGGCGGGCTTTCTTAATAGCTTTCGCTTCTGCGTCTGGGGCACGTCCCCGTGCCAGCGGTAGACCGGGATGCCCGCGTCCTCGCACAGCTCGTTCAAGCGCCCGAACTGGTCGTTGATGAGGGCCTTCAAGGGCGCGATATAGAGAACGCCCACACTCATAGAAGGGTCCTCGTCCAGAAGTGTCAGGATCGGGAAGAAGGCGGCCTCCGTCTTGCCGGAGGCGGTGGAGGCGGTGAGCAGGACGTTTTCGTCAGTTCCGAAGATGGCCTCCCCCGCCGCGTTCTGCACGCCGCGGAGCATCTGCCAGCCCGAGCGATAGATATAGTCCTGGATAAAGGGCGCGTAACGCTGAAAGACGTTCATATCGTAAACTCCGCGAAGGCCCCGTCAGCCTCGTCCGACACGGCCTCCGACCTGGCGTAGCTGAAATCCTCCGATTCCATCAGGGCTGTCAGGGACATGTCCGGGTTCTGATAGAGAAGGTTCAAAAGCTCGATAAAGTCTCTTATCACCTCACGGGGCGTGATGTTCTGGTCCGCGCCGATACGTCCGTACTCGAGCTTGATAAAGGACGCGAGATCGTCGGTCTGGAGCCTGCGGGCATAGCCGTAGAGGTCAGCGTGCATGTCCGCAAGCTTTTCGCACAGCACCAGCATCTCCTCGGGCGTCAGCGGCTCGAGGCGTATGACCGGGGCCAGCAGGTCCCTCGCGCCGGGGCGGGAGAATTTCCCCTCGGCCAGTCGCGAGCGCAGGGCCTCGTAGCTGTAGACGCCGCGCCGCTTATCCTCGACGGCCTGGGGCGTGGCGCCCATGATGATGCCGAGGTAACGCGCCTTGCCCTGGAGGGTGTCGTTATACATGGTGAGCATCTTTTCATAGTTATACTGGCGGGTGATGGAGTTTGGGATCTTATAGATGTTCACAAGCTCGTCGATCATGATCATCATGCCCTTATAGCCCGCAAGGCGGAAGAAGACGGCGAAGAGCTTTAAGTATTCATACCAGTCGTCGTCCGTGATGATGACGTTGACGCCCAGCTCCTCCTTCGCCTCGCGCTTTGTGGCATACTCCGCGCGAAACCAGCGCACCACCTTCTGCTTGAGGCTGTCGTCCCCGTCCACGTATGCGTGGTAGTATAGCGACAGGAGGCGCGCAAATTCAAAGCCGTGCACAAGCTCGCTCACGGCCGCGGTGACGGAATAGATCTTCTGGTCCACCGCAATTGTCAGGGCAGGATTGCCGGGGGCAAGGCCGGTCTCCCCCACCGCTTCCGCCTGCACGCCGCTGATCCAGCGGTCGAGCACCAGGGTCAGCGCCCCGCCCTCGGGCTTGGTTTTGGTGGAGAGATTGCCGATGAGCTCCCGGTAGGTCGCAAGCCCCTGGCCGCGCGTGCCCTGCAGGCGGCGCTCCGGCGAGAGGTCAGCGTCGGCAACAATGAAGCCGCGCTCCATGACGTAGTTGCGTATGGTCTGGATGAGAAAGCTCTTGCCCGAGCCGTATCGGCCCACGATGAAGCGGAAGGACGCGCCGCCATCGGCAATGATGTCCACATCGTGCAGCAGGGCCTCGATCTCGCTTTTGCGGCCCACGGTGATATAGGGCAGGCCGACACGCGGCACGACGCCGCCCTTCAAGGAGTTGAGCACCGTCTGGGAAATGCGCTTGGGCACTCTTCGGTTTTCGTTCATGTCTGTGTTCCTCCCAGTATGCGGGTAAGATCCTCGCGGTAATCCTCCACGAGTGTGAGGGCGCTGCCGTCGTACTCCACAACGCTGTCGCCGATCTCATCATAAAAGGCTTCGTTGATGGTATCGGCAGCGACGGCGGGCATGAGGCGGGCGTTTTGGATAAGCTCCGCCGCCGATTCGCCGTGCAGGAGCTTAAGCAGGATCTGCAGGTGCTGCGCGTCCAGGCCGTCGAAGCTCGGTTCTGCGTGTTCCGGTTCTGCGCTTTCCGGTTCCGTGATGCTCTCGGCCAGCTCCGCCTCGGTCAGGAGGCTGTCGCGGGTCTGGCCCGCGTCACGGCGGATTTGGTCAAGGCCGGTGAAATCAATGTTGATTTTCGGTCTCGCCGCATCCCTGGCAGCTTTCTCTTCGGCGGCGATGAGCGCGGCGGCATAGGGCGCAGCCCAGGCCTCCTCCCGCTTTTCGCGCAGATAGTGCCCTGTTTTGAGCCAGCGGCGAAGCTGGCGGTCCCCCTCGTGCAGCAGGGCCAGGAAGCGGTCCCGGTCAAAGTGCAGAGGGTCATAGCGTTCCTCCTGCCATATTTCTCCCCGGCTCTCGTAGCGGCGGGACGGGTTCAGGACATACTGCCGGGGCGGCTGCGGCGTCTCCTCCCAGTATACGGCGTTGGAGAGGGGCCGCCAGGGATGGGTCTCGCGCTCGCCGAAGCAGTCGGTGAAAAGCTGCCCGTCGCTCGCCTTCATGGCGCTGCGCCAGAGAGCGGCAAAAAGATGCCTCCCCCTTTCCGCATCCGCCATGACCGGGGACTGCGTGAGCTTCTCCCCCGCGTAGGCGCAGAGGGCGGCAAATATTGCCCCGTCCGTCTGCTCCTGCGGCAGTCTCAGTGCCGCGAGGGCCATGTCCTGGGCCATGAGGTCCGGGTCTGCACAGGCCCGCGCGGTCTCCGGCGGCAGATCGTGCAGCACCGCGTATTCCGTCATCCAGCGGCGTATGTTCTTTCGCATGTTCCTGTCGCCAAAGCCGTGGTTTACATAATTTTCTTCAAAGGCGCGCAGCTTTGCGAGCGTGTCCTCCGGCCCCTCCGTCCCGATGCCGCACAGCAGCTCGTACAAATAGATATAGGAAAAAGCCTCCGCCGTCGGCTGCCAGTCCCCCGCGCGCAAACGAGTGCGCCAGGTGAAGTAGCCGCGCAGCTGGGGCAGGTTCAGGTCGTGGTAGCAGGGAAAATAGCGCCGGAGCTGGCCGGGCCAGGGGGCATCGTCTGTGTAGCGCTCCATGTATTTGGCCTGGCGGTAAAAATTTTTGTTCTTCTGCCGAAACGAGCCGTCGCCGTATTCGTAGAGCTTTCGCATCTCCAGGATCTGTTCCGGCGCGTCCGGGTCGGCAGCTTCGAGGGAAGCGGCGGTGAACAGCAGCGGCGTATCCGCGTAAGTGGACGAAAGCTTCGCCGGGCTTTCGTCCAGGACGATGGTATACCCCCGGTCGGACTGTGCTGCCTTATCCAGCAGGCGGCATACTGTCACGGGATCGGTGTCCCCGTCCATGCGCACGCCGACCCACTGCCTGCCCTTCATGCGAAAGGGCGGCGCGAGGTAGGGCGGATAGACGCCCCGCAGCGCCTCCTGCCCGCATTTGATGTCGCAGCGCTCGATCTCGCGCCCGGTCTCGTAGTCCCACTGGCGCATGAGCAGCGCGATCCATTTGCCGCTGACGGGATCGGCCAACACCGAGAAGCCCGGGAAATCGGCCCACTTGTGCTGCTCGCGGATATGCAGTTTTTCCTCGGCATAGGCAGCCAGGTCCGACAGTGTCATGGCGTTCTCCTGTGACAGAAACTTACAGGGGCCGATGCCCACATCGACCCCTGCGGTCCTGTATCGTTATGTTTCGGGGCAGCCGTTCAGCGCCCGAAGTAATCCTCCTTCGGTCTCTTGCGCAGCGCGGCGTCCAGCAGGACATCGTCCTGCACCTCGGTGACGATGCCGTTTCGGCGCAGGATCTCACGCGCCTTCTCCTCGTCCCCGGCGATGACCTTGACCCAGTAGATATCCCGGTCAATGACGCCCTTCGCGCCGAAATTGCGCGGATCGAGCTTTGCGCCGCAGCCGCCGCCCATGACCGTCTCCTGCAGGTAGTGGCCGGACTTCACGCCCGGAAGCCCCGCCTCCTTGAGCGCCGCCTTGATCTGCAGCCAGGTCTCCTTGTCGCGTTTTTTGAAAATGTCCACACGTTTTTCAAACATGGCTCACGCCTCCCGTTTTTCTTTCTGCGTCCACTATACCACTTGCGGCGCAGGCGGTCAAGCGTGCAAAAAAGCTTGTGTCCATATATGCAAATCCGTAGGGGTCGATCCCCAGATCGACCCGCCAAACACTGCACGATGCAGCAAATCGGCGGGCCGATGAGGGCATCGGCCCCTACGGCATTCATTTTTATGCAAGGGGACTGTCTCATTTCAAGACAATCCTCTTTGTTGGCGGATATGCTTATTTCCAGCCGAAGGTGGCAAGGCCGTAGATGTACAGGGCTCCGACGCAGATGGGGACAAAGTACTTGAAGATGGGCTGCATCCAGGGCTGGACCTTGAGGCCCTTGCCCTCGTTCGCTTCGGCGATGAACTTGTCCCAG
>CADBJU010000042.1:0-21334 GCA_902795045.1 Oscillospiraceae bacterium | reverse complement strand
AAATCGCCGCGACTTCGGTAAACGCATACGATACATGGGCGGCCGCGTTATTGCCGTCCATGGTTTTGTAGTGTCTCTCCATACAGTCATCTCCATATCAAAAGATTTCGCGTGGAACACTCTCCACATACCCTTCTATGATACCGCATTTTAACCGTTTTGTAAAGCATAACTGGAACGCCAAAATGAATTTTGTGTAGACTTAACGCATTTTCGGATGAATAATTGTACACTTTTTATCCCGTATATGCTATAATATAAGACATTAACCGAGTAAAGGAATAAAACACGAAAGTGAGGTGCATTTATGGCAGGCGCACCGGGCCCGCGCGGGCCGATCAAGTTTCTGTCGGAGGAGGAAAAGAAAAACACGCCGAAGGTGACGAAGGAGCTGATGCTGCGCATCCTGTCCTATCTGCGGCCCTACTGGCTCCAGCTGCTGCTGGTGCTGGCGGCGATCGTGCTGTCGGCGACGCTTGGGCTGCTGCCGTCGATCATCACGGGCCGCGTGGTGGACGAGGCTCTGGTGGGGAAGGACATGAAGCTGCTGGTACGGCTCTTGCTCATGGCCTTTGTGACGCTCGCCGCCTCCCAGGTCATCAGCGTTCTGGAGAGCTACATCAACGCCTGGATCTCCCAGCGCATCATCTTCGATATGAAAAACCAGATGTACGACCATCTCCAGCACATGCCCCACTCCTTCTTCTCCACCGAAAAGCAGGGCGACATCATCACCCGCATGAATACAGACATCAGCGGCGTGAGCTCCGTCATCTCCGGTACGCTCTCGAGCATCGTCAGCAACATTGCCACCGTGGTGACGACGCTTGTGGCACTCTTTTCCATGAGCTGGAAGCTTGCCATCGTGGGCATTTTTGTCATCCCGCTGCTGATCCTCCCGACCCGCAGCGTGGGCCGCACCCGCTGGCAGCTTCTCAAAGAGAGCCAGGCCAAGACCGACGAGATGAACCAGCTCATCAACGAGACCCTGTCCGTCTCAGGCTCGCTGCTGGTCAAGCTCTTCACCCGCGAACAGCGGGAGTACGAGCGCTTTCTCGCCGTCAACGAGGAGGTCACGCGCCTTGCCCTCAAGGAGCAGCGCAGCGGCAAGTGGTTTCGTGTGGTCATGGGCATGTTTACCCAGGTGGGCCCGCTGCTCATCTACTTTGCGGGCGGCTGGCTCATCATCACGAAAACCGATCCAACCCTCACCGTCGGCACCATCACAGCCTCTGTGGCTCTTATCAACCGCCTCTACCGTCCGGTGGAATCGCTTTTGAACATCCAAGTGGATTTCACCCGGTCCCTGGCCCTCTTTACCCGCATTTTCGATTATTTTGACCGCGAGATCGCCATTGTCTCCCCGCCGCACGGCCGCAAGGCCTCGATGGAGGAAAGCTGCGAGATTCGCTTTGAGCACGTGAAATTCTCCTACATCCCGGAAAAGCCCCTGCTCCTGGACGTAAACTTCACCATCCCGACGGGGAAGATGTACGCTATCGTCGGCCCCTCCGGCTCGGGCAAGTCTACACTGGTAAACCTGATCCCGCGCCTGTACGATGTGACCGGCGGAGCGGTGAGCATCAACGGCATCAACGTCAAGAGCTATGATCTTACCTTCCTGCGCTCCAATATCGGCGTGGTGACGCAGGAGACCTATCTCTTCAACGGCACCATCCGCGACAATCTCCTCTATGCCAGGGAGAACGCGACGCAGGCCGAGCTTGAAGCCGCCTGCCGCATCGCGAACATCCACGATTTCATCATGCACCAGCCGGACGGCTACGACACCGAGGTCGGCAATCGCGGCCTTAAGCTCTCGGGCGGCGAAAAGCAGCGCCTGTCCATTGCCCGCGTGGTGCTCAAGGACCCGCGCATCCTGATCCTCGACGAGGCCACCTCGGCCCTGGACTCCATCTCCGAAAACGCCATCCAGGATGCGCTGGAGGCCATCATGAAGGGGAGGACCAACATCGTCATTGCGCACCGGCTCTCCACGATCCTCAAGGCGGACAGCATCCTGGTGGTCAAAGACGGCGTCATTGCCGAGCAGGGAACGCACGATGAGCTCCTGGCGCGCGGCGGCGTCTACCGCGAGCTGTACGAGACCCAGTTCCGCCAGGTGCTCGACTACGAGGCCGGGCATGCCGAAAGCGGGAAGGAAGAAATATCCGAAGAAAATTTATAATAGCTATTGACATATGCTGCTCTGCGTGGTATTATATTTAAGCTCACAGGAGCAAAATGAATATCGCGGGGTAGAGCAGCTGGTAGCTCGTCGGGCTCATAACCCGGAGGTCATTGGTTCGAATCCTTTCCCCGCAACCACATTATCCGCCTGGAAAAGATATCCGGGCGGATTTTTCAGGTTTATCAAGGCTTTGCGAGCTTTTTCGCCGGCTGATTTTGCTTGAAAATAAAAAGATATCCTTCCCGTGCGGGAGGGATTTGAACTACAGATATCCATCAGAGGCAGAAAAATGAACCTTTTATCCTTCCTTTCAAAAGAGAAGAAGAAAATTCCTGCGCCTCCCCCGCTGCCATCATGGAGTGAGGCGGTATCCGTGATGTATAATAAGCAGCTCAACTGTTTTGGGGATGAGTTGGTCGACGTTCTCTATACCCCGGACAAGACGAAGCGCTTTGTTTTGCTGAAAAGTGACAAGGGTTATTTCAGGTTTGTTTACGAAGAACTTCACCCCTTCACGGAGGAAGAGTGGATGTATGTCTCTCGGGGGAAAAACCCGGTTCCTGCAATATGGGAACCATCGGCGGGCTGGCAGGGAAGCTCTCTGTTTGGCACGTTGGAAGATACATGGAAAGAATTGAAGCTGTCTCCGGAATACAAGCAATACTTTAAGGCTGCAGATTCCTGCGAGTGAGATATCTTTTTCGGGCGCACAAGACACCGAGAAAAGCACTCGTCCGTTTGGACGAGTGCTTTTCTCCGTTTTTCAGGCGCAATATTATGAAATATGGGTATCGGCTTAACTCAGCAAACTGTCAAAGTGCCCGTCTCGTAGGGGTCGATCCCCAGATCGACCCGAAATGTGGGTACATTGTACAAGCTTTAAGGTTTCGGGCCGATGAGGGCATCGGCCCCTACGTTGTTGAATTGTAACTATTCAGTCTTGGCCTTATTCAATGGCGAATGGTGTGGCAATCCGCACTCCCAGCGGCCGGTTAGGATTTCTGAGCGTTTCAGTGCCTCCGGCGGGCGGATTGCCACGACCAGTTTGCGAACTGGTCTCACAATGACAGGGTTGGCTGTCTAAAGCCGATACCCATATTGATTTTTTTCACAGCCCCTTCTCTGTAAAAAAACTCTCTTGTAATTATTCTCTGCTATGTTATAATTATAATAATTTCGGGAAACGAAAAAGAACACAGACCCTGCTTTCGCAGGGCCTGTGCCTGATTCACCGATTGTCAGGATCGGCGATTTGATTCAGTTGCGTTTGAGATTAGGACCACGCGCCAACAGCAGGAGTGACGTAAGCAGCCCAGGGGTAGTTCTCAGCACCGAAGTACTCACCGGTCGCCTCAAAGTTCTTGTTCAGAGTATCAACATACTCCTCATTCAGAGCATTGAAGAGTTGGGCGTAGTTGGTGGAGAAGTCCTTGTCGAAGCTGGTGTCGATGCTGTCCTTGAAGGTGTCGCGCTGCTTCTTGAGCTCGTCGTTGATGCTGTCAGCAACATTCGTGAGAGCGTAGTAGGTAGCAACAGCCTGGTAGCCGGCCTGGAAGTCCTTGTTGTTCAGAGCAGTGTTGACAGCGTCAGCAATAGCCTGGCCGTACTTGACAGGATCGATCTTGCCGTCCTTGTCTTTGTACTTGTACTCGTTGTCCTGGAGCTCCTTAACAACGATGTCCTGGATAACGGAACGAACAGAAGCCTTGTGAGCGCCCTTGAAGTCCTTCAGGTTAGCAGCA
Source organism: Oscillospiraceae bacterium (assembly GCA_902795045.1). Classification (GTDB taxonomy): domain Bacteria; phylum Bacillota; class Clostridia; order Oscillospirales; family Oscillospiraceae; genus Limivicinus. The sequence continues at coordinate 17,401 of CADBJU010000042.1, read as the reverse complement.
TCATACTTGACGCCGCCGACGGTCTTGCCGGAGAGCTGGTCAGCAATCTGATCGACGAGGCCGACAATAACGTCGTCCATGCTCTTGGCGGAGCTGTAGACAACCTGGTTCATGGCCAGAACGCCGTAAGCGGTGGCAACGTTCTTCTTGGTGTTCTCGATCATCTTCTCGATCTGCTTCTTGTAAGCAGAAGCGGCCTCGAGCGCAGCCTTTGTCTGGGGGTCTTCCTTCGCTACAGCTGCAGAGGTGTCATACTGGGCACCATCGGCGAAAGCCATGGTGGGGATGACGCTGACGAACATCATCACGCAAAGAATCAGTGCAAGCAGTTTCTTCATTTGGATATGTCCTCCTTAAAAATGTCACGAGGTTTTTTCCCTTCGTGCAGGCACAGTATATCGCTGCATTTCACATTTGTCAAGCATTTGTTTCGTATTTGTTAAATCGTTTAAAATCTATTCATAAATGTTTCGAAAGCGTCCCAACTATTTGTATATTGTGCCGGTTTTGCCCACTATATATAGAAAACGGGATTTTACAAATTTAAAATTTGCCGTTCATAATTGACGAAGGTCAGTTACTGCAGTACTGTGTAACGCTCAAAACTTGTCATGGCTTCGTGAAGCCGTGACGCTAAAATGCAGCCGCTTCCGACCGTGTAGTCATCCGGGCGCACAGGTGAAACGCAGCCCATACAGTTCGGCTTTGGATGACGATAGACGATGCCTTTATAAAAATGTTAGCAAAGCTATTGATTTTCTCTGTGACTGCGCATATAATAGTGATGCCGAAAGGCATGAATATGAGGGTATTCATTTGCCAACCGCAAAACGAATCCCCCAGGAGCTGCTATCTCCTGGGGGATTCTACCATTTTTACGGCTGGGCTATACCGTCAGGCCTGCTGCCTTACTCTCCGTCCAGCCATTTGCAAATGAAGTACGCGACTACACTTGCCAAAACGGAGAGGGAAAAAGAAATGAGGGTATTCACATTGCCACACCTCCCTCGCTCCGAGGTGTCGGCAGCATGGGGCTGTGAAAAAAGTCAATTGACAGTGTAGGGGCCGACGCCCCCGGCGGCCCGAGCAGTACAGTTCAAAAATAAAGCAGAAAGCCCCCGGCGAAAACGTACATTATTCGGGATTCTCTCTGCCGGGCCGCCGGGGGCGTCGGCCCCTACGGTGTTGATATTACTGTGTTCTTGATGAAGGGGACTTTTTTCACAGCCCCTTCAACAATATATGACAAGCTATCATTTAAAATAACAAAGCAGAGCGCCTGACCGCTCTGCAAAGTTAAGAAGGATTCATTTATAAATGAGGTGCTTGCTGCTTGCATGTTTAATATAACAGACAATTGTTACATGAATAAGCGAAAAAATGTTTCGTAATTGTAAAATGAAATTACTATGGTATTTGCGGGAAATGTGTGGTACAATAGGGAAAAATTATGTATAAAAAGAAAATATGACAAGAAAGAAATGAGAACGCCATGAAAAGAAGAGCTTTATTTATTCTGACCCTGGTTCTGGCCCTGCTGCTGTGCGGCTGCGCTCAGAACGCGCCCGCGCCCACTACCGCGCCGACCGCCATCGCGGCGCCCTCCGCCACGCAGACGCCCGAGCCTACCCCCACGCCCGAACCGACGCCGACGGAAAAGCCCGTCTCCCCCGAGGTGCAGGCAAGGCTCGACGAGAACAAGGCCGTCTGGCGCGAGATGCATAACCGGCCCTACATGGAAGGCCGCCTGCTGATCCCGGGTGTGGGCATCGACGTGGCGCTTTTCAACGAGGGCGAGAACCCCCAGAACAAGAGCGTCGAGGTCCTGCGCCAGGATGTGGTGGACGCGGAGGACAGCGCCCTGCTGTACTATGACGATCCCGTGGGCAACATCATTGCCGACCACTCCAACCAGGACTTTGCCAGGCTTCCCGAGGTGAAGATCGGGGACGCGGCCTACATCCTCTCCGGCGACCGTATGGTGACGCTTGAGTGCGTATTCACGACCGACGGCGTCAACACCGGCTACGGCATCACCGATACCGACGGCGGCTGGCATCACGATGACGCGGATTATGTGTGCTACACCTGCCTTGAGGACTGGACCCATATCCAGATGGTGGGCTTCGCCATGAAGGACGAGGACTTCTTCGACATGGACTGGATCGATGTCGGCGAAACGACGAGCTCAGGCAGCACCGGCAGCACGAGCAGCAGCTCCAACGCCGATAAGGGCGTGGCGACCTCGATCAGCCTGCCCGCACCCACCGACGCAAGCGGCAATGTCGCCGCTTCGGCACAGGCAACGCCCGCACCCAGCGCCACCCCGGCGCCCACCGCAGCGCCCCAGCCGACTCAGCAGCCCGCCGCGCCGCGCCCCGCACAGCAGGCGCCCGTCAATTACGACACCATCCCCGGCTACGACATCTACGCGGACGCGGACTCCACCCTCGGCATCTACTATTCCAACGGCGTCGACAGCTATCTGGGGTAAAAATCGGGGTATGTGCCGGGACCGAAAACCCGCATGCCCTCTTGTCTTTTCGCCCTGACGCCGTTATAATAAGCACATAGAAAGGCGCTGCCAAAAACGGCTCCGCCCAATTGGGAATCTAGTTTATCTTAGAAACCGTCACTGTGCAGAGTGGCCAGTGTAGGGGCCGACGCCCCCGGCGGCCCGAGCGGTACAGTCCAAAAATAAAGCAGAAAGCCCCGGCGAAAACGTACAGTGTTACGGATTCGCCGGGGGTCAATGTGTTATTCAGGATTCTCTCTGCCGGGCCGCCGGGGGCGTCGGCCCCTACGGTGTTGATGTTACTGTGTTCTTGATGAAGGGGACTTTTTTCACAGCGCCTTTTTGCGTTTATCGCATTATCTTCCCAGGAGCTCACGGGTGCGGCGATCCTGGTGTCCGGCAAAGAATTTTTCCATTACGCGGGAAAAGACATGCAGCTCCGGCGCGGCCAGATCATAAGCGGCCAGCTCAAAGAGCGTCATGCAGGAGTGGAGCTTGAGATTGTCCGGATAGCCCATGACCGCGCTCGCGTCATCGGTGTCCAGCGTCAAAAGCGCTTCGCTTATCTCCACGAGGCGCGGACCAAGGACAGGGTGCTGCAGGTAGGCCTTCGCCTCGTCCAGATCGCGGATGCCGTAATACTGGGAGGTGGAGCTGTAGCCCAGGCCCTTGAGCTGCGGGAAGATGTACCACATCCAGTGGCTGCGCTTGCGCCCGCCGCGGATCTCCCGCAGGGCGGTGTCGTAGTCGTACTGCTGCGCCTTTACGAAGCGCTCAAGTCCGTCGGCCATGGCTCATTCCTCCCAGCGATATTCTTTGTACGCTTCCCCGCTCTCGAGGTCGATCCAGCGGAAGACGCCGCCCTCGTAAGTCATGAAGCTGTGGGGGCTCGACTCCTTCGGGATGGATGCGGAGCCGGGATTCAGGATCAGGATGCCGCCGCGCTCCTCGCACACCGGGACATGGATGTGCCCGAAGAGAAAGGCGTCGCCCGGATTGAGGCGGGGGTGCTCCTCCGGCGTATACAGGTGCCCGTGGGTGACGAAGATCTTGTGCCGCCCGGCGATGAAAAGACTGTAGTCGGCCATGATGGGAAAGCCCAGCACGGTCTGGTCGATCTCGGCGTCGCAGTTGCCGCGCACGCCGAAGACGGGGATCGAAAGCCCCGTGAGCATGGCGGTGACCTCTTTGGGCGCGTAGTCCCGGGGCAGGTCGTTGCGCGGCCCGTGGTAGAGCGTGTCGCCCAGGAGCAGGAGCGTGTCGGCATGTTCGGCCTTCACGCGCTCGAGAAGCCTGCGGCAGTAGTACGCCGAGCCGTGGATATCGGAGGCAATGACGGTTTTCATGTTACTGCGCGATCAGGGTTTCCAAAGCCGCGATGCGCTGGCAGAGGCAGAAGACCTCCATGCTGCCGTGCAGGTCGCTGATGGAGGGGAAGGACGGAGCGATGCGGATGTTTTTGTCCTCGGGGTCCTTGCCGTAGGGGAAGGTCGCGCCGGCGCCGGTGAACTTGACGCCCGCATCGGCGCACAGGCCGACACAGCGTTTGGCGGTGCCGGGCAGGCCGTCGAAGCTGATGAAGTAGCCGCCGTTGGGATTGGTCCAGGAGCCGATGCCGTACTCGCTCAGGCCCTTGTCGAGGGCGGTGAGCACGTAGTCGAACTTGGGACGCAGGTAGTCGGCCTGCTTCTTCATATGGGCCTTGACGCCCTCCACGTCCTTGAGGTAGTGGACATGGCGGATCTGGTTGATCTTGTCGTAGCCGATGGTCTGCACGCCCATCTGCTTGAGCAGGAACTTGACGTTGTTGGCGCTGGCCGCGAGGACAGCGACGCCCGCGCCGGAGAAGGTGACCTTGCTGGTGGACATGTACTCATAGACCATATCCTCGCTGCCGTACTCCTTGCAGGCGTCGAAGATATTGAGCAGCTCGTCGTCCTGCTCGCGGAAGCCGTGGACGATGTAGGCGTTGTCCCAGAAGATGCGGAAGTCGTCGGCGGCGGGCTTGAGGGCCGCGAAAGCGCGCACGGTGTCGGCGGAGTAGGTGTAGCCCTGGGGGTTGGAGTACTTCGGGACGCACCAGATGCCCTTGACGGCGGGGTCAGACTCCACGTACTGGCGCACCAGCTCCATATCCGGGCCCTCGGGGGTCATGGGAATGTTGATCATCTCGATGCCGAACTCCTGGCAGATGCGGAAGTGCCTGTCATAGCCGGGGGCGGGGCAGAGGAAGCGGATGGTGCCCTGCTGGCCCCAGGGCTTCTCACCGCCGTAGACGCCGAGGACCAGGGCCTTGATGACGCAGTCGTACATGAGCGCAAGGCTGGACTGTCCGCCCATGATGACGTTTTCCATCGGCACGCCGAGCAGGTTCCCGAACAGCTCCTTGGCTTCGTCCACGCCCGCGAGCTCACCGTAGTTGCGCACGTCGGTGCCCTTGCGGCTGTAGATCAGCTCATAGGGATTCTGGCTGAGCATATCCATGCTGAGGTTTAATTGGGTGGGGTCGGGCTTGCCGCGCGACATGTCGAGCTTGAGTCCGCGGGCCTTGACCGCCTCGTACTGCGCCATGAGCGAAGAGAGCTCTTCGCGCATTTCGTCCTTGTTCATGCTGAGATACTTGTTCATACGGGTTCCTCATTTCATTAATGGAATATACAAAATTATATGCTCTGCGCCTCGAAGCCGCCGCCGGTGAACTGCCACAGCTCGGTAAAGCCGCAGGCTTTGGCGAGGGCTTCGGCCTGATCGAAGGCGCAGGTGATGGCGTCGGCACTGTGGGCGTCGGAGCTGACGAGGATGCGCCCGCCGATGCTTTTCAGGTGGCGCAGCAGCTCCTCCGAGGGGTAGGGGGAGCTGCGCCAGCCGCGGCTGATGGCCCCGGTGTTGATCTCGAAGATCTTCCCGGCGGCGCTGAGCTTCTCCATGGCGGCGTAAGCGGCATCCCGGTAGGGCACGGCTGCGGTGTCATAGAGGGCGTCCCGCTCGTCGAACTTGGTGATGAGGTCGAAGTGCCCGACGATGGACACCTCCGGCATCGCGGCAAGGCTCGCCATGCGGTCATAGTAGGCCTGCGCGGCCTTCACCGCCCCGCCGTGCCAGGCGATCAGGTGGGACGCGGTTTCGGGATCATAGTCGATGGGCATGCCGTCGAGCATATGGCAGGCACCGATGATGTAATCGTAGGGCGGCACCGAGCGGCGCTGCGCGTCCACGTCATACTCCAGGCCGCACCAGACCTCGATCCTCCCCGCGTATATCGCCCGCAGGCTGTGCATTTCCTCGATGAACAGGGCCTCATTGCTGTCAGAGCAGGTCCAGCTCTCCTCCCCCTCAAGGGGGCAGTGCAGGCTGATGCCGATGGAGCTGAGCCCGGCCTTGTAGGCTGCGAGCACCATGGTGTGCGGAGCATCGCGGCCGTCGTCGTAAGTCGTGTGGCAGTGCAGATTCTGGCGTATCATAATCCACGCCTCCCTTTGTATGTAAATCATTCCTATATTTTAATAACAAGCAAGGCCCCTGTCAAGTTTTTCTTGACTGGGGCCTTGTGTTTGGTGAAGCTTTATCCCGCCAGGACCTTGTCGAAGGCCGCGCGGATGTTCTGCTTGATGGTGTCGTAGCTGTGGGTGAAGTGCGCCTCGTAGAGCTTTTCACCCTTCCAGAAGATCGTGGGCACACTGTAGTAGTCGCGGGCCTCGGCGATCTCCGGCTGCTCGCTCTCCTCGATCCAGGTGATGTCGATGCCGCGATAGGCGGGGGTTTCCGCCGTCAGTTCGTCGATGGCCTTTTTCGCGTTGCGGCAGTAGGGGCAGGATTTTAAATAGAACAGTTCGATCTGATGCATAGACGGACCTCAGTAGTTTTCGGCGTTGATCTCAAAATACGCCTGCGGGTGGTTGCAGACGGGACACACCTCGGGCGCGGAATCGCCCACCACGATGTGGCCGCAGTTGCGGCACTCCCAGACCTTGACGCTGCTCTTTTTGAAGACCTCCTGGGCCTCCACGTTTTTCAGAAGCTGACGGTAGCGCTCCTCGTGGTGCTTCTCGATGGCGGCGACACCGCGGAATTTGGCCGCAAGCTCGGGAAAGCCCTCGGCCTCGGCGGTTTTGGCAAAGCCCTCGTACATGTCGGTCCACTCGTAGTTCTCGCCGTCAGCCGCGGCGGCCAGATTCTCGGCTGTGGAGCCGATGCCGTTTAATTCCTTGAACCAGAGCTTGGCGTGCTCCTTCTCGTTCTCGGCGGTCTTGAGGAAGAGGGCCGCGATCTGCTCAAAGCCCTCCTTCTTGGCCTTGGAGGCAAAGTAGGTGTACTTGTTGCGGGCCTGGGACTCGCCGGCAAAGGCGGCCTCCAGGTTCTTCTCGGTCTGCGTTCCGGCGTAAGGATTCTTGGACATGGTTTGTTCCTCCTTAAAGAAAGGTTTTCTTTTTTCAAAACGGGGCCGGTCTCCCGGCCCCGTGCCTGTCAGTCTTTTTCTTTTGGCTTGTACTGTTCTTCTCCGGTCTCCACATAGAGGATGAAGTCGTTGATTTCCTTCTCGTCCCATCCTGCGGCGCGAAGACCGAGAATAATGCGTGCAGCTTCACTCATATTCATTCTCTTCACCTCCTTGGATTATTTCCACTCTAACACAGAATCATACAGATAGCAAGGCTTAAAACAGCAGTGCGCTGGCGATGCCGAAGTATACCAGCAGCGAGAGGGCGTCGACGATCGTGGTGATGAACGGGCTTGCCATGACGGCGGGATCGAAGCCGAGCTTCTTGGCCACCATCGGCAGCGTGCAGCCCACGACCTTCGCCACCAGCACCGTCACGGCCATGGTGGCGCACACCACAAAGGCGGTCAGGGCGGTGATGTCGGTGTTGCCGAGCAGGAGCCGGTCAAAGACCATGATCTTCGCAAAGCACAGCGCCGCCAGCGCAACGCCGCACAGCACGGCGGTCTGGATCTCCTTCCACACCACTCTCGGCAGATCGCGCAGCTCCAGCTCGCCGAGGGACAGGGCGCGGATCACGGTGACGGACGCCTGGGAGCCCGAGTTGCCGCCGGTGTCCATCAGCATGGGGATGAAGGCCGTCAGCACCACCTGGGCGGCAAGCTTGCTTTCAAAGCCGGTGATGATCATGCCGGTGAACGTGGCCGACACCATCAGCAGCATCAGCCACGGGATGCGGTGCTTGAACAGGTCCCAGGGCGTGGAGCGCAGGTAGGTTTTCTCCGAGGGGAGCATACCGGCCATCTTCTCGATATCCTCCGTGGTCTCTTCGACGAGGACGTCCATGGCGTCGTCGAAGGTCACGATACCGACCATGCGCCCGTCCGTGTCCACCACGGGCAGGGCGAGGAAATTGTACTTGGAGAGCATCTGCGCGACCTCTTCCTGGTCGGTCATGGTGTTGACGGAGATGACATGCTCGTCCATGATTTCGGAGACGGGGATGTTCTCGTTGGGGGCCAGGAGCATGTCCTTGACCGACACGGTGCCGAGCAGCTTCCGCTCCACCGTCACATAGCAGGTGTAGATCGTCTCCTTGTCCACACCGGTGCGGCGGATGCGCTGGATGGCCTCGGCAATGGTCATCTGCGGGCGCAGGGATACGTACTCCGTGGTCATGATGGACCCGGCGGAGTTTTCGGGGTAGCGCAGGATCTGGTTGATCTCGCTGCGCATCTGGGGGTCTGCCTGGGCGAGGATGCGCTTGACCACGCTGGCGGGCATCTCTTCGACGAGATCCGCCGCGTCGTCTACGTAAAGCTCGCTCACAAGCTCTCTCAACTCCTTGTCCGAGAAGCCCGTGATCAATTGCTCCTGGATCTCGGGGCTGAGCTCGGCGAAGGTCTCGGCCGCGAGCTCCTTGGGCAGCAGGCGGAACAGGAGCGGGGTGCGCTCCTCATCCAGATCCTCGAACACGGCGGCGATATCCGCCCCGTTCATCGTGCCCAGCACGTCCTTGAGCGTCTGATACTTCTTCTCGTCCAGCAGCTTTTTCAGAGATTTCTGGAGAGTGACAAACTGCTCTGCCATCGGGGATTCCTCCTTTCGGGTGTCCGTCCAGGAAGGCTTCCGACACGCAGGCCAAAGCGCGGCAAATTTTATTTAGCTGCGGAAACGCGCGTGAACACATCCCGCAGCCGACTTCGGCCTGCCGCTGTGCCGGTACTGCCAGCGTCCATGACGTTTCCTCCTTTTAAAATGATAGTATGATGGGGCGTTGCCCTGTTAAATTGTAACCCGCCGCACCGCGTTTTGTCAACACAAAACACAGGCACTCCGGGCCTGTTTTCCGGACACAAAAAATGGCCCTCCGCGTGAGCGGAAGACCATTTTATGGATTTGGGGATCAGCTGTTGCTCTGGTTCCCGTTCAGGCTCGCCGCATACTCGTCGAGCTGCTGCTGGACCTCCTCGGGCAGTTCCTCAGGTACGACGATCGGGGTAAGTTCGGCGGGTGCGGTGCCGATGCCGTTGACCACGTCGTAGATGATCCCGCCGTTATCAATGACCGCGGCGGCATTGGAGGACAACTGGTCGTACATAACGATCACGACTACGTTCAGCTCGGGCGAGGTCTCACGGATCATGCCCTCCAGGGAGTTTTCGATGGGGGGGATGGAGTTGAGGATGCGGTTGTAGGCATCGACAAACTCCGCTTCGCCGGTGATCGCGGTCGAAATGACGTACTGGAAGTAATCCATGGCGAGTTTATAGTGAATGGTATTGGGCTCCTTGGCGACCTCGAACACCGCGATATAGGGATCATCCGCGGTGCGCTGCGCCAGCTCCTCCGCGTTGAGGGCGTCTACCAGGGCCTGAATGTTCACGGGCTCGGGGGAAGGCGCCGCAGTGGATGCGGGCTCCGCACTCGGAGCGGCGGATTCGGCGGGCGTAGCCGGGGACGCATCGGCACTGGGAGAGGCAGAAGAGGCGTTCGATTTGCCGCAGGCGGCAAGTCCGACGCAGAAGCAAAACACCAGAAGCAGACTGACAATTCTTTTCATTTTGTTAATGTCTCCTATTCATTCTACCGTAATGCGACATCACTTTACCACAACCCCTTCTCCGCGTCAAGTCCAATATCCGGGGGAATCCTTAACATTTATTAAATTATGGAGAGCGCTGCGCCGGGCAGGACTTCCACCGCATCCATCTGCCTGCGCTTGGTGCTCTCCATCACATGCGCGTACAGATTCATGGTGATCCCGATGTCGGCATGGCCGAGGATCTCCTGCAGGGTTTTTGCCTGCATTCCCGATTCCACCGCACGCGTGGCGAAGGTGTCACGAAAGGCATGGGCGGAAAAGCGTTCGATCCCGGCGGCCTCGCAGAGCTGATCGATATCCTTCTTTACGCACCTTGCGCCGAGCAGTCCGCCGCGCGGCGCGCGAAAGATCGGCTTGTCCTCCTCGTCGCCGAAGCAGCGCGTGTTTTTATCCCGCTGCTCGCGGATGGCCGCGAGCGCCGCCCTGCGCGCCGGGATCATCCGGGCCGAGTGGCCGGTTTTGGCATCGCTGCCGATGATGAGCTTTCCGTCGAGGGACTTTGTCAGCGTGCGCCGGATGCAGATGCTGTCTTCACTGATATCCCCGGGCAGCAGCGCTCCCGCCTCGCCGAAGCGGCAGCCGGTGTTCAGCAGGAAGCGGTAAAGGGGCAGATACCAGGAGCCGCGCTGTTCGGCCGCGTAAAAAAATGCCTGCGTTTCCTCAGGCGTCAGGGCGCGGTGGATGGTTTCGCGCGGGGGCTTTTTCGTGTCCTTGAGCATGCGCAGTCCCTTTGACGGGTTCCAAAGGATGAGCCTCTCCTCCAGGGCCGATTCCAGGATGGCCTTGATGACCGACATGCAGCGGTTGATCGTGGATATGCTGTACGCCCGGCGCAGTCCGGTCTGGACCAGGACGAGATGCTGTCGGCTGATCTCATCGAGACTCAGCGCGCCGAGACGGGGCGCCCCGTCTGCTTCCACATCTGCCGCGATACGGTAAATATAACGCTCCGTGCGCAGGGTGCTGTCGCGCACGGAGCCGGTCCTTGCGCTTTCCCAGCGCAGAAAATATTCGTCAAGCGTGAGAGCCTTACCCGCGCGGTTTATACCCGCCTCGATCTCCCTGCGCCTTCTTTCCGCTTTTTCCGTGCACTCCCGCACGCTTTTTCCGTAAACGCTGTAGCGTCTGCCCCTCATCGTAAAGCGGTATTCATAGCCGCCACCTGGCTTTTTTCGCATACCTGCCGGTATTTTCGGCATGTTCATTCCTCCCGTTTGTTTCGCAAGGCGCAGTTGTGCAGACTTGCACGCTGCGACGCCGCAGCTCGGTTTTCCATCCCCTCTGTCGATCAGCGTCCCGGACTGGCACGCGCAAGCGCGGGGACGCATTCGGGGTATTTCCCGGGGAATTTGAGCAAAGCTGCGTGCCATATCCCAAACGCCGGGCACGAATCATTTTCAAATGAAGAAACTGCTTGCACTGATTCTTTGCGTGATGATGTTCGTCAGCGTCATCCCCACCATGGCTTTCGCTACTGATGAAGATCAGCAGACCGCTGGCAAGACCACGACCGTTACCGCAACCGCTCAGGACAGCAAAAAGGACCCCACCATCGAGACCAAGGCCACTTATGTAGTGACCGAGGACGACAAAGGCAACGTCACCAAGGTTGAGACTACCAAGGACTACACCATTCTCGTTGACAACAACAAGTACCCCATCATCAACAACCCCATCCACAGTGTTGCTTCCTACGAGAAAGAGATCAAGGACATGATCAAGGAGACCAAAAACAACATCGCCACTGCTTACGGCACTCTGATCGGCGACCAGGTTGTTTACACCTCTGCCAAGACCATGGACGACACCATCGTTGACCTTGTCGACGCTCTCACTAAGAAGCTCGTTGACGAGCACAAGACTCTGCCCACCTTTAATGGTGGCACCTACACCTTCACCAAGAACAGCGTCAACGTTATCAAGAATCAGGTCCGCTTCCTCATCGACGACATGGTCGCTGCTGATATGGCCAAGACCTGGAAGTACACTGATGCTGACGGCAACGTCGATCCCCTCAAGTACGCTCAGACCTTCAACAAGGCTGTCACCGATGCTCTGACCGACAAGAAGTTCATGAAGGGCTACGAAGCTGTTGCCACTTGGGCTGGCCTGTGGGCTCTCTGCGCTGACATCAACGATCAGCTGGACGACGAGTACACTGCTTTTGCTGAAGGCGTCGATAAGAGCTTCGACGCGAACTTCAAGTTCCGTTACCCCGACCTCTGGAAGTCCTATGTCGATACTCTCGATGATCGCGATACCTTCCTTGTTCAGGGTGTCCTTGCCGGCCTCACTGCTGATGAGGCTGCGGCTGCTGCTCTCCTTCTGCCTGATGATCCTTGGGCTGAAACCAACTTTGCTTACGTCAGCATGAGCTGATCAGAAACGCAACTGAATCAAATCGCCGATCCTGACAATCGGTGAATCAGGCACAGGCCCTGCGAAAGCAGGGCCTGTGTTCTTTTTCGTTTCCGATAATTTTTTATAATTATATCATAGCTGGAATAAATTACAAGGGAATTTTTTACAGAGAGGGGTCTGTGAAAAAATCAATATGGGTATCGGCTTTAGACAGCCAACCAGTTCGCAAACTGGTCGTGGCAATCCGCCCGCCGGAGGCACTGAAACGCTCAGAAATCCTAACCGGCCGCTGGGAGTGCGGATTGCCACACCAGTGACACAGAACGGATGTTTTCGCCATTGAATAAGGCCAAGACTGAATAGTTACAATTCAACAACGTAGGGGCCGACGCTTATCACGCGGCCCGGCAGTAAAATTTCAACAAGCGCACTTATCCCCGGCGATTTCGTATTATACATACGTTTTCGCCGGGGATGTCTGCACAAATTCAGATTGTTCCGCGCGGGCCGCCGGGGGCGTCGGCCCCTACGGTGTTAATTGACCTCACAGGCCGCGTGATAAGCGTCGGCCCCTGCACTGTCATTTGATCTTTTTCACAATGCCCTTTTACGTCTTCCTTTAGATTCTCGTAAACCGCACTGTGGACAGCAGCTCCCTGAGGGGCGCGTACTCCGGCAGGGTTGTGACCTCGTCGTCGTACGCGGGCGTCTTCTGCACCGTGACCAGCAGATAGCTGTGCTGATCGTCCGGGATGGGGAAGTGCATGGCGACGTTGTCCCCGTCGAGCACCCAAAGCCCGTCCAGCACGCCGCAGCTGTAGGCATTGCAGGCGCTGTACTTTTCCCGCAGGGCGACGCTGTGGGCGGCAAAGTCCTCACCGCTGTAGTAGGCCGCGTACTCAAGCTGGAGGTTGAACTCCTCGCCGTAGACGATGGCGACATGGGAGGCGCTGGAGTAATTCAAAAACTCGTCCTCAACGATGGCGAAGCTGAACTTCTCGGGGTCATAGTCCATGCTCAGCTCCACGGTAGCGGCATCCTGATAGCCGGAGATGAAGCTGTAGACGCCGGTCCGGAGATTCGCGGGCCTCGCCGCCGGGGCAGGCTCGGGCGCGGGGGAGGCGTCCTTCGGCAGCTTCTGCATCAGCACCGCAAGCCCCGAGGCAACAGCTCCCGCGGCGGTCAGCGCCAGGGGCACGATCACTTTCCATTTTCTCAACATAGCGTTCTCCCGTCATTGCGAGGAACCAGTGCGCACACTGGTGACGTGGCAATCCGCCCGCCGGAGGCACTTAACAACTCAGAAATCAGACCTGGCCGCTGGGGGTACGGATTGCCACACCAGTGACATCGGTCACTGGTTCGCAATGACAGATCGTAAGCTGTGTTTAGCCGCTTAAAGCCGATACCCATATTATTTTATTTCCCCTCAAGGCCTTCCCGATACACGCCTCTGAGGTAGTCAAAATCGTCATAATAGATGAGCACATCGTCGCCGTCGGTGTTTTTGATGCGCACGGTGGCGTTTACGCGGCGGATAAGCGCGAACATCTCCTCGGCGTCGTCGGTGGTGAAGAGGATGCAGCCGAGCGGACCGTAGGGGCGGATCGGGTCGCCCACGCAGGCGAGGGAATCCACCGTCACGCCGGGCCAGCTCCTGACCTCGTCAAGCCCCTCGATGGAGCCGATGGTGCCGCCCTTGTCGTCGGTCCAGAGCATGTAGCTCGTGGCGACGCGCTTGAAGGCCTTCTCCTGGGATTTGGGGAGCTCCTTGGGATCGTTCTTTTTGCCGAGGGCATAGTCCACGATCCAGGCGATGGTGTCGAAGCCCAGCAGGTCCTTGAAGGGGATGAACATCATGTCGCCGTCGAGGCGGTAGCCCATCTCGATGATGTAGAAGTGCCCGTCCTCGTCCAGCATGGCCTGGGTCCAGGCGTAGCCCTCTTTGCAGCCCACGCCCTGCAGGACCTTCTCGATGGCGGGATTGATGTCCCGGCAGAAGTCCTCGACGTGGTTGGAGAGGGTGGAGGTGATGGAGTAGCAGAACTTGGGGTAGCCCGGCTGGGCGTACATGGCGCACAGGCCAAGCAGGCTCACCTTGCCGTCCGCCAGGGCGTAGGTGCCGTACCACTCCTCGCCGTGCAGCATGCGCTCCACCACGAGCTTGCGGCTTTTCGACACGGAGCGGGCGTAGTCGCAGGCCTCCAGCATCTCCTTTTCGTTCTGACAATAGCTGATGCCGCGGTTGCAGCTTAAATCAACGGGCTTGACCACCACCGGGTATTTCACCCGGTCCAGCTCCTCGCGCGTGGGGGGATCAGAGAGAAAGTAATCGTCGGCAAGCGGCGCGCCGAGTTTTGTCGCAAGGGCCTTGTAATCGACCTTGTCGCGGGAGTAGTGCCAGGCCTCCGGGGTGCAGTAGCAGGGCAGGCCCAGCCGCGCACAAAGCGCCATGCACATCTCCAGGTTGAATTCACTGATGCCGCAGACCACGGCGTTCACATTTTCCTCGCGGCACTTCTTTTCCAGCGCGTCCAGATCGCCGGTGTTGATCATCCAGTATTCGTCCGCTTTCAATTTGCCGGGGGAGTGCTCCGGCTCCAGGTAGTCGGTGACGATGGTGTACACGCCCTGCTTCTTCGCGTAGTCCAGCATAAGCAGCGAAGCGTAGCTGGTGCCGAGCATCAAGAGTTTCTTCATGTTGTAATGCTTCTCCGTTCTCTGTACATTTTATGAGACGATAACCCTGTACCAGGAATCATCGGACATATATTTCTCCAGGGTCTCGCGGTCGGGGAAATTCAGCACCAGCGTGCCGATGGCCTTGTTGGCGCCGGAAAAGCGCTCGATCTCCTCACCGGGCGCGACCCAGTAATCCTCCTGCACCACAAAGGGCATGACCTCCGGGGCAATCTGCACGGACTGATATGCTCCGGCTTGCCTGCTGTGGAGGATGATCTCCGCCCAGTGGCCCTTGTAGACGGGGTCGGACATGTCGTCCACCGGCAGGCCGACAGCGGCGCGCACGGCGTTCTGCACGAGCTTTGTGCCCGTTGCCATCTCCAGCACCTCGCTCAAACGGTTGCCGCCGCCGCGGGGGGTGCACTCCATGATGTAGGCCCGGCCGTCGGTGCCCTGGCGGGTCTCGATGTTGAAGACGCCGGTCGTGATGCCGAGCAGGGTCATCAGCCTTTGCAGCTCGGATTTAAGCTCCGCCTGGATCTCCTGCGGCATGCTGGAGGGCCAGGAGTAGGCCGCCGGGGTGTAGGGGTTTTCCGCCTCGCGGTCGAAGCGCTGCTCGTCGAAGGAGCAGTAGCAGAGGACCCCGTCCTTTACGAAGCAGTCCGTGTCCGAGGAATAGCCCCGCTGGGTGATGAACTGCTCGATGATGAAGGCAGCGCTGTGGGAAAAGTCCAGGGCATAGTCGATGGCGGCCTCCAGCTCAAAGGAGCTGTCCACACGCCGGACGCCCTTGCTGCCCGCGCAGTCCACGGGCTTGACGATGCAGGGCCAGGTGAAGCTTTTGGCGTCATGCAGCGCCGCCTGCCTGTCGGTATAGCTGTGGGCCCAGGGGACGGTGAAGCCGTTGTCACGGAGGAAGGCGCGAAAGCGCCCCTTGTCCTGCAGGATGCAGGTGGATTTATAGGAGGCGGGGTAGGGGAGGCCCAGCTTCTCGGCAACATAGGCCGCCGTCACGACGCCGGGGTCGCAGGCAAAGCTCATCACGCCGTCGATCTGGAGCTCCTTTGCCGCGTCCAGCACTTTGTCCTTGTCGAGGATGCTGATGTTGAGGTATTGATCGCTCAGCTTGTGGGCGGTGTTGTCCGGCAGGTAGTCGCAGGTGATGACATACAGCCCCAGCGCATGGGCCTCCCGGATCACCGGGCGCAGATAGTGCGCCCCGCCGAGCAGCAGCAGTTTTTTCTGATTCATGCGGTTTCCTCCTTTCCGCGGTGCAGGATTTTCTGTACGATGTCCCAGATGTAGCGGAAGCTGTCCACCTTGAAGAGGACCGAGCCGCCCACATAGAGAGCCGCGCCCGCCGGCACCATGATGAGAAGCTTCACCAGATCGGGAAGCCCCGTCCAGGTCACGGGCAGGATGATCGCGCCCATCGCGAGCGACAAAAGCATCGCCGGGGCGGCGTCCCGGAGCTGCTGGGGGATCGTATAATGCAGGAGCTTTCCGTTCGGCCAGGCGTTGATGATAACGGACGCAAAGCCGTTGAACAAAAGCCCCAGCATGATTGCCATGACGCCGTAGCGCATCGTGACGAGCAGCACGGCGGTCTCCAGCACCTTCTTGATGATCTCGAGGTACAGGAAAATGCCGCTGTGCCCGGTAGCCTTGATGGCGTTGAGGTTCGCCGTGTGCAGGGGCCAGAAGGCGTAGTACAGGCAGAATAGCTGCATGTAGGGCACCGACGGCATCCACTTCTCCGTCAGCAGCAGCCGCACCAGCGGCTCTGCGCAGACGGCGAGGCCCGCCATCAGCGGCATCAGCACATAGGTGCTCACCCGGATGGCCCGGCGCGTCATATCCCGCACGCGCTCGATGTCGTCCTGCTCACTCGACAGGACCGGCAGCAGCACGCTGTCAAGGGACGCGTTCACGTTTTCCATGATGAGGTTCGGAAACTGCTCGGCCCGGTTGTAGTAGGCGAGATCGGCGGTGGAGTAGCGCAGGCCGATGATGAACTGGTAGAGCTTTAGATAGGCCGTGTCCAGCAGCTGGGAAATGAGAAGCTTCCAGCCGTAGGAGATGAGCCCGCCGAGTCTCTGCCACGAAAAGATGGGCTTGGGCCGCCAGCCCACCGTGAGCCAGAGGATGGCGGTGTTGACCGTGACGTTTACGAGCTGCTGGAACACCAGCGCCCACACCCCGTAGCCGAGGTAGGCGAGCGTAATGCCCACCACGGCGGAGAAGAGCGTCCCGCCCAGAGTGGCGAAGAAGAAGCGGCGAAACTGCATGGTCTTCGCCACATAGGCCTGCTGCACGTTCTTGACGCCGGACACCACGATCGTAAGCCCCAGTACCCGCACCACGGGCACCAGCGACATGTCCTTATAAATGCGCCCGATGAGCGGGGCCGCGAGAAAGAGCCCCAGGTACAGCACCAGGCAGAACACGAGATTAAAATAGAAGACGGAGGAATAGTCCAGATCGTCCGTGTCCTTTTTCTGGATGAGGGAGTTTGCCATGCCGCTGTCGACGAACACCTGCAAAATGGAGGTGATGGCCGTGACCAGGGCGATGCTGCCGTAGAGCTCGGGCGCCAGCAGCCGCGCCAGCACCACGGACACCGCAAAGTTTACCACATAGGTGCCGCCGCGCTCCATGAGCCGCCAGATAAAATTGGTGATGACGGATTGCTTTTTATCCATAACTAAAACTTCCCACATAAAAAGTGGCTACAAAGCGGCATGAATTCTGGGAAAGCCGCCTCAAGGTAGTGTCAAGCAGCAACGGAAGGGTGAGGAAT
>CADBJU010000041.1 GCA_902795045.1 Oscillospiraceae bacterium | reverse complement strand
CTGTCCCGTCATCCACGGGAACTTCCACACGTTGCCGCAGCCGATGGCGCAGCCCGCGCTGAGCATGATAAAGCCCAAACGGCTGCCGAGTCTTTCTCTCTGATTGTTCATACTTTCCTCCCGTTGATTTCGGCTAAGAAACAACTCTCCCGGACCGAAATAATTTATCTTGATTTTAATGGCAGAAGGACCCACTTGCAAGGCTGTATTTCTTATGCTAAAATAAGTAAAAACTTATAACAATAGGAGAATACCATGAACCAGACCCAGCTGAGGCTGTTCGTCGCGGCTGCTGAGAGCAGGAGCTTCACCAAAACGGCCGAGCAGTTTTTCATTACCCAGGCGGCCGTCACCCAGCATATCCAGGCTTTGGAAACCACCCTCGGCTGCGAGCTCTTTGACCGCCGCCGCCGTCCCATGCAGCTTACGCCGTCAGGCAAAAGCTTTTATGAGGACGCAAAGCAGATCCTGCGCCAGATGAGCGCTGCCGCCAGCCGGACGAAGGAGGCCGCGGCAGGGGAGAGCGGCAGCCTGCACATCGGCTTTCTCAAGGGCTACGAGCGCAGCGATTTTTCCCTCACGGCGCGCAGCTTCCGCCGGGCCAATCCCAACACCTTCCTGACCTTCGAGCGCAAAAGCTCCGACCAATTGGCCGCAGGGCTCATGCAGGGGCGCTTTGATCTTATATACACCTGGGACAGCACGAACCTCCGACAGAGCCCGGAAGTGGAATGGCGCCAGGCAGACAGGATACGCCTGGTGGCGGCCCTGTACAGCGCCCATCCGCTGGCCGGGCGTACAAAGCTCACGAGGGCCGAGCTTCGCGGGGAGAAGCTCTTGTACATGTCCCCGTCCGAGGATTTCGATTCCTACGGCGACGAGGCCTTCATCCGCCTCTACCGGGAGGCGGGCTACAGGCCGGACATCCTCTACCGCAGCGCGGACCTGGAGGTTATCCTCACCATGGTGGCGGCGGAGGAGGGGATTTCCATCCTTCCCGACTACTTCACCAACAAGCTCGTCGGCGCGGATAATCTGGTTTTCATCCCTCTGCGCGGCGTCAAGGAGCACGAGGAGATCGACGTTTTCTGGCGCCGGGACAACACAAATCCCCTGCGCGTGGAGTGGACGGCAGCACTGGATAACACGGAGAACTGAGGCTCCACGCGCAGTCGTTTTCCGCGGATTGTGATAATACTGTTGCTTTTCGGTTTCAGATATGGTAAATTACGAACAATATAGTGAAAAATGTGGCGGTTTGTACCGTAAAGCGCCATGCTGCGGTGCGCACGCGGAGAGGATCGTCACAGAACAGAGACGGAGGGAGCCGTAAGGTGCTGCAAAAAAACAGGCGTTTTAAGGTATTCCTCAATATGCTTCTGGAGGCAGCCATCATCTTTGCCTCCTATCATGCTGCTGTCTATATCCGTTTTTTCGCGCTCAAGGGTGTGTGGAACCCCATCATCGAGGACGCGTCGACGGAGCTTCTGATCCTGCTGTACAGCCTTTGCACCGTCACGCTTTTTTACCTGTACCATCTGTATATCCCGGTGCACCGGCTGAGACTGTTTAAGGAGCTGTCAAAGCTCATTCTCCTCAGTCTTGTCTCCGTGCTGATCCTGGGAAGCGTCCTGTATGTGATGCGTTTTGAGGAGTTTTCGCGCCTGACGCTGTTGATATTCCTTATGCTTTTTTCCTGCATCCTTTGTGTCAAGCGCGTCTTCTGGCATCGTATCGCGGCCCTGCGCTACGCACAGGGGATCGGCATGGAGCGTGTGATCCTCATCGGCAGCGGCAGGCTTGCGGAGGAATATTACCAGGACCTGACGGAATACCCGCAGTTTGGCCGCCGGGTCATCGGCTATATCGGCGCAGACCCTCATGCGGGGCTTGGTGAATACCTGGGCGGGCTTGAGCGGATCGAGGAGATCCTGGAGAAGGTGCCCTGCGAGGAGGCGGTGGTGGCCCTGGAACCTGAGGAGACCGCACATATTCAGGCAGTGCTCAATGCCGCGGGAAAAGAGGGGCTTCGGGTCTCGATGATTCCGTTTTACCGCGCCTATTTCCCGAGCCACCCGACCATCGAAACCATGGGGCGCTCGGTGCTGATCGACCTGCGGGCAACTCCGCTTGACAACAATGCCCTCGCCGCGCTCAAGCGCGTGTTCGACATCGTATGCTCGGCGCTGCTGCTGATCGTGCTCAGCCCGCTGCTGCTGATTGTTGCCCTGATTGTCAAGCTTGAAAGTCCCGGCCCGGTGTTGTTCAGCCAGCGGCGGGTGGGTCTGAATAAAAGAGAATTCAACATGTACAAGTTTCGAAGCATGCGCGTCAACAGCGAATCCGACACGGCCTGGAGCCGCAGCGCGGACCCGCGCCGGACCCGCTTCGGCAGCTTTATCCGCAAATACAGCATTGATGAGCTGCCGCAGCTCATTAACGTTTTCACGGGTGACATGAGCCTGGTCGGCCCGAGACCGGAGCTGCCCTACTATGTCTATCGCTTCAAGGAGTCCGTTCCGCTGTACCTCGTGCGCCAGCAGGTGCGCCCGGGAATGACAGGCTGGGCGCAGATCCACGGTCTGCGCGGGGACACATCCATTGAAGCGCGTGTCAAATACGACATCTGGTACATCGAAAACTGGAGCCCCGCGCTGGATCTGCGCATCCTGTGGAAGACGGCGCTCGGCGGCTTCATCAATACGGAAGAGCTGCGCACGGAGGTGAAGGTTTCGTAAAAATGGAAGCTGACACGGTTGCCGTTCGACTTCGGCAGCGACGTGCAGAGGATCTGTGACCGCTATCAGCTGTTTCTTGACGGGAAGCTTGCATTATAACACAAATGGGTCAGCCGCGGCTGACCCATTTACTGTATGGAATTATACCCGCTCGCCGCCGATATACACGGCCTGCGCGTTCAGCGATGCGTCGCAGATCACAAAGTCGGCGAGCTTACCCGCTTCGATGGAGCCGATCTCATCGGCACGTCCGATCTCCCACGCCGGGCGGATGGTGGCGGCGGTGATCGCCTCCTCGCGGGGGATACCGAAAGCAATCGCGTTGAGCATGTCCCGATACAGATCCGAGGCCGCGCCCGCGATCGTGCCGTCGGCAAGTCTGGCCACGCCGCCGGAGAGGAAGACCTGCTGCCCGCCCAGCTCGTACTCGCCGTCCGGCATGCCGCAGCAGCGCAGGGAGTCGGAGATCAGGCAGATGCGCCCGGGGAAGAGCTTGAAGGCCATGCGCACGGAGCTCGGGTGCACATGCAGCCCGTCGCAGATGAGCTCGGCGACCACGTGATCACACTCCGAGGCCGCGCCGATGACACCGGGCTTGCGGTGGTGGATGGAGGGCATGGCGTTAAACAGGTGCGTCAGATGCGTCGCGCCCGCCTCGTAAACGGCCTTTGCCTGTTCGTAATCGGCATCCGTGTGGGCGACCGAGACGGTGCACAGCTCCCTGGCAATCTTCGTAAATTCGACCGCGCCCGCAAGTTCGGGGGCCACGTCGATCACGCGCACCAGGCCGCCGCAGCCGTCATAGAGCCGCCGGAAGCCCTCGGGATCGGGGAGCTTGAGATAGGCGCCGTTCTGCGCGCCTTTTTTCTTTTCCGAGAAATAGGGACCTTCCATGTGGATGCCCATGACCCGGGCACAGCCAGCGGGACGGTTTTCACGGACCGCGACCGCCGTCTCGAACGCGGCGGCGAGCGTCTCGTAGGGGAGCGTCATGGAGGTGGGGGCAAAGCTCGTCACGCCGCACTTGGCAAGGTGAGCCGCCATGCGCTTTAAGCCCTCGGCATCCCCGTCAGAGAAGTCCGCGTTTGCAGCTCCGTGGGTGTGGATATCCACAAGGCCGGGGATCACGTACGCGCCGCCGAGATCGGTGCCGCCGCTGTGCTCACCGACGAACACCTCGGCAAAGCGCCCGTCCTCCACCAGAAAGCCGCCGCGGACAAAGCCCGCGGGAGTAAACACATTCGCGTTCGTATACAGCATATCATACCTCCGAATTGTTCAAAAGGATTTGAATCATCGTGCCTACAGTGTATCAGCAGGGGAGAGAATTTTCAACAGGAATCTCCGGGGATTTCACGGGGCTTGACTTCTTTTATAAAATATAGTACATTTCCCTCGTTTGAATATGCAAAAGAAAGGGTATCGCAAATGAACAGAACGCTTTCGATAAAGATGATCAGCCTGCTGCTCGCGGCGGTCACGGCGCTGGGCCTCACCGCCTGCGGCAGAAGGAGCGCGGCAGCCTCGCCCCAGGCGGCCCAGGCCCCGGTGCAGGCAGCGGCGCCCGAGTCCGCCTATGTCCCCACCCCGGAGCCGACACCGGAACCCACTCCCGAGCCGACACCGGAACCCACTCCCGAGCCGACACCGGAACCCACCCCCGAGCCCATCGTGGGCGAGGTCTTGACCGATGACGACGGCGACGGCATCATCAACTACAAGTTCCACTACAAGGGTGCGACGGTCTATGCCATCATCGTGCTCGACCCGAGCCGCGTCTATGTCGGCACGGCGCTGCCCGAGCCAACCGAGTGGAGCGGTTACGGCCTCACGCTCGACGCCATGGCTGAGCAGTACGGGGCCATCGCGGGCATCAACGCCGGCGGCTTTCTGGACGACGGCGGCGGTGGAAACGGCTGGCCCCCCAGCGGCATCACCTTCGGCCGGGGCGTCACCTTCAGCTCCGAGCAGAACGGTCCCATCGGCGGTTTTGACGGAAACGACCACATGTGGGTCGGCTATCTGACCTATGACGAATGCGAGAACGTCGGTATCCGGGACGCCGTGAGCTTCGGCCCCGCCATTGTACTCGACGGCGTAAAGGCAGATCCCTCTGCGCTGGAGACCGGCATCGGCGCCAGGACCATGATCGGCCAGCGCGCCGACGGCGCCGTCGTGATGGTCGCCATCGACGGCCGCCAGGGCTACAGCATCGGTGTGACCTTCCCCGACTGCGTCGACATCATGGCTGACAAGTTCGGCTGCGTCAATGCCACCAACATGGACGGCGGCAACTCTACCTGCATGTACTTTTACGGCCAGGCGGTCAACCGCTCGGCAAACCAGGCGGGCGGCACCCGCAACCTGCCGGACGCGTGGCTCGTCAATCCGCTGCCCGCGGGCTATGTCAAGCCCGAGAGCGTGCCGACGCAGATCGTCCTGCCGGAAAACCCGCTGGGAGAGGTCAAGCAGTACGCCTATGCCTGTGAGGGCGAGGAGGCCGAGCGCCTGTTCCGCTTTGCCACCGCCTTTGCCGAGCCCTACTACGGCTACTTCGGCACCTCGAACGCGGACTACTACTATCCGACGCTCCTGCCCTACGTGTACCCGGAAGGGGAGCTGCGCTACCGTATTGAGCTTGCGCTGATGGACAGGATGTGGGTCAACACCTGGAAGACCGACCCCACCAACATCCGCATGGAGGGCGCCTGGGCCAATGGTGACGGCACTTACGACATCGTGATCACCTCGGACATTTACGAGTATTCCAACTATTGGAACTACGAGGCCCCTAATACAAGCCTGCGCATCACGGTCGTGGAGGACCCGAGCGCGCCAAACGGATATCTGGCGTTATCCACGTATTAAAAGCGAAAGGCCTGCATGGGTAATCCCGTGCAGGCTCTTTATCACAAAAAATTCAAAGTATCATAAACGAAAATTCAAAATTTTTAAGAGATTTCTTAACACTTTGAAAGTATGATATTCCCAGTTTTAAGAAAACGAGGTGCAGCCTTATGAAAAACGCAAACATCCATACACGCAGAATATCCGCCATGCTCCTGGCTCTGGTGCTGGTGTGCTCCGCAACGGCGGGCCTTGCCTATGCCGCGCCGACCCCGACCCTGACCTTCGCCTCCGAAGGTCACACCGCAGGCAGCGCTGCCGAGGTCTATGCCCGCAACGTAAACTCCACCGTTGCCATCACCACCGAAGCCCTGACCAATTATTTCGGGTATGACACCATTTCCGGCGGCTCCGGCTCCGGCTTTATCATCACCGAGGACGGATATATCCTCACAAATTACCACGTGGTACAGGGTGCCAACACAATCAACGTCGAGATGTACAACGGCGACACCTATAAGGCGGAGCTCATCGGCTGTGATGACAGCAACGACATCGCGGTATTGAAGATCGACGCCAAGGACCTCACGCCCGTGACCTTCGGCGACTCCGACAAAGTCGTTGTGGGCGAGGACGTGGTCGCCATCGGCAACCCCTTGGGCGAGCTCCATTTCTCCCTGACGCGCGGTGTCGTCAGCGCCCTGGACCGGAACGTGACCTTCTCGGGCAATATGCACTTAAAGCTCATCCAGACCGACTGCGCCATCAACTCCGGCAACTCCGGCGGCGCGCTGTTCAACATGTACGGTGAGGTCATCGGCATCACCAACGCGAAGATCTCCGGCGGCGGCTTCGGCGCGACCGTTGACAACATCGCCTTTGCCATCCCGGTGAACACGGTTGTCGGCATTGTGGAGCAGATCATGACCAAGGGCGAGATCTCCAAGCCCTACATCGGCGTGACGGTTACCCCCGTGAAGGACGACCTGCTGGCCTACGGCATCCCCCGCGGCGCAGAGATCGTGAGCGTCAATGAGGACTCTCCGGCAGAGGAAGCGGGCCTCAAGGAGAAGGACATCGTCATCGCGGCTAACGGCGAAGAGATCAAAAGCAGCGACGATCTGGTCAAGATCGTGACGGCCTGCGAGCCCGGCGAGAAGCTGGAGCTCACGGTCTACCGCGCGGGCGAGAAGGTTAACATCACCGTCACCGTCGGCGAGAACGTCAAGAGCGCTCTTCCCGAGACCGAGGAAGACCTGACCGAAACGAAATAAGAATAACAAAGGGGCGCAGCCGGACAGGCTGCGCCTCTTCCTCATTTTGCTGGCGGATAGACTGGGAAATCGTACGCCCCGTCCATCCAGCCCAGCAGAAAGGCCCGGGCGAGGCTTCCGGGTTTGATGGCCTCGCGGGCATCGGACAAGCTGAACCACTGCCAGGCGTCCACCTCACGGTTGGGGTGGGCGTCCTCTTTTTTGACCGTGACGGTGAAATTCAGCATCAGCGTATTGCTGGGCGGAAAGTAATGGCTGCGATTAAAAGATACTGTGAGCGCCTTTAGTCCCAGCTCTTCCATAAGCTCCCGCCGGGCGGCGTCCTCCGCATCCTCACCACAGTTTACATAACCCGCAACCAAAATATAGGCCGGGCGGCCGTACTGGCGGATGAGGAGGATGTTTTCCTTCCGTTCATCCATGACCAGCAGGCTCACAGCGGTGTTGAACACGGGGTAGCGAAAGGCGGCGCAAGTGTCGCAGTAGGGGACAAGCCCCTCCTCACCGTGGGGCAATACATGCAGCAGCGTGCCGCATTCCATGCAGTAGTTCATCTTCATGATAGTGACTCCTTATAAAAATGAAAAGTGAAATAATGGTATCGCTTCGAAACGACTGAGATATGCAGCAGTCACACCATAACTCCAAACTGTCCGAAAAACAGTTGAAAACCACCGTCGTTCCTGCTATGATAGCAAAGATCAAAACAAAGGGGGAGGGGACGGTATGACCGTACTTGTCACCGGCGCGCGGGGCATGATCGGCTCGGCCGTGGTGAAGGAGCTGCTTGAGCGCGGCTATGAGGTCGTGGGCGTCGGGCGCTCGGGCGAGGAAGCGACAGAGGGAAATTACCGCTTCGTGCGCGCCGACCTCAACGATCGGGAAAGACTTCGTGAGATCGTGGAGGCCTCCGGCGCGGAGCGAATCATCCACCTTGCGGCCTTGGCCCACCGGGAGGGCATGGAGGAGCTGACCTGGGAGCGCTACAGGCGCGACAATGTGGACAGCGCGAAAAACGTCTTCTCCTGTGCCGGGGAGCGGCCCGTGCTCTTTATCAGCACCATCGACGTGTACGGCGTTTATCACGGCGGCGCGCCGGTGAATGCCGATACCCCTGTCAACCCCGTCAGCGACTACGGCAAGAGCAAGGCCCTGGCCGAACGGGAGTGCCAGCTTCTGCATCATTATGACATCTTCCGCCTCTGCCCGGTCTATACCCCGGACAACAAGCGCGACATTCAGAAGCGCTATTATCTTAAGTACCCTAGCCTTGCCTATCAGGTGGGCAAGGGCACGGCGTTCGAGGTGCTGGACATCGACCGCGCCGTAAAGGCTATCGCCGACTGGTGCGGCAGGGAGCCGACCAACGGCATCCATATCATCAAGAACCCGGAACTGCTGTGGACCCCGGATTCCATCAAAGCGGAAAAAGCGGCGGGCCGAGCAAGGCTCGTGCTGCATGTGCCCGCTTGGTGCGTGCGCGTGGGGTACGATATGATGGAGGCGGTGCTGGGAGAGAGCGAAAAGACCTATCTCATCAACAAGCTGGCCTACCCGCTGAGAACGGAGTGAGACGATGAGCAATATCGTGATCCTGATACCCAAGGACAATGTGGCCTACAACTTCCGCGCGGAGCTGTTTTTGAAGCTCCAAGAGCTGGGCCACGCGGTGTATATCGTCTGCCCCTACGGCGAGAAGCTGGAATACTTCCGCACACGCGGCATCCACATCATCGACCTGCCCATCGACCGGCGCGGCACCAGCATCTTAAACGACCTGAAGCTCACAAAGGAATACATCCGCATCATCAAGGAGACGAAGGCGGACCTGGTGCTCACCTATACCACCAAGTGCTCGGTCTACGGCGGCTTTGCCTGTGAGGCCACCCATACCCCCTATATCGTGAACACCGCGGGCATCATGCAAAACGGGGACAAGCTCTCGGCGCTGGAAAGATTCATCCTGGAGCTCTACCGCGTGGCGCTCAGGAAGGCGTCCTGCCTCATGTACCAGAACGACCACGAGTGCGAGCTTCTCAACGACATCCTCCGCCACAAGGTCCACTACCGCCGCATCCCCGGCTCGGGCGTGAACCTGGAGCAGTTTCCCTTTAAGCCCTACCCGGAAAACGACGATGAGATCATCTTTAACTTTGTCGCCCGCATCATGAAGGGCAAGGGCATCCGGGAGTACCTGGACTGCGCCGAGCGGGTAAAGGCGGACTATCCCAACGCCCGCTTTGTGATCTACGGCGACTATGACGACGAGTCCTTCCGCCCCCGCATCGAGGAACTGCAGCGCCGCGGCGTCGTGGAGTACGGCGGCATACAGCTAGATATGAAGCCCTGCATCGAAAGGGCGCACGCCGTTATCCACCCGAGTTACTACGAGGGCATGACCAATGTCGTGCTCGAGCACAGCGCCATGGGCCGCGTCTGCCTCGGCTCGGACGTGCCGGGGATCCGCGAGGGCATCGAGGACGGGAAGACCGGCTATCTCTTCCAGGTCCGCGATGTGGACAGCATGGTCGAAAAGGTCGAGACCTTCATCCGCCTGCCCCACGGGGAGAAGGCGGCGATGGGCCGGGCCGCGAGAGAAAAGATGGAACGGGAGTTCAGCCGCCAGATCGTCACAAATATCTACCTCGAAGAGATCGAGCGCATACTTGCATTATAATCAAGAAGCAGAGCGCTTACAAGAATATGGCAGGCGCTCTGCTTCCGGCATATTCGACAAAATAAAAAAGCTGAAATTGTATATTTTTTCAGTTTCACCAAAAATGTTTGATTTCGCACTTTATCCGTTGACAGTGTTAAAGCCTTGTGCTAAGATGCACTCAAAGTGAATCGCTTAGATAGAGGCGCGGTATTCATCAGTACCCCGCGGCAAGGCCAGGCAGCCGCCGCAGGGAAAAGGGAACATCGCCGAAGGATCGGAAAGCTTGCCTGGCTGACCGGTTCTGGGCCGTCCAAAAACATTGGCCGGACTGTCACAAGACTTTGTGGAGCGCTATCGAAATCACGCACACGGCTTACGCTGTACGGATTTTCCATGGACCGCTTGCAAAGCGGTTCATTTTCATTTTCCCGACCGGCGGGGAAAACCAGCCGGAGAGTATCGTACTCAGAAAGGAAACATCATGAGGAGAATTACAGCAATCGTACTGGCCATGCTGCTGATGCTGAGCCTCGGCTCCGTCGCCTTTGCCGACGGCGTTGCCAGCGGGGTGGAGGACGGCGTCCTCACCATCGCCATGGAATGTGCCTATGCCCCCTACAACTGGACCCAGAACGACGACTCAAACGGCGCTGTCCCCATCGCAAACGTCCCCGGCTCCTACGCAAACGGCTATGACGTCATGATCGGCAAGAAGATCTGCGAAGCCAACGGCTGGCAGCTCGAGGTCATCCAGTCCGACTGGGACTCCCTCGTTCCCGGCGTCCAGACCGGCACCTTTGACGCCGTCATCGCCGGTCAGTCCATGACCGCCGAGCGCGCCGAGCAGGTCGACTTTGCCGGCCCCTACTTCTACGCAACCATCGTATGCCTGACCAAGGCCGGCAGCCCCTACGCCAATGCCAAGGGCCTTGCCGATCTCGCCGGCGGCTCCTGCACCGCGCAGATCGCCACTATCTGGTATGACACCTGCCTGCCCCAGATCAAGGGCGCAAACATCATGACCGCCGCCGAGACCGCCCCCGCCATGCTCATGGCGCTCGAGACCGGCATGGCCGACTTCGTCTGCACCGTGGCCGCCTACCCCGACATGGTCATCCTTGACTTCTCCGGCACCGACGGCGACTTCCAGTTCACCGAGCAGGAGCGCGCCGAGAACGTGAACATCGGCATCTCCATGATGAAGGGCAACACCGTCCTGCACGAGGCCATCGACAGCGTGCTGAGCACCATGACCGTCGAGGACTTCAATGAGCTCATGGCCCACGCCATCGAGATCCAGCCCCTGAGCGAGGACTGATCATCGTCCCGCATTTCCCCGGAAATAACACGGAGGCCGCGAGAGTTTTCGCTTCTCGCGGCTTCTTTCAGGTAAGGAGACCCATATGAACAAGTTTGCACAGCTGGGCGCGGATATCGTCAAGCTCTGGACAAAATACGGCAGTGCCTATCTCAGCGGCATTGAGAACACGCTAATCCTCGCCCTGGTGGGCACGGTGATCGGCTGCGTGATTGGTTTTGCCTGCGGCGTTCTGAACACTATTCCCTATACCAAAGCGGACCACCCGGTCAAGCGCTTCGTGCTCGGCCTGGTGCGGGTGATCATCCGCATCTATGTGGAGGTCTTCCGCGGCACGCCCATGGTGCTGCAGGCGGTGTTCCTCTACTACGGCCTGCCCTATTTCTCGAATAACAGCGTGAAATTCACCTCCGTCTGGGCGGCGGCAATCGTGGTGGTGTCCATCAACACCGGCGCTTACATGGCCGAGTCCGTGCGCGGCGGCATCATCTCCGTCGACCCGGGCCAGACTGAGGGCGCCAAAGCCATCGGCATGACCCATGTCCAGACCATGCTGTACGTTATCCTGCCCCAGGCCCTGCGCAACATCATGCCCCAGATCGGCAACAATTTCATCATCAACGTCAAGGACACCTCCGTCATGTTCATCATCGGCTTTCCCGATTTCTTTTCTGCCCACCGCGCGGCCGTCGGCGCAAGCTATCTGTATTTCCCGTCCGCCACGGTGGAGATGGTCGGGTATCTCACCATGACGCTGGTGGCCTCCTTCCTTCTGCGCTGGATCGAGAGGAAGCTGGACGGCTCTGCCAGCTACGAGCTTGTGCAGGTGGACCAGCTCACCATGACGGCGGGCACCTACAGCTACCCGGACAAGGGCTCGCCGTTTGACGAGCGCAGCCCCGAGTCGGTCAAGAGCATGCAGCGCGAGGCTTTGCGCCGTCAGATCGAGCGCGAGGCCGCCGAGCGCGAGGGTCAGCTTGCCGAGCAGCGGCGCGAGACCCATGCCGCACAGAAGGGAGGGAAGCGCTGAAATGGGCGAGAGTATTCTTAAGATCAATCATCTTTCCAAGACCTTCGGGTCAAACCTGGTTCTGAAGGACATCGACTTCACCGTGGACGCGGGGGATGTCATCAGCATCATCGGCGCCTCCGGCTCCGGCAAGTCCACGCTCCTGCGCTGCATAAACCTCCTGGAGACCCCCACCTCGGGCGAGATCCTCTACCACGGCAAAAACGTCCTCTCCCGCGGCACCAACGCCCCGGCCTACCGCGCCCATGTGGGCATGGTATTCCAGTCCTTCAACCTTTTCAACAACATGTCGGTGCTGGAAAACTGCATCGTCGGCCAGATGCGTGTCCTAAAGCGGGACCGGGAGCAGGCCCGCGCCCACGCCATGGAGTACCTCGAAAAGGTCGGCATGGCCCCCTACATCAACGCCCGGCCCCGGCAGATCTCCGGCGGGCAGAAGCAGCGCGTTGCCATTGCCCGCGCCATGGCCATGGACCCGGAGGTCCTGCTCTTTGACGAGCCCACCTCCGCTCTCGACCCCGAAATGGTGGGCGAGGTGCTCACCGCCATGAAGGCGCTCGCGGAAAGCGGCATGACCATGCTGGTGGTCACCCACGAGATGGCCTTCGCCCGCGACGTGAGTCACAGGGTGGTCTACATGAACGGCGGTGTCATCTGTGAGCAGGGCAGCCCCGAACAGATTTTCTCGAATCCCACAAAGCCGGAGACAGCTGAGTTTCTGGCCCGCTTCCGCAAAAACTGAATCAGCAGCAGCAAAAGCTCTGCCTCCCGGGAACATGGGAGGCAGAGTTTTCGGCATGTGAAAAAACAGCTTGTAATCACAACACCAATGTACTATAATTGATATCATGGGAATTATAGGCATTTATAAAAAATGAGTATCAGCTTTAATTAGCTAAGCACAGCTTACGGTCTGTCATTGCGAACCGGTGACCGATGTCACTGGTGTGGCAATCCGTACTCCCTGCGACCGGTTAAGACTTCTAAATATTTAGGTGCCTCCGGCGGGCGGATTGCCACGTCACCAGTGTGCGCACTGGTTCCTCGCAATGACGGAGAAAAGCTGAGTTAAGCCGATACGCATATCAAAAAACAATGATATGCCTGCCCCTTTGATCAACAGAGAATTGAGAGGACAAGAGAAATGCATTACTCTGCGATCGGCCTTCTGGCGGTCATGATCCTGCTCATTGAAAACCGGGATATCCTCCTCGGGCGCGGCGGCGCGTTCGCCACCCCGGCCTGGCGGGCTTACAGGCGCTTCCTGCTGTCCGTGCTGGTCTATTACATAACCGACATCCTTTGGGGCGTGCTTGAAAGCCGGAAGCTCGCGCAGCTCCTTTTTGCCGATACGACGGTGTACTTTGTCACGATGGCGGCGGGCATCCTCTGCTGGACGCAGTATATCGTCCTGTACCTGGAGGAGGAAAACGGTTTCGGGCGCTTTCTGCTTGCCGCCGGACGGGTGCTTGCGGTCACGGTCACGCTGCTTGCCTGCGTGAACCTCTTTACGCCCATCCTGTTTGCCGTGGACAAAGACTGCGTATACAGCGCCCTGCCCCTGCGCTATGGCGTCCTCGCGGGTCAAATCCTGCTGCTTCTTCTGATCTCGGGCTATGCCCTGGGGTCCTTCCTGCGGCGCAAAACAGGTGACCGCAAAAAGTTCCGGACACTGGTGCTCTTCGGCCTCATCATGGCGGCATTTCTTGCCCTGCAGCTTTTCTACCCGTACCTGCCGCTCTATGCCATTGCCTATATGCTGGGCACCTGCCTGCTGCGCGCTTTCGTCATCGGCGATGAGAAGGAGCAGTACCGCAAGGATCTGGAGGAGGCGGCCAAGATCCGCGAGCTCAAGCAGTCCATCGCCTCGCTTCTTGACAATATCCCGGGCCTGAGCTTTTCCAAGGACGCCGAAACGGGCGTGTATCTCGCCTGCAACCAGGCCTTCGCCGAGTACGCCCACAAGGGAAGCCCCGAAGGCGTGGTGGGACTGACGGACGCGCAGATCTTCGACCCCGTGACGGCGAAGCATTTTGTCGAGGACGACCGCATGGCCCTGTCCATGGATAAGCCTTACATCTTCTTTGAGGACGTGCCGGACGCCGCCGGGAACCCGCGGCAGTTCCAGACCACAAAGCTCAAGTTCATTGACGCCGCCGGGCGGCTGTGTACCCTCGGCATCTGCCAGGATGTGACGGACCTCGTTCGCATCCAGAGAGAGAATGCCACCACGAAGGAAGCCTACGAAAAGGCCCGCAGCACCGGCATCATGTACGCCCACATCGCCCAGACCCTGGCGAGAGACTACACCGATCTCTACTATGTCAATCTGGAGACGGAGGAGTTTATCGAGTACCGCACCGACACCGAACACGATACCCTCCAGGAGGCCCGGCGCGGCTGGCACTTCTTTGACGAGTGCAAGCTGGAGGCCGAGGAATTTGTCTATGCCGAGGACCGCGCGGCCTTCGTCGCGGCCCTTGACCGGCGGACGCTGCTGGACGCGCTGAACCGGAACAATACCTTTATCATGACCTACCGCCTCATCGGTGAAACAGGCCCGCGCTATGTGAGCATGAAGGTCTCCCGCATGCGGGATGATGAAAATTTCATCATCATCGGCGTGACGGATGACGACGAGCGCATGAAGCAGCGCCGCGCCGCCGCGCGCATGAAGGAGGAGCACATCGCCTACGCCCGCATCAACGCCCTGGCGGGCGATATCCTGTGTGTCTATGTGGTGGTGCCGGAGACCGGGCGCTACCGGGAATACAGTGCCACAGCCGGGTATGAGAGCCTTGCCCTGCCCAAGGAGGGCATAGACTTTTTCGCCACCTCGCGCCGGAAAATCAGGGACACCATCTATCCCGAGGATCTGGACCGCTTCCTGTCCCTGTTCACGAAAGAGGGGGTGGAGGAGGAGATCGCCCGCCGCGGCATCTTCGCCCTCAGCTACCGCCTTGTGATAAACGAAAAGCCTGTGTACGTCCAGCTCAAGGCCGCCATGGTGGACGAGCCGGAGGGCAGGCGCATGGTCGTCGGCATCAGCGATATCGACGCCCATGTCAAGCAGGAGAAGGAGTACGAAAGCCGCCTGGCCCGCGCCCAGAACGAGGCCAATATCGACGCGCTCACAGGCGTGAAGAACCGGCACGCCTACCTCCGGGTGGAGGAGCAGCTTGACCGGCAGATCAGCCGCCGCACGGTGCACGGCTTTGCCATTGCGATCCTGGACGTGAACGATCTGAAAAAGGTCAACGACAACGCCGGCCATCAAGCGGGCGACCAGTACCTGCGCGACGCCTGCCGCGTGATCTGCGAGGTATTTAAACGCAGCCCGGTCTTCCGCGTCGGCGGGGACGAGTTTGCGGTGGTCATCAAGGGCAGCGACTATGAGCATGTGGAGGAGCTGCGCGGGAAGATGCTCGATCACAACCGCAAGGCCCTGAAAACAGGCGATATCGTCATCGCCTGCGGCATCGCCAAATTCGATAACGACGCCTGCGTCACTGCCGTCTTCGAGCGCGCCGACCAGGAAATGTACGAAAACAAGAGCAGCCTGAAAGCCATGCGGGAAGGCTGAAAAACTTTCAAAAAGGCGCGTTGCAAAAATGCGCTGTCATTGCGAGACCAGTTCTCAAACTGGTCGCGGCAATCCGTTTTCTCCTTCATAAAGAGACGGATTCCCACACCAGTGACATCGGTCACTGGCTCGGAGTGACGGGTTTTCGCATTTTGCAACGCGCCCAAGCTTACGGAGGACTTATGGCAAACAAACAGCAGATACCGGAGCGAATCGAGATCCGCGGCGCGAAGGTGCACAACCTCAAAAACATCGACGCGGACATCCCCCTCAACCGGATCGTCGGCATCGCGGGGGTGTCCGGGTCCGGCAAATCCTCCCTCGCCCTGGGCGTTTTGTACGCCGAGGGCTCCCGTCGCTATCTGGAATCTCTCTCCACCTACACCCGCCGCCGCATGACTCAGGCGGGGCGCGCCCAGGTGGACGATGTGCGCTACGTTCCTGCGGCCCTGGCTCTGCACCAGCGGCCCGGCGTGCCGGGCATCCGCAGCACCTTCGGCACCATGACGGAGCTGTTAAACAGCCTGCGTCTCATGTTCTCGCGCCTGTCCGTCTACAGATGCCCCAACGGCCACGACGTGCCGCCCACCATGAACTTTGCCGCCGAAAAAGAGGTGCGCTGCCCGGTCTGCGGAGAAGTGGTGCCGGTGATCGGGGCGGAGGATCTGGCCTTCAACAGCGGCGGCGCCTGCGCCTGCTGCGGCGGGACCGGAACGGTGCGCACCGTGGACCGCTCGACCCTCGTGCCGGACGAGAGCCTCAGCATCGACGAGGGCGCGGTCGCCCCATGGAACAGCCTCATGTGGTCGCTGATGACCGACGTCTGCCGCGCCATGGGCGTGCGCACCGATGTGCCCTTCAAGGAGCTGAATGATGAGGAGAAGGAGATCGTCTACGACGGCCCGATGGTCAAAAAGCATATTTTCTACAGGCCGAAAAGCGCCGAGAGCGTCAGCGCCGGGGAGCTGGATTTCACTTACTACAGCGCTACCGCCACGGTCCTGAACGCTTTGAACAAGGTAAAGGACGAGAAGGGCATGAAGCGGGTGGAAAAGTTTTTGAAGGAGGATATCTGCCCCGACTGCGGCGGCACACGCCTGTCGGAGCGCGCCCGTTCTCTGCGCCTTCACGGCGTGACCCTGGATCATGTCTGCACGCTGCCGCTGTCGGAGCTGATCGAATGGGTAAACGGCGTCCCGGCGTCGCTGCCAGAGGAGATGCGCCCTATGGCGGTGAGCATCTGCGAGGCCTTCCACCACACGGCAAAAAGGCTTGTGGACCTGGGGCTTTCCTACCTGTCCCTCGACCGCGCGGCCGCCACGCTCTCCACTGGGGAGCGGCAGCGCACCCAGCTTGCCCGCGCCGTGCGAAACCGCACCACGGGCGTGCTCTACGTGCTGGACGAGCCCTCCATCGGCCTGCACCCCTCCAACCTTGAGGGCCTGACCGGTGTGATGGACGATCTGGTGGCGGACGGAAACTCCGTCGTCCTGGTGGACCACGACACCCAGGTGCTCGCACATGCGGACTACCTCATCGAGCTCGGCCCGGAGGCAGGCGCGGGCGGCGGCAGGATCATCGCCGAGGGAACAGTGGAGGAGCTTGCGAAAAACCCCGCCTCCAAGATCGGCCCGTTTCTGATGCCCGAACATCAAAGCAGCCTTCGCGCGAGGACGGACAGGGAAACGCTCTTCGACCTCGGGGAGATCAATCTTGAGACCGGCGACATCCACACGGTAAAGCCGCTCTCCGTCACTTTCCCAAAGGGGAGACTCTCGGTCGTGACGGGCGTGTCCGGCTCGGGCAAGACCACCCTGATCCTCGAAAGCCTGATCCCGGCCCTGGAGGCCGAAATCGAAGGACGGCCCCTGCCTTCTCATGTCAAGTCCGTGCGCGTCGAGGGCATCGCGCAGGTCAAGCTCATTGACGCAACGCCCATCGGAATCAATGTCCGCTCCACCGTGGCGACCTACGCAAACGTCCACGACGAGCTGCGCAAGGTCTACGCCAGAACGCCGGAAGCGAAAGCCCGGGGCGATAAGGCCGGGGATTTTTCCTACAACACGGGCGCTCTGCGCTGCCCGACCTGCGACGGCACCGGGCAGATCAGCCTCGATGTGCAGTTCCTGCCCGACGTGGACGTGCCCTGCCCGGACTGCGGCGGCTCCCGCTACGGCAGGGAGGCCTGGCAGGTCAGACGCCCGGGGAAGGACGGGCAGGCCCTTTCTCTGCCGGAGCTAATGTCCCTGAGCGTGGATGAGGCGATGCAGGCCTGCGCAGACCTCAAAATCGTGCACAGCCGCCTGCAGGTCCTGCACGATCTGGGCCTCGGCTATCTCACACTGGGCGAGGAGACGCCTGGTCTCTCCGGCGGGGAGGCTCAGCGCCTCAAGCTTGCAAGCGAGATGGGCAGGGGACAGTCAGACTCCGTCTTTGTCTTCGACGAGCCCACCATCGGCCTGCACCCGCTGGATGTGAAGACTCTGATGGGCGTCTTTCAGCACCTGATCGACCGGGGCGCGACAGTCATCGTCATCGAGCACGACCTGGATATCATCCGCTCCGCTGACTACATCGTGGACATGGGGCCGGGCGGCGGCAGCGACGGCGGGCGCGTGGTCGCCTGCGGCACGCCGGAGGAGATCCGGGCAAACGAGCGCAGCGTCACCGGGCGCTATCTCTGAGACTGCGCGGCTTCCCTGTCAAGCCCTGAAAAGGTAATAATTCAGCACTGCAAAGCTTTAGCGTGTGTAGTGCAAAACGTAGAAAAGCAAAGAATGGCCTTTCATATATATTGATTTTTCTGAAAAACAGAATATAATACATTCATTATCTCTTGGAAAGAGGTGCATATGTTTGAATAACGAAAGAGAAAGACTCGGCAGCCGTTTGGGCTTTATCATGCTCAGCGCGGGCTGCGCCATCGGCTGCGGCAACGTGTGGAAGTTCCCGTGGATGACGGGACAG
>CADBJU010000040.1 GCA_902795045.1 Oscillospiraceae bacterium | reverse complement strand
GGGTCCACCTGTTCCCATTCCGAACACAGAAGTTAAGCTCACCAGTGGCGACAATACTTGTCTGGCGACGGACTGGAAAGATAGCTCAACGCCAACACAGACAGCTTCGAGAGTGATCTCGAAGCTGTTTTTTCGTTTTTGGATTCTGTCATCCTGAGCAAAAGCGAAGGATCGTTCCCGGCTGACGGCATACCGAATTGAATATGCTTTATATAACAATGGGTCTCAATAATGTCGCTGTATAATTCTGCGTGTATAAAAGACTTGTAAATCCTGCCTTCTATGTTATAATAATAAATTGATATGCGCTTTTCGGAACATTTTTGACAAATGCGCGTCCATATGATAAACGATCCTTCGCTTCGCTCAGAAAGACAGAAAGGGCTCAGCGATTCTAAGAAAGGAACAGATATCATGATCCCCTTTAACGTGCCGCCCTGCACGGGCAATGAGATGAAATATATCGAGGAGGCGATTGCTTCCCACAAAATCTGCGGCGACGGTGCATTCACAAGGCGCTGCAACGAGTGGATGGAGAAGCGCTTCCATGCCCACAAGGTGCTGCTGACCACCTCCGGCACCACGGCCCTGGATATGGCGAGCCTGCTGTGTGACTTAAAGCCGGGCGACGAGGTGATCCTGCCGAGCTTCACCTTTTCCAGCTCTGCCACCGCCTTTGCCATCTACGGAGCCAAGCTGGTGTTCGTCGATGTGCGCCCGGATACCATGAACATCGACGAGACCAAAATTGAGGCCGCGATCACCGACAGGACCAGAGTCATCCTCGCCATGCATTACGCGGGCGTTGCCTGCGAGATGGACGCCATCATGGACATCGCCCGCCGTCACAATCTGCTGGTCGTCGAGGATGCGGCCCAGGGCGTCATGAGCACTTACAAGGGCAAGGCCCTCGGCACGATCGGCGACTTCGGCTGCTACTCCTTCCATGAGACCAAGAACTACTCCATGGGCGAGGGCGGCGCGGTACTTGTCAACAACCCCGCCTATGTCGAGCGCGCCGAGATCCTGCGCGAGAAGGGCACTAATCGCTCCAAGTTTTATCGCGGCCAGGTGGACAAGTATACCTGGGTCGATATCGGCGACAGCTTTCTGCCCTCTGAGCTCAACGCCGCGTACCTCTGGGCACAGCTCGAGATGGCGGACGAGATCAACAATGACCGCCTTGCAAGCTGGCATCGCTATTGGGACGCGTTTCAGGACCTCGCCGCGGCAGGCCGCGTGACGCTCCCGACCATTCCGGCCGACTGCGTGCACAACGCCCACATGTTTTACATCAAGTGCAAAGACCTTGCGGAGCGCACCGCGCTGATCTCCTTCCTCAAGGAGCGCGACATCCTCGCGGTGTTCCACTATGTGCCGCTGCACTCGGCCCCGGCGGGCCAGCGCTTCGGACGCTTCCACGGAGAGGATAAATACACCACCGCCGAATCCGACAGACTGGTGCGTCTGCCGCTGTATTACAAGCTCACGATTGAGGACCAGGACTGCGTCATCAAGGCTGTGCGCGACTTTTACGGAGTGTAAGATGCTGCTTTTGCGAAACAAGGAGCTCCCGGTCATCAACGGTGAAAAGCTCAGCCTGCGGCCCATCACGGACGCGGACACGGACGATATCGTCCGCTGGCGCAACGACCCGGAGGTCTGGAAATATTTCCTCTTCCGGGAGCCCTTCACGCCCGGGATGCACCGCGCGTGGATCAGAGATAAGGTGGAGACCGGCAAGGTCATCCAGTACATCATTGTCGAACATGAATCCGGCAGGAGCGTCGGCAGCGTCTATTTCCGTGATATCGACGAGAAAAACGAGTCCGCCGAGTACGGCATCTTTATCGGCGAGGCCTTCGCGCGCAGCCGCGGCCTCGGCACCGAGACGGCCAGGCTCTTTACCGCCTTCGGCCTGGACGTGCTGCGCCTGCACCGTATATCCCTCAAGGTGCTGGGCGGCAACGACATCGCCCGCAGGAGCTACGAAAAGGCGGGATTTGTCACCGAGGGTGTTTTCCGCGACTATGTGAAGCTGGACGGCGTGTTCACCGACGTGGTGTTCATGGCGCGGCTTGCGGAGGAGGGACAATAAGATGAAGCTTGTATCCTTTGTGATCCCCTGCTACCGCTCCGCCCACACGATCGGCGGCGTCGTGGAGGAACTGAAAGGCGCGATGGCACAGATGCCGGGCTACGAGCCTGAATTTGTGCTGGTCAACGACTGCTCCCCGGACAACACCTTTGAGGTCCTGCGCGACATGGCGGAGAACGACGAGCGCATCACCGCCATCGACCTTGCCAAGAACTTCGGGCAGCACGCGGCCATCATGGCGGGCCTTCGCCACAGCGCGGGGCAGATCGTGGTGTGCCTCGACGACGACGGCCAGACCCCCGGTGACGAGGTGGGGAAGCTCATCCGAAAGCTGGAGGAG
Organism: Oscillospiraceae bacterium; assembly: GCA_902795045.1. Classification (GTDB taxonomy): domain Bacteria; phylum Bacillota; class Clostridia; order Oscillospirales; family Oscillospiraceae; genus Limivicinus. The sequence continues at coordinate 14,564 of CADBJU010000040.1, read as the reverse complement.
GGCTATGATGTGGTCTACGCCGAGTATGCCCACAAGCAGCACGCCGCCTGGCGAAACATCGGCACGGTCATCAATAACCGCATGACCGAGATCATGCTGGGAAAGCCCCGGGAGCTCACCATCACGAGCTATTTTGCCATGCAGCGCTTCATCGTGGATGAAATGCTCATTTACAAAAACTGCTACCCTTATGTGGAAGGCCTGATCCTTCGCGCAACCAGACGCATCGGCACCGTGCCGGTCACGCACCGCGCCCGCGAGGAGGGCGAGAGCGGCTACACGCTGGTCAAGCTCTTTTCCCTGTGGATGAACGGCTTTACGTCGTTTTCCGTAAAACCCCTGCGCATCGCCACCTACTGCGGGGCGTTCGCGGCGGTGCTCGGCTTTCTGTATCTGATCGTCATTCTCATCAAGCACTTTGTGGACAGCTCCATTCCCGAGGGCTGGGCCTCCACCATGGCGCTGATGCTGCTGCTGGGCGGGATCATCCTGCTGGTGCTGGGCATGATCGGCGAGTATATCGGCCGCATCTATATGTGCATCAACGCCTCTCCCCAGTACGTGGAGCGGCAGGTCATCCGGAAGAAGGGCTGAGGCCATGAAAAAAACGGACCCCCGCGTCTTCCTGGCCCTGCATCTGCTGTTGCTGCTCTTCGCGTTCACCACGGTCCTGTCGAAGCTTGCGGCCGGGGAGGACTTTTTGAGCCTGCGCTTCTGCCTTTTCTTCGGGGGAGAGTTTGCGCTGCTGGGCATCTATGCCCTCGGCTGGCAGCAGATCTTAAAGCGCCTGCCGCTGACGGTGGCCTATGCCAACAAGGCCGTGACGCTCGTGTGGTCACTGGTCTTCGGCGCGCTGCTGTTTCATGAGCAGGTGCAGCTCAAGCAGGTGATCGGCTGTGCTCTCGCGGTGGCGGGGGTGGTGCTGTTCGTGAAGGCCGACGGGGAGGAGGGATCGCATGACGCGTGAAATGCTCCCGTATCTGGGCCTTGCGATCTTCAGCGTGTTCATCGCCTCCCTGAGCCAGACACTCTTAAAATGGGAAGCCGGCAAGGAGCACACGAGCCTTGCCCGCGAGTACCTGAATGTCGGCGTGATCGGCGGCTACGGGCTGCTGGCCCTGTCGATGCTGCTGACCATGTTTGCCTACAAAAAGCTCCCCCTGAGCATGACCCCCGCCTTCGAGTGCTTTTCCTATATCTTCGTCACCATCTTCGGCGTGACGGTGTTTCACGAGAGAGTGACAAAGAAAAAGCTTCTCGCCCTGGGGCTCATCGTCGCGGGGATATTGGTCTTTACGGTATAAAAAAGTGAAAAGTGGAAAGTGAAGTGTAGGAGCGGCTTTGCCGCGATGAACACAGTTCGCTTTACGGACGCTTGTCATCCTGAGCGTAAGCGAAGGACGACTCGTTTTTAATCCGTCCCCGAAGGGGACACCATAACTCCACTTTTCACTCTTCACTTTCCACTTTTCAAACTCCAAACTGAACAGGAGTCACTATGAAACCAGCCATCGCCATTATCGGCGCCAATGATTTTCAAAATCAGCTCATCCTCAGGGCAAAAGCCATGGGGTATGTTACCCATGTCTTTGCCTGGCAGTGCGGCGACGTGGGCGAGAGGACGGCGGATTACTTTTACCCGGTGAGCATCGTGGAGAAGGAGCGCATATTGGAAATCTGCCGTGCAATCCGCCCGGCGGGCGTGTGCTCCATTGCCTCCGACCTTGCCGCCATCACGGTAAACTATGTCGCCGAGGGGCTGGGCCTTGTGGGCAACGGTATGGAAAGCGCTATCCGCGCCACCAACAAGCACCTCATGCGCCTGGCCTTTGAAAAGGCGGGGCTGCCGTCATGCAAGAGCATTCTGGTGAAGGAAGACACGGATCTTGCCGCCCTGCCGCTTTCTTATCCCGTGATCGTCAAGCCCACCGACCGCTCCGGCAGCCGGGGCATCCGCAAGGTGACGGACCCGAAGGAGCTGCCCGAGGCCATTGCCTTTGCGCGGGAGCCTTCGTTTGAGAAAAAGGTGCTGGTCGAGGAATTTGCCGAGGGGCGGGAGTACAGCGTGGAATACCTCTCCTGGGAGGGGGAGCACCGTTTCCTCGCCGTGACGGAGAAGTTTACCACCGGCGCGCCGCTGTTTGTGGAGACGGGCCACCTCCAGCCGCCGAAGCATATGGACGACGGGACCCTTAAAAAAATCAAGGCCCTTGTCCCGCGTGTGCTGGACAGCCTGGGCGTCAGATACGGCGCATCCCATACGGAGCTCAAGGTCGACGACAGGGGCGACATTCGCCTCATCGAGTGCGGCGCGCGCATGGGCGGGGACTGCATCGGCTCGGACCTCGTGAAGCTCTCCGCCGGGGTGGACTTCGTGCAGGGCGTCATCGACGTATGCTGCGGCGTGAAGCCTTCGTTTGAACCGACAGGCGAGCCTTGCGTCGCGGCGGTGCGCTTCATCTTCTCGGAGGCCGACCTCGCGGCGCTGGAAGCTATCCGGCGCGAAAGCCCCGAAAGCCTGTACCGCGTGAGCGATATCCTGCCCATCGACGGGCACGAGATCTGCGACAGCTCCACCCGCTACGGCTACTACATCCTGACGGCAGGGACGCAGGACGAGATGCAGGCGCTGCTGAAAATGAGCGGGCTGAATTGCCTCCCTCTTTGAGGGAGGGGGACCGTGAAGCGGTGGAAGAAGTCAGCATGCGTCTTTTTGAACGCTTGAATAAATGTACCTCGACTCCCTCAGTCAGCCTTACGGCTGACAGCTCCCTCGGGGAGGGAGCCTGTAAGGAGTGATGATATGAAAACAGTATCCTTTGTGATCCCCTGTTACCGCTCGGCAAAAACCATCGGCGCGGTCACGGCGGAGATCGCCGACACCATGGGCAAGCTTTCGCAGTACGACTATGAGATCGTGCTGGTCAACGACTGTTCCCCCGACGATACCTTCGATGTGATCCGCGCGCTTGCCGAAAAGGACAGGCACATCGCGGCGGTGGACCTGGCCAAAAACTTCGGCCAGCACGCGGCGCTCATGTGCGGCATGCGAAAGACCAGGGGGGACTATGTCGTCTGTCTCGACGACGACGGGCAGACCCCCGCCGACGAGGTCGGCAAGCTCCTGGAAAAGCTGGAGGAGGGCTATGACGTGGTCTATGCCTCCTACGAGAACAAGCAGGAAAACGGCTTTCGCAGACTCGGCAGCAGCGTCAACCGCCGCATGACGGAGATCATGCTCGGAAAGCCGAAGGAGCTGGAGCTCAACAGCTACTTTGCCGCCCGCCGCTTCATCGTCGACGAGATGCTGCGCTATGAGCACTGCTACCCCTATGTGATGGGCCTGGTGCTGAGGAGCACCAAGCGTATATGCAACGTCCCGGTACAGCACCGGGCGCGGGAGGAGGGGCGCTCGGGCTATACGCTCTCCAAACTCCTGGGGCTGTGGATGAACGGCTTTACCTCCTTCTCGGTCAAGCCCCTGCGCATTGCCACCTATACCGGGGCGGTCATGGCCTTTATCGGCTTCCTCTACGCCCTTGTTGTGGTGATCCGCTACTTCACCGTACACATGGCCCCCATGGGCTGGACCACCACCACGGTGCTCATCCTCATCGTCGGCGGCATCAATCTGTTGCTGCTGGGCCTGGTGGGCGAATACGTGGGCCGGGTCTTTATGTGCGTCAACGTGACGCCGCAATATGTCGAGCGGGAGTATATCCCCGCCGGAAACGAGAAATAACGAAACGGGCGCGCTGCAAAATGCGAAAATCCGTCATTCCGAACCAGTGACCGATGTCACTGGTGTGGGAATTGTACCCTAAAGGGCAGACCCCACGACCAGTTTGAGAACTGGTCTCGCAATGACAGCGCATTTGCAACGCGCCCGTCTTTTTTTATCTGCGCGGCCCGCCGCCGGGGTCGAAACCGCCGCTGTGTCCGCCGTCCGGGACGCTGCCCGCGTCACGGGGACTGTCGGCGTGCGTTTCTCCGGGGCTGCCGCCGTCCTGCCGGGGCTGTGCCGCGCCGGGAGCTTGCGGCTGCTCGGCCTGCTGCGGCTGGGGCTGCTGTGCCTGCGGGCTCTCCGGCTGGCCCGGCTGCTGTGACTGGGGCTGCGCGCCGGAGGGCTGTGCAGCGTGGGGGACGGGATTGTCCGTGCTGCCGCTCATGGCGGGGAGCGTGTCGTGTCCGTTCCGGGGCTGTTCCGGCTGGGCGCTGTGTGCGTCCTCCTGCGAGGGCACGCCCGCCGGGCCGTTTTCGAGCCGGTGCAGGATGTCGTGGATCGGCCTGTCCTTCCACTCCTCGGCGGAGAAGTCTTCGCCCTCGCTCTCTCTGAGCTCGCCGAGCACCCGGTGACGCCCGGCACTCATGCCTTCCCGGTGGGCGGCGTCAATATCCGCCTCGCTCACGGCGACGGCACGGACCTCCAGGCCCTCCCGGCTGCCGCTCAGGCCGCTCTCCAGGGCGCTGACGAGCTTTTCGGCGTGGGTCGGCTCCTTTGTCCCGGCGGAGATCAGGATCTCGTCGGACTCTCCTCCGAGCCAGTCGCCCTCCTCCAGCTGCTGCACGGAGGCTGCCAGCGCGCTGCCGATGGGGCGGTGCACAAGCTTCGAGCTGTCCATTTGATCGAGCAGCTCCTTGCCGTCCTCGTTCACGCCCTCCACCCGGAGCACATAGTCAAAGCGGTTGATGGTATATTCCAGGGAGGGGTTCACATCCAGGCTCACCACGCCGTAGGGCATGGCGTAAGCGGCGGCCCCGCCCGCGCCGACCAGCAGCAGGGCGGCCGCCGCGGCGGTGGAGGCCCAGCGCACCCAGAGGGGCGTGCGGCGCCTGCGCTCGTGCACCTCCACGATCTGCCCGAGGGAGTAGCCCGCGTCCTGAAGCTTCACCACGCGCCCGTCGTCGCACAAAGCGGCGGCCTGCCCGTTCACAAGATCGACGATCACGCCGTTCACGATGCCTCTCCCTCCTTTACAAATTTGAGATACCCCGCCAGCTGCGGGTAGTCGTCGCTGAGGATCAGCGCCGCCATGATGATGTATTTGCGGTAGCGGTCCAGCGTCTTACGCGACACGCCGCTGAGCTTATACAGCTCCGTCATCGGGAGCTTGTGGTTCTGCCGCAGAAGCTTTACCAGCAGCGGCGGGTCCTTGAGCAGTCCCCGGATGGCGACGGCGCATTCACGCCGCGTCTTCTCCTGCTGCGGCGAGCACTCCGTCAGGTCAAAAAAGCGAAAGCCATATTCCTGCAGCATGGCGTTTGCCGCCACGATCTCGTCGTGCAGGCTGCGCTCGGCGGCCTGTACGCTCTCGCGCACCACGGCGAGGTACACGCTTTTGTCGTCGTCCTCGTCCTCGGCCGTGCCGTCGAAAACCTCCGGGGCCACGCTCAGCTCGGCGGCGTGCTTCGACTCCTGCCGCCAGGCGTCCACCAGCTCCCGCCGGATGAGCATCTGGGCGAAGGGGAGAAAGTCCCCCTTCGTGCCGTCGTACTGGTCAATGGCGCGGGAAAAGGCGCACAGAGCCACAGACCATTCGTCGTCGCTCCGGCTGACATAGCGCCGGCTCACCGCGGAGGCGGTACGGAGAATGGTCTGCTCGTGGCTGCGTATCAATTCCTCCCGCGCGCGCTCGTCGTTTTTCGCGCGCAGGGCTGCGTCATTGACTGCCTGCTGCATGCTTACTCCTATTGTCTGTTGTCATCCTGAGCGAAGCGATGGATCTTTCCCGTCAGAAGCGGGAAAATGTAAGATCCTTCGCTGACGCTCAGGATGACGCGTTCATTCAGGTTTTGCTGTTCCCGGTGTCCTCGGGAAGCTTCATGCCGTCCTCACCTTCGGGACGGGCAAAGGGCATTTCGCCGTCGGGCTTTGCGGGCGGCTCGGTCATGGAGACCTCGATCCCCGCTGCCGCGAGCGCCTCGTTCAGCGCGTCGCGGGCCTCCTTAACGGCTGTCTCGGCTGCATCGCGGGAGTTGTCGTCCGCCTGCATCAGCGCCTCCATCGCGCTGTGGAGCTTATCGTACAGGGCCTGTAATTCGGTTTTGGTCTCGCCGCCCTCGAGCGCCTCTATGGCCGTGAGGATCTCGGCATCCATGCCGTGAGCATCCATGCCGCCGCGACGGCCGAAGCCGTGCTGAGGACCAAAGCCGCCGAAGCCGTCAGGAGGAAGCGCCCCGTCGGCGGGCTCAAAATCGCTCTGGGGGCCGCCGGGAAATAATTCCCCGTCGGGCATTTCGGGCGGCGTTTCGCCGTCGGGCATGAAGTCACGCTGGCCCATGGGCTCCTTCATGGGATCGGGCCTTGCGGCGCCCGTGCCCACCACGCAAAAGCCCAGCGTGAGGATCACCAGCATGATGCCGACGACGATGTGTTTTAAGGTATAAGTTTTCATTGCATTATCTCCTTTCGCGGGAAGTGTTTTCCCTTTCACTTAAGAATACGAAAGGAGAGGGGCAAAAAAGTGGGGTCGGGCGGAAAAATTTTTGAAGAAATAACCGCCGTACACTTTTCAAAGTTACGGCGGTTACTCCAAAACAATATAAGGGGCCGGACTTAAAACTTTCCGCTGTGGTGGGAGCCGCCGTGGCTGCCGCTGATGGTGGTGCCGCCGAAATGTCCGCCGCCCGGCCGGCCGCCCGAGGGGCCGGTGTTCTGGGGCATGATGCGTGTGCGGGTGACGGAGCGGTTCAAAAACTCGTCGCGCTCGGTGCGCAAAGTCACACCGCCGCGGCCTACGTAGTTCTCCGCCCGGGTCTGCTTGACGGCGGTCTTCATGGAGCGCTTCATGGTGCCGACGGCGCCGCCGCCGAAGAGCGTCCCGAGGGCAAGGCACATCATCGCCTTGACGGCGTTAAAGCGCGGCCTCTCCACGGGGTCGGGGATGAAGGTATCCACGGGGTTGCCTTCCTCGGCCTTCTGCAGCATGACGGCGCTGGTTTCCAGATAGTCCCGGAAGCCGCCCGCCCAGTCGTTGCGGCGGAAATTATCCAGGAAGCTGTTGGCAAGCTGCTGCTTGCCGTAGTCGGTGAAGGCGTAGTTGCCGAAATTCCCGTGGGCGTAAATGTCGTAGTCGCGCTCGTTCATGCTCATGGCGAGGATCACGCCCGCTTCGTCGCTGCGCCTGCCGAGACCGTAGCTGTGGAAGATCTCCTCGGAAAAGGTCTCGATGTTACCCTTGACGTAGTCGCGGTAATCATTCACGACCACGATGTATACGCCGAAGTCATACTGTTCGGAAATCTGCTCCGCCCGGTCGCGAAGCTCCTGCTTTTCACCGGCGCTGAGGATGTTTGCCGCGTCGGTGACATAGTCGATCCTGGCCTCGGCAAAGGCGCAGACGGAGAGACTGAGCAGCAGCGCGAGCAGGAGCAGCAGGGAGACAGATACTTTTTTCATTGCCGTCCCCCTCCTCACAGGAAATACATCAGCACCGCAAGCGCCATGGCCACGCCGCCAGCGATCCCGGCAAACCATTCCAGGCTGCGCCAGTTCGAGACGGGCAGATCGCCGATGAGCTTGCCGGTCTGGCCGTTCATGGCGAAGAGATAATTCTCCCCGTTCCACTGGGTCGAGAGCATCCACACCGGCATAAGCGCATAGCTGACGTGCCCGCGGTGGATGCGGATCTGCCTGCCCTGGGGGACGACGCTGCTGTAGCCCTTTACCGTCTGCGCCACAATCTCGGCGGCGGTGTTCCCGGCGCGCTCGTCGGCGCGGGAGTAGCATGCCTCCGGCTCCATGTCGTAGCGCTCTGCCAGAAAGCCCGGCAGATAGGCGTTGGAGAAGGGCTTGAGCTCACTGTAGTCGAAGGGCTCGATGGCGTCCATGTGCGCGTCGGGCATCTTGCTGGAGGCGTCCACGGGGATCTTCTCAAACTTCACCGAGCCAGAGCGGCGTATGCGGTAGTAGTCGGTGGTGGTGACCATGTAGTCCCCCTGGGGTATGCTGGTGACACGGGTGCCCTGGAACTGCATGTCCGCGTCCGCCGTCCCGTCGATGAGCCAGAAGGGCACGTATACGCCCTTGACCTCCTGGATGTGGTTCTTGTTGGAAAAGGCGCGGGGCAGCAGCTTTTTTCCGTTATAGTATTTCTTCAGCGCCGCGACGGCGTCCTCCTTGCTCAGCTTGAAGGGGATCACATAATCGGGCTTGAGCATGTTGCTCAGCTGGCCCGGCACGATGGAGGGGTTGCCGCAGTAAGGGCAGGAGGTGGCGGCGGTGGTCGCGTCGCAGATGAGCTCCGCCCCGCAGCTGGGGCAGTTGTATGCCTTGAGGCCCTGCTCCCTGGCCCAGTCGGAGCCGGTGCCCCACTCGCCCTCGAGACTGACATCGTCCGGTTCCATCTGCGCCTGCTGGGCGGCCGCGGCCGCAGCCTCGTCCTTCTCCTTGTACAGCGCTTCGATCTCCTGTACGCTGAAGCCGGAGCCGCAGTAGTCGCACTGGAGCCTGCCCGTTTTGCCGTCAAAGCGCAGGGGCCCTGTACACGATGGGCACTGATAGTTGCTGATTTGTTCTGCCAAAGGAAATCACTTCCTTCCAGGTCAATTGCACGCCTTGCTCTCTCCGATGCGGGAAAGTCCGGAAACATACGGGACACGGACGTCGATGCGGGCTTACTGCCCGATCGACATCTCGCGGACCCGTGACAGAGCGGGAACGTGCAGCCCTCTCCGTCGCTTCGCGACACCTCCCCCAAACGCCGCGGGCGGCTGGGGGAGGCAAGCAGTCATTGTGATTTGCGTACTTACTTTACGATGTCTTCCTCGGTGAAGGGGTCGCCGCACTCGGGGCAGAATTTGGGCGGGTGCGCGGGATCTTCCGGCTCCCAGCCGCACTTGTCGCACTTGTAAAGCGGCGCGTCTGCGGGCTTTTTGGCGCCGCACTCGGCGCAGAACTTGCCCTTGTTCACCTTGCCGCAGCTCGGGCAGGTCCAGCCGTCGACGGGCTTTTTGGTGCCGCACTCGGTGCAGAACTTGCCGAAGGCCTTCTTGCCGCAGCCGGGGCAGGTCCAGATGTCGGCAGCGGGGGCGGCGGAGGCTGCCGGGGCCTGGGGCTGGGAGCCCATGGCGTAGAGGTTCGCCGCATTCACGCCGCCCGCCTGGGCGGCCATATTCATGCCCATGAAGCCCATGGCAGCGCCGCCGGCGTTGTTGGCCGCGTCCTGCATGGCTGCCGCCTGCGCGCCCACCAGGTGCGCTGCCGCCATGTTGGGATCGCGGAAGGCCGCGTTGCGCTGCAGCTCCTTGATCATCTGCTCGTCTTCCTCACTGGCCTTGACGCTGGACAGGTCGCGCCACTTGTTCGAGAGCACGTCGTTGAGGGCGTCGGCGATCTCGGTGGTGTGGCCGGGCAGGCTGGAGTAGCGGATGCCCTGGTCGGAGATCTTCGCGAAGGCGGGCTGGAGGGCGGTCAGCAGCTCGGTCTTGAGCTGGTTGTCGAGCATGTCGCGGGTGTAGGCGCCCGAAACGTTGCCGGAGACGTTGGTGTAGAAGAGGATGGGGTTTGCGACGCGGTAGGAGTACTCGCCGAAGCAGCGGATGCCGATGTCGATGTCGATGCCGGCACGCTGGTCGACCACGCGGAAGGGGACGGGGGAGGGCGTGCCGTACTTGTTGCCGGTGATCTCCTTGGTGTTGAAGTAGTACACGCGCTGATCCTTGGGGGCCACGCCGCCGAAGGTGAAGCGCTTGCCGATCTGGGCAAAGACCTGGCCGATGCCCTCGCCCAGGCTGCCGGAGAAGATGGAGGGCTCGGTGGAGGCGTCATAGACAAACTCGCCCGGCTCGGCGCAAAGCTCGGCGATCTTGCCCTGCTCGACGATGATCATGCACTGACCGTCGGCCACGGCGATGACGGAGCCGCTGGAGATGATGTTGTCGCTGCCGTTGTTGGAGCGGCCGCGCTTCTGGCCGCGCACCATAATGGTGTTGGCATCGAGAGCGTCACAGTAAAAGTATTCCTTCCACTGATCGGCTGCAACGCCGGCCGCGGCGTTCAAAGCTGCACTGATAAGACCCATGTTGTATATCTCCTTTCAATCTGCGGGCTTTCGCCCGTTCGTGTATGTACAATAAACCTTAACCAGTATAACAGCCCTGGTCAAAAAAATCTACTGCAAGTTTATGAACGAAAAAACCAGTGACAAAGGACTTGCAAAACAGATAAAAATATTATATGATAAACATGTATCCATGCACTCTTATTACGAGTCAGCCGGACTGCACTTGAGAACAGGAGAACATGATGAAGAAGGACAAGAAGAAACGGGAAAAGATCCTGAACCTGATCGGCGGGGGCTGCGGCGCGTTCCTGGCCCTGCTGCTGGTGATCAACATCGGCACGGGGATCGTGGCGCAGGCGGCCTCCGCCAACGCCCGGACTCTGACGGCCAGCGCCCCCGGCAAGGTGGGGGACGTGACGGTCGAGGTCAAGGCGGACGACAAGAAAATCTATGAAGTAAAGATTATCGACCACAATGAGACCGAGGGTATCGGCACCATGGCGGTCGACCAGCTCCCCGCCAGGATCGTCGAGAGCCAGAGCCTGACGGTCGACTCCGTCTCCGGCGCGACGGTAACCTCCGACGCTATCAAAAATGCGGTCGCCCTGGCATTGCAGAGCGGCGGGCTTTCGAGCGAAGCCTACGGCTACACCGCGCCCGCGGTCGAGGAAAAGCCGGTCGCCCACAAGGTGCAGACCATGTCCGGCGTGACGGTCCTGCACGCGGTGGACTGGAAGGACCAGTACCCCGACCAGTACAACACCTGGTGCATGACCAAGGAGAGCCAAGAGGCCGAGGATTACCTCGAGCTCTATCCGATGCTGCGCGGCCTGTATGAGGGCTACGGCTTCGCCAAGGACTACAAGGCGGCCCGCGGCCACTACTACGACGTGGAGGACATCGAGGCCACCGGCCGTCCGCACCCGCTGGCCAACTGCTGGACCTGCAAGACCCCCGACTTTACCAACATGGTAAACGAGGAGGGCATCTCCGCCTACCAGAAGGACTGGACCGAGGTTCAGGCCCAGATCACCGAGGGCATCAGCTGCTATACCTGCCACGCCAACACCCCCGGCGACATCACCATCACCCACACCTACTGGATCGACGCGGTGGGCGACGACTTTGAAAAGATTGCGCCCGCAAACCTCGCCTGCGGCCAGTGCCACAACGAGTACTACTTCGCCCCCGACACGAAGGCCACCACCATCGCCCACCATGACCTTGCTTCCATGGCCCCCGAGACGATGCTGGCCTACTTCAACGACGGCTCGAACTTCCCCACCGGCGAGCCCTTTGCCGACTGGACCAACCCCCGCACCGGCGTCAAGCAGATCAAGGTGCAGCACCCCGAGTTTGAGACCTTCCTGGGCGCCGGCAGCCCCCACGCCGACACCTTCACCTGCGCCGACTGCCACATGCCCGACGCGGTCAACGCCAACGGCGAGGCCTACCACAGCCACAATCTGATAAGCCCGCTGGACAATCCCGAGCTTATTGCCAACACCTGCTCCCAGTGCCACTATGATCTGGTGAGCGAGGTCCGCGGCGTGCAGGAAAAGATCGAGACGCGCACCTACACGGTGGGCTACCGCCTCGAGTACCTGACGGAGCTGCTGGCCAAGGCGGTGGCTGACGGGCAGTACACCGACGAGCAGCTCGATCCCGTCCGCTCCCTCGCCCGTGACGCCCAGTTCTACTGGGACTTCGTCTTCGTCGAGAACGCCGAGGGCGCGCACAATCCTGCCCTCACCAACCAGTGCCTCGACAAGGCCGACGAGCTGTGCGGCCAGGCTACGGATATGATCCTGAAGCTGACAAGACAGCAAGCGGCATAACGCAACAATCAAAAGCGGCCCGCCCGGTTGGGCGGGCCGTTTTCCTTTAAGGGGACATGCCCATGAAAAAAGTATTCAACTTTCTGCGCTCCATGCGCTTCGGGATCATCCTGCTGGTGCTGATCGCGCTCTGCTCCGTCGTGGGCACCGTGATCCCCCAGGGCCGCGAGATCGCCTGGTACGCGCAGACCTACCGCTCCTTCCACGGTTACATCCTGCTTCTGCGCTTAAACCGCATCTTTGAGAGCTGGTACTTTATCGCCCTGCTCGTGCTGCTGTGCCTGAACCTGAGCCTGTGCTCCATCCTGCGCATCCGCACGGTGGTGAAGGCGGCAAAGGGCGAGACCGAGCGCGCCGCCAAAACGCCCGACACCGTGCGCCTTACCCCCGAGGGCACGGAGAAGCTGCGGGAGTACCTCACGGACAGGCACTGCAAAGCGGAGAGCGTGGGTGAGGCCACCGTCTGGCACAGGCACAGCTTCGGGCGCTACGGGACCTTTATCACGCACCTGTCCATCCTGCTGACCGTCATCTTCGGCGCACTCGCCCTCTACACCCCCACGGTCACGGACCGGGACTGCATGCCGGGCGAGTCCGTCTTCATGGACGACGGCACCGAGATCCACGTGCATGACTTCCGTATTGCCGACGACACGGGCAGGCTTGACTATCAGAGCCATGTGCAGATCACCCTGCCGAACGGCAGACGTAGCGAGATCGCCGAGCTCAAGGTCAACCACCCCTTCTCCTTCGGCCCCTGGAAGCTCTTCCAGCAGACCTTCGGCACGGCGGGCTCGGTCACGGTGACGGACCTGGAAAACGGCGGCAGCGACGATTTCCTGCTCACCGAACAGTCCTACCTCTCCGCAGACGGCAAAAGCGGCATCCTTTACGATACGCTCTACCCCGATTTCATCCGCGACCCCGGCGGCGAGGTCACCCTCATCACCATCACCCAGGGCAGCTATCCCCACCCCATCTACCAGGCGGAGACCTTCTCCGACGGAGTCTTCACCCCCGTGCTGGCAGAGCCGGGGGAGGAACTGACGGTGAACAAGCTGCGCTTTCGCTTCAACGCCCCGGTGGATTATCCCGGCATCCGTATAAAGCACGTGTCCCGCCTCTGGAACGGGGCGCTGGTGGCGGCCTTCACGCTGATGATCGCGGGGCTTTACATCACCTTCTTTTATGAGCCGGTGCTGGTGAAGACCGACAAGGAGGGCTACGCGGTCCTCGGCCCCAAGCCCGAGCGCATGCGCATCGAGCTGGGAGAAGAGCTGAAAGAGTACGAAAGCGGAAAGTGAAAAGTGAAAAGTGGAAAGTGAAAAGTGGAAAGTGAAAAGTGGAAAGTGGAAAGCGGAAAGTGAAAAGCGGAAAGTGAAAAGCGGAAAGTGATAAAATGGCTCCCCTGCAAGGGGAGCTGGCCGGACGCGAAGCGGCCGGACTGAGGGGTTCGGTCCGTCGCAGCATGACCCCTCCGGTTTCTCCGCAAGCGGCGAAACCACCTCCCCTTTCAGGGGAGGCAAGTATAAAGCGAAAGAGTGATCATTCATGAAAGCATTGTTTTTTATCGCGCTGGTGTTGTACGGTGTCGCCGTGATCCTTGAGTTTACGGGGACGGCGTTCAAGAAAGACAAGCTGCTTAAGGGTGCATGGTATGTGTTTCTGGCCGCTTTCGCGGTGCACACGGTGTTTCTCGTCGTGCGCGGCATTGTCGCCAAACGCCTGCCGCTTTCCAACCAGTTTGAGTTTGCCAACGCCTTTGCCTGGGGTGTGGCGCTGATGCTCATTGTCATGCGCAGAAAGCTCAGGACCGACTGGCTGTCTGTTGTGGCCATGCCGGCGGCCCTGCTGGTCATGACCTACGCGGCGCTCCAGCCCATGGAGATCAAGGACCTGATGCCCGCCCTGCGCAGCGCCTGGTTCGGCGTACATATCGGCTCGGCGGTGCTGAGCTACGCGGCCTTCGTCATCGCGGGCTGCATCGCGCTCAGATACCTGCTGGCGGTAAAAAAAGGAAACGCGGACAAAAAGGCCCTGGACCAGATGGACTATCTCAGCTACCGTATGGTGGCCTTCGGCTTCCTGTTTCTCACGGTGGTTATCCTCTCCGGCGCGATCTGGGCCGAGCAGGCCTGGTCCGCCTTCTGGACCTGGGACCCCAAGGAGGTCTGGGCCCTCATCACCTGGATCATCTACGCGGTGTACCTGCATCTGCGGCTTCGCAGCAGGCGGAAGGGAACCTTCATGGCCTGGTATCTCGTGATCGCGGTGCCGGTGGTGTTCTTCACCTTCGCGGGCGTGAACACCTTCATGCACGGCCTGCATACGTATGGATAAAACGTGGGCGGCAAATTGCTCCTTTGAATTTACAGTGCAAAAGACATTACCTGCGTAATGCGCCCCCCGTTCTTTCTTTTCGCCTTGCCGAAAAGAAAGAACGCGCCGCGCCCGGTGTAAGAAAGAAAAGGGCGCCCGCAGGTGGTATACGGTCCTGCGCCACGCCGACCGCGGAGGGCTTCGCTTACGCTCGCGCCGCTAACTGGCAGTGAAGCGGTAACACCTGTCATCCTGAGCGAAGCGAAGGATCTTTTCCTGATATATAAAGGAAAACAATAATTCCTTTTATGCGTATCGGCTTTAATCAGCTAATCCCGTCATTGCGAGCCAGTGCGCACACTGGCGTGGCAATCCGCCCGCCGGAGGCCCTTATCAACTCAGA
>CADBJU010000039.1 GCA_902795045.1 Oscillospiraceae bacterium | reverse complement strand
GGGCGAGATCATTGCGGAGCTGCCGAACCACGGCGACATCAACGGCGACGGCAAGGTCAGCTACATCATGATCGAGGGCGACCCCGAGAACATCGACGCTCAGTACCGCACCGAGTTCTCCATCAAGGCGCTGGTTGACGCGGGCATCGAAGTCGAGTGCCTCGACGACCAGATCGGCAACTGGGCCCAGGCGAAGGGCCAGGAGATCTGCGCCAATGACCTTGCCAAGTTCGGCGATAAGGTCGAGGTTGTCTTCTGCAACAACGACGCCATGGCACTGGGCGCCGCCACCGCCATCACCGCAGCGGGCCGCACCGTCGGCAAGGACATCTACCTCGTCGGTGTTGACGCTCTCGAGGAGTGCGTTGAGATGGTCAACGAGGGCACCATGACCGGCACCGTTCTGAACGACGCGAACGGCCAGTCCCACGCCGCTGTCGACGTGACGATCGCCGCTCTCGCCGGCCAGCCCATCGAGAACTACTACTGGGTCGACTATGTGAAGGTCACCTCCGACGCCGCCTGATTCCCTTCCCAGCAACGTATTCCCCGTTTGATACCTTGAACGGGTGGGCCTTCCGGCTCACCCGTTTTCTGAGTCCCGCTACACCAAAAGAAAATGGAGGCTTGGCCTATGTCAGAATTCGTGCTGGAAATGCGCGGTGTTTGTAAATCCTTCCCCGGCGTCAAGGCTCTTGATCACGCACAGCTCAAGCTGCGTCCCGGTACGGTCCATGCCCTGATGGGTGAAAATGGCGCCGGCAAATCGACTTTGATGAAGTGCATGTTCGGCATCTACAAGATGGACGAAGGTGAGATTTATATAGACGGCCAGAAGACCGTCATATCCGACCCGCTGGAAGCCTGGGACAAGGGTATTTCGATGGTACACCAAGAGCTCCAGCCCATCCCCGCGCGAACCATCGGTGAAAATATCTTCCTCGGGCGCTATCCGATGAAGAAGGCGCTCGGCTTTATCCCTGTCGTGGACCACGACAAAATGTATGAGGACACCGCAAAGCTCTTAAAGCGTGTCCGCATGGACTTTGACCCGAAGCAGAAGCTCGGCACCCTGACCGTCTCCCAGATGCAGTCCGTGGAGATCGCCAAGGCCGTGGCCGGCAACTGCCGCGTCCTGATCCTGGACGAGCCTACCTCCTCCCTGACCCAGAACGAGGTCGAGGCGCTGTTCCGCATCGTGGAGGACCTCAAGAAGGAGGGCGTTGCGATCGTCTACATCTCCCACAAGATGGACGAGATCCTGCGCATCAGCGACGAGGTCACCATCATGCGTGACGGCCAGTACATCGGCACCTGGGAGGCCAAGGACCTGACCACCGATTTTATCATCACCAAGATGGTGGGCCGTGAGCTTACCAACCTCTATCCCAAGCGTGAGAACATCCCCGGCGACGTGGTGTTCGAAGTCGAGGACTTCACCTCGATCAATCCCCGCAGCTTCCGCCACTGCAGCTTCAACGTTCGCAAGGGTGAGATCCTGGGCGTCGCGGGCCTCGTTGGCGCGCAGCGCACGGAGCTCATGGAGGGCCTGTTCGGCACCCGCTCCCACACCTCCGGTACGATCCGCTACAAGGGCAAGGAGCTCAAGATCACCCGCCCGAAGGACGCCATTGACCATGGCATCGCGATGCTCACCGAGGACCGCCGCGGCAGCGGCATCATGGGTGTGCTGAGCGTGGCGGACAACATCTCCGTTGCATCCCTCAACAAGTACATCGACTACGGCTTCATACTCAACACGAAGAAGATCGACGAGCTGGTTGAGGAAAACCGCAAGAAGATGAACATCAAGACGCCTTCCGGCAAGACGCTGATCCAGTCGCTGTCCGGCGGCAACCAGCAGAAGGTGCTGATCGGCCGCTGGCTTGCCAACGACCCGGATGTCCTGATCCTGGACGAGCCTACCCGCGGCATCGACGTCGGCGCCAAGTACGAGATCTACTGCATCATCGCGGACCTTGCCAAGCAGGGGAAGAGCATCATCATGATCTCCTCCGAAATGGGTGAGCTGATCGGCATGTCCGACCGGATCATGGTCATGTGCGACGGCCGCATTACCGGCTTTATCGACGGCAAGGAGGCCAATCAGGAAAATATCATGGCGCTCGCCACGCAGTTTGAATAATCGGAGGATGGGATATGAACAAGAAAGACAATTTCGGCAAGAAATTCTTAAATTACGTCAAGTCCAACCCGATCGTCGTGATGCTGGTCATCGTCGCGATCATTGTCGGCTTCACCAAGGACAACTTCTTCTCCTGGAAAAACTTCGGCAACCTCATGAGCAACACTGCCGTCCGCTTCCTCATCGCGCTCGGCGTCTCCGGCTGCCTCATCACCAAGGGCACTGACCTGTCCGCAGGCCGTCAGGTCGGCCTGGCCGCCTGTCTTGCCGGTATCCTGATCCAGAAGGGCGACTACTCCGGCAAGCTTTGGAAGATGGTCCCCGAGATGAATATGTTTGTTGTGCTGCTGATCGTTGTGATCATCGGCGCGGCGCTGGGACTTCTCAACGGTGCCATCATCACCCTGCTGAAGGTCCCCCCCTTCATCACCACCCTGGGCACCCAAACCATCGTCTACGGCCTTTGCCTTGTCGTCACCGACGCGCAGCCCATCGGCGGCTTCCAGAAGAGCTTCATCGACCTCATCAACGGCCGTATCGGCAACTCCAACGGCTTCCACCTGCCGTATTTGCTGTTCGTGGCGGCCTTGTTCGGTGTGATCTTCTGGTTCCTGTACAATAAGATGCGCCACGGCAAGTACATGTACGCCATCGGCGGCAACGAAGTCGCGGCTGAGGTCTCCGGCGTCAACACCACCAAGACCCTCATGCTCATCTACACCACCGCGGGCATCATGTACGCCATCGCGGGCTGGCTGCTGGCCGGCAAGACCGGCGGCGCCTCCACCTCCATGGGCATGGGCTACGAGCTTGAAGCCATCGCGGCCTGCACCATCGGCGGTGTCTCTACCACCGGCGGTATCGGTACTGTCAGCGGCGTTCTCGTCGGCGTTCTCGTGTTCGAGCTGCTGAAGATCGTCCTCCAGTTCCTGGGCGTCAACCCGTATTACAACTACATCGTCCAGGGCGTCGTCATCGTCGTCGCGGTCGCGCTCGACGTGCGCAAGTACCTGGCCAAGAAGTAATTTCCTGGCACAAACTGCATACAGAACACGGCGGCCATCGTATCATACGGTGGCCGCCGTGTTCGTGTGTGTTTGCTATTCGATGTTGTTTCGTACCGCCGCTGAGGCGGGGCGACGGCGGCGCATGCAGTAGACGTAGGCAAGCTCCAGCGCGCAGCAGGCCATCCAGCCTACCGGGTAGCCGAAGCCGACAATGCGCGGCGTGTTCGCAATATAACGTGTGACGACAAAAAGATAGATCTGCCGCAGCACGACAAAGGTAGAGAGCATGATGATCATGGGGCCGCGGGAATCGCCGCGCCCGCGCAGGGCGGCGGCCAGGACGTGGTTTACGCAGTTGAAAAGCAGGAAGAAGACATTGGTCCGGATAAAGAGCACGCCGTAGCGGATGACCGCCTCATCCGGAGAGAAGAGCCGCACCGAGGCCGGGGCGAAGATATAGAGCAGCGCCGCAATGACGCCGGTGATCCCGACACTCACGCCGAGGGCTGCGACCGTGCCGCGATCACTGCGCCGGTCATTGCCCGCGCCCGTATTCTGGCTGACAAAGGTGGTGGCTGCCAGCGCCATGCTCTGCATGGGCAGCATGATGAACTGGTCGAGCTTGTTATAGGTGCTCCAGCCCGCCATCACATCTGAGCCGAAGACATTGATGTAGCCCTGGACAAAGATGTTGGAAAAGGCGGTCAGCACGGACTGGATGGCGGCGGGCATGCCGACGGAAAAGATGCTGCCCAGAACGGAAAAGTCGATCCGCAGCTCCTTCCAGCTCAGACGGTAGATATCCTTTGAGCGCGTCAGCAGTATGAGGATCAGTGCCGCCGACACAAACTGGGAAAGGATCGTGGCGATCGCCGCGCCCGCGATCCCGGATTTGAGGACCAGAACGAAGAACAGGTCCAGGATGATGTTCAGGATGCTCGTGAACACCAGAAAGTACAGCGGCCGCGTGGAGTCGCCCACCGCGCGCAGAATGCCGCTGCCCATGTTGTAGATCAGCAGCCCCGAGATACCGCCGAAGTAGATGCGCAGGTACAGCGTCGCATCGGCGAACACGTCCTCGGGCGTGCGCATGATGAGCAGCATGGGCTTTACCAGTGCCACGCCGATCAGCGTGAAAAACAGGCTCAGGACGAAGGTCGCGGCCATGGTGGTCTCCACGGCCACATGCAGCTTCTCCATGTTTCGCGCGCCGAAGTAGCGTCCGATGACCACCGCAGCGCCGATGGAAAAGCCGTTGAAGAAGAACACCAGCATGTTCACGATCACGGTGGTGGAGCCGATGGCGGCCAGGGCCTGCTTGCTGACAAAATTTCCGACGATGACCGAGTCCACCGTGTTATAGAGCATCTGGAACACATTGCCCAGCATCAGCGGCAGAGCGAAAGCAACGAGCTGCTTCAGGATGGGACCGCTTGTCATGTCCCGGGCGGTGCTTTTTGCGCTGCTCATTCTGTACCGCCCTCCTTCACCGCCGCCCAGTCATGATCGCAGATCGTGTCGGGGGTAAAGCGCATAAGGGCATTTTGCTCGTCGTACTCCGCGCCGATGGATAGAAACTCCTCCCTGAGCACATGGTTTCGTTCAGAAGGCCGGTAGACTATGTCCATGGACTTGCTGTATTGCTGCATCAGGAACATGATGACGGCGCTCTCCACCTTCTTCTTCGCCACACGGCAGGAGACCACAAAGTCCGTGCATAGAAGCGTCTCCCCGCGCGTATCGAGGATCAGGCATCCTACCGTGCCGTATTCGCCGTAGCGGTCACTGCATTTTACACGCAGGACAAGCCTGGACGGGTCTGCCGCCATGGCCTGAAATTCATTCATCGGGATGCGGTTGGTGGAGGCATTGAGCTGATTGGTGCGCATCAGAAGCTCATGGCAGCGTTCAATGTCCTGCTGCGCTTTGCAGGGGGACACATCGATCACAAAGCCGCAGGAGAGAATGAAGGCTTTGTAATCGCCTCCGTCAGATTCGGTAAAGGCGTCCTGTCGCCTGGCCTCCGCCATGTAGAAGGCACGGCGTTTTCTGGAATCCTCCGTGACCGGCACGTCAAACTCCGGGAGACTGAGCAGGCTTTCGGCCTCACCGTCGGCGTAGACGCGCACGCAAAGGAGGCTTTCGCCCACCTCCGCGCGCTCGAAGGCGGAGTCGTCCACGAAGGCGAAGGTGTCAAGGTTGATATTCAGGAGCTTTGCAATCTCGACAAGATTGCCGCTCTTCGGCAGCCAGTTGATTTTCGGATAGAGAAAATAGTCCCACAGGCCGAATTTTTCCAGCGCCGCTTTGGCAAGCGCCTCGTCGTTCTTGCTGCACACGGTGTTGAGGATGCCGCGCTCGTCGAGCTTTCGGATCAGCTCCGCGACCTGCGGCCGGAGCTTCACGCCGTCCAGACCGTCCTCGCCGAGGATGCCGTCCCAGACCGTGTTGTCCAGATCCCAGGCCACGCACTTGACCTTCTTCGCGGGTTTTTTGATAAACGGAGAATCGGGCCTGAAGCTCACAAGATCAGACAGCAGCATGTAGAGCTCAAGCGGGGCGTTGTCCGCCGGGTAGAGGTCCAGCGCGAGGACGGGCTTTCCGGCACGCGTAAGCTCGCCTGCCGGGATGCGCCACAGATTCAGCCCCTGCCTGACCGTGAAATCATGGCGTGTCAGCAGCAGATCGTCAAAGTCGTGGGTGTCGAGGATCAGCCGCCCGCCGCCGACAGGGGCGTAAAAGGCAAGGCAAAGTTCCTTTCCCAAAACGACATGACTGTCGACCGGCCAGAACCTGCGGATGTAGCGGTGGTGTAAGACGCGCGAGAGGGGATAACGGAATTTCTTTGGCGCGAGTTTTGATGCTGCGTCGGCCTTGCGGGTCAGCCTCAGCGCCGCCTCATGGCGGCTGTAGTCATCCAGAAACGCCTGTGGAGGAAGACAGCGCAAGGTGTTGTACGGGCAGCGCAGCTTTGCCCACTTGCGAAAGCGCAGATGGGCCACCGGGAAGTCGAAGCCGGGGACAGTCCCGAGCTCCATATAATCCACGCGCCTGCACCGGCCGATCTCGTTTGCCTCGAACATCTCGCAGGAAGCATAGCAGGCCGGGGGACTGCACTCGAGGCAGTGGTCGGCCCAGAACAGCGGCGCGATGGACTCAATGTCCCGCGCGCGCGGCACCCGGTCGGAAAAAGTACTCAGTACCTCAACACCGGTCAGCGTCTGATGGCATACGTAGTCAAACATTTCTTACCTCCGGCTCCACTTGATGTGGTACAGCATGCGCATGAGATCGTCGTAGAGCGTACGTCTGCGGGCGCAGGGCTTTGCCTCAAAGCTTTTGAACTGAGAATGGTTCTCCTCGAGAAATGCCTCGAGCCGGGCAAAATCCGCCTCCTGCATCACGCTTGGGTGGTAACAGAAGGTGACGGTGTCAAAGGGCAGCCTGCGCACCACACCGGACTGCAGGGGGATGAAGGTGAAGCCATATTTCGTGTAAGGCTTGGAGGCGATGGTGTCGGAGATGATGCGGATGTCGCTGCACGCCTTCAGCGCCTCCAGCGTGTTTTCGTCAAAGGTGTGGGAGGGGGCAAAGAAAACCGCGGGCTCGAAGCCATGCTCCCGGAAGACACGCACGCCGTCCGCGATCTTCTGCTTCTGCGTCTCGAACGGAACGCCCGCAAACTCCGAGCGCTTCTGCGCCGGGTTCAGCCCACCCTCACGGGTGGTGCACACGTGGTTCCAGCCGTGCAGCGCGAGCACCCAGCCCTTTTTGACCCAGCGGGGGACCGTCTCGTCCCAGAACGCGGGATCGACCGGGAAGTCCGACATATCCGGGTCCTCACAGTGAGGGATGATGCCCACCAGCGGGGCAATATGGTAACGGTCAAGCAGAGCCTCCATCCGCTCCCAGTTTGGAATATTCATCTTCTCGCACGCGTCGTCCAGCCTCAAATAACAGGTCATAATGCAGCCTCCGCCTCATCTTCCATTTTTGCTATGATACACCAAAGCGCTGCGCCTTGCAAGCGTTGGCAGGGCTTCTTGTGTGGAAATACTGCCGAAAAAGCGCGGAAGATAAAAATACTTGAGGATTTTGTTGCAAATAACCCCCGCAGGATATATACTGTGGCAAGACAGAACTTGGGCAACACCGTACAATACGCCTGCGGCATCTTCCGGAAAATTTGTGCCCTGATTTTGTCACTTTTTCTTGAAGTACACAAAGTACATCTTCAAAAAAGTGCCATCATCAGAACTCAAATCTTCTCGGAATCTGCTCTTGCCGCATTGTACGGTATTACCCTTGATTGAAAAGGGGAAAACATATGGAACAGAGACCGAAAAAGAGCGGTGACCGCTTTGACGGCTACTGGCTGCGGGACGAGGCTCCGGCCCTCGGCCAGTTTATGGCTTACCTCATGCCGAACCGCGCCGACAACGAGGCGCACATCAATGTCGATATCGACTGCCGCCCGCTGGACGCCTACCTCGCCAAAAAGAACGAGGGGCTGACGGAGGACAAGTATACCTATTTTCACATTTTTCTTGCCGCCATGGTCAAGTGCTTCGTCCTGCGCCCGCGCATGAACCGCTTCATCTCCGGCAACCGCCTGTACATGCGCGACCACATCTCCGTCTCTTTTGTAGTCAAGAAAAAGTTTGAGGACAAGTCCGAGGAGGGACTTGCCTACAAGAAATACGGCGAGAAGGACACGATCGACACCCTGCATACCTCCATCATGGAGGAGATCCACCAGTGCCGCCGGGAGGATGTACTGGACAACTCCACCGACATGATGACAAAGCTCCTGAAGCTGCCGCGCTGGCTGCTGCACATCATCGTGGACATCCTCTTCACCCTCGACCGCAAGGGCAAGGTTCCCTATGACCTCATCAAGGCAGACCCCAACTATTCCTCCATCTTCCTGACCAATCTCGGCTCCATCGGCCTGGACAGCGGTTACCACCACCTTAACAACTGGGGCACCAACTCCTTCTTCGGTATGATCGGCAAGAAGCACCTGGCCCCCGAATGGCACGAGGACGGGACCTGCGAGGTCCGCCCGGTCATCTCCCTGGGTCTCACACTCGATGAGCGCATCGGCGACGGCTTCTACTATGCCGGCACTGTGCGCCTGCTGCACAAGATCCTGGAAAACCCGGAGATCCTGGAGCAGCCGTTTGATACACCCGTAGAGTATTAAAACTTGTTCTGTCATCCTGAGCGGAAGCGAAGGATCTTTCTTCTGACTTGGGATGGAATACAAGATTTTTCGCTTCGCTCAGAATGACAATAGACTGACAAATAAAAGAAGGAACAACGATATGGAAATTACCGCAAAGCGCCCGTGGCTCACGAGTATGGGCGACGTGCCTGCCAATATGGAGTATTTCCGGGGGTCCATGGTGGAGATGCTGGAAAACAACGCCCGGCTCTATCCCACAAACATCGCCTTCGACTTCATGGGAAAATCCACCACCTACAAGGAGATGGCGGCAAACATCGAAAAGTGCGCCCGGAGCCTGCGCACCATCGGCGTGCGTGAAAATGACCGCGTCACCATTGCCATGCCGAACTGCCCGCAGGCCATCTACATGTTCTACGCCGTGAACATGATCGGCGCGGTGGCCAACATGGTCCACCCCCTGTCCAGCGAAAAGGAGCTGGAGTTTTACATCAACGAGTCGGAGAGCGTCACGGTCGTGACCCTCGACCAGTTTTACCACAAATTCGAGGCCATCCGGGAAAATACATGCGTGGTCAACATCGTCATCGCCCGCATCCGCGACGCGTTATCCAAACCCCTGCGCGTGGGCTACATGCTCACCGAGGGGCGCAAGATCAAAAAGATCCCGGAGGACGCGCCGGTCATCATGTGGGATGAGTTCATGCGCCTCGGCAAAGCCTGCTTCTGGAATTACAAGGTCAAGCGCGGGGCCGATGATCCCGCCGCCATCCTCTATTCCGGCGGCACCACCGGCACCACCAAGGGCATCCTGCTTACAAACCTGAACTTCAACGCCCTCTCCGCCCAGATCATCGCCACCAATCCCATGTTCCGCCCGGGGGACAAGATGCTCTCCGCCATGCCGCTCTTCCACGGCTTCGGCCTCGGCGTGTGCATTCACTCGATGCTGGCCCAGGGCGGCAGGTGCATCCTCGTCCCGCGCTTTACCGCCGAGAGCTATTCCAAGCTCATCACCAAGTACCGCTGCAACTTTATCGCCGGTGTGCCCACACTCTACGAGGCGCTGCTCCGGCTTCCGAACATGGAGAAGGCGGACCTGAGCTGCCTCAAGGGCGTGTTCTCCGGCGGCGACTCTCTGTCCGTGGAGCTTAAGAAAAAGTTTGACAAGTTCCTCTATGACCACAAGGCTGTCGTGCAGGTGCGCGAAGGCTACGGCACCACCGAGACCGTCACCGCCTGCTGCCTCACGCCCATCACCAAGGCCAAGGAGGGCAGCATCGGCATCCCCTTCCCGGACACCTATATCAAGATCGTAAAGCCTGACACCGACGAGGAGCTGCCCTACGGCGAGGAGGGCGAGATCCTGCTGGCCGGACCCACGGTCATGAAGGAGTACATCAAGCACCCCGAGGAGACCGCCCAGACCCTGCGCCGCCACGCCGACGGCCTCACCTGGGTCTACACCGGTGACCTCGGCTATATGGACGAAGAGGGCTTCATCTACTTCCGCGGCCGCTCCAAGCGCATGATCATCTCCTCCGGCTACAATATCTACCCGGCCCAGCTCGAGAACATCTTTGACGCAAACGAGCTGGTACAGATGAGCTGCGTTATCGGCGTGCCCGATCCCTACCGCATGCACCGGCCCAAGGTCTTCGTGACGCTCAAGCCCGGCGTGGAGCCCAGCGAGGAGACGCGCAAGGCCATCATGGACTATGCCGCAAAGCACATCGCCAAATATGCCATGCCGAAAGAGCTGGAATTTCGCGAAAGCCTCCCCAAAACCCTCGTCGGCAAGGTGGCCTACCGCCAGCTCGAGGAAGAGGAGGCCGCAAAAAGAAAGGCCGCCGGGGAGTAAAAACCAGTTGACCATAACGGGGGAAGATGGTAAGATACTATATTAGATAATCGTGTCGTTTGCTGCGTCCCCTGTGACACAGCAAACATGGGAGGACAGCATGAAAAACCGAGTCGGAAGAACCATCGTCGCCATTCTTGCCCTGATCGTGCTGGGCATGTACCTCTACCGGTATGAGCAGACCCACTGGCACAGCGCCGATGTGGAGTCCTGGGGCCCTGCCACCGGACTGCACCCGGAGGGCTTCGAGCAGGGCGTCGTTATGAACCAGGAGCCCGAGGCACCCATCCAGATGGAGTACGCCCCCGCGCCGACCGAGCAGCCTGCGGCTGCGCCGGCCCCGGCAGAGCAGCCGGCTGCGGAGACCGTCCCGACCGAGCAGCCGCTGCGCTTTGATCTGAGCGAGTGGCAGTTCATGCTTGTCAACGGCGACCACTCCATCGACCAGTACGAGCCGGAGAACCTGGTCTACCTCAACATGACCGCCGACGAGACGGATTTTCAGACCTCCTACAACCCCAACCGCATCGCGGTGGATGCGCGCATCGCCCAGCCGCTGATGGACATGGCCCTGGCCTGCAAGGCGGCGGGCCTGCCGGTCTATCTGTCCTCCGGCTATCGCAGCTATTCCGAGCAGGCGGCAAACTTCACCCGCATCTGCCAGAATAACGGCATCACCGACGGTAAGGACTCCAACGGCCATTACATCACCATGCCCGCCGGGTGCAGCGAGCACCAGACCGGCCTGTGCTGCGACATCACCGACTACTATCAGCCTACCAAGAACAGCTCCCTGGATGACATCCCGACCCTCGTCTGGCTGCGGGAAAACTGCGCCGACTACGGCTTCATCTGGCGTTTCCCCAGTGACAAGTCCGATGTGACCGGCGTCATGGGTGAGAGCTGGCACTTCCGCTATGTGGGCGAGGAGGCCGCGCACTACATCATGGACAACCACCTCACGCTTGAGGAATTCTGGCAGCAGTTTGGAGACAGCGCAAGCGTATGAGAATGAAAAAACTATGTGTCCTGCTCGTGTTGGCCTGCCTGCTTTTAACGGCGGGCTGCGCAAAGAAGGAGGAGCATAAGGCCATCCCGGCCTCGGAGAGAGCGCAGGCGGGCCAGGCTGTGGAGACCCCGGCCCCGGCGCAGGAGCCCGAGCCGACACCGGCTCCCACCCCTGTCCCGACCCCGACCCCGGAGCCGACCCCTGCCGGGATCGTGCTGCCGCCCCTGCCGGACATCGACATCAACAGCTGGGAATTTCTATATGCCGGACCCCACTGCGGCGTAGGCCGCTACCATCCGCGTGTGGGCAACCTGGAAGGCCAGTACATGGACAAGCGCTGCACCCAGGAGACCATTGACTTTTTGAGCGCCGCCCGCGCGCAGGGCTTTGAGGTCTATGTGTGCGTTGCCTACCGCAACTGGGAGTACACCACCCACTGGTACGAGCAGGAGATGTTTAAGTACGGGGAATATGATTATGAGTACAATCATTTTCTCCCTGGCGCCTCCTATGAGGCAGCCAAGCACGGCTTTGCCGCCGGGTGCAGCGAGCATTCCACCGGCCTTGCCTTCGACATCACGGACGAGTCGATCTATGAAGCCGACTGGAACTACACCAACGTCCACGACGAGACCGTAGCGGGCACCCCGGTGTGCAAGTGGATGGACGAGCACTGCGCCGAGTACGGCTTCATTGTCCGCTATCCCGCCGATAAGGCGGAGGTATACGGCATGGCCTGTTACCCCGGGCATTACCGCTATGTGGGCAAGGAGGCCGCAAAGTACATCATGGATAACGGCCTGTGCTTCGAGGAATTCCTCGCCCTCTACGGCAAGACCATCAAGGGCGTCAACTATGTCAACGAGTACATCGTGAGCCCGCAATAAAAAAGGGGCTGTGAAAAAAGTCAATTGACAGTGTAGGGGCCGACGCCCCCGGCGGCCCGAGCGGTACAGTCCAAAAATAAAGCAGAAAGCCCCCGGCGAAA
>CADBJU010000038.1 GCA_902795045.1 Oscillospiraceae bacterium | reverse complement strand
TGATTGACCTTGTTGGCCTGCTTGGTGATCGCCGAGAAGTCGGCGCCGGCGCGGACCATCAGGTTTTTTACGACAGCCATCAATCGACCTCCTTTCCGCCCATAGCCGCGTTGAGCGCGCGGATCGTGGCGTAGATTTCGTCGTCTGTCATGTCTTTGGGTTTTTCAGCGTCGTCCGGGAACGCCGTCTCATAGGACGGCGGGTGACAGGCCCACACCATGGCGCGGATCAGGACTGAGAGGGAATACAGATTGCCGCGCACGGCCTTCTGCTCGGCGCGGATCCGCTCACCCTGCGCCCTGGCGTAGAGATTGAGCTCCGCGGGCGTCATGTACTCCCAGTCCCGGACGCTGATGCCAAGCGTGGCGGCCAGGCTCAGGCTTTTTCGCCAGTCCCAGCCGCCTCCGGAGGGGTTTCCTCGCCGTCGCCGGGCGCATCGTCATCATCGTCGAAGGCCGCTTTAACGGCATCGGCGACCGCTACGATCGCGGGCTTCAGCTTCGGCAGCTTGTCAAGCCAGTCGTCAAGCTGTTCCGGCGTCACGGTGGGGTCGTCGGCGTGCAGCATGCAGTAAAGCAGCAGGGTCAGCTTGTCATAGTGCTGAACCTCGTCCTGGACTTCGACCATGCTGCACCCCGTCATGGCGCTGAACTGCTTGAGCGCCTTGTGGCCGCAGCGGAGCTCGCGCGGGCGGTCGAGCTCAAGGATCACGGTGGTATTGTTGTCCATCTGTCAGGCCCTCCTTAGCCGTTGCCCTGCGCCTGCTGCGTGGCCGCGAGGACAGGCTGGCCGCTGACGGCAAGGGTCATATCGAACTTGACCGCGTCATTGACGTCGATCGAGGTCGAGAAGCGGATCACGCCGGCCTTGAAGGACCAGGTCTTGCCGATCTTTGCGGGGAGGACAATGGAGCAGTCGACGACGTTGCCGCTGGCCAGCAGGGTGTAGAGCTCATCCTGGCCCTCATCCTCACCGTCCATGAAGCCGGAGGCGGTCAGATCCGAGACGTCCTTCCAGCCGGGCAGCTTCTCTTTGTAGCCGGTGGTGTTCGAGAGGTCGGAGACGTCGATGCTGTCGGCGTTGATGTCGATGCCGTTGATGCTGGTAAGGCCGCCGACGGTCTTGCCGTCGACGATCAGCTTGGTACCGACGGAATTGGATTTCATAGTGGGATCTCCTTTCCTTATCTGGTGTATTGATAATCGATGTGCAGGATATAAACCCTGCGGTACAGGTTGACCTCGGTTTCTTCGAGATCCGGCGAGGCCAGCCGGACGGTGACGGACTCG
Source organism: Oscillospiraceae bacterium (assembly GCA_902795045.1). Classification (GTDB taxonomy): domain Bacteria; phylum Bacillota; class Clostridia; order Oscillospirales; family Oscillospiraceae; genus Limivicinus. The sequence continues at coordinate 14,029 of CADBJU010000038.1, read as the reverse complement.
ATCAGGAGGCCGTCGCGCTCCACGCCGCGCAGCGCCAGCAGCGCAGCCCGGGCAGCCATGCAGTAGGCGCTCAGCTGCTCATAGGTCGCAACGACGATCGAGATCTCAAAGTCCGCGCTCATCAGGCCGGTGGGGCCGTCGAGCGCGTCCTCTTCGCTTTCAGCGCTGCGGCGGTAAAATCCGAAGGGCGCTGCAGCGTTTTTGAGCGCCGAGAACGGGTAAAGCTTCATCGGCCGGTGCTCCATTTGCTCCAGAGCCTCGGAAATCAGCTTTTCAGGGGTCATTTCTTGAGCCATTCGTTTTGCAGCTCCTTTACTGCGGTATCGATGACTGCCTGGCTCGCCGGCGCTGCCGCGGCCTCGGTGCCCTTGTCCATGAACTGATAACCGGGCACATAGGAATAGCCGCCGCCCTTGCTGCGGGTGAGAAAGCCGTACTGCATCGACGCGGGGTAATAGGCGTGGCCGCCTTTGGTGCTGGTGCTGCCGGCCTCGCCTGGGTGCTTGACCGGCTTCTGAAAGATGGAGTTTTTCGCCGGGTCAAACATCAGGTCGTAGACCTTCTTGCCCTTGATCCGGCTGCGCTCGCCCTTGCGCTTGATGCCGCGCTTCAGCTCGCCGGTCTCACCGACCGGGATCCGGCTGCGCACCTCGCGGCGCACGACAGTGGCTCCTTTGCCGGCGGCCTTGGTGGCCACCTTGGCCGGGATCCCGCCCATGCGCTGAATGGTCAGCTGAAAAGCTTTGAGCTCGCGGGTGTCAAAGGTGACGCTCATTCGACCAGCTCCTTTGCCATGATCAGCAGGCTCTCGTGCCGCTCCTCCCAGTCGATGATCGACACGATGTAGAAGCGGCGGGACTTGTAGTAGATCCGCATTTCGTTCTTGAGCCCGGGGCGGTACCGGCAGCGGATCTTGTGCGTGACCTCGCTCTGGCTCTGCCCGGCCTCGTAGAACTCGCGGCCGCTGATCGGGTCGATGGACGCCCAGACTGTGGCGACGTCCTTCCAGTTGCTCTCGTCGTGATCCAGCGGGTCGCCGTACTCATCGCGCTCGCCGTTGAATTGTTTGAACGTGATGCGGTGCCGCATCTTGCCGGGATCGATCACGGATTTCACCTCCAAAAGAAAAAGCCGGGGCCGCGTGTCCAAATCGGACACGTGGCCCCGGCTCTCAAAGCACCGGCCTTAACCGTAGTTAAAATTGGCCTGTTTCAGCTGATCGATCTTCAGCCGGATGTTCGCAGGGTATGCCTGGATGCTCTGCACGTCGTCCCTGTGGTCGTAATCGTGCAGCGTCATCCCAAAGAGGATGAGCCGGTACTGCGGATCATCCTCCGGGATGTTGTTCTTGGCCAGATAGCTGGCGGCGCCAGCCATGAAGTCTATGAAGAGCGCACGTTCGTCAGGGTTATCGGCAATCTCTTCCAGCTTGCAATATTGCAGGCAGCGTGTCACCAGATCGGCGGTGATTGTCGCCGCGACAGTGCTGCTCGTAGCCATGGGAATCAGCCCTCGCCGCCGTCGTCCTCGTCCTCGTCAAGGCCGCCGGCAAGCTGCAGATACTTGGCGGCATCGGTGTCCATAGTCTGCACGTCAAGACGCATGATGGCGCGACCTTCGGTGCTGTTGGTGTTCCACGCATTGCCGCCGACGTTGGTGCTTGCAAATTCCATGGCCTGGCGATTGAAGATCGTCATAAACTGCTTCAGATTGCCGATGAACAGCGGAGAACCGGCCTCCGCGTTGGCGAGGAGCGCATCGGAAACACAGTGGATGGGGCGCTTCTTGAAGCGCTCGAAACCGTTGTCGGTCAGATCCGGCTGAATCAGGCTGCGGTGCATGCTGTCCTCAAGCTGATCGAGGCAGTCATAAGCGCTCTGGTTGGCCAGCAGGATGGCTCCTCTGGAAATAGCGGGATCCAGGCCCTTGTTCAGAACGCGTTTGATCGCTTTGATTTCGCCGTCGGCAGCAACCGGCGTCGGGGTCAGCGCCTTGAGCTTGGCCAGCACGAGAAGATTGCGGGTGATGACAGCCTTCCTCGCCATCCAGCGGGAGAGGTATTCCATCAGGCCGGCATCGTTGTCGTTGAGCAAATCATTGGAAATAGGAACAATCAGCGAATACTCTTCAACAGAGTAGGGGACACGGCGGAAGGCCGGCTGATCATCCTTCGGGATGGCGCCCATTTCGGACACTTTGGTAAAGCCGGTGGTGGGGGCCGTATCGATCACGCGATAGCCGGACAGCGTGGTCACCATTTCTTCGTTGACCAGCTGGCCAAGGTCGATGTCTTCACGCATCAGCTCAATGATACGGGTCTGCATGTCAATGGGAACCAGGAAGCCGCCGTCGACGCCGTCGTTGCCGCTTTCAGTGAGAGCGTTCATCAGAACACCAAATCGGTCGTTGTTCACATTGTTGGGGGCAACGCGAGAACGGACAGCATCGCAGAAAGCGCGCGCATATTCGTTCGAAGCGCGGACAACACTCGCACGTTTAAACGCCGCTTCGCCGCGCTGCTGCTCGTTCATGGCGTGCTCAATGTCCGCGGGGGTCGCCTCATGGGCGGCGATCAGGTCTTTGACCTGTTTGATCTGAGCGTCCAGATCTTTGACCTTGGACATGGCTGCGTCAAACGCCGCCTGGTCGTTGGCTTCGAGGGCCTCGTCGGCCGCAGCCAGCTGCTGGGAGCGCTGAGTCGTCAGGTCGATCAGTCTCCGCCTGTGGTTGTTTTTCATGGTAGGATCCTCCTTAAAAATATTTTGCTTTAGCTATCGACAGGCGGGCACTGTTGCGCCAGTCGTCTTTCAACGCCTTTTCGGCGGGGAAAGCAGGGGAAGCGGCCGGGTCGCCGTTCGCCGGCGGCGTGAGGCCGAGCTGCTGATACTTGTCGCGCAGCTCCGCTGCGCTGGGCATACAGCCGGCGGAGAGGGCCAGAGCCCGGATCCCTCCGCCGAGCGCGTTAGTGATGCTGCCGGGGATCGTCAGGGGCGTTTCGCCCTCTTGGTACAGAATGCCGTCGGCCAGGCCGGCCGCGACGGCGTCCTGCGCCGGCATCCAGGTCTCTTTTTCCATCATCTGCCGCAGCGCTTTGCGATCGGTGCGGCCGGCGCAGCGCACCTCATAGGCGTTGAGGATACTCTCGCCGATACTCTTGAGCACCAGGGCACTGTGCTGATGATCGTGATAGTTGCCGTCGGAGGCCACCGCGGGCAGGTGGATCATCATCTGTGCGACCGGGCTCATCATTACGCGCCGGCAACCGAGGATTGCATAGCTCATGGCGCTGGCCGCCAGACTCTGCACCTCGGCGACAGCATCAACGCCCTGCAAGGCACGCAGGATGCTGTACATTTCGTTGCTGGCCATGACGTTGCCGCCGGGGCTGTTGACCTCAAGCACGAGCTCCTCGCCGGCGGGGTTCTTTTCGATGGCAGCGCGCAGATCCGCAGGACAAACGCAGCTGTATCCGAAAAAACGGTAAAAGAAAGCGTCGTCGTCCGAAACGACGTAACCGTTAAAGGGGACTCTCATGATTTCATTCCTTTCCGGCGCCCGCCGACGCCCTGCTGATCTCGCGGAAGTTATCCAGTGGGGCAAAGTTCTTGTTTCCGTAGTAGATATCGCCACCCTCGATCTTGGGCAGGTCTTCCAGATCGCGGATATCGTCTGCGCTGAAAGCGCCGACCTCGCGCATGGCCTTGTACCAGTTGCCGCGAGACTCGGAGTCGCCCTTGAGCTCTGCCATCAGGTTGATGCTTAGCCAGAGACCGTTGCGCAGTTCCCAGTCCGGCAGCAGCTTATAGCTGTTTTCCTCGTCATACTGCTCGGCAACCGGGTGCAGCGTGCTCGTGACATAGTCGATCGCGTTCTGCTCGTTGCTGTTGTAGGCCTGTTTCCCGGCATAGAGCTTGGACAGCGGCACGCCAAAGAAGCGCGCAATATCGCTCACCGTCACATCCTTGGACTCGACCAGCTGTGCGTCGACGTTAGAGATCGTGATGGGCTTATACTTGAGCCCGTGGTCGAGGATGGCCACACGGTGCGAGTTCTTCGGGCCGGAATGGACCTTTTCCCACTCCTCTCGCATGATCTGCCGATAGGTAACGGTTTCTGTCGTTCCGTCCTGCTTGATGCGTTCCTTCGTGCCGTTGAGGTCGGTGTCCGTTTCCAGCGTTCCGCTGGGAGCGCCGCCGTTGGCGAAGTAGGAAAGCTCATACTGCTGCGTTGCCCGTCCGGCGGAAATCACCTCCGCCGCCCGGCTCAGCACGGAGATCCCGTGGATCCCGTCGTGCGTGTAGGCCATCACGCGCTTGACGTCCTCATTCGGCAGCACCATCGGCTCGCCGGAGATCGGATTGATGACGCCGAACCACATGCGGCCGTTGTTGTCGCGCCAGGGCGTCACCAGCTCCCATGGAAGGGGGATCAGCTCTACCGGGCGCCCGGTGCGCGGGCTGCGGATGATCCACTCATAACCGCTGCCGCCGGCGAGGCGGTTGCCGTCGACCATCTGGCGCTCCACGCTGGGCGTCATGGCATCGTTGGGGCGGACATTCAGCAGGTAAAGGATATCGTGGTCGACGCGCTCGTGCGTCTTCTTGTTGACGCAGTAGATGGGGAGCTTGGCCACCGACTGGCTGATCAGCTCGATACAGCGGCAGACGGCCGAGAGCTTCATGGCGCTTGTTTCCGACACGCCGCTGATGCCGGCCAGGGTCGACGGCCAACCGGTGGCGTCGCCCAGGGTGAGCGTAGGGGAGGGCGAGGGGGACGCCTCATCCCGGATGCCAAAGACGGCCTTAATTCCTCTGTCCAGTCTCATCAAACGACCCTCCGATGATTGTCAGAATAGCCAGCGCCGCGGTCTCGACGCCGCCGACGATAAAGCCAGCCGGCGGGTAGATCAGCCAGGCGCCGAAGGCAACGGAGGCGAGGCCGATCACCAGGACCAGCAGGACAAGAACGTCCGCCATCTTGCTCTTTTTCTGCTTCACAGTCTTCTCCAGTCTGTGTCCAAATCGGACACTTTCTACATGCCCCACGCGCCAGAGGCGATCGCGTCGCCCAGCGATGGGTTTTCTTTCCTTACCAGCGCCCGCGCAAGGCCGTTCATCATGCCGGCCACGGGGTCGATGCGCTCGGTGTCGTCCTTGTGCTTCTTGCTCAGCTTGATATCGCCGTAGTTGTTTTTGATCTCCACGGCGTTTGCCAGGCACCAGAGCACCAGGGGGCTGTACTCGAGGACCAGCTTGCGTGCCAGCAGCAAATCGCGGAATCCCTTAACCGCGATGTTTTGACCGGCGCAGCTCTGCGCGATCTCTACGCAGATATCTTCATTGCTGTAGTGCTCGCAGAGGGCGATGGCCAGGTCCGTCGCGTTGTGGCCGTCGTAGCAGATTTCCACCAGACGCCAGCCGTGCTGCAGCTCGCCGGCCTCGATCCAGTCGGCAATATAGCTGTTGTCGGTGACGTCGCCGGGCGTCAGCGTGCAGTAGCCGTCTTTCGCCCAGGCGATGTAGGCCACGCGGTCGGTGCGCTCGTGGCGCTGGGCGGCGCCTTCCGGGAGGAAGCCGTACATCTTCACGGCGACGCGCCCATCCGGCAGCAGGAACACCGCACCGACGCCGGAGAGGTCGATGCGTTTGCCAAGGTCGAAGCCGATCCAGCATTCCAACCCATCCGTCAAGGCCGCGAATTCCTGTGGGGAAATCATGGACTCACGGACAAGCTGCATGCAGTGCTCGTCGAGGTAGTGATTGACGGCGCCGATCTGCCAGACGCACATCCGGCGGATCAGGAAGTTGCGGATCTTGTCGGGGTCGTTGCTGCCGTAGGCCTCGGTGTAGTCGTCGGTGATGGTCTGCAGCATCTGCCGCCCGTAGATGGCAGCCTCCCGGAGCGCATCCGCGCCGCCGAAGATCTCCGCGGCCTTTTCAGCGGAGGGGAGACCGGCGGCCAGCTCATCGGCCAGGATAACGGAACGCAGCGCGGGGTTGGCCTGTGGCCACACCGTTTTATCGTGGACGTTGGCCTCTGGCGCAAGCTCGCGGATCATCACAAAGTAATGCTCGGCAATCTGATCTCCGTCGAGGATCTGCTTGGCATAGAGCTCTTCGCGATAGCAGGGTTTGGACTGCGCATCGTCGCCGGCCGTGGTGATCACGTCAAGCAAGCACTGCGCACGCTTGCCCAGGGAGCTCTTTTCAATGTCGTAGATCGCGCTCGTGGGGTGGGCGTGATACTCGTCGATGACGACATAGCACGGGGCGCCGGAGTCCTTGTTCTTGGTGTCCCGGCTCAGCGGCCGCATAAAGCCGCCCAGCTTCTTATGCTTCAGAGGCGCCGTCTCGCTCTTGGGGATCTTCAGGCGCTTCGCAATCTGCGGGGAGGCAAGGGCCATCAGGCGGGCGTCACCGAACACGCGCTTGGCCTGCTCACGGTCGACCGCCGCGCATTCCACCTCCGGGGCCATCTCATACACGGCCTTCTCCGGCTCATAGGGCGGGTACATGGCGTCCGCGCACATGTGGAAAAGTGCCTGACCGGATTTCTCGGTGCTCTTCCACATGCCGCGGGCGCGCTTGTTGTAGGTGATGCGGAAACGCCTGGCGCCGGTCTCCAGATGGACCCATCCATAGACGCAGCCCAGGTCGAAGATCTGGCAGGGATCCAGGCGGATCGGCTGCCCGGCCAGCGGCCCGCGCACGTGCCGGCAGATCGTTGAAAACCAGCGGATGATGCGGTCGGCGCGCGTCGTGTCGAACACGTAGGGAAAATCCGGCGTGCCCTGGCGCTCCAGATCGCGCAGGTGGCGCTCATAGGCCTTGATCTCATACGGACCGCAGAAGCGGCGCCAGTCGCCCTGTGCGCACTTCTTGGCAACCTGGGACACGATATGGTGTTTTCCGCTTTTCCACCGTTCCGACATCTGGATCCTCGCTATTTGTTTGCCCGCTGCTTGCGCTCGGCACGGGCGCCTTTATCCCGTTCGTATTCCTGGCACGGCCTGTTCTTCTGCCTGGCCTCCCGGCGCACTTCGTTCGCGGCGTTATAGACGGCATAGTCCGGGCAATCCCCGTGACAATGATCGTTCCGCCGCGGGCAGTCCGGCTTGCAGGGGTTGTCCTTCAGCGCGGCCGTCGTCATGCAAACATATCTCCGTCCGGATCCTCGTCGGGCGACTGCACGGCGTTGAGCGCCAGGCGCGCCCGGCTCTCCGGCGTAAGACCGAGCTTGGTGGCGTAGCTGAGGATCGTACTCTCCAGACCCTTGATCTCCGCCGAGGTCGACAGGACGGCCTTGCGCGGCGTATTGTCGTTCTCCAACAGAGACGCAAACATGCTGCGCAGCGTCTTCAGCCGCACGAGCTGCCGGCAGTAGATCTCCAGCACGTCGGTGTCCAGGCGGTCAAGGATCTTGTAGCCCTCCATGTCCTGGATGATGCGATCCCAGATCCTGCGCTCGGCGCTCTTGACGGTGAAGCCCTTCGGCGGCGCCGGCGTCCTGGTCGGCAGGAAGTCGGCTTCAGCCTGGGCGCGGGCTTCCAGCTCCTCCTGGGTCAGATGCTTGGCCATGTTGGCGGTCGTTTTCGGCGGGGTCGGCATTTTCTCACCTCGATCGGGGAAATTTCTGCGCGTTTGAGGGGACACGGGGTATCCAGGAAGGGGCCTCAAAACTTTTTGACCCCCGGGGGAGGGGTTCGCCCCGAAGGGGCCGCGCCCGCGTGGCCTCGCACCGTGCGCAGGATGCCAGGGCGCGCCCGCTGCGCGCTACGTAGGCAGCGGCGGCAATCAAGGCTTGCTTTTGTCCGATTCCCGACGGTCCTGCGCCTGTTCCAACGCGGTCTTGCGGTTGTGGCAGGTCTCGCACAGGCTCTGCAGATTGCCAGGATCCGTGAACAGCGTCCAGTCCCCCCGGAAGGGACGGACGTGGTCGACGACGGTGGCATAGGTGCGGGTGCCTGACTTGGCGCACTCCCGGCAAAACGGCTCGCGTAGCAGCTGATCGGGCCTCAGCCTGTCCGTCCAGATCGGCAGCAGATACCAGCCGTGCCACTCCGCGCTGATGCGCCGCTTATGCTGCGGCCGGTGCTTGGGGCACCATCCCTCACGGGTGAGCACGGGACATCCCGGGTGCCGGCATGGGCGAAGCGGTCTCAGCGCCATGGGCTATCACCTCCATGGAATCAGCCGAAAACGCAAAAAGAGCCGGGGCCAACAACCATTTCGCATGTCTGCGTTGGTCATTGGCCCCGGCTCTCAAAGCACCGGCCCTCGGAAATCATGATATAAAATTCGCTTTTGCACTCCCGCGCCTTGCAGTACACAAGCACGCGGTCGGCGGACTCGTCAGGAGTGATCCTCTTGACCTTGTGTCCGCAGCGGGGACAGATCAGGAACCCGTCCTCGACTGTCAACATCTTACCACGTTTTCCTTTGGGAATCAATGCTTTTTCCTCCTTTTATCCTAAGAATAACATATTTTCCAAGGCTGAAAAATTAAATAAAAAGAATCAAGTCCGGACCTTCCGGCGCCGCCGTTTGGCGCGCACCGTCGGCCGCTTCTCCCAGCCCGGCGCCAGGTACTTGATGACGCGGGCGCTGCCGTACTGGTTGCTGTCGCTGAAGACGGAGATCTCCGTCGCGCCCTTCGGGACCTGCACGGTGGTGTCCTCCTCCACGCGGAAGGTCTCGACCTCGGGCTTGCGGGCGTTGCGGGTGTAGCTCCACTTGCGCTGCCCGAGTCGTTCACCCTCCTCCTTGCACATATAACGGGCGAGGGTCTCGTAGTTCTTCTCCTTGTCCACGCGCAGCGGCTTGATCTCGATGTCGCTGCCGTAGATCCAGAACCTGCGGATCAGATCGTAGTCGTCGCCGGTTGCGTTGATCACCGTGTGGTGGTGCCAGCGTCCGTCGCCGTGCTTGTGCTCGGTGTTCCAGATCATCACGAGCTCCTGGCCGGTCATGACGCGGTGCACGGTCAGCTGCTGCCGGAAGTACTTGAGGCGCAGCTCGGAGGCCTTGCGGCTCTCCGGCAGGTGGGCGTCGTCATAGGTCAGCGTCACGACGAGATCCCCGGGGCGGAAGTTCGCGGCGAGCATCAGCTCAAGCTTTTGCCAGCTGTAGATTTGATTCATCCGCTTCTGCGCCTCGGTGCTGGCCTTACGCTTGGCCGCGCGGGCGCGCTCGCTGTCCCGCCGATCCATACGGGGGTACACCGCCTCGATGACGAGCGCCCCCGCGTGGATGATCTTTTTCATTTTGTTCTTTGCCACGGTCTGATCTCCTTGTCAGTGATATCAGACCGCAGCGCTTAACGCATCCGTCTTCGTGTTTAACTAAAAGAGCATGGCGGCATAGTTCTTGCCGTCTATTTCAAATACAAGAGTGCCCTGAGGAATGAGCAGCTTGGGTTTGGATATGCAGCCGGCGGCAGCGCCGACTTCTCCCGCCCAGGCAGACGCAAATGGCGCACGCAGGAAAACAGCAGCCTCCGCCGCAGTCACAGCGGCGTTCCGGCTGTGGCCGATAGACATCATGAGTTTGATGAACCGCTTTTTACTGAGGTGCTTTGGAAGCTCACGCTCCCCGGCTGCCCATGGCATGAGGCAGGGCGAGGGAGCCCTCTTGTATTTAGCCCAATTGATCATTTCTGCGCCTCCATCCCGTAGTGGTTCACGAGGTCGGCCCAGGCTGCTGCATAGCTGCCGCAGTCTCTTGCGCCGGCTGCCGCTGCTGCCACGGCATAATCCCGCGGGACGCCCAGCGCCATGAGCCACTTGACAAAGCGCTTCCTGCTCAGCTTCCTGGGAAGCGGCTCCAGTGCAAGCAACCGCCGGAGCATGGCCCAATGTCCGGCAAACTCGCTGTCGGGGTCCACCGTGACAGTGACGGAAAAAGAGGAGCAGTCGAAATTGCACTGAGCACCCGCTGGATCGCCCTCGGGGATTCCTACGTAGGGGATCGTATCGATCGGAATGAGTATTCCGTCTTCTGTTTCATAAACAAGCGTGTGCTTTTCGTTGTCAGTTCCCACCTTGCACCTCCGGATCCGGAGTAAACAGCGGCGCCGGAGGGACCGGCACGCCCAGCACAGCGGGGATGAACACCGGGCGGTCGTCCTCATAGGCGAGGAAGTCGTAGTCCTCGGTCAGGCGCTGCGGCTTGCCGTTATCGTGGCTGTCCCAATACGCGCCGTGTTTCTCCGGCACGTCGATATAAGCATAGCTGCAGCCATTGATATCCTTGGCCATGTACAGATAGCCGGCGCGGTACAGCCCAGCCAGCTCATGGCGCTGGGCCTCTGTCAGCGGGATCCCTTCGGGCTCATCCGCATCAGGAGACGGAAGCAGCCCGGCGCTGATCAGCGCAGCCTCCAGTTCTTCTGCGCCGATGTAGATCTTGACAGTGAATTTGCTGGCCATGCCGACAACATAGCAGCCAGTGGAGCTGTCGGGAAACACACCGGGAACCGGGGTAATTGCCTCGATCGCCGAGGGATCGAAATAAGTATTTCCGAGTTTAATCATGCTGCGGATATCCTTTCTCTGATGGTGTGTCCGATTCGGGCACGTGGGCCGGGCAGTAGTATTTGTCACCGACCTTGCGCAGGGGCATGTCCGTCTCGCCGCAGCGGGCGCACCCGACAAAGCGGATGCGCCCGGCCATGGCTTTTCTTGCGCGCCGGTTCATAGCGGCAGCTGCACCCGGAGCAGCGCCAGCATGGCCACGGCCGCGGCCGTGAAGATGATCGCGTACTCGATACGAAATCTGTGCTGCTGGTCCCCGAAGAGGAAAAGCACGCAGGCGAGCATGACGATGATTAGCGTGACTTCAAATGCAATGGTCATGATGTTGATTCCTCCGATCCTTTTAAGGCGTTTATAAGTTGGCGGGTGGCGGCTGCACAAGCGTCCCAGTCGATGGCCTTCAGGGCTTTCGCCATTTGACGCAGCGCCCGTGCTGCGGGGAGTGTGGCCTTGTGAAAGCTAAATATCAAGGACTGACGACGACGCCAGTACTCGGCATAGCTCGGATAGGCTCTGGCGCTGTCTGCGAGCAGCTGCGCGTCGTTCCGGCTGTACCCGCAGCCCATGAGGAGCTTGACCAGGCGTTTCCGCGTCATAGTGCCGCCTCCATATCCTCAGTGCTTATCACAATCGCGTTCGGGCCTGGGCGCAGAATCCAGTCGGCGAGGCCGAGCTGGTTGCCGATCGAGTAGACGATGATGGAGAACTCGGCGAGCTCGTCCGGCGTCTTGCCCTGGATCTCCTGCCCCGCGGCGCGTCCTTCGGCATGTAGCTGGTGCCCGGCTCGGTCATCAGCAGGGCGCACGGAGTGAAGGTGTAGGCTTGTCCGATTTCCATGCTGCCCTCCTTATGCCGGCGAAACTTCGGCGAACGCATAAAAGCGATACGCCGTCCATTCCGTGTTCAGCGCCTTCGCGGCGGCGACGATGGCCGCCTGGAAATCCGGCGCGCAGGCCGTCACCGATTCTTTGTAATCGGGGTGCGTGACCTTCCAGAGCTTTTTACCCGTATAGCCCTCATAGGTCGCTTTGAGGATCTTTGTCTTCATGATCTGTCTGTCTCCTTAAAACGGGATCTCCTGGTCGTCCGGGAGCTCCACAAAATTTGTCTGTCCGTCGATCTGGCCGCCCTTGCTGGTTTTCTTTTGCGATGCCGGCGGCGGATCGTCCTCGCGGTAGTAAAAGCGCATGTGATCCGCATCGAACTTGAGGAAGAAGTTGCCCACAGGGCCGTCCTTGTTCTTGTCGACGATCAGCACGCGGTCGCTGTTTCGATCCAGGGTGTTTTCGAGATCCATCAGGATGATCGTCTCGCCGTCCTGCAGCAGCTGCTTGCTTTCGCGCAGGTCCTGCATGCTCACCCAGCGGCGCTTGCCGGATACCGATTTATCCGGCAGTGTCACCTGACTGAGTGCGATCACCGTGACGCCGAGCTCCTGGCACATGAGGTGCAGCGCCATGCTGGTGTCGGCAACGATGTCCTTCCGTTCTTTGGTTTGACTTTGCCCTGGGATGATCTGCACGTAGTCGATAAACACGACCTGGTAGCGGTTGGCGAGGACGTCGGCCCTCAGATCGCTTACCTTCATGTGGGCGCTCTCGATCAGGTCGAAGTCGTAACGCTCGGCGCGCGAGCCTTCATAGACCGTGTTTTCCCAGTCGTCCGCGCTCAGCCGCTTCTCCTTGATCGCCTGCAGGCTGATACTCGCGGCGTTGGCCATCATGCGGTCGCCGACGTGCTCTTCGTTGGTCTCGTAGCTGTAAAAGCCGACGCGCTTGCCGTTGCCGCTGATCGCTCGCGCCAGCTGCAAGGCAAAGGCCGTCTTGCCGACGGAGCTGTAGGCGCCGAGGATGACGAAATCTCCAAGGCCGACGTGCACGCGCCGGTTCATGACCTCAATGCCGAAGTCCAGGTAGTCCCGCGGCGTCTCGTCGTTTTGCCGGTCGGTGAAGCGGTTGACAATGTCGAGGTAGGAAAAGCGCCGGGTGCGCTCGTGGCCGCGGACCAGCAGCTTGGCCGCCTCGCCGAGCTTCTGCCTGGCTTCGTCCAGGTCGAGCGTGCCGGTGGCGATGTCAAAGCAGGCGGCCTTGATCGCTTCAAACTCGTGCTGCCGGACGACGATCGCTGCGTATTCCTCGCAGTTTTTCGCCGTCGGCGTCAGCTGCATCACGGCCGCGATAAATTCGGCGTACCGGTCGCCGCCCATGGCGTCCAGGATGGTGATCGGGTCGATCCTGTCGTTGGCACCCCAGAGCTTTTTGATGGCCTCAAAGGCGTTGCGGCAGACGGGATCGCTGAAGCAGTCCGCCGTCAGCGTCTGCATCATCAGAGGCACGGTGCGGGGATCGATCACCATGGAGCCGATCACAGAGACCTGCGCGGTCGGTTTTACGTCCATCGCTGATACCCTCCGTTCTGCGGCTCAGCTGCGGGCGGCGCCTTCTTCTCATCCTCCGGCGTAAACTGTTCGGCGTCTCGCCATCGCTGCCGATTGAGGAAGGTGGAGAGGTGAGGAATGCCGATCCCGCGCTTCCATTCCGGATCTTCCTTCATGCGAGATAGGCCTTTGGCCATCTCGTCAATCTCTTCGTCAGAAAGACGGAGCTTGTCCCACGCTCGAATCTCGGCCTGCTTATCCTTGCAGTAGCCATTTGGGTAGAACTCACGCAAACCGGCGAAACGCTCCGGCTTCCAATCGGGCTTATCCTTCAGCGCCGGATTCCGTTTTCTCCGCGTTTTCCCCTTGGGGGGATTAAGGGGGGATTCTGATAATATTTCTTGTTTTACAATAGTGGTTTTGACAATTTTGTCCGAACCGGTGGACAATTTTGTCAAAACCGGACCGGCATTTTTTCCGGTTTTGACAATTTTGTCAAAACCGCTTTCCGCGTCTCCGAGAGGGTTGATGCCTGCATAAATTCGCCGCCCTTCGATGGCGTTGTTCGGCCCTCGCTTCACCTCAAGCCTTATGTATCCGGCGGCATTCAGAGCGTCCAGAAGACGCCGAATTGTGCGTAGGGAGAACCCGAAAACCCGATGAAAATAATCATCGTCGGCAAAGCAATAGCCCGTCATGTGTGTCAAGCTGGATATCTCGGCGTAGAGAATTTTTGCATTCGGCGGGATGGATTCATCGTAACGCACCGGCGCGGGAACGACGGCCCAATAGGATGGCTCTATCGCGTTGTTATCCATCTGTTATCCCTCCCTTGCATTTGTTTTTGGATTGTGCTATATTATGTGTTGTCTTCATGGTCGTTTAGATCGTGAGTGCCCTTGTCTGTGTACCCGCACAGGCAGGGGCATTTTTATTGCCTGCGGCCTCGATCCCGAGGCGGAAGCCCTCATAGCGTCCGGCGGCCACGGCGGCCGTGATCTGGGCCTCGATCATGCAGGCTGCGCAGTAGGCGTCCAGCTGGGGCTGATCCGAGAGCACAAAGGTGAAGTGGCAGCGGTCGCAGATCGCCGCCATGATCTCATTGATCCGGTCAAGCATCG
>CADBJU010000037.1 GCA_902795045.1 Oscillospiraceae bacterium | reverse complement strand
GGCCTGATTGCCGGTCACGGTCCAGGGGAACTTGATGACAAGGTCCGCAAAGAAGCGCTCGTCCAGATCGTTAATGGAATTGATCGCCGCTGAAGCCTCTGCATCCGTTGTCGGCGCATAGAGCAGGCTTGTCACGAAGTCATCCGAATCATAGGAGAACACTTGCGAGAAGTCAGTCAACGCCAGGACGTCCGCCGCGGGGAAGAGGTTGAAGCACTCGCCGAGGACCTCCACCGTGCCGCTGTTATAGGTGAACTTTTCATTCACCCGGAAGGTGCCGCCGGAAATCTTCACGGTGCCGCCGTTAAGCGTGAGTCCATAGAGCTCTGCTGTGCCGCCGGTAACGGTCAGCGTTTTGTTGGGGGGGACGATCAGCGTAAGCCCGTATCTGCCGTCGAAAAAGCCGTCGGAGATCGTCATGTCATCGGTCAGGGTGAAGATTGCGTCGCCGCTGTTGATAGCGGTCTGCAAATCCGCCACTGTGCTGCCGTCGGCCCAGGCCGAGGGCGTCAGGCACAACAGCAGGAGCAGGCACAGCAGCGCCCCGAGAAACAGCGCCGGGATGCCGCGGCGTACAGTAGTCATTTGGAATACCTCCCTGTAAGCATTGTTGTTCGGTCCGCCGAAGGTGTTCGCCGCCTGCGGCAGTTTTTTTCGCTTTCATTATAACAAACGCCCGATATGACATGCAAGTAAAATTTACCTTATTTTAAATTTCGCCGTGTCTCGTCCACTCACCGGGAGGCCGGGTTTTCCGCCTCGTAGATCAGCTCGCCCAGAGTCTGGAACAGATGCTCCGTTTCCACCGGCTTTGTCAGGTGTGCGTTCATGCCTGCCTGCAGGGAGCGCTGCACATCCTCGTCAAAGGCGTTGGCGGTCAGGGCGATGATGGGGATCGTTTTTGCGTCCACCCGGTCCAGAGCGCGGATCGCCGCGGCAGATTCCAGGCCGTCCATCACTGGCATGCGCACATCCATCAGGATCGCGCTGTACAGACCGGGCTGACTGTTTTTAAACAGCTCCAGGGCAATCCGGCCGTTTTCCGCATGATCGGCCTCCACATCCTCCAGGGCCAGGATGTCCATCATGATTTCGGCGTTTGCCTCCATGTCCTCTGCCAGAAGGATGCGGCGCCCTTTCAGATCCGCACGCTTTTTCTCCTTGAACAGGCTCATATTATTCCTGCGGGCGACACGCTCAAACTCCTCCAGGACATTGGAGGCAAAGAGGGGCTTGGACAGGAAGCTGTCCACAATGGTCTCGCCTGCGATCTCATCCCAGTTGTAGGCGGTCAGGATGATGACGGTCGTCTCGCTGTCAAAGTGCTCCCGGATCCGTTTTGAGGTCTCCAGCCCATCCATCCCCGGCATTTTCCAATCCATCAGCACGAGATTGTAGGGCTCCTGCTTGGCATGCTGAAGCTCAAGCATGTTCAGCGCTGTCTCCCCGTCATAGCACACATCGGTGCGGATGCCGATTTCGTCCAGCACGGTCCGGGCATGTTCTGTCGCGATTCGATCGTCGTCCACGACGAGGACCTTCAGCGTGCTCGGATCGATCTCCCGCTTTACGTTCATCTGCTCACAGTTGCGCAGACTGACAATGACCGTGAACTTTGTTCCGACGCCCTTTTGGGATTCGACTTCGATCGTCCCGTTCATCATTTCCACGATGTTTTTCGTGATCGCCATGCCCAGGCCCGTGCTGCCGTATTTGCTTTTGCGGCTGCCATCCTCCTGGGAGAAGGCATCAAAGATTTTGGGGATGAACTCCTTGTCCATGCCGATGCCGGTATCCTCGATGCAGAACTTCATCGTGGACTGGTCGCCAAAGATGGCTGTCCGCTCCACCGTCATGGTGATGTGTCCGGGGGCATCGGTAAACTTCACGGCATTGCTGAGGATGTTGATGAGCACCTCCTTGAGCTTCATGTCATCCCCGATGTAATGGTCGTCCACCCGGCTCAGGATCCGGCACTCGTATTTCAGGCCCTTGTCGCTGCACTGGGACATGACCATGGTATTGATCTGCTCCATGATAGCGCTGAAAGAGAAGGTCTCATTGCGCAGCACCATTCTGCCCGACTCGATGCGGCTCATGTCCAGGATGTCGTTGATGAGGCCGAGCAGATGCTTGGCGCTCTCGCCGGTCTTATACAGGTATTCGCGCGTCTTGGGGCGCAGGGTCTCATCCTTCAGGGCAAGACTGTTGAGACCGATGACGGCGTTCATGGGTGTGCGGATCTCGTGGCTCATTCTGGACAGGAACGACGTTTTTGCGGCGTTTGCCTGTCTGGCCGCATCCAGGGCCTCCACCAGCACCCGGCGCTGCTCCAGCGATTCGCGCATTTCCGCGTCGATCACCGTAAAGCCGATGCCCACGGCGTGGACGATGTGGTCGTCCCGGTCCGCCGGATGGCGCACGCCCGCCATGCGGAGCATTTCGTAATACTCCCCGCTGTCCCGGCGGGCAAGGTAGCGGTAAGCGATGATGGACTCGGTCAGGAGCGCCTCGCGGATATGATCCGGCTCAATAAACCGGCGATAGCCCTCCCGGTACTGCTCGTCCACATATTTCTCCCCATATTCGGCAAAGTGCTCATAAAAGGGAAAATGCATGCCCTCCACATAGTGATCCGGGTCGTTTGGGTCCGACCGGTAGCAGATGGCCTCGTTGTTGTCCAGGTCCACATGGTATACGCTGCGGTAATCCGAGGCCATTGCCGTGATCATGTTGTCCAGCTGCGCCCGGTGCTTTTCCTGCTCGAGCAGCTGCTCCTGCAGGGCAAGTCTCTGTTCCAGGTCCCGCTGCTGCTTGAGCTGGAGGGCCTGCCCGCGGCGCACATCCCTGTCCACATCCTTGAAGCCGCACACGACGCCCATCTTTCCGTCGGGCATGTCCATCCGGGCAAGCTCTATGCGGAAATACTTCTCCGTCCCGTCGGGCATGACGCGCAGATAGTTCATGTTGTAATGCGGGCTGTGGATCAGCCGTTTGTTGATGCATTCCAGCGACAGCTCCCGCTCGAGCCGCGGCCGATCGATTTCGGCCACCATGGTGCGGATATAGTAATCCTTCGCCTCGGAATACTTCATGTCTCTGATCCTGTCGAGGCCGGAGAAACTGTACCCCGACTCTCCGACGGCGCTGTTGCGAAAGAGAGAAAAGCTTTCCTCCTCCATATCGGTGATGAGCCACACGGCGAAATAGGACTTGCTCAGCGCCTCGATGACAGCCTGGCGCATGGCCTTGTCGGTCTCCAGGCGCTCGTGCTTTTCCGTGATGTCGGAAATGAAGACGTAATAGATCCCGCCGTAGGCATCGGTACGGGTATAGTGGCCGTAATCGTCCACCCAGCGCACAGCCCCGTCCCTGCGGATGATGCGGTACTCCGTATAGTCCATCTGCGCCTCATCCCCGTCGACCTGCTCCTGGATGGATTTCGTTACCGTCTCATAATCATCCGGGTGCAGCATGCCCTTGAAGGTGCTGCCGGTGAGCGCCCGGAACTCATCTTCGTCTTTGCAGCCGAAGATCCCGTATACCGCGTGGTTGGCATACAGCAGCTCCCCCGGCTTTTCCGCCTTATAAATAAAGAAGCCGCCGGGCATGTGTCTGCCGATCTCCTCGATGACCTTGAAGTTTTCACTGTTGAGCTGAAACTTTTTCCCAAACATGTCCCGTTCTCCTCTGCTCCGTCGGCGCTGCGCACCCGTCTCGGTCCCGCCGTCCTGCGGGGGATCCCGCCCGTTATCTGTTTCAATTGCCATTATATGCAATTTTTTCCGGGAAGACAAGAGAAAAAGTCCGGCCCGATGCACAGTACCCGCGCGGCAGGACGCGCTGCCTCATATTGTGAAAATACAATCCGTGCATTTTGATTGACAAATCGGGATTCACACCATATAATTTATCACCGGCGACCGGCGGAGGCTCGACGCTTCCGCCGGTTTTTCGATTCATTATTCAAGGAGCGTGGAACTTTATGAACACAGTCACGGACAATTTCGGCAGCATGGTCTTCAATGACTCGGTCATGCGCGCGCGTCTACCCAAGGATGTGTTCCGACAGGTCCAGCGCTCCATGAACGAGGGCAAGCGCCTCGACAGCAGCGCCGCCACCGTGGTCGCCAACGCCATGAAGGACTGGGCCATTGAAAAGGGCGCGACCCACTTTACCCACTGGTTCCAGCCCATGACCGGCATCACCGCCGAAAAGCACGACAGCTTCATCGCCCCCGTCGACGGCGGCAAGGTCATCATGGAGTTTTCCGGCAAGGAGCTCATCCAGGGTGAGCCGGACGCCAGCTCCTTCCCCTCCGGCGGCCTGCGCGCCACCTTCGAGGCCAGGGGCTATACCACCTGGGACCCCACCTCCTACGCCTTCATCAAGGACGGGGTGCTGTGCATCCCGACGGCCTTCTGCTCCTTCGGCGGCGAGGCGCTGGACAAAAAGACCCCGCTGCTGCGCTCGATGGAGGCCATCGGCCGCGAGGGCCTGCGCGTATTAAAGCTCTTCGGCAACGAGGATGTGACCTCTGTCCGCACCACCGTCGGCCCCGAGCAGGAGTATTTTCTCATCGACAAGAGCGTCTTTGAAAAGCGCAAGGACCTCCTTTACACGGGCCGCACGCTCTACGGCGCCCGCCCGCCCAAGGGCCAGGAGCTGGACGATCACTATTTCGGCTCCATCAAGCCGAGAGTGCAGGAGTTTATGAAGGAGCTGGACGAGGAGCTGTGGAAGCTCGGTGTCATGGCGAAGACCGAGCACAACGAGGCCGCCCCCGCCCAGCACGAGCTGGCCCCCATCTATACCACCACCAACATCGCCGCTGACCACAACCAGCTGACCATGGAGCTCATGCAGCGCATCGCCCGCAAGCACGGCATGGTGTGCCTGCTGCACGAAAAGCCCTTTGCGGGCGTCAACGGTTCGGGCAAGCACAACAACTGGTCCATCACCACCAACACCGGCATCAACGTCTTCGAGCCCGGCGAGACTCCGGCGGAAAACGCGCAGTTCCTGCTGTTTCTGTGCGCGGTGATCCAGGCGGTGGACGATTACCAGGATCTCATGCGCATCTGCGTTGCCTCCGCGGGCAACGACCACCGTCTCGGCGCCGCCGAAGCGCCCCCGGCCATCGTGTCCATCTTCCTCGGCGATGAACTCAGCTCCATCCTCGACGCCATTGAAAAGGGTGCTCCCTACGGTGCAAGAGAAAAGGAGCTTTTCAAGGTGGGCGTGCATGTGCTGCCGAAATTCCCCAAGGACACCACCGACCGCAACCGCACCAGCCCCTTTGCCTTCACGGGCAACAAGTTTGAATTCCGCATGCTGGGCTCGTCTCAGTCCATCTCCGGGCCGAACGTGGTGCTCAACACAGCCGTGGCCGAGTCCCTGCGCCAGTACGCCGACCGGCTCGAGCAGGCGGAGGACTTTGACGGAGAGCTGCACGACCTGATCCGCGAGGTCATCCGCAAGCACCGCCGCATCATCTTCAACGGCAACGGCTACGGCGAGGAGTGGACCGTGGAGGCCGCCCACCGGGGGCTGTGCAACTATCCCTCCACCCCCGACTGCACGCCGGAATACCTGGCCCAGAAGAATGTGGAGCTCTTCCTGCGCCATCGCATCTACACCGAGACCGAGCTTCGCGCGCGGTGCGAGATGAAGCTTGACGCCTACTGCAAGGTCATCCGCATCGAGGCGCTGACCATGCTGGATATGCTGTGGAAGGATATCCTGCCCGCAGTCTCCGCCTGCACCGGGGACCTGGCCCGCACCGCCAACGAGAAGAAGGCCCTGCTGCCCACGATGGATGTGAGCTACGAGACGCAGACCGCCGGGGAGCTCAGCTCCCTGATCGCCTCCGCCACGATCCACGGCCGGGCGCTGGAGGCCGCCATGGACGGCCTCAAAAGCCAGAACGACACCTACGCCGCCGCCCGCTACTACCGCGACCGGGTCTTTCCCGCCATGCAAAGCCTGCGCGACGTGGTGGACAGCATGGAGGTCCGCTGCGGGGCCAGGTACTGGCCCTACCCCTCCTACGGTGATATTCTGTTCAGCGTAAAATAACAATGCAAAGTCTGTCATCCTGAGCGAAGCGAAGGATCCTTCCGCATACGTGATCGGAAGCAGGGATCCTTCGCCGGCGCTCAGGATGACAGTATCATTCCGGCGTCTCTGTCATGCGCAGAAGCGCCGCAGAGAAACAGGAGTCAACATGAAAAAGCTGCTTGCTCTTTTGCTCTCTCTGTCCCTGCTGCTCGCCCTGCCGGTCACAGCGGCGGCGGACGGAGACGGGCGGAGCTTCGAGTGCGACAATGTGCTGCTCACGGTCACGGGCTGCTGTACGACCCCGGGGGCCGACGGCGCGCCGAGGCTGACGCTCTTTCTCTCCGCCGGAAACAAGAACGACGCGCCGCGCGAGGTCCGCGCGGAGGGCTGCCTCGTCGGCCCCTGCGAGCTGCCGGTCAACCTCAGCCTCACCCTCGACGCCTGGGAGAGCCGGGAGGCCATGCTGGTGATCCCGCTCACGGCCCTGTCGTTTTTCGATCTGTCCTACTTTAACACCGACTTTATCCGCCTGCGCCTGTCTGTCGCCGAGCCGGGCGCGGCCTCCGTCTCCGCCGGTCCCATGCCCCTGCATGTCGGGGAGCTCCCGAGGCCGGAGCTGCGGCGTCCGGACACGTCGGCAGAGCTGTATACCCGCTTCGGCGCGAGGGTGCTCGCCCTCGGCGCGGATTTTGACGGGCGCTTTTGCACCGCCTGGTTTCTGTTTGAAAACAACAACGAGTTTCCCCTGCGTCTCGACGGCGGCGCCGAGAGCGCGGCCTTCTCCGGGTGCACGGCGCAGCCCCACAGCCGCGCCGTCTTCCGCCTGGACTTCCCTGCGGACGAGGTGACGGCCGGGCGGAACATTTCCCTGCGCTGTGATCTCACAGGCTATGCCGACGGGACGGACATGCCGCCGGTGTCCATGTCCTCCTTCCGCTGCGAGCTTTCGCTGCACGAAACAGACGTCGGGTGGACGCTCACGGCCGGGGACAAGGAGAGTGAGAACGACCAGGGCTACATCGCCCGGGTGGGCATGCGGGATTTTCAATACGACGAATGCACGCCCGTTTTTGAAATTGACCCGGACTTGCCTGTCCTGCCCGCGCGGGAGAGCGGCCTTGTGAGCCTTGCCTGCTGCGGCGGGTATGAGATCCTGGCGGGCGACGAGCGCGCGGAGGGCACGCGGGCGGTTTTGCCGCTGACCCTGCGCAGCTTCACCGGTGAGGCGCTGCGCCTGCGCGTCAACCCCGGCAGCGGCGCTATGAGCCTGCCCTGCCTGACGGCGGCGGCACCGGAGGCCCCGGCAAACGGCAGCGCGTCGGCGGACTTCGTCTTTGACGCGGGCGGCCTTGCCTACACAGAGCTTGCGGGCGCGGAGGAGCTGAGCCACAGCTTCTCGCTCAGTGTCGGCCCCGCGTCGGATGCCGCACGCAGCTACGGCACGCACCCGGCCGAGCGCCTTTGCGCCGTGGACGGGCTTGAGAAGCTTGTGCCCTGCGACTTTGAGGAGCTCTCCGTCGGCGGTCTTCGATTTACGCTGCTCGGCCTCGACCTCACGGACGGCCTCTCCGTCTGGCTGCGCGTCAGAAACGACAGCGCCGCCGCGCTCCCCTTCGGGGGCGAGCGCACAGAGGGCATGCTCAACAGCTCGGTGGTGAGCTTTGTAAACAGCGGCAGCCGCATCCCTGCGGGGGCCGACTGTCTGGTGCTGCTGCGCGCGGCGCAGTTTGACGGGGACGGCACGGCGGACCCCTTCGGCTTTCTCCTGCCGACGCTGTCCGAGCTCAACACCTTAAAGCTCCGCCTCGGCCCGGAGGAGGATGCGGTCAACGTGACGGTCATGTTCCGGCACAACGGGGACATCATGCTGGCCTCCGCTTCGGTCATGAACGTAGAAATCCCCGAGGAGTAAGGAAGAAGGGAGTCATACTATGCAGCCAATATTTGAACAGAATATTCTGATCCCGCCCAGCGCCTGCGATTACAGCGGGAGGCTCGGATATGCCGGGGCCTTCGCGGTGCTGATGGACCTTGCCACCGAGCACGCCGAACACCTCGGCATCGGCCTTGCCGCGATGAAAGCCAAAAACCGCTTCTGGGTCACGGTCAGGACCAAGATCATTTTCCATGAGCGCCCCGCCGTGAGCGAGGCGGTGCGGCTCATCACCTGGCCGGAAAAGCCCGGCGCGGTGCGCTGCAACCGCAGCTATGAGATCCGCCGCGGCGATAAACTTCTCATCGCGGGCAGGACCGAATGGGCCGTCATGAACACCGAGGCAAACGCCATCGCCCCGGCCGCCGACCTCTTCCCGGCTGATCTGGATTACGTGAGCGGCTCCTCGGTCAGCGAGCCCTTTGTCCGCATCCCCGCCCGCTTCGACGGCACGGAGCCCTTCGCATCCTATACCGTGCGCTCGACCGACATCGACCTCGGCGGCCACATGAACAACGCCGCCTATCCCCGCGCCCTGTTCGGGGCCTTCTCGGCGAAAGAGCTGGAGGCCATGCAGGCGCGCAGCATCGACCTCATCTTCCGCGCCCCCTGCTACGAGGGCGAGAAGCTGGACTTTTACAAGAAGGAAAGCGAGGGCGTCACCGATCTCCGCATCGCCCGCGGGGACGAGACCGTGCTTCTTGCCAGGATCGCAAGATGATCGGCATCAAAGTCTTCAGCCTGCTTTTCGGCACATTCGCCGGACTGATCTGCTGGGCGGTACTGCGTTTCATCGCTCCCGGGGATGCATGGATGGCTGTCCCCGCGGGCATCGGCTGTGCCATCATCCTGCACGCTGTGATCCAGAGCATGCTGTACTTTGAGGAAAAACGCTACCAAAAGGCAGAGGCTGCCTTTCCCGAGCCCGCGCTTTTCTCCTGCGATGCGGTAAACCACGCCGACCAAAACCCGAAGGGCGCGCGCTTTTATATCTTTCGTGACCGGATCGCGCTGCTGCAAATGGGGAACAAGCCGTATCAGATCCTTACGAAACCGCTGTCGGAACTGAAAAGCTTTCGCATGCAGCAATCACCCCCGGAGCTCACGCTCTGCTTTGCCGACGAGCAATGGAAGCTCTTCCTCATCACCGGTCACGAAGACGTACAGCATGCCCTGCAAAAAGCCTTAGATCAACAGGATGCATAAGCACCGCCGCCCGGCACAGGCCGGGCGTTTTTATTACGGCACCGCCGCTCCATAATTTCACTTTTCACTTTGTTTTTGTTTCCCCCTTTCCGGTTATACTTTCCATCAAACGAAGGGGGGGACGCGATATGACGGAGAGGCTTGCGAAGGCGGTTTTGATCGGCCTCGGGCTCATACTGGGCGCGGGGGTCCTGTTTCTCGCGGGACGGTATCTGCTGCCCTGGACGGCGCCGCTCCTGACCGCGTGGGTGCTGGCGGCGCTGCTGGAACCCGCGGTGGGCTTTCTCACGCGGCACCGCTGGAAGCGCGGCGCGGCGGCGGGACTGTGTACCCTGGCCGCCCTGGGGCTTCTGCTCTGGGGACTGACGGCGCTGCTGTTTCGCGGCCTTGGCGCGGCGTCCGAGCTGACGAAGGCGCTGCCGGGGGCAATGGAAGCGCTGAGTGCCCGGCTGGAAGCCCTGGAAAAGCTTGCCGAGGCACACATCCGCGCAGCGCCCGAGCCCGCCGGACAGCTTCTTGAGAGCGCGCTTTCGGGCCTTCTGGGCAGCGCCGCGTCCCTGCCGGGCGAGCTTTCCAGGGGGCTTGTGGCGCTGCTGTCCCGCACGGCCCAGGCAAGTCCGGATACGCTGCTCTTTCTGGTCACCGCCGCTCTCGGCACCTACTTTATCTCCGCCTCGTTTCCGACGGTCAACGCCTTTCTGCTGGCCCAGCTGCCGGAGGGGCTGCGGCGGCGCTTTGAGGGGCTGGGGGCCGACCTCAAAAGCGGCTTCGGCGGACTTTTGCGCGCGCAGCTGATTCTGATGGCGATCTGCTTTTTTGAGCTGCTGGCGGCGTTTCTGCTGCTGGGCGTGCACCCGGCGGTGATGCTCGCGGCGGTGACGGCAGTTATCGACGCGCTGCCGGTTTTCGGCACAGGGGTGGTGCTCGTGCCCTGGGCGCTTTACTGCCTGCTGCTGGGGCCGACCCGCCGGGGCCTGGGGCTGCTCGTGACCTGGGGACTGACGGAGCTTGTGCGAAACGCGGCGCAGGCAAAGCTCCTGGGCGACCAGATCGGCCTCAATCCGCTGGCCTCGCTCCTGAGCGTATACGTGGGCTGGCGCGTGGGAAAAGTCGGCGGGATGCTGCTCATGCCGCTGGGCACGATGGTCCTCATCCGCCTCAATGACAGAGGGGTCGTGAGGCTATGGAGGAGTGTTTAGTTCTTCTCCTTTTGCCTGCTGCTCAAAAAAACCTGCGCAAAGTGCTGCACAGTTTTCAAGTCATACCTCTTGTCATTCAAAACTTAACTCTCCACTACCAGACAGCGGCGCGAGCGTAAGCGAATCCCTCCGCGGTCGGCGTAGCGCAGGACCGTATACCGCCTGCGAGCGCCCTTTTCTTACACCGGGCGCGGCGCGTTCTTTTCTTTTCGGCAAGGCGAAAAGAAAAGAACGGGGGCACATTACGCGGGTCATGTCCTCTGAGCAACAATATAAAGGAAGCAAGAGCAAGCATGCGTCTCTGTCGTAATTGCCCAAAAAAGCGAGAAGCACGGAGAAGTTTTTTGCAGATTATTGACATCCCGCACAAAGAGCGGTATAATTTTTCCTGCAAAAATCAAAAGCATTTTATAGACAGGATGCTTTTGAAAACGGGGCGGCTCTGCCGCTGATTTCAATAAGGAGGAAAATCCATGAAAAAACTGCTCGCAGTCATGCTGGCAATCGTGATGGTGCTGTCCCTGGCGCCCGCCGCCTTTGCCGCAGGCCCGGATTATTCCGGCTACACTATCCGCATCTACTCCAACTCCAACTCCACCGAGCGCGTGACCTGGCTTGTCAACGAAGCCAAGAAGGCCGGCTTCTCCATCAGCCTTGACACCAACGAGGTCATCTCCGGCGACACCGCCGCCGTGCAGGCCGCCAACGAGAAGAAGGACGGCGACCTGATCTTCGGTCTGAACGAAACCCGCTGGGGCCAGATCGTGGACGGCCAGTACGAGAACATCAAGCTCGTCCCCTTCACCCCCGACTGGGCCGATGAGGTCGGCGAGTACAAGTACGACAATCAGGCCTACGGCATCGTCATCCAGAACGTCCTGATGCTCTACCGCAACGACGAGTTCGGCACCAAGGGCCAGGAGCTGCACTTCAAGCACTGGGCCGACGTCGTTGACTGCGGCTTCCCCTGGTACCGCCAGAACAAGATCGGCGGCACCACCAACGCCAACATCAACTCCGCCATGCTCTACGCCTTCACCGATCCCGCCTCTCCCGCCGGCGGCATCTCCGTCGATGGCTGGAAGGCCCTGTGGAAGTTCTGCGCTGACGGCATTTCCGGCGGCGACGACTACAAGTACGGCTTTGATCCCCTGAACAAGGGCGACGTGGCCGTGTCCGAGTTCTACTCCTCCGCACTCTACGGCAAGATCGACGCTGCGGCCGACGGCTCCGCACATCCCCTCAAGGGCGCTCTCGAGCCTGAGAACTGGGCCCTCGTCGACATTGAGGACGGCACCTACTACATCGCCGAGTACATCGGCATCCTCGACAAGGCCGGCCGTACCGACGAGCAGACCGAGGCTGTCAAGGCCTTCGTCAACTGGTTCGGCTCCGCCGAGGTCCAGGCTGCCTGGGCCGAGGAGTTTGACTCCTTCCCCTGCAACACCGAGGCTGCCAGGCTCGTCTACGGTGACGACATCCCCGCCATCTACCTGCTGCCCAACTTCGCGCTGACCACCGTGGAAGGCACCGACATGACCTACGCCGCCTATGTCGCCGCCCACAGCGCCGAGTGGACCAACATCATGACCAACCTGGGCTTCTACTGGGCCGATCAGTCCCAGGCCAAGACCGAGCCCGATTGGGCCAATCTCGACTGGGCGACCCTGACCCAGAAGGCCGAGTAATCAAGCTTACCCTTTAAGGCGAGTTGGGCTTGCCCCAGCTCGCCTTTACTTATAGGAACGGCTCCCTCAGAGAGGGAGCTGGCACCAGTGCGCACACTGGTGTCTGAGGGAGTCCGCCCGGATATTCTGAGCGCTCAGAATATCCGCACAGACCCCTTCCACCGCTGAAGCGGTCCCCCTCCCCCATCGCCGCAAGCGGCTGGGGGAGGCAAGAGAGATTTGAAGGAGAAAGCCTATGATCAAGCTCAACAACATCGTCGTGAAATTCGGGGACTTCGTCGCCCTGCACGACATCAATGTCCACGTCAAGGAGGGCGAGTTTTTTACCTTCCTCGGCCCCTCCGGCTGCGGCAAAACGACGACCCTCCGCACCATCACGGGCTTCATCGAGCCCGCCTCCGGCACAGTCGTCGTCAAGGACCGGGACATCACCCACGTCCCTATTGAGGACCGCAACATCGGCATCGTCTTCCAGAGCTACGCCCTGTTTCCCACCATGACCGTCTATGACAACATCGAATTCGGCCTCAAGATCAAAAAGGTGCCGAAGGCCGAGCGCGACCAGCGCGTGCGCGAGATTGCCAGGAAGGTCGATCTCTCCGACGAACAGCTCAAGAAGGCCGTCAGCCAGCTCTCCGGCGGCCAGCAGCAGCGTGTCGCCATTGCCCGCGCCCTGGTCACCGGGCCCGCCATCATCTGCATGGACGAGCCGCTTTCAAACCTCGACGCCAAGCTCCGCGTCCAGCTTCGCAATGAGCTCAAAAAGATGCAGAATGATTTCGGCATCACCACCATCTACGTCACCCACGACCAGGAGGAGGCCCTGACCCTCTCCGATCGCATCGCGGTGTTCAACAAGGGCTACATCGAGCAGATCGGCACGCCGAACGAGGTCTACAATTTCTCGAAGACCGAGTTTGTCTGCAACTTCATCGGCGACATCAACCGCCTCGAGGACGGCATCGTGAGCGCCATGGTGAAAGACGGCGCGAAGCTCGATGCGAACAAGCACAACTACATACGTCTCGAGCGCCTGCACGTCAACGTCGACCCGCGCCCCGGCCAGGTCAGTCTCGAGGGCACGGTGGAAAGCCGCGAGTACTACGGCCTGTACATCAAGTACTACATTGCCGTCGCGGGCCAGACCCTCAAGGTCATCGAGAAGAACGACGGCGTGTGCATCTACGAGGAGGGCCAGAAGGTCCGGGTCATCATCGACCCCAAAGATGTCATGGCCTACGATGCGGACGGGAAGGGGGAGGCACAATGAACGCCTCGCTGGATAAGAAGCTCCGGCCGGAGCTGATCATCCGGCTCGTCGGCGTGTGCTTCTTTGCCTATCTCTTCTTCGGCTTCATGCTCCTGCCCTGCCTCAATACCCTCACCAGCATCTTCAACACAAAAAACGCCGCCGGGGAGCGCGACGCCTTTGCCGTCATCCGCTTCTTCCTCGCGGGCGCCATGGGCAAATTCGTCTGGAACTCCTTAAAACTCGCGGTGGCGCTGGTCATCACGGTGAACGTCGTGGGCATCTCCATCGTGCTTTTGACCGAGTACTTTGACATCAAGGGCGCAGGCATCCTGCGCATGGGCTACATGACCACAATGATCTACTCGGGCGTCGCACTGGTCACGGGCTACATGTTCCTCTACGCAAGCGACGGCATCCTCACCACCGCGCTCAAGAACGCCTTTCCCCACATGAACCCCAACTGGTTCTCGGGCTACAACGCGGTGCTGTTCACCATGACCTTCGCCTGCACCTCCAACCACATGCTGTTCCTCAGAAACGCCATCCGCGGCATCGACTACAACACCGTAGAGGCCGCGCGCAACATGGGTGCCAATCCCTTCAAGGTACTGTGGAAGGTCGTGCTGCCGACCCTGATCCCGACGCTTTTCTCCCTGACCGTCATGACCTTCATCACGGGTCTTTGCGCCATGTCGGCCCCGACCCTTCTGGGCTATGACTCCATCAACCCCGAGATCGTCCGCCTGGCAGGCTCCTCCACCGCGGACGAGGCCTTCCCCCAGGCACGCGCCGCGCTTTTGTCCATCATCCTTGCCATGTTCACCATCATCCTGCTGACGGTGCTGTCCGCCTACGAGCGCAAGGGCCACTATCTCTCCGTCTCCAAGACCAAGGCCAAGCTCCAGAAGCAGAAGATCGTCAACCCCGTCGCCAATATCATCGCCCACCTCTACGCCTATGTGCTGTTCATCATCTACATGACGCCGGTGGTGATGATCGTGATCTTCTCCTTCCAGACCTACAGCGCCATCCGCCAGAAGAAGCTGGATCTGAGCCACTGGACGCTCATCAACTTCTTCGGCAAGGAGGACTACCAGTACCTCACCAGCCGCGGTCAGTACAAGACCCGCGAAGGCTCCATCTCCGGCGTGTTCTCCAACGAGGCGACCCTCGGCGGCATCAAGCTCAGCTTCGTGCTCTCGGCGCTCGCGGCGGCGTTTGCCTGCGTGATCGTCGTGGTGGCCTGCAACTACATGTTCAACAAGAAGCACAAGAAGTCCGGCATCGTGCTGGAGTACGCGCTGCTGTTCCCGTGGCTGCTGCCGACCATCCTGATCTGCTACTCCTACCGCACTTACTTTAACTCCGACGCCATCTGGTACGTCGGCAACAAGAACCTCTATTATGCCCAGAACGTGCGTATGCTGATCGTGATGGCCTACACGGTGACGAAGCTGCCCTTCTCGCTGCGCATGATCAAGGCCAGCTTCTACTCCATCGACGAGGAGCTGGAGGACGCGGCGAAGAACCTCGGCGCAAGCCCGATCCGCACCTTCCTGCAGGTAAAGCTCCCGATCATCCTGCCGAGTGTGCTGGCAGTCTTCGCCTTAAACTTCAACGCTCTCTTCACCGAATACGACATGTCCGCCACCTTTGCAAGCTCCTACGGCACGTCTTATGCCATGGTCATTCAGGCCATGTGCGCCGAGGAGGGGCTCTACGGCTACAACGTCAACGCCTCGGGCCGCCGTTGCGCCTCGACGGTGTTCATCATGCTGGTGTCGGGCCTGATTTTGTACCTGGTCTACGGCGTTGGCTCGCGTGATCTCAGCGAACGCCTGGCCATTCGTGAGCGCCGCCGGAAGTTCTTCCAGAAACTCAGCGGCAAAAAAGAGTAACGGAGAAAACACAAGTGGTAAAAAACATCATCTATGACATGGGCAACGTCCTCATCCACTGGGACCCCGACCGCCTCATCGCCCGCCTCGGCGTCACCGGGGCGGACGCGGCGGCGCTCAAGCGCGAGGTCTTCTGTGACCAGGAGTGGACGGGCCTTGACCGGGGCAGGCTCACCGAGGAGGAGGCCATCGCGGCCTTTCAGTCCCGCCTGCCGGAGCATCTGCACCGGTATCTTCCGCGCCTCGTCTACTGGTGGCGCGACCCCATGTGGCCGGTGGAGGGAATGGCGGACATCGTTCACCTCGGCCCTGCACACCTACTTCTCCCGCATCCCCGGCGCGGAGCATTTCGACGGCATCCTCGTCTCCGCCGACTGGAAATTATTAAAACCCCAGCACGAGATTTTCGAGCTGCTGTACGAGACCTTCTCCCTTGATCCCTCCGAGTGCTGGTTCATCGACGACCATCCCCCGAATATCGACGGCGCCATCGTCACCGGCATGAACGGCACGGTTTTCGACGGCGATCTCAAGCGGCTGCGCCGCGATCTGCACGCCGCCGGGATCAACGTGTCGGAAACGTAAAAAGCTGTCATCCTGAGCGTCCGCGAAGGATCTTCGTCCCTGCTTATTTTGGGAAAGGATCCTTCGCTTCGCCCAGGATGACATATTTTTTCCCATTTTTCAAAAGCATTTCTTTTCTGTTGAAAATGGTATATAATAAAGCCGTTATCATAATTGAAAGAAAAGAGACAGAGCATGACGGCAGAAAAAGAGAGAAGACGGACGGGGCGTGCCCCGGTGATCATACTCGCGGCGATCGTTTGGCTGGCGCTGACGGCGGCGGTGGTGCTGCTGGTGGACGGGCGAACGGTGCGTTTTTACGTCTATGGCGAGACCGAGATGGACGTGGAATACGGCACGGCCTTCACCGATCCCGGTGTATACGCGGTCACGGTGGGCAATCTCTTCGGCGAGAGCGACAAGCCGCTTCCGGTCGAGACCCTGGGAAGCGTCGACACCAACAGCCTCGGCGCTTATTTCCTCCGCTACACGACCCGTTACGCCTTTTCCGAATACAGCGTGGAGCGGCGTGTGAACGTGATCGACACCACGCCCCCGGTCATTGAGCTCAAGCACATCGAGGGCTATGCCCCCACCTGGATGACCGGCTACGCCGAGGAGGGCTACAGCGCCTGGGACAACGTGGACGGGGACCTGACGGGCAAGGTGCAGCGCCTAAAGCTCTATAACCGGGTGCAGTACACCGTCAGCGACAGCTCGGGAAACGTGACCATGGTAGAGCGCCCCCTCTCCCACATGAGCTATGAGCCGCCGGAGATCACCCTTTTAGGCGAGGCCGACACGGTCATGCAGGCGGGCCTCTGGTACACCGATCCCGGCGTCACCGTGCACGACGGGCTGGGCAACGACCTGAGCGCCTATCTCGTCACCGAGGGCCAGGTCATCCCCTGGGTCACCGGCAGCTATCAGATCTCCTACTCCGTCACGAGCGAGCTGGGCGAGACCGTCAGCGCCGAGCGGCATGTGGAGGTGGTCCCGGTCGCCATGCCCGCCACCGTCACCCCCGCGGAGAAGACCATCTACCTCACCTTCGACGACGGCCCCGGCCCTTACACCGGCAGGCTCCTCGACGTGCTGGACAAGTACAAGGTCAAGGCCACCTTCTTTGTCACGGCTCAGGATTCCAGATATTATGACCTGATCGGCCGGGCCTTCCGCGCCGGGCACAGCATCGGCGTCCACTCCAGCTCCCACAACTACAACACCATCTACTCCAGCGAGTACGCCTTCTTTGAGGACTTCTTCAATATGGAGGAGATCATCAAGGCCCAGACCGGCGAGTATACCCGCCTCTTCCGCTTTCCCGGCGGCAGCTCCAACACGGTCAGCCGCTTCAACCCCGGCATCATGACCCGCCTCACCCAGGCCATGAACAACATGGGCTACCAGTATTACGACTGGAACGTGTCCTCCGGCGACGCGGGCGAGACCACGAAGACCTCGCAGATCATCCAGAACATCAAGGACGGCTGCGCCCAGCACAAGGCGTCCGTCGTTTTGCAGCACGACATCAAGGATTTCAGCGTCGCCGCGGTGGAGAGCGTGATCCAGTGGGGGCTGAATAACGGCTACAGCTTCAAGGCCCTGCAGCTCGACAGCCCCGGCGCGCACCACGGCGTGAACAATTGACACACTGTATATGCTGTCATTCTGAGCGTAAGCGAAGAATCTTTTCTTCCCGTATGTATCGGGTAAAGATCCTTCGCGCTGCTCAGGATGACAACGTATCGACTTGCATAGGAAAGGGGAGGGCTAAAATATGATACTCGCCATTGACGTGGGCAACTCCCACATTGTGATCGGCATGGTGGAAAACGGGGACATCAAAAACATCGTCCGCTTCCACACGGACCCCCGGGAGACCGCCACCGAGCATATCATCAAGCTGCGCCAGATCACGGACTTTTACGGCCTCGACCCCACCGCCTTTGAGGGCAGCATCCTGTCCTCGGTGGTGCCGCGGGTAACGGAGTCGCTCAAAACCGCGCTGGAGGCGCTCATCGGAAGGCGGGCCATGGTGGTCGGCCCCGGCATCAAAACCGGGATGAATCTGCGCGTGGACGAGCCTGGCAGCGTGGCCGCCGACCTCA
This sequence comes from Oscillospiraceae bacterium, assembly GCA_902795045.1. Taxonomy (GTDB): domain Bacteria; phylum Bacillota; class Clostridia; order Oscillospirales; family Oscillospiraceae; genus Limivicinus. Next base: position 6,987 of record CADBJU010000037.1, on the reverse strand, counting down.
TCACGGGCGGCGTCGCGGCGGCGTCGTATTACGGCACGCCCGCCATCGTGGTGGACATGGGCACAGCCACGACACTCACGGTGGTGGACAAGAACAACTGCTTTCGCGGCGGGGCCATCTTTCCCGGCATCAAGCTCGGCTACAATGCCCTGTCTGCCGGGACGAGCCTGCTGCCAGACGTGTCCATCCTGCCGCCGAAAAAGGTGGTGGGCAGCAACACGGTCGACTGTATGCGCTCCGGCGCGGTGTTCGGCACGGCGGCAATGATCGACGGCATGATCGCCCGCATGGAGGCGGAGCTGGGCTATCCCTGCACGGTGGTCGCCACCGGCAGCCTCGCCGCCGACGTGATCCCCTGCTGCACCCGCCCCGGCATCATCGTCGACGGCGAGCTGCTGCTGCGCGGTCTGTGGAAGCTCTACGAGAAGAACCGGTGAAGGCCCTCTCAGTCACCAGTGTGCGCACTGGTGACAGCTCCCCCAAAGGGGGGAGCCAAGTTATACTCATCGCCTCTTGCCTCCCCCTTTGGGGGAGGTGTCATGGCGGCTTGCCGCCGTGACGGAGAGGGTACAAAAACGCACCCCCACGCTTTCGCGTGGGGGTGAAGCTTATCTTATGCTGTTTTCGTCAGGTCTCAGAACTCCTGCTTCTTGAGCTTGGGGACCAGGACCACGACGGCCGTGCCGGACAGGAGGAGGAACGCGGCCCAGAGGCCGAGGTTGCTCTCGTCACCGGTGCGGGGGCTCGCGGAGCCCTGGGCGGTGGTCAGCACCTGGAAGGTGGTGGCAGCCCACTCGCCGCTGGTGGTGCGCACCTTGATGGTGTAGGTGTTGCCGGGGCTGCGCTTGTTGAGGAACTCAAAGCTCAGGGTAACGGTCTTGCCGTCCCAGGACACACCGAAATCGGCGGGATCGGTCAGCTGAATGTTGCCGACATAGACCTCAGACACCGGGGAGCTGCTGCGGAAGCGCAGGCTGCGGGTGCTGTTGATGACGTGCTTGTCGGTGTCGATGGCGCGGAGGGTCGGGCCGACACGGAAGGAAACCACGTTGGTGTAGATCTCATCAGGATGACGGGCGTCGATGACCTGCATGTAGTAGGTCTCATCCGCGGACAGGGAGCTGAGGAAGTTCTGGCCCAGCATGAAGTAGCCGTAGCCGAGATCCCAGTACTGATCGATGCGGACAGAGGTGGCGCCGCTCATGCTGCTGCGGGTGCTGACGCGGATATCGGGGACGATGACATCCCACTTGTAGCCCTTGTAGTTCCAGCCCTCACCGGCGGCGTTAAAGACGTCGGAGTAGAAGGTCAGGGGATCGGTGCCGCTGTACCAGATCTGGTAGTCGGGGCTCAGCTCCCACTTGGCGTTGGAGGTGCCGTTGTTGATGGTGAAGTAGCCGAGATTGCACTTGCCGGAGATATTGCCGTAAGCGTCGGTCTTATAGCCCCAGAGATAGTAGGTGCCGTCGTTCAGCCCACTGAGGAAGCTGTCGCGGAAATAGAAGATGTTGTTCTCAAGGTAGTAGCTGCTGCCGCCGATGGAGATCATGGGAGAAGCCCAGACATCGTTGGGGGAGTATGCATAGGCGGAGAACCAGGTGGCAAAGTTCACAGAGGACGAGCCTTTATCGACAGACATGGTCTTCGGATTGTTCCTGTTGTAATCACGGTTATTCCAGTGAACGTCAGGAGAACCGAAGTCCTTGGAGGGATCGGTGCTGGCGCTGTCCTGTACAAACACGGTGGTGGCAAGAGCGGCAGTGCCGTCAGACTTGTGCTCATGGAAGTACCAGGTGCCGGTGCTGAGGCTGTTGAGGAAAGCGAGGGTCAGCTTTGCGGTTTTCTTATCGCTGCCGACAATGAAGTCAACGCCCGGGCGCAGTGTGGTGCCGGTGCTGGAGCTCTTGTTGGAGCTGTAGGTGTAGGTGCTGAGCGTGTCATAATTGGCAGTCAGCGTGACCTCGGTGGTGCTGCCCTTTACATAGGCCGTCTCGGGAGGCGCATCGAAGGTCTCCGCGTCGGACAGGCCGCCGTTGAAGGTCGCGTTCATACCGCCGAGAATATCATTGCCTGCAGGAGCACCGCTGACCGTAAGAACGTCGTTGTCGACAACGTTTGCCACCGGCGCGTTGATCACGTCCTGCTCGGCAGCGTTCTGTGCTGCGGCATCCTGTGCGGCAACATCCTGTGCGGCAGTGTCCTGTGCGGCAGTGTCCTGAGCGGCAAGGTCTACGCCGCCGTTGTCGGCAGAGGCTGCAGCGTCTGTGTTGGAATCCGCTGCCGGTGCGTCAGGCTCCTTGTAAAGGATATCCCCGTTGTTGGCATTGTCGCCAAAGCCGCCGCCGAGAATATCCGCTCCGGTATCGACGCTGCCGGAACCGGCGAGAATGTCGGTTGCGTATGCGCTCGTTGCGAAGAGGCCGAAGCACATCACGACGACCAGGAACATTGACAAGACTTTAGAAAAAGTTTTCATGTTGTCCTCTCCTTCTATGTTGATAAAATTTAACAACAATATTATACAACGCAAACAGAGAGCCTGCAGAACACTCCATCCGCGGTGCAGCTATAATGTAACACGTCCTCAAACAAATTGCAAGAGTTTTTTCATAAATCCGGCGTAAATTTTTTCCTCTTTGTAACCGCTTTGAAATTACCCCGGCTCTCCCGCCGGGAGAGCCGTCACGGCGCATCCCCCCGCAAGCGCCGTGACGGAGAGGGTTTCCGGCCCTTTCGCTTATTATGACGCCGGGGCCTGTCGCTTTGTTCCCGGCCCTGAAAAAAATTTTTGACTTTTTTCGCGGGAACCCTCTCAGTCATCGCCGCAAGCGGCGCTGACAGCTCCCCCAGGGGGGGGGGAGCCAGGCGCTTCCCTTGAGCCGGGCACAGGTTTTGAAGGCTTCCCCAAAGGGGGGAAGCCGGGACTTGCCTCCCCCTCTGGGGGAGGTGGCACAGCGGCAGGCCGCTGTGACGGAGAGGGTACAAAAACCGGCCCCGCATCCGGAGCCGGTTTCGTGGTGTTCAGTTTATCCTGTAAGGCTTACTTGCCCATGTTCATCTGGGCTGCGACCTCAGCGGCGAAGTCCTCTTCCTTCTTCTCGATGCCCTCACCCTTGATGAAGTGGACGGCGTCGACGAACTTCACGCTGCCGCCGAGCTTCTTGGCGGCGTCGGCGATATAACCCTCGACGGAGCCGTCGAACAGGTCGGAGCGGACGAAGACCTGCTGGAGCAGGCAGTTTTCCTTGAAGAAGGCGTTGATCTTGCCGGCAGCGGCCTTCTCCTTGATGGCCTGGGGCTTGGAGGCCATCTTGGGGTCGTTGTCCATGAGGGCGACCTGGACCTCGCGCTCGTGGTCGATGTCGGCCTGGGGAACGAGGCTCTTGTCCCAGTACTTGGGATTCATGGCCGCGATCTGCATGGCGACGTTCTTGCCGATCTCGGTGGCGTCGATGCCGCCCTCAACAGCGAGGTTGACGATGACAGCGCGGGAGCCGCCGGCGTGGACGTAGGCGACGTTGGTGGGCTCGGCAAAGCGGGCGAAGCGGCGGATCTGCAGGTTCTCGCCGATGGACATGACCTTCTCGGGCAGGATCTCAGCCACAGTCAGGTCGCGCTCGGGGTACTTGCACTGGAGCAGGGCCTCGACGTCGGCGGGGTTGTCGTTGAGGACGACCTTGCAGATGTCCTTGACAAACTGCTGGAACGCCTCGCTCTTGGCGCAGAAGTCGGTCTCGCAGTTGACCTCGACGATGGCGGCGACGCCGCACTGGGGGCAGACGCGGGCATAAGCCATGCCCTCGGCGGCCACGCGGCCGGCCTTCTTCGCGGCCTTGGCAAGGCCCTTCTCACGCAGCCAGTCGACTGCTTTGTCCATATCGCCGTCGCAGGCCTGGAGCGCCTTCTTGCAGTCCATCATGCCGACGTTGGTCATCTCACGGAGAGTCTTGACATCCTGAGCGGTAAAAGCCATAGTAATTTTTCCTCCTATAGTAATTCAATTCCGTGTCATCCTGAGCGTCAGCGAAGGATCCTAAAAGATTCTTCGTCACTTTGTTCCTCAGAATGACATGTAAAAAAGGGCTGTGAAAAACGTGTTTCACAGCCCCTTTGAGATTCTTATTCCGCTGCGTCCTCTGCGGGGGCTTCTTCCTCGGCGGCTGCATCGGCGCCCTGACGGCCTTCCTGAACGGCGTTGGCCATGGTGGCGGAGATGAGACGGATGGCGCGGATAGCGTCATCGTTGGCGGGGATGACATAGTCGACCTCATCGGGGTCGCAGTTGGTATCGACGATGGCAACGATGGGGATGTGCAGCTTGCGGGCCTCGGCGATGGCGTTGTGCTCCTTGCGGGGGTCAACAACGAACAGGGCGCCGGGCAGGCGCTTCATTTCCTTGACGCCGCCGAGATACTTCTCGAGCTTCTCCATCTCACCCAGGTGCTTCATGACTTCCTTCTTGGGCAGCATGTCGAAGGTGCCGTCTTCCTGCATCTTCTTGAGCTGGGCCAGGCGGTCAACACGGGTGCGCATGGTCTTGAAGTTGGTGAGCATGCCGCCGAGCCAGCGGGCGTTGACATAGTACATGCCGACGCGGGAGGCCTCTTCCTTGACGGCGTCGGTTGCCTGCTTCTTGGTGCCGACGAAGAGGATGGTCTGGCCGTTGGCCGCGAGATCGCGGACGAAGCTGTAGGCTTCCTCGAGCTTCTTGACGGTTTTCTGAAGGTCAATGATGTAGATGCCGTTACGCTCACAGTAGATGTACTCGGCCATCTTGGGGTTCCAGCGGCGGGTCTGGTGACCGAAGTGGACACCGGCCTCGAGCAGCTGCTTCATGGATACGACTGCCATTTGGTTTGTTCTCCTTTTTCATATTTGTTATTTCCTCCGGGCGCTTCATCCTCTCCGCCAAGCCCGTGGGCCACATGGGGAAAGTCCGCTCCCGTGCGAAATGCCTTGATATAATAGCAGATAAACCCACGTTTTGCAAGGGGTTTTATTAAGTTTTTTCAGAGAATTGACTTTCCTATGTGTCCCTGCTAAAATAATATCAAAGAAGTCCGTCAACCGACTATGTGGAATATAATAAGGAAGTGGTATTTTGAAACTGACACCTGAGCAGCAGGCCATGCTCGACGGCGCGCAGGGCGAAACCATGGCCAAGGTCGTCAAGACCCTCGTCATGTACGGCGACGCCTTCGGTGCCGAGCGCATGGTCCCCATCACGAGCAAATGCGGCCACACGGTGATCTCCTTCGGTCTCAAGGCCATCCAGCCAGTCTATGATCTCTACGATCAGCTCATCGCGGCGGGCCTCACCTCCGGGCAGAAGTTCACCGCCGACCCCCGCCCCATCGACCCGGCGGTGCCCTCGAGCCTGCTGGAGGACATCGTGTTCAAGAAGATCATGTACACCCATCAGGAAAAGTACGAGCAGCAGCTCAAGAAGCTCGGCATCACGAAGGACGAGGACTACACCTGCACCTGCTATCTCGACCAGGTGGGAAACAAGCCCGAAAAGGGCGACGTGCTGAGCTGGGCCGAGTCCTCCGCCGTCGTGTACGCAAACTCCGTCCTCGGCGCAAGGTGCAACCGCAACTCCGGCATCATCGAGCTCATGGGCTCGGTGGCAGGCTTCGTGCCCGAGTTCGGCCTGCTGACCGACGAAGGCCGCAAGGCCACCTGGGTCATCGAGGTCAAGTGCAAAGAAAAGCCCGAGGCACAGCTTCTCGGCTCTGCCATCGGCATGAAGGTTATGGAGGAGGTCCCCTACGTCAAGGGGCTTGACCAGTGGCTCGGCACGGAGCTCAACGAGGAGGCCTGCTCCTACCTCAAGGACTTCGGCGCGGCGACCGCCTCCAACGGCGCGGTGGGCCTGTACCACATCGAGGGCCTGACCCCCGAGGCCAAGGAACAGGGCGAGGCGCTCATCAAGGAGGGCGCGCAGGTCTACGTTATCGACGACAAGGAGCTCGAGCGTGTCAAGGCGAGCTACCCCATCGTGTGGAAGAATCCCGACGCCGCCCCGGCCCTGTGCTTTGTGGGCTGCCCCCACCTGAGCCTTACACAGATGGAGGACTGGTGCGGGAAGATCACCGAGAAGCTCAAGGAGCGCGGCCTGCAGCGCATCACGGTCCCCACAGTCTTCACCGCCTCCCCCGCCGTCATCCGCGAGGCGGAGCAGGGCACCATCGCGGCAAGGCTTCGCAGTCTCGGCGTGATCATCAGCTACATCTGTCCGCTCATGTACATGAACAATCCCCTGTGCAAGAAAAAGCCCGTCATCACCTGCTCCAACAAGCTGCGCACCTACACCAGCGCCCGCTTCTACACGGAGAGTGAGATCCTCGACATCATCACCGGGAAGGAGGCAACAACATGAAGCAGTTCAAGGGCCGCGTCATCGTCCCCGGCACCTGCAGGGCCGAGGCCCTGGTCAGCCGCGGCGGCTTCAACACCCTGGCAAGCTTCCAGATGGCCCTGATGTTCGGGGACAAGCAGGTCAAGTGCGGCGACCAGAATAACCCCGACATCTACAAAAAGCCCATGCTCGGCAAGGCCCTGTGCCTGCCCATGACCATCGGCTCCACCACCGGCGGCATGGTGCTCTATACCGCCTGCGCCATCGGCAAGCAGCCCGCCTGCATGCTCTTCTCCAAGCCCATCGACTCTCTGGCGGCCTCCGGCGCGATCCTCGGCGACGTATGGACCGACGCCTCCATGCCGGTCGTCGACTCCCTGGGCGACGAATTTCTGGACTATGTGCAGACCGGCATGACCGTCACCATCGGCGAGGACGGGACCGTTACGGTAGAGTGAAAAGTTGAACGTGAAAAGGGCGCGTTGCAAAATACCCGTTTTCACAAAACACAGCCTTATGAGCGTAGGGGAGGGGCTTGCCCCTCCCGGCAGTACAGCACAACCATAAAAAAACAATGTACGGCGAAATCGTAGCATTTTACGAAATCGCCGTACATTTTTCGTAGT
>CADBJU010000036.1 GCA_902795045.1 Oscillospiraceae bacterium | reverse complement strand
GCCCTTCTGGACGCTCGGTTTGTTATACCCTTTTTTCGCTATTCACCAATTCACATCCAATCCCACTTTGGGGCTTGACTTTTAATAGTTAGTCTTTCCGTTTATTCAGGCTGCTTTGCCGGACGGTTCACGATCCAGACGCCGAGGCAAACCAGCCCCATCGCAAGGGCACAGCGCGGGACGTTCAGGATCTTCCCCTCTCCCAGCAGCAGCGCCGACAAAACGACACCGAATACCGGGTTCAGGAAAGAGAAAACCATGATGCGCGATACCGGGTGTCGCTGCAGCAGCAGGGACCAGAGGGTATACGCGACAGCGGAGACAAGCCCCAGGTACAGCATCAGCGGCCAGGCTTTGGGTGAAGCCGCGTGCAGCCTTCCGCCGGCTGCATACGCGACAAGCGTCATCAGCAGACCGCCGACGAGAAATTGCCACCCGCTGAGCACAACAGGGTCCTCCCTCGCGGAAAAGCGCTTGATCAGCACAGACGAGCAGCCGTAGGAGGCTGCGGCCAGAACAAGAAAGCCCTCACCGTCCAGGCGTACACCGCTTATCTGCCGTCCGTTCATGCTCACCACGATCACACCCGCAAAGCCGATCAAGCAGCCGAGCAGCTTTCGCGCCGTCAGCTTCTCCTGCCGGAAGACAAGCGCGGCAATCAAGAGGGCAAAGAAGGTGCTGGTGGGGGAAATGATCGAGCCCTTGAAGCCCGGCGCATGGGACAGGCCGATATAGAAGAAGGTATACTGGATCACCGTCTGCATCATGGCGAGCATGAGGATCATGCCGCCCGAGCCGCGCTTCGGCAGCAGAAGACGACCGCGCAGCAGGCTCCCGATCAGGATGGTCAGGATGCCCGCCAGTGTAAAACGCACCCCGGCGAAGAGGATCTGACTCATGGTGTCACTCTCGGCAATGGCGAAGTACTGATAGCCGAGCTTGATGCATGGCGCGGCACTGCCCCAGAGCAGATTGGCCGCGATCGCGGCAGTCAGGATACCGGGGACGGTGGAAAGGAAATCTTGTTTGCTGGCGGTTGTTTTCATGCTGGTTCTCCAATAAGTATGATAGTCTGCGAGGTTTTCATGACAAGCGTCCCGAAGTTGTCTTCGGGACGCTTGTTTGGGTGTTCAGGATCATTCCTGTGCGAAGGACACATCCTCCATACCGGCTTTTGCCAAAGCCTCTTTTTCCCGTTTGTTGATCTTCTTCTGATTGATCAGAGAATAGATCACGACGCCGACAGCGACAGCGAAGAAGCCGATGGCGATGGGATAGTGGATGATCTGGCCGAAGTCACCATGGTTCAGGTCCATGAAGCGGACAAAGTTCTGCTCGCACATGGGGCCGAGGATCAGGGCCAGCAGAATCGGGGAAAGCGGGAACTCATACTTGTTCATGAGCCAGCCGATCACGCCGAAGGCCACGCACACGCCCACGTCGAACACGTTCTTGTTGATGGAGAACGCGCCCAGCAGCGACACGACCAGAATGATGGGATAGAGCATGCGCTTTTCAAGCGACACGATCTTGGCGAAGATGCGCACGCCCGCGCAGCCGACAATGAGCATGGCGAGGTTTGCGAGCATCAGGGCCGCAAAGACCTTGTACACTGTGGGCAGTTCGGACACATACATCATGGGTCCGGGCTGAATGCCCTTCATGATGAAAGCGCCGAGGAGGATCGCGGTGACGGAGTCACCCGGTACACCGAGGCTCAGCAGCGGGATCATGGCGCCGCCGGAGCAGCCGTTGTTTGCAGACTCGGTTGCCGCCACGCCGTTGGGAATGCCGGTGCCCCACTTCTCGGGGTGCTTGGAGGTGCCTTTGTTGAAGGCGTAGGAGACAAACACCGCAATGTCGCCGCCCGCGCCGGGGATGGCGCCGATGAAGGTGCCGATGATGCCGCCGGAGAGGATATTGGGCCAGATCTGCTTGATGGTCCTGCCGTCGGGCAGGACACGCGTGATCTTCTCGGTGGACTTGGCCTGGGCGCTCTCGCGGCCGGCGATGATGCGCTCGACACCGGCGATAACTTCTGCCACGGCAAACAGGCCGATGAGCACCGGGATGAAGCTCAGGCCGCCCTTGAGGCTTGTCACGCCGAAGGTGAAGCGCTGCTTGGAGTAGGTCGGGTCAAGGCCGATGGTGCAGAGGAGCATGCCGAAGAAGGCACTGATGAGGCCCTTGGCGATGGACTTGCCGGAGATGGAGATGATGACCGACAGGCCGAAGACCGCGAGCATCAGCATCTCGGCGGAGGTAAACTTCATGGCGACCTTCGCAACCAGCGGGGAGAGGAAGGTCATGATGAGGGCGCCGATCACGCCGCCGCAGAAGGAGGCGAACATCGCGACCGACAGGGCCCTGCCCGCTTCGCCCTTCTGGGCCATGGGGTAGCCGTCCAGCAGTGTCGCCGCGGCGGAGGGGGTGCCGGGAGCGTGGATCAGGATGGCGGAGATGGAACCGCCGTACATGCCGCCGCAGTAGATACCGAGCAGCAGGCCGACGGAGGGGATCAGATCCATGCCGAAGGAGAACGGGATCAAAAGGGCCACGCCCATGGTGGCCGTCATGCCGGGGATGGCGCCCAGCAGCACGCCGCCGACGGCGCCCAGCAGCGTCATGAGCAGGACGGTCGGGTCCAGGAAGACATTCGCGTAGCTGGAAAACAGTAAATTCCAATCCATACATGTCCCTCCTTAAAACTTATCGACCAGATCCCGCAGGAACTGGAGCACACCCATCGGGATATTGACCGACAGGAATTTATAAAACACCAGCCACATGCCGAGCGGTACCAGGATCGAGATCAGCAGCAGCGGCACCGGCTTTCTCAGGCCGATCATCCACATAATGGCGCCGGAAAGCAAGGCGCTCACGACCACATAGCCGAGGCTTTTGAAGAAATAGACATACACACAGCAGAGAAGGATCACGATCAAGGCTGCAAGCACACCCTTGTCCTTGATAAAGTTCAGGCTCTCGGCCCTCTCGGCCAGGGGATCGTTTGCCTTCATGCCGGAAAGCTTGATAATGGACTGGATCAGCAGAACGACAGTGAAAACCGTCATGCCGATAATCATGATGCGCGGGAAGGTGGAAGGCTGCACGGCTGCGTTCTTTGCTGTCTTGATCTTGCCGGACTGGATCCATGCCCAGAGCTCGAAGGCAAGCAGCGCAATTGACGCGATCAGGTTGGAAAATGCCTTGGTCTGCGTTTTTTTCACTTCCAAAAAGAATCACATCCTTTCAGTAATGAGTACCATGGACGTGTCATTCTGAGCGGAGCGAAGAATCTTTTGCCTCTATGCGCCGTTGGGAAAAGATCCTTCGCTTGCGCTCAGGATGACAAAAGGGCTGTAAAATACGGGGCAGGCATTTCTGCCTGCCCCGCTGGCTTTGGATTCGCTTGTCTTATTCCGCAGGATTATGCAGCCGCGGGCTCATCAATGAGGCCGACGGTCGCCATAGCGGCGGGCACGTCCTTGGCAGCCTGAGCGAGGTATTCGCCGTAGCCCTTGCCGTCGAGGTAGTCGATCTTCTGGCCGAGAGCAGCCATTGCGGCCACGAAGTCAGGATCTTCGATGGCGGCGGCGCAGGCCTTCTCGAGGGTGGCGACGATCTCATCATCAACGCCGAGAGGCACGGCCATGCCGCGCTGGGTGGCGTAGAAGATCTCATAGCCCTGCTCCTGGCAGGTGGGGACGTCGGGGAACACGTCGTTGCGGACGGTGTCCATGACGCCGAGCATGGTCAGATCGCCGGACTCAACAAAGGAACGGGCCTCGGCAGCGGAGACGGTCACGCCCTGGATTTCGTTCTGGGCAGCAGCCTTGACAGCGGCGGCAGCGCCGTCGGAGTAGGCGATCATCTTGATGTCGATGTCGGCAGCGTTCATCAGGTAGCCGCCGGCGACGTGCCAGACGGAGCCGGAGGAGGAGCCGCCCATGGTGACCTCACCGGGGTGAGCCTTGCAGTAGTCGATGAAGGTCTTCAGATCGGTGATGCCGTTGTCGGCCGCCCACTTGGTGTTGACGGTGATGGCTGCAGCGTCGGTGTTGACACGGCAGAGGGGAATGTAGTTCTCATAGGTGTACTCGGACATGTCCAGAGGGCCGTAAGAGGCGAGCTCCCAGGTGATCATGCCGATGGTGTAGCCGTCAGGATCTGCGTCGGCAATGGCCTCGTGGCCGATAACGCCGCCGGCGCCGGTCTGGTTGTCAACGGTGATGGTCTGGCCGAGCTGCTTCTCGAGGGCAGCGCAGAAGGCGCGCAGGCAGTTGTCGGTGCCGCCGCCGGCGCCCCAGGGGTTGATGGCGGTGATGCCCTTGGTGGGGTAATCCGCAAAAGCGGCAGGCGCCATAACGGCCAGAGCCAGCATCAGAGCCAGGGTCAAGGCAAGAAACTTTTTCATGTTTTTTCCTCCTAAGTTTTAGTTTGGTTTCGCAAAGGAAATCTGGCATTATTATATAAAACATGCCCAGAACTGTCAAGCGAAAAGAAGAGAAAATGGTTGATTTGACGAAAAAACGGAACTACTCAAATTTTAGAGTGTTGAAAAACATTATTTCCCTTTCAGCGCTGAACCCGGCCTGAAGCGTTGCCGCCGACCAGGGCCAGGACCTCCTTTTCAGAGGCGAGGTTGAAGTCAAACTCGGTGGCCTGCTTGAGGCAGCTTGCCGCCACCGCGTACTCGATCTGCTGCTGCGGATCATCCGCCCACTTGCGCATGGCGTGGATCAGCCCGCCGCCGAAGGAGTCACCCCCGCCGACGCGGTCGACCAGATGGATGAGGTAGTTGCGGGCAAAGTAAGCCCTGCCGTCCACATACAGCATCCCGCTCCAATTGTTCTCGGAGGCAGAGATGCTGCCGCGCAGGGTGATGGCAACAGCCTTGAACGCAAAGCGCTCTGTGAGCTGGCGGGCGACAGAGATGTAACCCTCGCGGTCGAGCTTGCCGGAATTGATATCCGTGTTCTCGGCAGCGATCCCGAAAACGTCCTTGGCGTCTTCTTCATTGGCGATGCACACATCCACATAGGGCATGAGCTCCGCCATGACCTGCCCCGCCTTTTCGCGGGTCCAGAGCTTGCCACGGTAATTGAGATCGCAGGAGACAGTGATGCCCTTTGCCCTTGCCGCCCTACAGGCGTCCAGGCAAATCTCCGGAAGCTCGCCGCCGAGGGCCGGGGTGATGCCCGTAAAGTGGAACCAGTCGGCCCCGTCGAAAATCCTGTCCCAGTCGAATTCCTCCCGTTTGGCAACAGCGATGGAGGATCCGGCGCGGTCATAGATGACCTTGCTGCCGCGCTGGGAGGCGCCCTTCTCGCAATAGTAGACACCCAGACGCGGGCCGCCCCGCAGGATCATGGACGTGTCCACGCCATAGCGCCGCAGGGCGTTGACGGCGTTCTGCCCGATCTCATGTTCCGGGACCTTGGAGATGAAAGCCGCGTCATTGCCGTAGTTTGCCAGGGACACCGCGACATTGGCCTCGCCGCCCGCGTAGGTAGCCTCAAAGGTGTCGGTCTGCAGAAAGCGCAGATAGCCGGGGGGATTGAGGCGCATCATGATCTCACCGAAGGTAATGATTTTGCTCATGCTTCATTCACCGCTTTCATAAATTCTTTTGCCAGGTCTGTGATCTTGTCCCACTGTCCTGACTGTATCCACTCTTTGTTGACAAGGTTCCCGCCGATGCCGAGGCCAACGCAGCCCGCCTTCATGAAGTCCGCCGCATTCTTCTCATTCACGCCGCCCACCGCCATCAGCGGGATATGAGACAGCGGTGCGCGCACGGCCTTGATATAGGCGGTGCCGAGGACGGATGCCGGAAAAACCTTGACCGCGTCAGCGCCCGCGTTATAGGCTTCCAGGATTTCCGTCGGCGTGAGCGCGCCGGGAAACAGGCCAAGGCCCAGCGCCTTGCCCATGCGGATGATCTCCGGCTGGGTTGTCGGGGTCACCAGATATCGGCCGCCCGCGTTATAGGTCATACGCACCTGTTCGGGCGTGATGACGGTGCCCGCGCCGGCAAGCAGCCGGTCGCCGAACTCCTTCCCCAGCGCTTCGATGCCGCGGGCAGTGTCGGCCCAGGTCTCCGGCTCACGCTGATTATATGTCACTTCCATGAGACCGATGCCGCCCTCCTCAAGCGCGTGGCCGAGCCGCAGCAGATACGCCGGCTCCAGCCCGCGCACAATGGCGACGATTTTCCGTTTCTTTATGGTTTCCAATGGGGTCATTTTCCGTGCTCCTTCCGTATTACGCTGCTTTAACTGTATTTCGGACTGTGTTTATATTTTATCAGGATTTGCGTTTCCGTCAATGTCTAATAGAGCAATACTCCCGAGAAATCGAATGTACCGATGAAAAAAGTACGGGGATATATGTAACCGCTGCCGGGATGATTTTGTTTTGATTGAGTCCGTTATGAACACTCGGACCACGTCAGAAGAACTCAGTTCCGTTCCGTTTCCGCGGTTTCCGTAAGAGCCGCGAAAACTGCACATCCACTGAGTCCTTCTTCCTTTCCAAATCGGAGGACTCATGGGGGGTCCTCCGATTTGGTTTAGGGCGCAGTGTTGAGTCCGTTTTGAACACTCGTACCAACATCAAAACAACACCATAAGGTCACCAGCCGCCGCAAGCGGCGTCCGGTTGACCGATGGTGTTGTTTTTCCTTTCCAACTCGGAGGTCTCGCGGGGGACCTCCGAGTTGGTTATTGCGCAGAGGTGAGTCCGTTATGAACACTCGTACCACGAAGGACCTGACCTGTCCGCCGGACAATTCAGGTCCTTTTCCATCGTTTCTATTGAAAGCTCGTCTTACTTCTGGTACGACAAATAGTGCTGGGCAGTCTGGGGCCTGCCCTTTTCGCGCAGGACCTCGGCCACGCAGTCGCGCACCTCGGCGGTCGTGATGATCTCCGAGCGGTCGGTCAGGCGGTCAAAGACCTCGCTTGCGTAGCGCTGCGCGGTCTTGCGCGTCATGGCCTCACTCGGCACCTCGGCATTGGCCTTGAGGATACTGGCAACAACCTTTTCGTCGTCGAACACAACGACTTTTCCGTTTTTCTTGGTAACTTGCATTTTGAACGCTCCTTTCGGATTTTGCGCAAAATCCCCTACGGGTACGCTGTGCCCGTAAGGGATTTTTTGATTTTGTTACATGATGGGGATCTTGATCTTGAGGTCGGTCAGCGGCCAGGAGGAGCAGGCGTGGAACCAGCCCATCTCTTTGTCCATCATGCGCCGTCCGTCGCCCACGGGGGAGACAAAGATGTCGCCGGAGAGCAGATGGCTGCGGCAGAAGCCGCACTCGCCGTTGCGGCAGTGGGTGTCGATGGCGATGCCCGCGCGCTCGAGAGCGACGGCCACCGGCTCGGAGGCCTTCGCGTCGATCACATCCTCATGGATGCCGCGCACCACGGTGATCTTGAAGGTCTTGGTCTCGGTGCCCTTGGGGTAGCCAGGCAGGGTGGAGACGTCGGCGGGGTTATTGACCACGTCGTGGCGGAAGCGGCGCACGGGGACGCCCATCTCGTCCAGGGCCTTCTTGACGAAGCGGAACATGGGCAGCGGGCCGCAGAACATGTAGGTGCAGTCGGGTGTGGAGTACTTCTCGATGATCTCACGGGTGATGAAGCCCTTTTCACCGGGCCAGTCGGGCTCGTCGGACAGGACATGCACGACCTTCACATCGGGGCAGGCGGCCTCGATCTTGTCGAGCTCATCCTTGAGGACGATGTCGTTTGCCTTGACCGAGCCGTAGAGGATGGTGAGCTTGACACCCTTCATCTTGCCGTAGGCGATCTCCTTGGCCATGGAGTGGAACGGCGTGATGCCCGAGCCGCCCGCCAGGGCAACCAGCTCCTTCGAGTCGCGCAGGGGCTCCCAGTAGAAGAAGCCGAAGGGCAGCGCGCCCTCGAGGGTATCGCCCACCTTCACGTTCTCGAACAGGTAGTCGGGGACGAGATAGGGCACATTGCGGCGCACGGTGATCTCAAAGAAGGGGTGCTCGCCTCTGGCCTCATAGGGGGCGGAGGAGATGGTGTAGGGTCTCGACAGGACGCTCTCGCCGATCTTGAGGCGGAAGTTCACATACTGGCCGCTCTGGAACACGGGGATGTGCCCGTCGGCGGACTCAAAGCGGAAGATGCGGGAGCTGGGAGAGGCCTCGCGGATATCCACGACCTTGAAGGTCATGTGCTCCGGATGCAGCAGGTCCGCCACCTCGCGGATGGGGTCATGGGGATCGGGGATCGGGGAGCCCTTGGCGAAGTTTTCCTCTCTGAGCTTGACGACGCGGGACGCGCCGCCGATGTCCTGGAAAAATCCTTTGACCGTGATGCTCATTTCTTCGCCTCCTTTTTCTTCTCCATATCTTCCTTGACAGCCTTCGCTGCCGCGCGACCGTTGGTGATCTGCGGGCCCATGCCGTCGCCGGACATGCCGTGGGCGCCGGCAAACTCAAGGCCGTCGATGAAGTGATCCTTGTCCTTCATCTGCAGTCTCGCCACCGCGTGGTCCTCCATGGAGTGGAGGTAGCCGTAGATATTGCCCTTCCACGCGCCCACATAGTGGGAGACGGTCATGGGCGTGGTGACCTCGATCTCGGTGATGCGCTTTGTGAAGTCCACCTTGGTGATCTTGATGCACTCGTCGATCATTTCCTTGGCAAGGCGGCGCTTGAGGTCGTGGTACTCCTCCTCCTTGACGCTCTCAAAGGGCTTGGAGGGAACCAGCGCCGTGATGGACAGCTGGGTGTAGCCCTCAGGCAGACCGGGGTTTGCGTAGTTGAGGCAGATGGTGGTGATGTAGTTGTAGGGCTCGGTGATGTTGGAGTAGTTGCGCCAGATCTCGTTGGTGTCCATGGTGGTGCCGGAGAAGGTGGAGTAGTTGATGATGCCGTTTTCCTCGGGCGTACCCTCAATGACCATGATGACGGACACGGGCACCACGGAGAGCTTGCGGTTGTTGATCATCTTGATCGCACCGACGGGCACCTCGCTCTTCGGCTCGATCATCTGGGAGTAGACCCTGTTGGGATACGGGCCGGAGATGACGTAGTCGCAGTGAATCTCGTCGCCGCGGCGGGTGCGCACGCCATAGACCTTGCCGTCTTTGACCAGGATCTTCTCAACTTCCTGGTTGAACTCATACTGCGCGCCGTTTTCCTCGCACTTGGTCTGGAGCTTCAGGCTCATCTCATGGCTGAAGCCGCGGCAGACGTAGGAGCCGGTGAAGTAGTCGGCCATCAGGAAGGCGTAGATGGTGAAGGGCAGATCGTCCATGCGGTTGCCGACGTAGATCCAGTACGGGGTCAGCATCTCGACGGCCTTCTTCGGCAGGTCGAAGGTGTTGATGACCTCGGTCGCGGTGTAGCCTACGGTCTTGACAAAGTCGGGGTGGTGGATCAGCATGGCAAGCTTGCTCATCTGATGGGTGGAGAGATAGTTCATGCTGTCGTAGACGCGGCGGCAGAGCAGCATCAGCTCATGCACCTTCTCGTAGGTGCCGGGGCAGACCTCGTTGACCTCACGGGCGACGGTGGTGTAGCTGTCGTCGTAGTCGTGGTGCAGGATCTTGTCGATGCCGGAGTTCGGCAGCGCCACGCGGTAGCACTCCTTGACCGGCAGCCAGTCGACCTTCACGCCCATGTCATCGAAGAACTGGCCGACCTTGAGGCGCTTGCCCGGCTGGCCGATGGACATCATCTCGTGCAGGGTAGCCTCGATCTCGAAGCCGTTGCGCACAAAGTCGGTGGCAAGGCCGCCGGGCATGTTGTGCTTTTCAAGGATGAGGATATCCTTGATGCCCCAGGCCTGCAGCTGCAGGCAGGCAGACATGCCCGCCAGCGCCCCGCCGATGATGACCACATCATAATGGTCTTTATAGAATTTCATGTTGTTGTCCTTTCAAAAGAGGGACCGCGAAATCGTTATTGCTTACCGTAGGGGCCGACGCCCCCGGCGGCCCGTTTTTTTACCTCCCTTTGGAGAAAGGGAGGTGCCCCGAAGGGGCGGAGGGATCGATCCCCCAGTCACTTCGTGACAGCCCCCTTTTTCGAAAGGGGGCTTAGGCGCAAGGGCTTTGCCCCCATAGTCTGGGCTCAGGTTAAACGGTTTTCAGGTTCCCGTATTAAAAGATATTCGCTTTAGAAGAATCTCTCCACGAGCTCGCGGGAATACTCGGCGGTCTCGTCCATGTCGCCGAAGCTCATGACCTCGCCGGCATAGAAGGTGTCGTACTTGCCCTGCATGGCCTCGACCTTGTCGTACCAGCCGTCGGCATAGTCGGCGGAGAAGACATGGGGGAAGTAGTACACGGACCACTCGTTGATGACCTCTTCGGCGGGGTTGTGCATGGTCTTGAGGTCGTCCTGCACCATCTGGCGGCAGGTCTCGTAGGGGATCTCGGCGCTGTTGCGGTGCTTGCGCAGGGCGTAGGTGGTGATGACCTGGTCGATCTCGTCTCTCCAGCGGCGGTAGTAGACCATCAGGTGGCCGAGCTTCTCGGGAACCATGTTGTCGAAGACATAGTAGGAGATCTCGGGGTGGTTCTCGGGCTTGGTGAGGAAAGCCTGCACATCGTAGCGCTCATAGTCGATGCGGGAGAAGAGCTTCTTCTCGTCGTCGCGGGCGTCGAAGTACTCGACCATGCCCTTCTGGCCGTCGGTGCGCTTGTTGGGGATGTAGAGGGGCGCGGTGACGATGATCTTGTCGTACTCCTCGACCGCGCCGTTGACGGTGACGTAGACCTTGCCGTCCTTGCGCTCGACCTTCTCGATGTTGGAGTTGAGGCGGGCGGGGTTCTTGAGGTGGTCGTTGAGCTGCTCCCAGATGTACTGGGTGCCGTTCTTCCAGGTCCAGAGATTGACCTTGACGAAGTTCATGGTGGTCTGGAAGTCCAGATACTTCAGCACGTAGGCCGCGGGAATCTCGTCAAAGTAGCCGTAGCCGAAGGAGGTGTAGGGTCCGATCCACACGTCCTGCACGAGGTCGACGCCGTTCTTGGCGCAAAACTCTTTGAACGGCAGGGCCAGATCCTTGAGGTTGGGGTTGATGCCCTGGACGCGCTCGCGGCCCGGGGTCACGGCATAGCCGTCGTAGCGGCCCTCGGCGACGCCGCGGTGGCCGTTGAGGTCATAGCCCTGGTACTTGGTCTCCAGCAGCTCACCGAACTTTTTGATCTGCCTTTTCATCTTGAGCAGGCGCGGGATCTTGAGGATGTTCTTCTTGGGCTCGAAGGGCTCGATCACGTCGCCCTTGGCGTTTTTGTAGTTGCGGTTGAGCTTTGGGCCGTCGTGGGTGATGCCGCAGAACTCCTCCACGTCGTGCACGGCGTAGTAGGAGGGCACGCCCATGATGGCGCCCATCTCATAGCGGCGGCCCTTGTAGGTCGGCGACCAGCACTTGCCGCCCACGCGGTCAAGACGCTCGAGGATGGTGTAGTTGAAGTAGCCCTTCTTCTCCAGGTACATGCCCGCGGACAGGCCCGCGGGGCCGCCGCCGATGATGCAGATGCGCGTATTCTTGTCCATAACTGCCTCCAAAAAATGTAATTTATTTTAGGTGTTTTCAGGGATTTTCCTTCTATGTTAAAGATACAGCAAAGGATCGGAAATTGCATTATACAATTCGATCAAAATGTCAAATTTTTATAGACTTTGCTCAAAAAGTCCTTTGCAATCCGGCGATGCTATGATATATTATTATCAAGATTTTTAAACGAATGAAACCGGTACTGGAGGTGACGGTTTGCGCTTCGATTCTTTTCATTCCATGCTCCGTTACTGGGCGGAGAAAACGCCCGACGCTCCCGCCCTGCTCTATGACGATCACGGGCAGAAGGCCCTCAGCTTCTCCGAACTGCTGCAGGCGGTCAACGCGCGCGCGGCGGCGCTCACGGCCGACGGCGGCAGCTGCGTCGGCATTCTCGCCGACGGGAGCAGAGACTGTATCGTGGAGATTTTTGCCGCGGCCGCGGCGGGGCTTCAGACCGTGATGCTGGACGCGTCCCTGCCGGACGATACGCTGGGAAGGCTCCTGCAATACACGGACGTTGACCTCCTCTGGGGCGACGAGGACCTGTGCGAGGACCTCAAGCCGTATCTCACAGACGGCGTGCAGGACGGCGGCGGGAAGCTTCTCTTCTTCACCTCCGGCACGACGGAGCAGGCCAAGGCCGTCGTGCTGACCGATCACAGCCTGTGTCAGAGCGCCTTCAACGGTGGGGCAAAGCTGCCGCTTTCGCCGGAGGACAGGCTCCTGTGCATCCTGCCGCTGGGCCACGTCTTCGGCTTTGTATGCGGGCTTTTATGGGGCCTGAGCTGCGGGGCCAGCGTCGCCCTCGGGCGTGGGCCGAGGCACTATGCCGACGACTGTGCGTTCTATAAGCCCACCGCCGTGTCGGTGGTGCCGCTGCTGCTGGGCTTTCTTTTGCAGCGCGGGCTTCTCAATGAGGAGCTCAGGCTTGTGCTGGTGGGCGCGGGCGACTGTCCGCCCGCTCTGCTGGACGCCGCCCGGGCAAAGGGGCTGCGCGTGAGCTTCGGCTACGGCCTTACGGAGACCAGCTCCGGCGTCGCCATCAGCGTCGGCGGAGATCCCTTCGCCATGGAGGTCTGTCCCGACGACACCGTCACCATCGCCGACGACGGGGAGATCCTCATCCAGGCCCCCACCTGCATGATGCAGGGCTACTACAAGCGCCCTGCGGACACCGATGCCGTCTTGAAGGACGGGGTCCTCTACAGCGGCGACCTCGGCAGATTCGACGAAGAAGGCCGTCTCCACATCACGGGCCGCAAGAAGGACATGCTCGTGCTGCCGGACGGCACCAAGCTCTTTCTGCCGGAGTATGAGGGCGCGATCATGCAGGCTCTCGGACACGCCGAGCTTGCAGTGACGCTCAAAAACGGCAGACCCGCCCTCGTCTTTTCCGGCGAGGCGGATGCGAAGGACATCGAACAGAAGCTTCGCCCGCTGATGGCAGCCCAGCCGCGCGGACGGCAGCTTGCAAGCGTGTATGTAATCAGCCATCCCCTGCCGCGCACAGCCACAGGGAAGATCAAACGTTGGGAACTCCAACAGGAAATGGAGACATTATGACCAGAGAAGAAGTACTTGAAAAGATCCGCCAGGTCATCCGCGACTGCGTGCCGGATCTCGCCACCACAGAGCTGACCGAGAACACCGTCATCAACACCGAAACCGCCATCGACTCCATGGGCTTTATCCTTGTCATCTGCAAGCTGGAGGCCATCTTCGACGTGCGCATCCCCGAGCGCCAGTGGCAGAGGCTTTCCACCATGGGCGATGTGGCGGACGCCATCATGAAGCGCCTGCCGAAGAAATGAGCGTTTTTTCAACCACGCTCCGCCTGCGCAACAAGGATGTGGAGCTGCACCGAAGACTTCGCACGTCGGTACTCTTTGAGCTGATGCAGGAGGCGTCCATCCGCCACACGGAGGAGCTCGGCATGGGCCGCGAGATGACCCTTGACCGGGGCCTTCTCTGGATGGTCACGCTGCAGCGGGCAGAAGTTTCGCGCATGCCGGAATACGACGAAGTGATCACGCTCGAATCCTGGCCGGGCGACACGATGCATCTGCTCTTTCCGCGCTATTACCGGGTGCTGGACGAGGCGGGGAACCCCCTCGTCAGCGCAAGCGCGCTCTGGGCCCTGGTGGATCAGCAGACGCGGCGCATGGTTTTCCCGAACCGCTACGGCGTCGTGATCGAGGGCGAGAAGACCGGCCATGAGATCGCCCTGCCCTCTCCGCCGCCGCGGGCAAAGGAGGGGCCGGTATCCGCCTTCACGGTGCCCTACAGCTATGTGGATATAAACGGTCACATGAACAACACCCGCTACTTTGACCTCGCCGAGGACCGCATCGAGGCGGCGGCAGAGGGCCGTCCCCTGCGCTCGATCGCGGTGGAGTACACAAACGAAGCGCGCCTCGGCGACGCGCTGCGCGTCACGGTCGAACGCGAGGGCAACACCTACCGCGTCAGCGGCGACACGGAGAAAAAGATTTTCCGCATGGAATTTATCTATCAGTAAGAAAGGAAGAATACACGATGACACTGGAAGAAAGACAGGCCGCCGCCCCGCGTGAGGCCTGCGGCTACTGCATGGGCGGCGAGCTGCTGGGCGCCTTCGGCATCAAGATCTGCGATCTGAGCGTCAGTCAGCTCATCCTCTTCAAGGAGCAGAGCCACCCCGGCCGCTGCATTGTGGCCTACAAGGACCATGTCAGCGAGATCACCGACATCTCCGATGAGGAACGCAACGCCTTCTTTGCCGACGTAAACCGCGCCGCGAAGGCCATCCACGCGGCCTTCCACCCCGAAAAGCTCAACTACGGCGCTTACGGCGACACCGGCTGCCACCTGCACATGCACCTGGTGCCCAAGTACCGCGACGGCTTTGAATGGGGCGGCGTGTTTGCCATGAACCCCGGCAAGGTCTTTCTGAGCGACAAGGAATACGCCGACATGATCGAGAAGATCAAGGCGGCGCTGTAAAAAACTGCACCGAAAAAGCAGGCCCGGCCGGGCCTGCTTTTTGCGTTATTCCGCTCTCGGGTACTCGGTGCACAAAAGCCGGTAGGGCTCCTCGTCCTCCTCGATGGCGGGGAAGCGGCCCACGGGCGGGTTGAAGCGGTTGTCGTTTTTATCGTCGTTGACCTGGCTCACCTCGCCGAGCAGCACCGCGCCGGTACCCTTCTCCACCTCAAAGTCGTGGTAGAGGTAAGGGTAGATGGTGATGCTCTGGCCCGGGTGAAGCGCCACCTGCGAGCCTGCGGGGACGGTCATGGCGTGTCCGTCGATGTGGACGGTGACGGGGCTTTCCCGGTCGATCTCCTCGTCCGGCAGAGAGTTATAGACCCGGATGAGCACCGTGCCGCCGCCGCGGTTGATGATATCCTCCATCTTGGCCCAGTGGAAATGCATGGGGCTGTACTGCCCCTCCTTGAGGTACAGGAGCTTTTCGGCGTAGGGCTTGGGGTACTTCTCGCGCATAGCGAGGTTGCCGTTTCGGATGGTAATGAGCGAGAAGCCCACCTCGTCGAATTTTCCGAGGCCGTAGTCGGTGATGTCCCAACCGAGCAGATTGTCGCGCACCTCGTCATATTCATGGCCCTTGCTCTGCCAGTCGGCGGGGGTAAAGTGGCAGAAGTCGGGCAAAAAGCAGCGGTATTCCCGAACCATCTGCTCCATCTCCCGGAGCGCCGCGTTGATCTCACTGCGTTTCATATGTGTTTCCTCCCTGTATGGATTGTCAGATTAATTGCTCAGAAAACATGACCTGCGCATATGCGCTACATAGTTTACAAATCTTAACTCATGCCATTCAAAGCTTAATGCTTCACTACCAGCGTGGCGCAGGACCGTATACCACCTGCGAGCGCCCTTTTCTTTTCTTACACCGGGCGCGGCGCGTTCTTTTCTTTTCGGCAAGACGAAAAGAAAAGAACGGGGGGCGCATTACGCAGGCAACGTCTTTTGAGCACTCAACAAATATTATCATGTCACCGCAAAATAAATTGATCCCACAGCCTGACCGAACTGCGCCACCGTCGCATCCTTCGACTGAGCCAGCTCCCGCATGAGCGGCGTATTGGCAATACCCTCGTCCGAGGGGATAAGCGTCACGTCCCCGACACTCCGCTGAAAGCCCTCTTCCAGCAGCCGGAAGACCTTCGGCCGCTTGACGAAGCGTCCGAAGAGAAAGCGCGACTTTGCCGCCGGGTGCAGGAGATAGTCCATCTCCCGCGTAACCGCCGAGAGGTTTTCCCCGATGTCGCGGAAGACCTCGCATGCGTCCGCGTCCCCCTCCCCGGCAAGCTGCATGAGGTGCTCGAGACAGGGCTTGCGCATGTCCTGCGGCTCCATGGCAATCGTGAGCGCCTCGCCGTCCCGGGCGGTGAAGCCCTCCAGCAGCGCGCTGTTTCGCCGATAGGCCAGGCGATAGGCCGCCGCCTGCCCCATGTAGCGCAGCGCGCCGGGCAGGCCTGAGTTTTCGTTTCGCGTGCTTCTCAGGTCACGCGGCGCAATGGCACGGGACGGGAAGCTCCCCAGGTCCAGGATCAGATCGTACATCTCCAGCGGCAGGGCCGGGATCGTCCCCTCCGCCGTGAGCCAGCCTGTCCCCAGATCGGTGCCCAGGCTGTGGGCGATCACCCCGTCTTTGAGCGCGGCGGCATCGGCGCCGTGGGCAAGCTCCATCGCGGCGGTGAAGGCCGCCATGTTGCCGTCGTTCGTGATGCGCACGGCCCCGCCGGGTCTGCACAGCTTCAAAAGCTCCTCCCTGAGTCCCGAGAGCTTGTGGAATTCCCGCTCGTAGTCAAGGGCCGTATTGCGGCGCAGCCCCTCGGTCTTCGGCGTCTCCCCGCCGAGGATGCGGTCGCCGATGACGATGTCGGGATAGCTTACACCCACGCCGTCGAGCGGGAATCGGTCTGTTCCGTACAGCCTTTCCGCCGCCTCCACCGTCTCCCGGATCGCTGACAGCGGCACGTCCTTTTTGACCGCTTCCTCCAGCGCCTTTGTGAGCTCCGGCGGCATTGGCAGCTCCCGTTCCGGGCCGATACAGGCGCGCATCAGGCGGACCAGCAGCACAACAGGCCCAATGATCTCCTCCGCGCTTTGACAGGCGGCCGGGTTCCAGTCAAACAGCTTTGTGCACACGAGCCTGCCGTCGAGCGAAAGCGCCAGCTTGATATCCGTGCCGCCCACATCGACGCCGCACAGGGCAAGGCCCGACGCCCTTCCGCACACCTCGCGCAGCTTATCCTCCAGCGGCACGGACGCGCCTTCCGCCTTTTCCTCATTAAGCGGAGTATACTCCGACAGATCGGCCTTTTCAAAGCGAAACGCCCCGCCGCCGGAGCCCGCCGCAATGCGCGCGGCGATGCTCACGACCTTGCCGTAGCCGTGCCGCTTTGTCTCACACAGCTGAAACACGTCCGCAAGGCTGTCATAAAGGGCGCAAAGCTCCCCGTCGGAGGTGTCAAAGAACAGCCGCAGCACCCGGCCGCTGTACACGGCGAGAATGTTGTACACACAGGCATAGAGAAATTCCGCCGAAAAGCGCCGCTCCTCCTCCGTCTCCCAGCGGGGAACGGCGCAGGCGAAGTCTCGCATTGATCCGTCGTGCAGCTTTAGCCGCAGGGTAAGAGGCCGTGCGCTTTCATCCGCGAGAAAGACCTCGCGAAGCTCCGGCAGCCAGAGGGGCTTGTCCGCGCGGGCCCGTTCAAGATATGCAGAGAGCATGATTCGTTCCCTTTCATCTGTTTTTATCTATTATACAGCAATTTCCGGCCTTGTAAAGCGCTGCCCGCCACATACTTTTCAAACAGGGCGGACTATGATATAATCAGCAAAAACGAGCAGGCGGTGATTGCACTTGGAAAACATACGACCCTATGAGGGCACGGAGCCCTATATATTTCTCAGCTACGCCCATGCCGACGCCGAGGCTGTCATGGCCATCGCCGCCCGCCTGCAGGACGCCGGCTGCCGTGTGTGGTACGACGGCGGGATCGAGGTGGGCAGCGAATGGCCGGAGTATATCGCCGCCCACCTGAAGGCCGCTTCGGTAATGCTGGCCTTCCTCTCCAACGCCTATGTCCGCTCGGACAACTGCCGCAAGGAGATGCACTTTGCCCAGACAAACAAAATCAGCACCGTCAACATCTTTCTGGAGGAAACCGCCCTCACGCCGGGGATGGAGATGCAGATCGGCCCGCTCTTTGCGCTGATGAAATATACCATGGGCGAGGACGCGTTTTATAAAAAGCTTCTCGCCGCGCCCCAGCTCTCTCCGTTTCTTGGCAGGGAACAGGCGCCCTTCACGCCGCAGGCCGAGCCTGTCAAAAAGAAAAGGCGCTGGACGCCCGGGCGCATCGTCACACTGTGCGTGTCCCTTGCGCTGCTCATCACGGCGGTGACGCTCGGCATCGTGGGCTGGTCCACAGGTATAGTGCAGCGCATATACATTGAAAAGAGCCAGCCGGAGCTCCTTTATCTGCCCGGCGGCACAGAGATCAGCTTCACCGATACTCAGCTGGACAGCGCCGCGCGAAAATACGCCGGGA
Source organism: Oscillospiraceae bacterium (assembly GCA_902795045.1). Taxonomy (GTDB): domain Bacteria; phylum Bacillota; class Clostridia; order Oscillospirales; family Oscillospiraceae; genus Limivicinus. Next base: position 29,237 of record CADBJU010000036.1, on the reverse strand, counting down.
AAGCCGCAGGGACGCTTACCGTTTCCGATCTCGCCGGCCTGAGCGAGCTCACGCTTAACGCGCCGGATGAAAACACGCTTTCCGAGCTGCGGTTTTTCCCGGATCTCAAGCGCCTGACCCTGACGGGCATGGAGACGGAAAACCTGAAAGGGCTGCCGCTTTGCGCCGTAGAGAAGCTCACGCTGCGCGACTGCCGTCTGACGAGCCTTAAGGGCATTGGGAAGCTCCTGCTGCTAAGGGAATTGGACACGGAGGACTGCCCCATCCGCTCGTTGGGTGATCTGTCCCACTGTCTGCAATTGCGGCGCCTTCGCCTCGCGGGGGCGGACGTGCGCTCCTTTGCCCCGCTCAAGACATTGACATATCTGGCCGAGGCGGAGATCCACAATGCAGCGCTCAACGAGTTGAGGCCCCTCATGCGCCGGAGCAATCTCACCGATCTCAGCTTTGTAAGCTGCGATCTGCGCGGCCGCTTCTTCCTCCGCTTTGACCGGGAGTGGAATATCGTGACCCTCAGTCTCACGGACTGCGAGCTCAACTCCACAAAGAACCTGGAGGACTTCCGGGGCCTGCGGGAGCTGACGCTTGTGCGCAGCGGGGACAAGCTCGACTGGTCAGCGCTGGCGGGGCTCCCGGCCCTGCGCACGGTCACGGCGGACGCAAGCATGGAGCCCGTCCTGCGCGAAGCGCTGGCGAAAGCCGCGAATCTGACGGAGCTGATCGTCACCGAATAATCTGACGCAGGCAGAACCGTTTTCTGTAATCATTGTGCTTTTCTTGACGAACCCCCTGTCTATGTGGTAAATTATTTAAGGCAATACCGCATAATTCGGCGAGAGCGAATCCTGAGAAAAAATGGGTTCTGACGATGGCAGTTTTTTGCAGGAATACTTTGTGTATTTCAAGAAAAAGTGACGAAGTCAGGGCACATTTTTTCCAGGAGGCGCCGATGGCGGATTGTGCGGTGTTGCCTTAAGGTTTTAACAGTATCCGTGTATCAGAAGGGATACGCGGAATATCACGAAGAAAAGAGTTGATTTTTATGAACCGCAGCAGCGGCATCCTCATGCCGTTAAGCTCTCTGCCCTCCCCCTACGGCATCGGCACCATGGGAAAGAGCGCCTTTGCGTTTGTGGACTTTCTGAAGGCGGCGGGCCAGCGTTACTGGCAGCTCCTGCCCCTCGTCCCCGCCGGCGCGGGCGACAGCCCTTACTCCTCCTATTCCACCTTTGCCGGCAACCCCGATTACATTGACCTGGATCTGCTGACCAAGTACAAGCTGCTCAAGGCCAAAGAGATCGACGAGACCGGCTGGGGTAACGACCCCGCGCAGGTGGATTACGAGAAGATCCACGAAAAGCGCGCCCCGCTCCTGCGTCTGGCCTTCAAGCGCGGCTGGGAACAGCTCGACAACGAGATAGAAACCTTCCGCAAGAATAACCGTTGGGTGGAAAACTACGCCCTCTACATGGCCATCAAGGAGCACTTTGACATGCTGCCCTGGACCGAGTGGCCGGAGGAGGACATCCGCATGCACCGGGACAACGCCCTGCGCTACTGGGCGGACAGGCTGCGTGACGAGGTCAATTACCACGTCTTTCTTCAGTATATCTTCTACTTCCAGTGGGAAAAGCTCAAGGACTACGCCCACAAGCAGGGAGTGAAGTTCATCGGCGACATCCCCATCTACGTTGCCCTGGACTCCGCCGACGTGTGGAGCGAGCCGCAGTTTTTCCAGCTCGACGAGAAGAACGTTCCCAAGCAGGTTGCCGGCGTGCCGCCTGATCCCTTCACCGCCGACGGCCAGCTCTGGGGCAACCCCCTCTACAACTGGGAAGCGCTGGAGCGTGACGGCTTCGGCTGGTGGATCCGCCGCGTCGAGGGCGCGCAGAAGCTCTACGACGTGATCCGCATCGACCACTTCCGCGGCTTTGAGAGCTACTGGTCCGTGCCCTACGGCGAGACCACCGCGAAAAACGGCACCTGGCGTCCCGGCCCCGGCATGAAGCTGGTGGGTGTGCTGACGAGCTGGTTCCACGACCTGGACTTCATCGCCGAGGACCTGGGCTACGTCACCGAGGGTGTGCGCAGACTGGTACAGGATTCCGGCATGCCCGGCATGAAGATCCTGGAGTTTGCCTTTGACGCCCACGGAGATTCCGACTATCTGCCCCACTGCATCCCCTACAACAGTGTCTGCTACCTGGGCACCCACGACAACAACACCGTTCTGGGCTGGGTCAAGGAGACCGGCAAGCGTGACCGGGACTTTGCCGCCCGCTACATGCACATCACCGAGGACGAGGGCTGGTGCTGGGGCATGATCCGCACCGGCATGCAGACCTGCGCCGACCTCTTCGTCATGCAGATGCAGGATATCCTGGAACTCGACGGCAGGGCCCGCATGAACACCCCGGGTGTGCCTACCGGCAACTGGCGCTGGCGCATGCTGCCGGGCGCGGCCACCAAGGAGCTTGCCAGGAAGCTCCAGCTCTACACCCGCACCTTCCGCCGCTGCTGATATCATCACGGAGCTGTTCCCGTTTGGGGCGGCTCCTTTTTGCGTTCAATCGTTAACCTGATTTTTCGTTTACGGTTGACAATCGGCCAACTTCTGTGCTATGATCCCCTCATCAAACGCTTTTGGAGGCAGCCATGAAAAATTCCTTCACCACCCGCGATCTCGCGTATATCGCCATGGGCGTGGCGCTCATCGCCGTCTGCTCCTGGATCTCCGTGCCCATGACCATTCCGTTTACCATGCAGACCTTCGCCGTCTGCCTCGTCACGGCCCTCTTCGGGCTCAGGCGCGGCATGTGGACGGTGCTCTGCTACATCCTGCTCGGCGCGGTGGGCGCTCCGGTCTTCTCCGGCTTCAAGGGCGGCATCGGCGCGCTCTTGGGCACGACGGGCGGCTACATCGTAGGCTTTCTGTTCACGGCGCTGATCGTGGGGCTTGCGGTGGAGAAGTTCGGCCGCAGCCTGCCGGTGCTGATCGTGTCGATGGTTCTCGGCATTCTCGTCTGCTATGCCTTCGGTACGGCCTGGTTCATGGTCGTCTACGCCCGCAAGACCGGTCCCATCGGCCTCGGCACGGCGCTGGGCTGGTGCGTGTTCCCCTACCTGCTGCCGGACGCGGTGAAGATCGCGCTGGCAAGCGCACTGACCGTGCGGCTCTACCCGCTTCTCAGCCGGGAGGTCAAGGCGGCATGACGAAGGACGATCTGCTTGCCCTTTTGTGGCAGAACGCGGACAGCTACATTTCCGGCGAGGAGCTGGCAAAACGCCTCAGCGTAAGCCGCACGGCGGTCTGGAAGGCCATCGGCCAGCTCAGGGACGCGGGCTACAGCATTGAGTCCGTCTCCAACCGGGGCTATCGCCTTTTATCGGAGAGCGATGTACTGAGCGAGGAGGGCATCCGCCGTCATCTGCGGCACCGGGAGCTGGAGCTTAAGGTGTATAAGACCATCAGCTCCACGAACACCGTTCTCAAAGCCCTCGCCGCCGAGGGCGCTCCCGCGGGCCTTGCGCTCGTGGCCGGGGAGCAGACCGCGGGACGCGGGCGCATGGGGCGCAGCTTCTATTCCCCCGCCGACTCCGGGCTGTACCTGAGCCTGCTGCTGCGCCCGGGCATGAGCGCCGTGGAGGCCACGCGCCTGACCGCCTGCGCGGCGGTGGCGGTGGCGGAGACCATTGAGGCACTTTCCGGCAGAGAAGCGCAGATCAAGTGGGTCAACGACATTCTCGTGGATGGGCGCAAGGTCTGCGGCATTTTGACGGAGGCCAGCGTGGACTGCGAAAACGGGATGATGCGCCATGTCATCATCGGCATCGGGGTCAATACCCACGTCCCGAAGGCGGATTTTCCCGAGGAACTGAGATGCATCGCGGGCGCGGCCTTTGACGCGGAGAACATACCGGAGCTTCGCTGCCGCCTGGCGGCGGGCATCCTCGACGCTCTCACGGAATACACAAAGGCCCCGGACGCCCCGGCGGTCTTTGAAGGCTACAAGCGCCGCTCCCTCGTGCTGGGCAAGGCTGTCAACATCCTCTCCCCCGGCAAAGAGCCGGTGCCCGCCGAGGTGCTGGACCTGCTGGAGGACTATTCCCTTCTGGTCCGTCTCCCCGACGGCAGCACGACAAGGCTCAATTCCGGCGAGGTAAGCATCCGGGTAGACGATCAGCATTGACGCGTGCGTTTTTGTGATGCTATACTGAAAGCATCAAAGCGAAGGGAGCGCGCAGCTATGAACACCACACTTGACGATATTCTCACCCGCCGCAGCATCCGCAAATTTAAACAGGAGCTTCCGGACCGGGAGTCCCTGGAAAAGATTATCGAAGCCGGGCTCTATGCCGCCAGCGGCCACGGCATGCAGTCGTCCATGATCATCGCCGTCACCGACAAAGGGCTGCGGGACCGGCTCATGGAGATGAACCGCCTGATCGGCGGCTGGCAGGAGGGCTTTGATCCCTTCTACGGCGCGCCCGCGGTGCTGGTCGTGCTTTCCAACCGGGAAAGCCCCAACCACGTTTACGACGGCAGCCTCACCATGGGCAACATGATGCTGGCCGCCCACGCGCTGGGCCTGGGCAGCTGCTGGATCAACCGCGCCCTGCAGGAGTTTGACTCCGACGAGGGCAAGGCCATCCTCCGCGATCTCGGCATCGAGGGTGACTGGGAAGGCATCGGCCACTGCATCGTGGGCTATCCCGACGGCGATGCGCCCGCCCCAAAGCCGCGCTCGGAAGGCCGCGTTTACTGGGTCGAATAAGCGCAAAAACATCGGCGGATCGAAACGATCCGCCGATGTTTTTCTGTTTTTGGGTCACTGCCCGCTCAGCTGTTCGCGCTGCTTCATCTGGGTGTCGACGATGCTGATGCCGATGATGATGCGGTTGCCGCCCGGCATGCGAGTGATTTTCATGGTGACGTACATGGGCGAGCCGGTGTCGATGAGGCGGTAGGTGGTGGTGAAGACCCCCTGGGCATCGAGCTCACGCAGGATGCTCTCCTTGGAAAACCAGGTCAGGAAGGGCTCCCGGTCCGCCTCGTAAATGCGGACCTTGGTGTCGCGGCGGGCCGAGGCGAAGAAGTCCGTCCCATGCCGCTCGACGGCCAGCTCCTCGCCGCCCACCCGGGAGGAATATTCGATAAAGCGGTCGGTGTCCAGATCCACGACATAGATGTTGTAATAGTCCGCCGCCAGGGCCCGGGCGATGTCCGCGTAGCTGGTGCTCTTGTCGGGCTCCACGATGGACAGCACCGCCACAGCGACGGCAGTGGCCCCGCTTTTGGGGTTTGCCCCCACGGGATTGAGGACCGTGTGCGCAAGCGAGCCGTCGCTCAGCCGCCCGTCATAGAAGATGCGGGTCATGTCCTTGCCGCACCTTCTGATCTGCTTCATGAACTCGGCGGCAAGGCCCTCGGGGGAAGCGGGGTAGCCCCCGTTCTGCGCGTCCAGATCGAACCGGAAGAACTTTTTCAGAAAATCCCGGTAGGCCCGGTTCGTGCGCACATAGGAGACTTCATCCCCCTTGAGCTCCAGGATGCCGGCGGGCAGGGTGTCGAAATAATCCTGCCGCCCGCCGTCCTTGTCGGCAATGACGGTGAGGTCATACAGGTTCACCCTGCCGATGGCGGCATAGTAGTCGCTCTCCGCCGGGTCCTCAAAGCCGATCTGGATGCCCTTGCGGTTGCGCTCCAGGATCTCCTCATAGGGGATGGGGCGGCAGTAGTAAAAGCCCTGCAGCTTGTTGCAGCCGATCTCCCGCAGGAAGGCGGCCTCCTCGGCGGTCTCAACCCCCTCGCATATCGTGTCGATGCCGAGGTCGATGGCCATGCGGACAAGGTCGGTGAGGATGATCTTGCTCTCCTCCCCCTCGCCGAAGCGCTTCATAAAGCGCATGTCGAACTTGAGCAGGTCGAAGTGGATGTCCTGCAGCACGTCCAGGGAGGAGTAGCCGCTGCCGAAATCGTCCATCCACACCCGGAAGCCCAGGGCCTGGAAGCGCAGGATCTGCTCCTTCATGAAGTCGAAGTCGCTGCCGATGATGCTCTCGGTGATCTCGATGGTGAGCCGGTCGCGGGCGATGCCCGCCTCGTCGACCCGACGGCGGATCTCCTCAACGATGTCGCAGGCGTCGAAGTCGGCGCGGGAGAGGTTCACCGAATGCGGCACGACCTGGAGCCCCGCCAGCTTCTGGGCCTGCATTTTCTCCAGGATCTGGTCCAGCACGTAGAGATCCAGCTTGTAGATGAGCCTCGCCCGCTCCAGAATGGGGATGAAGACCGCCGGCGAGAGGGTGCCGTGTACCGGGTCCACCCAGCGCGAAAGCGCCTCCTCGTCGCACACGCGGCCGTTGACCGCGCGGATGATGGGCTGGTAGCAGACCTTGATCCAGTGCTCGGAGAGGGCCTGGTCCAGATGGTTGATGATATAGCGTACCCCGTCGAGCTGGGTGAGCATCTCCGCGTCGAACACGTACCAGCCGGATTCAAAGGTGCCGCGGTGCTTGTCGCAGGCGTATTTGGCACGGTCGCAGGCGATGCTGACGCTGACGGACTCCATGCTGTCGCGGTAGATGCCCACGCGCACAGGCAGGCTGTTGCCGCCGTTTGCCTTCTCGCAGTCCCGGAAGACGGCCTGCAGCCGTTCGTCCAGATTCTCGTCGTCACTGATGGCGGCGAAGTGATCCTCGCTGAAGCGGCACAGGCACGGGAAATGCTTTGCCAGGATCTCGCCCACCTCGCGCAGGAGCCTGTCGCCCTCGTCGAAGCTGTACTGGCGGTTATAGTACTTCATGCCGATCATGTCAAAGTAGAGCAGGGCCGAGCTCTTGCCCTCGCTTTTCAGGCGCTTGCGCTCTTCCGGGGCCAGCTTGAAGAAGCAGCGCATGTTCGGCAGGCCCGTGAGCATATCCGTGTTGACCCGGCGGTTGAGGTCGGAGATCGTGTCCCTGAGCTGGTCGCGCATGCGTACGAAGGCCTTGGTCAGCGTGCCGATCTCATCCCCCGAGCGGTAGGTCAGCGCCACGTCATAGTCCCCGCCGGCCAGGCGCTGGGACGCCGCCGTCAGCCGCAGCAGCGGATAGGTGATGACGCGCATGACCAGCATGATGAGCACTGCCGAGACAGCGATGATGACAAAGGCGATGAGCGTGACGGCGCGGACCTCATGAAGCCAGGAGGCGTTGATTTCCTTGACGGGCGCGGTGACGATGAGCTTGAGCCCGTTGCGCAGGGTGGTAAAGGACATCTGCCGGGGTTCGCCGTCGATGGTATAGCGGATAAGGGCGTCGCCGCTGTCTTCGGCGTACAGAAGCTCCTGCGGCACCGACAGCTTGGAAAGCTCCGGGATCCGGTGCCTGGTCTCGTCGGGGTGGTAGAGATTATTCCCCTCCCCGTCCCAGAGGCTTGCAAAGCCGGTGTCATAGACCTTGACGGCGCTGACATGGGAGGTGATGGTCTCCAGGGCGATGTCCATGCCCAGCACACCGATAAGCTCACCGGTGGAGTAGATCGGGATGAGGTAGGAGCAGGTGAGCATCTCGTCCAGGAAATGCGCCGTGTAAGGCCCTACCCAGGAGGGGCGGCCGCGCCGGATGGGCGTATAGTACCAGGTGGTGTGCTCCGTGTCCCCGGGATCGAGGGTGCGGGCGTCCAGCGGCTCCCGCTCGACAAAGCCGGCCTTGCCGACCCGGGAGTAGAAGAAGCCGTGCACGCTTTCGCTGACCGCGGGATTGATGCAGTAATAATAGGTGATGACGCCGTTTGTGTGACCGGCGGAGCTTTCAAAGGTCTTGAGAACGTGCGCGCAGTGCTCGGCGAGGTAGGCGTCCAGGCGCTCGGTCTGCTCGGGGCTGCGCGTCTGCTCCCTTGCGTAGCTGCCCGCCGCGCCGCACTCCACCAGCACCACGCTGTCCAGTGAGTCCGCCGCCATGTTGGCGGCCAGGCTCACCGACTGCTCGATGCTGGCAAAGTATTCATCGAGGGTATTCTTGGTGTTCTCGCCAATAAGCCGCATGATCTCCACCGAGCGCCGGTCCGTTTCCGCGTGGATGGAGTAATAGCTCGCGCCGAAGACGGCGAGGATGGCGAGCAGGATCGCGGCGACGGTGATCGCCGTGATCTTAAAGCGGATCGAATTGATTTTCATTGCAGTCAAGCCTCACGGATGGACATCTCCCGGTACATGTTCTTGACAGAACCGTTCCAGGACGGCCGGAAGCCCTCCAGCCGCTCAGATGTCACATAGGTGTACTGTCGGGAGAACAGGGGGATCCAGGCGGCATCCTCCTGTATGATGATCTCCTCAAGCTCACGGTATTCCCCGATGCGCGCCTCGGGGTCTGCGATGGTGCGGGCATCGCGCACCCGCTTCATGATCTCCTCCCGGGGGTAGCACAGAGAGCGAAAACGCGTGTTTTCTCCGTCTCCGAAGAAGGTATAGAAGAAATTGTCCGGGTCATTGAAGTCCGCCGTCCAGGTGGCGGAGTAGCAGGCGAGCTCCCCGCTCTTTCTCAGGCTCATGAACTCGCTGTCGGGAAGAAGCCTGATGTCGGTGTGCACGCCGATCTTTTCCCAGGCCGAGGCCGCCGTGCGGATCAGGGCCGTCTCACCGAGGCTGGAAGCGGCGCTGACCGTGAAGGTCAGGTCAAAGCCGTCGGGGTATCCCGCCTGCTTTAAAAGCGCGCGCGCCCGGTCCCGGTCAAAGGGGATCTCCGGCAGGTCGGGGTTAAAGCCGTACACGCCGTGGGGCATGATGCCGTTTTCCAGATACCCTCGCCCGCTGTAGGCCGCGTCCAGCAGCAGCACCCGGTTGAGAGCGAGCTGCAGTGCCTTTCTCACCCGCACGTCGCTGAGCGGCTTCACGGATTCGTTGAGGGCAATGTAGGTGGTGCTGATGCGCTGCACGGTGTAAAGCCGGTCCTGATAGATATCGCCGTGCAGGAAAAACTCCGCCGCCTTGCCCACGTCGTCCAGGTTCAGAACGTCCAGTCCTCCCCTTTCAAACAGGAGCCTTATCTCCTCCGCATCCGTCATGAAGCGCAGGTCCAGCCCGGCACAGCGCGGCGGCCCCTGCCAGCAGTCCCGATTGGCCGTGAGCAGCATGCCCTTCCCCGGTTCCCAGTTTTTCAGGATGAAGGAGCCGGTGCCGACCGTCCATTCCGGGTCGAGGCCGAAGCGGTCCCCGGCCTTTTCGGTGGTCTCCCGGTCGAGGATGGAGGCCCCGGGCATGGACAGGCAGGCCAGGAAGGCCTCGAAGGGCTCGTTCAGGGTGATGACGAAGTCCAGCTCGCCGAGCACCTCAAAGCCCGGCAGCCTGTTGACAAGCCCCCGCTCCAGGGAGTCGGCCCCCAGGATCATATCCGCGATATCCCGGTTGCAGGAGTTGGGATGGGTCAGCAGCCTTGTGAAGGTATACTGCACGTCCGAGGCGGTGAGCGCCTCGCCGTTGGAAAAGCGCACGCCCTCGCGCAGATGGAAGCTGTAAGCGCGCCGGTCGGGGGAGATCTCCCAGCTCTCGGCAAGCTCCGGCAGGATAACGGCGTTGCCGTCTTTGTCGTTCTCCATCGCCACAAGGCGGTTGAAGACATTCTGGGCGATGGTATAGTGGATGGAGGTACACTGGAAATCCACCGTGTCCGGCTCGTCCTCCACGGCGATGAGAAAGCCGTCGGTGCTGTCTTCCGCTTCCGGCAGCGCAGTCTGCGTCCTGGTCCCGCCGCCCGCGCAGGCGGACAGGGTCAGCAGCAGCGCAAGCGCCAGCAGAAGGCCCAGCGCCCTGCCGAGTCGTGTGTTGTTTTTCATATCCGCACGCTCCTTGTCCGTCTGTTCCGCGGTCTTCTCTCTGCGTATCCAGTTGATGTGATGCCAGGCTGCCCGTAGATACTTATTCAGTTTCTATTATACGGTATTCCATATATTTCTTCAAGCTGAAATTTTTGGAAATTCAGTGTTTTTTTCAATAAAAAAGGAACAGAATTTTGTATTATCCGCACAATTCTGTCCCAAATAATGTTTATTCGCTTTTCAGTCCGGCAAGTATCAGACTTTCATTTCGACATACGGCATCTCCTCGAAGCCGTTTTTTCGGTAAACATGCACCGCGCGGCGGTTTTCCGCCTCCACTTCCAGGCGCACGATCGCCTCCGGGTACTTCTCTTTGATGAAGCGCAGGAAGGCCGAGCCGCAGCCCTGATCGCAGTGCTCCGGCCTGAGGTACAGCTCCTCGATCCAGATGCAGGGGCAGCCGTACTCGGTGGAAAAGCTCCTGGCGATCATCGCGTAGCCGATGAGCGCCGTGTCCTCCGTCAGCACATAGCCCTCCAGATAGGGGTTCGGGCCGACGCAGGCGTCAAAGTCGGCGCGGAAGATTTCCTCCGAGCCGTCGGTCGCCACTGCGGGCGAGGCGTAAAAGACGCGCATCATCTCAAGCACTTCCTCCCGGTGCCTGCCTGTCATGACTTCGATCTTCATATTGTCCTCCTTGAAAGCAAAGCCCCGGCCCGTTGAAGGCCGGGGTGTATGTCGTTTTGCTTACCGCTCCACCGCCACGATCAGCAGGCGGTTATCGGGTCTGTCGGTGATGCCGGTGGACAGCGTGAGCAGCCGGTCCCGGCCCGCGTCCACGCCCATGTCGTCCAGCAGGATGGTCCCGGGCAGGCCATCGGTCTGCAGGGACTGCAGGAAAGCCCACTGGTCCAGAAGCTCCCCGTCGGTGTAGGTGTCCGTGATGCGCCGGTCGTCATACACCACCACGGCGAAGACCTGATACGTGTGCTTTGCGTTCACGCCGTAGACGTCGATCTCCCGATGGGCGTCCAGATACTCCACATCCAGGTACTTGTTCAGCCCGCCGAAGTAGCTGCCGTCGGCCATGTTGCGGCCGTAGACCACAGTGTTGAAGGTGTCGAAGGTCTTGCCGTCGACCTTGTTGACGTAGACCGAGCCGGGCAGGCCCGCCGTGCCGTCAAAGCAGACGTTGAGGTAATAATCGTCGGTGGCGCTCTGCATAATGGGATAGTTGACGGCGGTGCCGGGGATGGACAGGCCGCCGATCACATCGTGATTGAGCTCCCACAGGGTCTTCAGCGCCTGGGGCGGCTCATAGTCCGCGTAAGCCTTCAGGGTGAACGCGGAACCGGTCAGCACGGTGAGGCAGAGCATGAGCGCAAGGCCGGCGGAAAGTGCAAGGCGCAGCGCTCTTGTTTCAGAGTATCTGTTCATAACTTCCTCCGTTCTCCCTTCTTTAGTCGATTGCGAAACTCCGGTTTCGCAATCGAGGACTCGCGCTTATCGCATGCGGCGGTGCGTGACACGCCGCATTTGGTCGGCGCGAGGCCTCGCTATGCTCGGCTCAGGGTGTTTTTGAGGCGGCAAAGCTGCCTCAAAAACTTATCTGATTACCTCCGGGGTTCTTGTCCGGGTTTTTCGCAATTGGCTACTCTTTTATATTTGCCCGCACGCCGGAATAAGCGTTTTGCGGGCAGGGGTTTTCTGTGGAGGTATTATAACACAAGTTTCTAAAAATTGCGATAGGGTTACAAATAAATTTCGCTAAAATTTCAAAAAGCTTTTTTGGTTACAATCACGAATCCCGCTCCTCGTTCTCCGCCGCCACGATCAGCAGGCGGTTGTTCGGCATGCCGCCGACACAGGTGGAGAGGGTGATGATATGCCCATCGGTGCTGACGGGCACGCTCTCGTCGATCACCGCGCCGAAGTCCCGCAGCGAGCGCAGGAAGGCCACGCGGTCGGCCTCGAATTCGTCAAGGTAGCGCTCGGTGATGTAGCGGTCGTCATAGGTCACGACGGCGCAGAGCGTGTAGCTGTGCTTTTCGGTTGGGGTGTAGATGTCGATCTCCTTGTGGGCGGCGCGAAAGTCCGCGTCGTTATAGCTCTTGAGGCTGCCGAAGTAGGTGCCGTCCGCCATGTTGTGGCCGTAGATGACGGTGTTGAAGGTGGCAAAATCCTTCCCCTCCATGCTGTTTGTGTAGATGCAGCCGGGGTAGCCGTAGGAGCCGTCGATGTTGATGTTTAGGTAGTGGTTGTCCTCCTCGGGGTGCAGGAGGATGGGGTAGCTGACGTCGGTGCCGGGGATATCCAGCCAGGCGATGACATGGTGGTTGAGCTCCCAGCTTTTGTAGAGCTCCTCCGGCGGCGTATAGGGAACGGGCGTCGGCGTCGGGACGGGAGTGGGGGCAGGTGTCGGGACCGGGGTCGGTGCGGGCGTCGGCACCGGGGTCGGGCTTGGTGTCGGTACGGGCGTGGGCGTCGGCTTGAGGCTCACGAACACGCTCTTGCCGACCATCACCGCCGACACCACGATCAGCACCGCGCACAAGCAAAGCGCGGCGGTCAGGATGTTTCGTTTTTTCACGGGCTTATCCTTTTCATTATTAAAACTCCCCGAGGCAGTGATCCCCGGGGAGGCTGATTCTTATACGGTTTTGCGCTGTGCTCTCTTACTTTGTGCCGCCGCCTCTGAAGACCATCTCGCTGTAGTCGAAGGTGCAGGAGATCATGGCATAGTCGTCGTCATCGCAGATGTAGGTGCCGGGGTACAGGCCGCTCTTGCCCGGGAAGATGAAGGTGTGATAAAGCACGCCCTCGGGTTCGATCTCAAAATTCTCGATGGCGGTAAAGCTGCCGGAGGCGATCAGGTACTCGTCCATAAAGACAGCCATCTCAAAGTTGCGGAAGTTGGAGACGGAGCAGTCGGGGTTGAGGTTGGTGAAGTAGCCGTAGACCGAGACAGCGTTCTCGTCGATGGAGACGGCAACCGGGATATAGCGCAGCAGGTCGCCGCGCGTGGGCAGCACGGCAAAGGCGCCGGGCGCGGCCAGCGCAAACACCAGCATCAGCGCAAGCGTCATGGCAAGCACTCTCCGTGCGACAGGTTTCCGAGCGGTCATAATCGTATCCCCCTTGGCAGGTTGATTTACATAATTTTTGTTTAAATTATTAAATCACATGTCCGCCCCGTTGTCAAGGGCAGCAGCGGAAAATATTGTGGAAATTTATAGGAAGAACACAAAATGCAGTAGATCCCGCCTCTGCGTCCCGCTTCCAGTATATGCGCGGGCGGAGATGCGCAGAAGCATGAGGCATTTTTTGGAAACGCATTCATCTTTTACTTGATTTTTCCGACAGATACGGTAAAATAACTCTGTTGTCAAAAATACCATTCGGGAGGAATACAAAATGACTTATGAAATGGACATTGCCGGCTTGAAGCGCGAACTGCCCCTGTGCAAGCTCAACGAGAACCTGTGCATCGGCGCCTTCGTCATGTTCGGCGATGTCGAGCTGACTGTCCATTGCGCGGCGGAGCTTTTGAAGCGCGCGCCGGAATATGATTACATCATCGCCCCCGAGGCCAAGGCGATCCCCCTGGGCTACGAGATGGCCCGCCAGAGCGCGGCGGAGCGCTACTTTGTGGCGCGCAAGGGCGCAAAGGCTTATATGCAGGGCACCTTTGAGGTCACGGTGAGATCCATCACCACCAAGGGCGTGCAGCACCTGGTGCTCGACGCCGAGGATGCCGCCTTCATCAAGGGCAAGCGCATGCTCATCGTCGACGACGTGATCTCCACCGGCGAGTCCCTGCACGCCGTGGAGGAGCTGGTGCAGAAGGCCGGCGGCATCGTGGCGGGCCGCATGGCAGTCCTGGCCGAGGGCAACGCCGCCAAGCGCGACGACATCATCGTCCTCGCCCCCCTGCCCCTCTTCACCGCCGACGGTAAGCCCATCGAGTAATCGCACAAACCGCATAAAAAGGAACTGTGAAAAAAGTCCCCTTCATCAAGAACACAGTAATATCAACACCGTAGGGGCCGACGCTTATCACGCGGCCCGGCAAAGAAAACGCAATAATTACANNGTTCCGCACGGGCCGCCGAGGGGAAGGTGAATTGCCCCAAAGGGGCAAGAGAGGCCGGCCTGGGCCGCGTCGGCCCCTACAATGTCAAGTGGTTTTTTTTACAACCCCTTTTTTATGCTTCCTTCCTCCGCCGGAACAGGGCCTCGTTGAGGGCCGCGCCGTAGAAGAGGATCATCATGATGCTCTTGAGCCACATGGCCGCGAGGAACACCGAGGCCAGCGACCCGTACAGGGACGATGCCTGCCAGAAGCGCTTGATGAAGATTTCAAACAGCGACGAGAAGACCAGCCACATCCCCGCGGCAAACAGCGCCCCCGGCAGCTGATAGCGCAGCCTGCGGTGTACGCCCTGGAGGTAGGTATAGGCAAGCAGGATCACCAGCACCATCGCTCCCACGGTGATGAGGCCGCTGTACTCCATGAAGTCCATGAGCCTGCCCGTCACGTCCGGGATATTGAGCCACTCGTTGACCACGGCGATGAGCGACTCGATGGAGCCGCGCAGAACGCGGAAGATGAACAGCGCCGGGATCAGCGCGATGAACAGCAGCGTGAACAGCAGCGACACGCCGCGCTGGCGCAGAAAGCGCCTGCCGGTGCCGCTGATTTTGCACAGGCCTATCTGAATGGCATTGACGCCGTTGGAGGCCGACCACAGCGACGCCACCACCGACACCGACACCGCGAGGCTGCCCGCCTGGCGGTTGACATTTGCGATGACGCTGTGCAGCATACTGCGCACCTCCGGCAGATCGGGCAGCAGGTCCCGCAGCGCGGTCTCCACATGCTGCAGGCTCACGTCCGGCAGCATGTTCACAACGCCGATCATCAGCGTCAGAAGCGGCACCATCGCCATCAGGGTATACAGCGTCGTATACCCCGCGTAGACGGACATCTCGTTTTTGGCGTAGATGCGGCCCGTTTCCTTGACGACGTCCAGAAAGACGCTTTCCTTTTTCCGCATGGTGCCGTTCATGCGTCCAGATACCGGCAGGCAGCCAGCGCCGCCACCGCGCCGTCGGCCACGGCGGTGGTCAGCTGGCGCACGCCCTTTGCCCGGCAGTCGCCGGCTGCGAATACGCCCGCGCTCTTTGTCGCGCAGTCCTCGCCGGAGGCGGCGTAGCCCGCGCCGTCAAGCGCCATGAGCTCCGCGAAGATGCCGTTATCCGGCTGATGCCCCACGGCCACAAAAAGCCCCGTGACCTCGATTTTCTGCGAAATGCCGTCCTGCTCGACCTCAATGCCCGAAAGCTCTCCGTCGCCGAGAAGTGCCGTGACACGTGCGTTCATCATGAGCGTCACATTCTCCCGCTCTTTGAGCGCCTCAACCAGGCGCTGCTCGCCCCGGAAATCGGCGCGGCGGTGGATGAGGGTGACGTGGGAGCAGGTCTCGCTCAAAAGCAGCGCGTCCTGCAAAGCCGCGTTGCCGCCGCCGCAGACGGCCACATCCTGACCCGAAAAGAAGGCCCCGTCGCACACGGCGCAATAGCAGACGCCGGAGCCCACAAGCTCCTCCTCGCGTTTCACCCCGAGCATGCGGGGCTTTGCACCCACGGCGACAATCAGAGCCCGGCCCTGAAACTCCGCACCCGACTCACACGCGACGGTCTTGACGCCGTCTGCCTCCGCGCGCACGGACACGGCCTCGTCCAGCTCCACCTCGGCGCCCTGCTCCATGGCCTGCTCGAGCAGCTTGTCGCCGAGCTCGGTGCCGGTGACGGAGAGAAAGCCGGGGAAGTTTTCGACCCGGGGGCTCCAGGTGATCTGCCCGCCGAAGGCGTTTTTCTCGATGACCAGCACGCTCTTTCCCGCGCGCCGGGCATAGGTGGCGGCGGTCAGTCCCGCAGGGCCCCCGCCGATAATGAGGATATCGTACAGCATAAACGCTTTTTCCTTTCCAAACACTGTAAATACATACTCCGAAAGTAAAAATAATGCTCTGTTTTGTGCATCAAATTTTCTGGAGTTTACATAAAATTTCTTGCATTTTTGCCCTGATCAGGTATATAATGGCATAACGCCTGAGAAAAGCAGGAAAACTTGCAAAAGGGAGGATCATCTCATGTGGGACAGAAAAGAACTCAAAGCGAGAGGCCTGGCCGCCTTTAAGGCCAACTACTGGAAATGCGTGCTGGCGGCACTGCTGCTCACCCTGTTTGTGGCGGGCACTTCCGTCAGCGTAAGCCGCTCCGCCGGCAACGTCCTCAACAACAACAGCAACATCAACTATTCCGTGAGCCAGACCGACTCCGGCGTGGAAGTCACCGTCAACGGCCAGACCTATGACCAGATCGGCGATGCCATCAATGCCGTGGCCGAGGCCGAGGGCACGACCCCCGAGCAGGCGCAGGCCGTTTCCGAGCTTGCCGATTTCGCCAATACCGTGCAGAACAGTCCCGAGGCCCGGGAGGCTGTCAGCATCATGCTGGCGCTGCTCGGCGGCATATTCCTTCTCATCGGTGTTATCAGCTGCCTGCTGCGCCTGCTGGTCTTCAACCCCCTGGAGATCGGCTGCCGCGGCTTCTTCACCGTCAACAGCGACGCGCCCGCAGAGCTCAGTGAGATCAAGACCGGCTTCAACCCCTTCGGCCGCAACATCGGCGCGATGTTCCTGCGCGATCTGTTCATCGTCCTGTGGAGCCTGCTGTTCGTCGTCCCCGGCATCATCAAGGCTTACTCCTACCGCATGGTGCCCTATATCCTCGCGGAGGACCCCGAGATCGGCGGCAGGGATGCCATCACCCTGTCCCGCCAGATGATGGACGGGCAGAAGTGGAACACCTTCGTGCTGGACCTGAGCTTTATCGGCTGGGACCTTCTCTCCGCCGTGACCGGCGGGCTGCTGGGGCTGTTCTACGTCAACCCCTACAAGCACGCCACCGGCGCCGAGCTCTACCAGGTGCTCAAAAATCAGTAGACCAAACAGAACATACACACGTCGGCTCCGTTTCGGAGCCGTCGTTTTTTATTGCTTCTTTCTCGGCAGCGGATGCTTCTTGCCGTCGGGCGTCACGATATAGGTGTTCTCCAGCACCGAGATGGTATTGCGGCGAAACTCCTCGATGTACTCCTTCCTCAGCGCATCGCGCTCGGAAAGCTCCTCATCAGTCAGCGCCCGCTCCTTCGCCAGATGCGCCAGCTCATTGATCCGCTCGATCTTTGCCTTTTCCATAGCTTCACACTCCAAACTCCAAACGAAGTTACCCCTTCCACCGCTGAAGCGGTCCCCCTCCCCCATAACGCCGCTTCGCGGCTGGGGGAGGCAAGCTGTGTTTAGTCCTCAATGGTTCCCAGTTCGTCAAGCGTGAGCTCGAAGGCGGGGATGAAATATAATAAGAAGTAGTCCACCTCGGGCAGGTGGTAGGCCTCCAGCGCCTCACGAGTACGGCGCTCGGCGGAGATAAAGTCGCTGTTGCCGGCCTTGCGCTCCTCGATGCACTTGATGTAGGCCGAGAGCTTGTCGGCCGCTTTCACCAGATCGTGGCAGTGCCTGGCCGACGAGCCGTTGAGGTAGGGCTCGAAGGCAGCGCGCATCTGCTCCGGCAGCGTGCTCAAAAGCTTCTCGCAGGCAAGCTGCTCCACCTCGTCGTAAGCGCCCTTGATCTTGGCGCTGTGGTACTTGATGGGGGTAGGCAGATCGCCGGTCAGGATCTCGGAGCAGTCGTGGTACAATGCCACGGCGGCATATTCCTCCGGGTTGCAGGGGATCTGCAGCACGTCGCGGCGGATGATGCCCAGGGCGTGGGCAATGACCGCCACCTGGTGGCTGTGCTCCTGGATGTTCTCGGGCAGAGCGTTGCGCATGAGGCTCCAGCGCTCGATATAGCGCATGCGCGAGAGATAGGCGAAAAAGTTATACATAGTATCTCCTCAAATATAGACAGTGCGCACAGTATAGCACGCCACTCGGGGAATTTCAATCTTGAAGTGCCCGCAATACCGCCTCGGCGCAGCGCAGGCCGTCCACGGCGGCGGAGGTGATGCCGCCCGCGTAGCCCGCGCCCTCCCCGCAGGGGTAGAGGCCGCGCAGAGAACTCTGCATCGTGTCATCCCGCAGAATGCGCACGGGCGAGGACGAGCGCGTCTCCGGCCCGGTGAGCACCGCGTCGGGATCGTCAAAGCCGTGAAGCTTTTGTCCCAGAGCCGGGATTGCGTTTTGCATGACAGACGTGATCCGCTCCGGCAGCACCCGCCGCAGATCGCCCCAATGGACACCGGGCGCGTAGCTCGGCGTGACCGCGCCGGGGCCGGTGCTGGGCCGGTTTTCGAGATAGTCCCCCACCAATTGCGCGGGCGCACAGTACGAACCCGTATACGCATAGGCCGCGCGCTCGATCTCCCGCTGCCATTCCATGCCCGCAAGCACCCCCTCGCCGGGGAAGTCCTCCGTGTGCAGGGTGACAAGCAGGGCTGCGTTGGCGTTCTCGCCGTCGCGCCCGGAATAGCTCATGCCGTTGGTGACCACGCCGCCCGCTTCGGACGCGGCGGCGAAGACCTGCCCGCCGGGGCACATGCAGAAGGTGTAGGCGCTGGTCCCGTCCGGCAGATGGACATTGAGGCTGTAGTCGGCAGGCGGCAGTCCGCCGCGCTCGCGCCCATACTGGGCAAGGTCGATGGCGCTCTGCTTATGCTCGATGCGCACGCCCATGGAAAAGGGCTTGCGCTCCATCGGGACACCCATGTTGTGCAGCCACTGAAAGCTGTCCCGGGCCGAGTGGCCGATGGCGAGGATCAGGTGACGGCAGGGCAGAGTCTCCGATTTGCCGCCGTGTGTGACGTTCGCGCCGCAGACCGCCCCGTCTTCTGTTTTGATGCCGTCAAGCCTTGTTTCAAAGCGCACCTCGCCGCCGAGGGCGATGATCTCCCGGCGGATGCTCTGCACCACGTCGATCAGGATATCCGTGCCGATGTGGGGCTTAGAGTCAAAGGTTACAGACCCCGGCGCACCGTGGGCGGCAAACTCCCGCAGGACCCAGAACATGCGCCGATCGTGCGTGCCGGTGTTGAGCTTGCCGTCGGAGAAGGTGCCGGCTCCGCCCTCGCCGAACTGGACGTTGGACTCGGTGTCGAGCGGCCCGCCTCTGCGAAAGGCCTCCACCGCCGCAGCGCGCTTGACTGCCTCCTGCCCGCGCTCGATGACGATGGGCCGCGCCCCGGCTCTGGCCAGCACCAGCGCGGCAAACATGCCCGCCGGGCCGAAGCCCACCACCACCGGGCGCGTGTCCGCCTGTACAGCCGGGATCTCATACACGGGCGGCTCATAGGGGGCCGCGTCCTTCCCTGCGGCTTTCAGTGCCCGCTCCTCGCCGCGCTTTAAGCTGACGGCGGCGGAACAGGTATAGTGGATGTCGTTTTTCTTCCGCGCGTCCAGAGAGCGCTTGACCGGACGGATGTCCGCGATCTCGCCCTCGGGCACGCGCAGTTTTTTTGCCGCCTTTGTGCGGAGTTTCTCAAGAGACTCGCCCGGTTCGAGGCGGAGGTTTCGTACCAGGATCATGTGCCCAGCCTCCCCGCAAGTCTGCCGCTGGCCCAGGCCCACTGGAGGTTATAGCCGCCGCAGTCGCCGTCGATGTCCAGTACCTCCCCGCAGGCAAAGAGTCCCGGAACAAACCAGCTCTCCAGGGTCTCGGGATTGAAGCCGGAGGTCTTCACGCCGCCCGCCGTGACCTGGGCCTTGTCAAAGCCCTCGGTTCCCTGCACCGGAAGGCGGAAGTCCTTGCAGGCACCGACGAGCTTTTTGAGTGCCCCGTCGTCCAGCTCCCTCAAGGGGGTGCCTGCGTTGAGGGCCGCGTATTTGACCAGCATTTTCCCCAGGCGGTTGTGGACGATGCCCGTCAGCATGTCCCCCGCCGGGAGACCGGGCAGTGTCGCACGGCGCTGTTTTAATAAAGCAAGAAGCGAGGCTTCGTCATAGTCTTTCAGAAAGTCCGCGGCGAGGATCAGGCCCTTACCGCCGGTGGCCGCCGCGCGGGAGAGGTCGAAGACCGCAGGGCCGGAGACCCCGGTTTCGATAAACTGGAGCTCCCCGCTGCTTTCGGCGAGCAGACTCTCCCCCGCGTACAGGCGCAGGGCGCAGTCGGCGCGCACGCCCTTGAGGGCGCGGGGATACTCCGGCGCGGTGACGAGCTGGACGAGGGACGGATAAAGCGCCGTACGCTTGTGGCCCAGCATTTTCAGTAATTCGTATCCGTCCGACACGCCGCCGAGCCTGGCCCCGGCAGCGCCTCCGCAGGCGACGATGAGCTTGTCGGCGTGCAGGCGCTCCGAATCCGTGACGACGGTGAAGCCCTGCTTCTCGCGCTTTACTTCCCGCACGGGCTCGGCGGCTTTGAGCTCCACGCCCCGGGCCTCCAAATGGAAGCGCAGCACATCCAGCACGCTGTTGGCCGAGTCCGACAGCGGATAGACCCGCCCGCCGTATTCCTCGACGGTCACAAGGCCGAGGCCTCGGAAAAAGTCCAGCACGATCCGCGGCGGGAACGCGTCCAGCGCCGGGGCGGCAAAGGCCCGGCTCTCTCCGTGGTAGTTCTCTATTGCCGCGCCGGTGTTGGTGAGGTTGCAGCGCCCGTTGCCGGTGGCAAGGAGCTTGCGCCCGGCGCGCTGCTGCCGCTCGAGCAGGATGACGCGCCGTCCCGGCGCCTCGGCGGCGGTCAGCGCGGCCATCATGCCCGAGGCCCCCGCGCCGATTATGATGATCGTTTCCATTTAACAAACCTTCCTTCTAAGCTCCCTTTGCGAAAGGGAGCTGTCAGCCGCAAGCTGACTGAGGGATCGACCGCCCTGCACCAAGCCTTGACTGAGCAGAGCGCAAGCCGGAAAAATCGATCCCTCCGCCCCTTTGGGGCACCTCCCTTTTTTCCAAAGGGAGGTAAAAGCTGATTCACGGGCAGCGCAGGATATCGTGCGCCACCGGGGTATAAAAGAGCTTCGCCACTTCTTTGGGCTCTTTTGTCTGGCCCAATATCCACATCATCTTCGCGTAGAGGGATTCGCTGGTCATGTCGTAGCCCTCCAGCACCAGCGGATTTTGCTTGAGTCCGTGGCCTACCGAGTAGACCGACAGATCCGAGCCCTCGTTCTGCACCTGGGTGGTGACGACGATGAACTTGCCCGCCGCGGTGTACTTGTCCACGAGGCGCAGAAGCTCCTCGTCCTCATAGGCGGGCAGGCCTCCCACGCCGAAGCACTCGAGGATGAGCGCGTCGTTTCGCTGCAGCATATAGTCAAGCAGCTTAGGATCCAGGCCCGGCACCATCTTCACAAGCCCCACCTTTTCGTCGAGGGTGTCGAAAAAGCGCGGGGCGTAAAAGGCTTCCGGCGGGATGTAGCACACCAGCTGATGGTCGAGCAGGATGCCCACGTCGGGGTAGTTGATGCTGGAAAAGGCCGCAAAGCTCTTTGAGCAGGTCTTCCGGGCATGGGTGCCGAGGATGACGCGGCCGCTGAAGACGATATTCACCCCCGCAAGCTGCCCCGAGGCGGCGCAGACAAAGGCGTCGGTGAGATTTAATTTTGAGTCGGTGGAGTCGTAGTTGATGGGCTTCTGCGCGCCGGTGAGCATGACGGGCTTGTCTGCCCCCTGCACCAGATAGCTCAGCGCGGCGGCGGTGTAGGCCATGGTGTCGGTGCCGTGGCTGATGACAAAGCCGTCGTAGTCCTCGTAGTGCTCCCGGATGGCGGCGGCGGTCTTGAGCCAGTGGGCGGGCGTGATGTTGGTGGAGTCGATGCTGAACAGATTCACGCAGTCCACGTGACAGAGGTCCCGAATGGCGGGCACATAGCGCAGAAGCTGCGCCGGGCTCAGTTCCGGGGTGAGACCGTCGGGCGTCATCTCCGAGGCAATGGTGCCGCCGGTGCCGAGCATGAGGATGTTTTTCATACCGCGTCCTCCCTCGAGGTCATCCTGAGCACAGCGAAGGATCTTTTCCCGTATGCAGCGGGATCGCTTCGCTCAGAATGACAGATTTGTTTTCTTCTATTATATACGCTTCTCATCTTTTGCACAAGCAGTTTGACAGCGGCCCCTTTGCGGCGGTATAATAAATCATTATATGCGTATCGGCTTTAATCAGCTAATCCCGTCATTGCGAGCCAGTGCGCACACTGGCGTGGCAATCCGCCCGCTGGGAGTACGGATTGCCACACCAGTGACATCGGTCACTGGTTCGCAATGACAGACCGGGAACTGGTTCTTGCTGAGTTAAGCCGATACCCATAAATTATTATTATGTCGGAGGTGTCCCCATGCGCAAGGGCGATCGTATCCTTATCCCGCTCCTGGCGGCGGTTTTACTGGCCGCTGCGGCCTTTGCCGCCCTTTTTGAGCGCTACGCCGCGCCGGCCCCTGTGAGCGCGGACGGAACATCGGAGGCAGCGCCGGTACGATCCTCACTCTTCACCCCGCGCACTGCCGCCAAGCAGACGCCGCAGCCCACGCCCAGGCCGGAGCGCACCCCCATGCCCGCCTCGCCGCTCAAGGACAAGCTGCGCATCACGGAGATCATGGTGAAAAACCGCGCCGCTCTCTGCGACGAGGACGGGGATTTCCCCGACTGGATCGAGCTTACCAACGTCTCCGACGAAACCCTGGACCTCACCGGCTGCCGCATCACCGACCGGGAGAAGCACTTCGGCTGGATCCTGCCGGAGCTGAGCCTGGAGGGCGGCGAGCGACTGCTGCTCTTTGCCTCCAAGAAGGACCGGCGGGAGGGCACGCTGCACACCAATTTTGCCCTGTCGGAAAAGGACTGCGTGTGCTTCTATGACGCAAATGACCTGCCCGTGGACAGCGCCTTCTGCCTGGACACCGAGGCGGATGTGGCGCTCCGGCTGGACGAGACGGGCGTCTGGCAGCAGAGCCTCTACCCCACCCCCGGCGAGGAAAACAGCGCTGACGGCTACGCCCGCTGCCAGCTCAGGCTTGAGCCCCTCGGCCCGCTGGTCATCAGCGAGGCGGCGGTCAAGAACCTCGGCCTCAACGTGGCGGGCACCGACAGCGACTGCGACTGGGTGGAGATCAAAAACATCTCCGATCAGCCGGTGCTTCTGTCCGATTACTATCTGTCCGACAAAGACGATCTGCCCTTCCTCTGGCGCTTGCCGGAGGAGGAGCTTGCCCCCGGGGCGGCGACGCTCTTTGTGTGCGCTGACCCCGGCTCCGGCTTTTACGGCTCGACACCCTGCACGGGCTTTGCCCTCAACACCGTAAGTGAGCAGCTCTATCTCACCAAAGCAAGCGGAGAGCGCATCGACTGGGCCAGCCTCCGGGATATTCCCGCCGGGGGCAGCTACGGCCGCATGGACGGCTGCGCAGGCTGGTTCTACTTTGCCTCGCCCACTCCCGGCACGGCCAACGGCGACGGCTGCCGCCGCGTCAGCGCCATGCCGGTGAACCTCACGACCGACGGCGTGTTCGAAGGTGTCAGCGTTGTAGAGCTGGCCCTGGAGGGCAAGGGTGAGCTGCGCTACACCGTCAACGGCTCCGCCCCCACGAAGGGCAGCTCCCTCTACTCCGGCCCCATCCCGATCACCCATACCTGCGTTGTGAGCGTGAAGAGCTTCGAGCCGCAGGCTCTGCCGAGCCGCACCCTGACGCTGAGCTTCATCATGAACGAGGGCCACACTCTGCCGGTGGTGAGCTTTGCGGCGGAGGACGCGGATGTCTTCGACAGCATTTACGACGCGGGCGTCAAGCTCTATGAGATGCCCGGCACCCTTGCCTTCTTCCGGGGGGACGAGAGCTTCCATATCCACTGCGGCGTCAAGCTCAACGGCGAGACGAGCCTGATCATGACCAAGAAAAACATGGCCGTCAAATTCCGCGGCGCCTATGGGGAGCCGACGCTGGAGCACGACCTCTTCGGCGGCGGTGTCACCTCCTTCACCGACCTGCTGCTGCGGGCCGGGCAGGACCAGTATCAGGGCATCGTGCGCAACGAGCTTGCCCAGCGTATGGCCGAAAAGGCGGACGCCGCCGTCATCAACCAGCGCAGCATCTACTGTGTGCTCTATCTCAACGGGGAATACGTCGGTATCTACACTGTCAAGGAGCGGCCCAACGCTTCGCTCTACGCCGCCCTCGCGGGGGTGGACAAGGACAGCGTGGCGTGCATTGAGGCCCCCGCCCCTTACGGGAGCGAGCTGTACAGGCAGACGGTGGAATTTGTCAACAGCAACGACATGACCGTACAGGCAAACTATGAAAAGTTCTGCGAGGCGGTGGACATCGACAGTCTCATCGACTGGCTGATCCTGGAGGGCTTCTGCGCCAATACCGATGTCACCAGCGGCAACCTCCGCTATGCCCGCTCCGCCGATGCCGACGGCAAGTGGCACCTGCTGTTTTACGATCTGGACGCGGCCTTCCGCAGCTTTGACAGCATCCAGAGCAATCTGCTCAACGACTACGGCGCGTCGGTCATCCAGGTGGCGTCCTTCTCGGTGCCGCTGATGCAAAACGCCGCGTTCCGCGACAAGTTCCTGACACGGGCCGCCCAGCTTCTGGCGGGGCCGCTGTCGAATAAGTCCGTGCTGGAGGAGCTTGACCGCATGGTTGAGGAGCTTCGCCCCGAGGTGGGGCGCGACTACGCGCGCATCGGGCACAGCGAAGCCTCCTGGGACAACGCCATAGGCGACCTCAGAAGCATGATCGCGGACCGGAACTGGCAGCAGGCCAATATCGACGGCCTGTGCCGCGCCTTTGGGCTGGGCGATGAAGCGCGGCTCAGATACTTCGGCGCGATCGACGGCCGTATGGCAAAGGGAGGCGCGATCGAGAGTGCAAGCTGAAAAGCGTTCCCGCCTGCTTTTGGCGCTGTGCGGCGTGCTTTTGCTGCTGCTGTGCTGGCGCTGGCAGCGGATCTTCTATCTCATGTGCGCCGACTATATCCGTTCGGACATGCCGGCCCACATTGCCCTGGCCCTGGGGCACAACGACTACAGTCTGGCCTCATCCATCGTGCGTGTACTCTGGACCCTGTTCGGTGAGGCCAGGGGGCAGACGGTCCTGTCCCTTGTGCTGACCGCAAACCAGCTGCTCGGCGTTCTGACGGTCTGTTTTCTGCTGCGGCGGATGTTTCCGGCGCTCGATACGGCCCTTGCCCTGCCGGCGGCAATTCTGGCCCATGTGTGCGGGCCATGGATTTTTCCGGGGCAGACGGAGATGTACCTGGGTGTCTATAACGGAAACGTCCTGCACAACATGACGCTTCTGTTCAGCCGCACCCCCGTGCCGCTGGTGCTGCTGTTTTTCTTCCGGCTGTGGGATGCCCGGGAAGGCCGCCTGCGCCTTACCGACTGGCTGGGCCTTGCGCTGACGCTCATGCTCTCCACCCTCTTTAAACCCAGCTTCCTCGGTGCCTTTGCCCCGGCAGTGCTGGTCATGCTGATTTGGGATTTCATAAAGACCCGCGCCAGGGGCTTCAAAAACGAGTTTCTGATCGGCTGCGCGGTGCTGCCTTCGGCGGCGGTGCTGCTGTGGAGCTCGTCGGTGCTGTTTGCGGAGGACTTCGCGGGCACAAGCTCGGGCGTTGCGCTGCGTGCACTGACACTCGGGGGGCTTCTGTCGCTGCTGGTGATGTACCTCAGGGGCCTGCTGCTGCCGCTCTGGAGCCACTTCACCCAGGGCGTGCGGGAGCGTGAGCGCGGACACCTGCGCATCGTGTGGGGGATTTTGGGCGTCGCGATCCTGGAGGCGCTGACGCTCACGGAGACGGGCTTTCGCGCAAACGACGGCAACTTCGAGTGGGGCAGCCTCGCGCTGTACCCCACAGTCTTCGCCCTCGCCATCGCGCTGCTGATACGTTTTCTGCAGCGCGCCGACCGGAAAAAGCGTCCGGACGCTGCAGGGGCCGCTGTGGGCCTCGTTCTCCTGCTCGGCCATCTGGCGGTGGGGCTGTACTGCCTCTGGCGCCCCGGCCACGCGGGCTATGATTGGTTTTATTTCTGATCGGCAAAAGAGTGGGTAACTCCGCAAAGCTGCGGTTTTACCCACTCTATTTTTCACTTGATCCGCAAGGTCCTCAGATACGCCTTCTGCTCGTCCGCAATGCGGAAGCTCTCCACCGCCTTCTGAATGGTCTTGTTGTGGGTCCAGAGGTCCAGGCGGCGCTGCTCCAGATACGGCAGCACGGCACCGTACTGCTTGGCAAGGGCCGTGGCAAAGTACCAGGCGCGCATCATGTTGACGTAGTATTCCTCCGACCGCAGTGCCGCCACCCATTCCGGATACCTCGGATCAAAGTCCGCGTCCAGGAAATGCGCCATCAGCATCCCGATCCCAAAGCGCACGGTGTAGGTCTCCCCGGAGGCGATCCACGCCTTCACAAGCGGCAGAAGCTCCGCGTGGTGCTTCCCGAACACCTTCGGTGAAAGCTGGTCACAGGTAGCCCAGTTGTCGACGAACGGCAGGAAGCGTTCCACCCCGGCAGCGCAGCGGTCGAAGTCCTTTATCTCCGACAGGAGAAAGGCATGCAGCTGGTTTTCGTCAAAGCTCTCATGCGGCAGCGCGCTCAGGAATTCCCCAATGTCCGGGCGTTTCAGCAGCTCCTTTGCGTAAGCGCGCAGCGCCGGGGTGCGCACCCCGATCACGGTTTCGGGCCTCACCGTCGGGATGAGCTTTCTCTGAAAGTCCCGGTATTTCTCGTCCCGCAGTGTATAAAGCTCCGCGCGGATCTCTTCTCCGATCATTTTTTCTCCCCCTTTTCATGCCCATATGATACCCGAAGCGCCCCGCCTTTGCAAGACCGGGCTTGACGACGGACGGGGCTTTCGGTATAGTATTTCTATAGTGAAATAAGAAAGGACCTTATGCCATGTTTGACGTGCTTCACGACGGTTCCCTCTACTACCCCATGTCCGGGGAGATCCTGGACGAGCAGACCCGGTGCCTGGAAAAGCTGTATGACTACAATCAAACGCGTCCCTCCGAGGCCGAGCGCCGCGCCGCGCTTTTGCGGGAGATGTTCTGCGAGATCGGCGAGGGCTGCTATATCGAGCCGCCCTTTCATGCCAACTGGGGCGGACACTTTGTCCACTTCGGCAAAAACGTCTACGCGAATTTCGGCCTGACCCTGGTGGACGACACCCATATCTATGTGGGCGACAATGTGATGTTCGGCCCGAACGTGGTTGTCGCCACGGCGGGGCACCCCATCCTGCCCGCGCTCCGGGAGCAGGGGCTGCAGTACAACGCCTCGGTGCGTATCGGGAAAAACTGCTGGATCGGCGCGGGGGCGCTGGTGATGCCCGGCGTCACGATCGGGGAGGGCAGCGTCATCGGCGCGGGCAGCGTCGTGACGCGCGACGTGCCCGCAAACGTTGTGGCGGTGGGAAATCCCTGCTGCGTCCTGCGCCCGGTCGGCGAGCGCGACAGGCAGTTTTATTTTCGTGACAAAGCCATCCCGGAGGCATATTTTAAGGGCTGAGCGCGTATACTTCTGTGCTGCCGTCATTGTGAACAATCTGTATAATCTTTGCGCTTTTGCTTGACAAGGGGTGCAAAGAGGTGTATTCCTTCGTAAGCTCAAATACGAGGCAAGGAATCTGTATGAACATAAACGAAAACAAACAGAAGTTTTATCTGCCGCATATCGGCCAGCGCATCGTCAAGACGAGCATTGCCGTGCTCATCACGCTGCTGGTCTACTATCTGCGCGGCTACCGCGGGGCCGCCATGCCCGCTGAGGCCGCCATCACCGCCATCATCTGCATGCAGCCCTATGTGCGCGACACCCGGGACTTTGCCATCAGCCGCTTTCTCGGCACCCTCATCGGCGCTGCCTGGGGCCTGGGCTTTCTGCTGCTGATGCTGGTCTTTCCCCGGATGGGGAGCGTCCTGCTGCTGGTGTACCTGCGCATGGCCATCGGCGTGATGCTGACGCTCTACACCTGCGTCCTGGTGCGCAGGCCCGACACCTCCGGCCAGGCGGCCATCGTATTTATCTGCGTGGTCATCGCCTTTCCCGAGATCGAAGGCCCGATGCAGCAGGCGCTCGAGCGCTTCGACGGCGTACTGCTGGGCACCGTCGCCGCCATCGCGGTCAACATCTTCCGCCTGCCGCGCGACAAGGAGCGGGACTTCGTCTTCTTTGTCAAAATCGCGGACCTCGTGCCCGACCGCTTCTCCACCCTGCCGGCGGCGGCGCGCTTCCGGCTCAACTACCTCTATGACGACGGGGCGAAGATCTGCCTCATGTCCGAGCATGCCCCCGCCTTCTTCACCCTCACCATGAGCCAGACCATGCTGAGC
The DNA here is from genome assembly GCA_902795045.1 of Oscillospiraceae bacterium. Classification (GTDB taxonomy): domain Bacteria; phylum Bacillota; class Clostridia; order Oscillospirales; family Oscillospiraceae; genus Limivicinus. Next base: position 1,100 of record CADBJU010000036.1, on the reverse strand, counting down.
GTGCCCTTCATCGTCATGGACGGCGCGGCCATCTACGATGCAAACGAAAACACCTATCTCCAGGCCGAGACGCTGGACACCCGGGAGTCCGCCCGCCTGCGGGAGCATCTGGACGCCATGGGCCTGGGCTATTTTCTCTACACCATCCACCACGGCAAGGTCTGCATCTTCCACCGCGGCAGGCTGAACACCCAGGAGCAGGCCATCTTTGAGCGCATGAAGCGCTCCCCCTACCGCAGCTATCTGGAGGGGGAGATCTACCGGGACGATGAGATCGTCTATCTCAAGGTCATCGACGAGGCGGACAAGATTCAAGTCCTTGCAAAGCGGCTTGAAGGCTATATGGATGGTCGGAAGCTGCGCATGTCGGTCAAGCCCGAGTCCGTCCCCGGCGTGAGCGGGCTCTACTTCTACGCGGACACCGCCGACATGCCCCAGGCCGAGCAGCGCCTGATGCGCATGCTGCGCGAAAAGGAGCCGCAGCTCAAGCCGCGCGAGGTGTTTTTAAAGACGCCCTACCGCTCGGAGCATGACGCGATGCACCTGCTGCACCGTCTGGCAAACCTCTATGAGCCATTGAAGATCCTGCGCCTCTTCCCCCGCCTGCGCGAAAAGCTGATGAACGGAGATTGAGGTGTATCTATGCAGTCATTCATGTACACAATAAAGACCCCCGTCGGCCTGCACGCCAGACACGCGGGGCTCATCGTGAAGGAGGCAAAGCTTTACCAGTCCGCCGTCACCGTCACCCGCGGCGAGCGCAGCGCCGACGCCCGGCACCTCATGGCGCTCATGACCCTCGGCGTCAAGCAGGGCGACGTGGTCCATGTCACGGTCGAGGGTGTGGACGAGGACGTGGCCGCCCTCAAGATGAAGGCTTTGTTCTTCAAGCATTTTTAAAATACGGGCGCGTTGCAAAATACCCGTTTTCACAAAACACAGCCTTATGAGCGTAGGGGAGGGACTTGCCCCTCCCGGCAGTACAGCACAACCATAAAAACACAATGTACGGCGAAATCGTAGCATTTTACGAAATCGCCGTACATTTTTCGTAGTTCAAGTCTGTCGTGCGCGGGAGGGGCATACCCATAGAGGGCACA
>CADBJU010000035.1 GCA_902795045.1 Oscillospiraceae bacterium | reverse complement strand
TCGTGCGGTAGGATGAACCACCAATCCACAGCATCCCTTGCAGTGTAGCACATGACCTTGGAGAGGGTCACTAAAAACTACTACTCTATAATACAAGGAAGATACAAATGAAAGCGGCAGTTTTAAAAACCTGGTTTGATCTTGAGCTCTGTGATATCCCCATGCCGGTGCCGAATGAGCGGGAGGCCCTCATCAAGATCCGTTACGGCGGCGTCTGCGGCTCGGATATGACGGTCTATCGCGGCAAGCATATGACGGCGACGACGCCCACCGTGCTCTGTCATGAGATCCTCGGAAATATTGTCACACTGCCAGAAGGCTATGACGGCCCCTTCAAGGTCGGGCAGCGGGTGCTGATGAATCCGGTCATCTCCTGCGGACACTGTGCGGCCTGCCGACGCGGCCTCGGCCACGTGTGCGAAAACCTCAAGCTTCTCGGTATTCACGTTGACGGCGGCTTCGCGGAATATACCAAGGTGGGCGTGGACAAGCTCTGCGCTCTCGACGACGATATCCCCGATGAGGTCGCCATCCTCGGTGAGCCCTTTGCCGTCGGCTACCATGTCATGCTTCGCAGCCAGATTCAGCCGGGCGACAAGATCTTCATCTCCGGCGGCGCGACTGTGGGCCTGTATATCGCAATCTTCGCCAAGGCCTTTGGGGCCGGGCGCGTGATCATCTCCGAGATCAACGAACCGCGCCGGCAGTTTGTGGAGTCCATGGGCATCGAGACCATCAATCCCTCGCAGACCGACGCCATGGAGCTCATGCGCGAGGTGACCGGAGGCGGCGGCTTCGACATCGTCTACGATACCTCGGGCGCGGCCTCGGCTGTCCTGCAGATGCCGGATCTGACCCGCTGCGGCGGGAAAATGCTGTCCTTGGGACTCTCCGGTGACGCCTACCAGTTCATCATCGGCAAGGTCTCCTTCAAGGAGATCACGCTGATCGGCAACCGCCTGTATTCCCAGGAGGACTTTGAAAACGGCGTCCGCTTCCTGGAGGACAACTGGCGCAGGCTCGGCCTCGACCGCATGGTCACGGACCGCCTGACCCTGCGTGATATCGATAAGGCCATCCAGATGATGATCGACGGCACGAATCTGTGCAAAATCATCATCGACTGCCAAAAGACCTGACAGACGGGAGGAATACCATATGCCGCAGAAGCTCTACCCCTCCGCGCATATCCTGGAAATGTTCATGCCATATCTGCACGATGAAAAACGCCTGATCGAGGTCCTGCGGAAGATCGCGGAAATGGACTTCTACCGCAGTGTGGAGCTGCCTACTTTCCCCACAAAGGAGCACCGGGACACCGTGCGCCGCATTCTCCGGGACAACGATCTGACCGCAGTCACCTACGCGGCCCCCTATCTCAATGAGCGAGGCATGTCGCTGTGCGATCTGAATGACCGACGGCGGGCGGAGACGATCCGTTATCTGAAAATGCAGGCCGATTTAGCTGCCGAGTGCGGCTACAGCACCTTTGGCGTGCCGAGCGGGCCCTATCCCGGCGATGAATTTCATGACGAGGCCATGGCCGTCCAGGCCGACACGCTGGCCCGGATCGCGGACTATACAGCCCTTCTGGGGATGAACTGCAGTATCGAACCGCTGGACCGTTATGCTCACAAAAAAGCACTCATTGGCCCTATGGATGAAGTCATAAGCTGGTTCAAGCCCCTGCACAGGGCCCATCCCAATCTCTTCCTGCACTGGGACAGCTCGCACGAGCAGCTCGGCGGGCTGGGAATTTTCAACACGCTGGACATGGCGGCGCCGTACCTGAGCCAGATCCACCTGTGCGACTGCATCGACGATCCCGCGCACCCCTGCTTTGGCGACCTGCACATGGACCCGGCCGAAGCCCCCGACTGGAAAACCGAGGGCTTTCTGACGCCGGAGGTCGGCGCGGAGATTATCCGGCGCGCCGCCGCCTTCGACAAGCCGGAGGGCGTGCGCCGCTTCTGGGTTTCCGTTGAGGTGCTGGGCCACAGGGGGGACAGTCTCTGGCACAAGGAGCGCATCGCGCGGGAATTTCTCACACGCTGCTGGGAGCTTTCCGGCGTGGAAATGAGCCGCTGAAAAGGGGAGCGCCATGAAGGTAAAGAAGACAGTTCTCGCCAGACTCAACAAATGCTACGCCATTGCCCCGCTCAATTACCAGGGAAAGCCGCGCTTTCTGGTCGCGTCGGAAAAACCGGACCCGTGCTGCCTTTTCGATTCCGATGGGATGCTCAAGGACACGCTCTGGACCGGCCCCGGCGGCGTGATGACCATGGTACAGGTGCCGGGGACGGACGGGCAGCTTCTCGCCACGGCGAAGTTCTATTCGCCGGACGATTCGCTGGATGCCTCGCTCGTGGTCGTGACGCCCAAACCGGATGGCCGCTGGGATACGCGTACCCTGACGCCGCTGCCACATGTCCACCGCTTCGACATCCTCACGCGAAACGGCGTCAATTGGCTGATCGCCTGCACGGTCAAATCCGGGCAGGATCGGCCGGAAGGGGATTGGAGCTACCCCGGCAAGGTATATGCGGCGGTCCTGCCGGAGGATCTGAGCGGCTTTGATCGTGACCACCCGCTCACGCTTCGCGTCATCAAGGACGGCCTGCACCGCAACCACGGCTATACGCGCTGTACGCGCGGCGGCAGCCCGGCGGGCTTGATCTCAGCGGACGAGGGTGTCTTCGTCGTGACGCCGCCGGAGACACCCGATGGCGACTGGAAAATCGAACAGCTGCTGGACTGCCCGACCAGCGATGCCCTGCTGCTGGACCTGGACGGTGACGGTCAGGAAGAATTGTGCACTTTATCCCCCTTCCACGGCGAGCGCGTCATGATCTGGCACAAAAGCGCGGATGATACTTATGTCCCGGTCTGGGCACTCCCGGAGGACACACCCTTTTCCCACGCGATCTGCGGCGGCAGCATTGCGGGGAAACCGACCTTCGTGACGGGACATCGGGCCGGGAAGAAGAATCTCATGGCGATCCGCTATGACAAGGCGGCGGGCGATTACACCGTGATGATTCTGGATGAAGGCCGGGGGCCGGCCAATGTCATGCACTATGTAAATGACGGGGGTACGGATGTCCTGATTGCGGCCAACCGCGAGACAGACGAGGTCGCCCTGTATGAGATCACAGAATAGGGAGGGAGCAGACATGCGAAAGAATGTACTTGTCCTCTTGCCAGTGGAGGCAAGACATAAAGAAAAACTTGAAGCGGCGGGTGCGGGCTGCTGCTTTGCCTACAGCAATCCCGATACCGTCACAGTCGGGCAGATCCAGGCGGCAAACATCATCCTCGGTCTGCCGAAGGCGGACATGCTCAAGGCATCGAAGAACCTCGAATGGCTGCAGCTTGCGTCCTGCGGCGGGCGGATGTCATCATGTCCATCCTCCCCAAGACGGCGGAAACCCGCTATCTTTACACGGATACGCGCTTTGACCTTATGAAAGACAGCGCGGTTTTTATCAACTGCGGGCGCGGCAATGCCGTCTCTGCCGAGGTGCTTTATCGCGCTCTCTCCGAACACAAGATCGCTGCCGCCGGGGTGGAAGTCACGGAGCTGGAGCCGCTCCCCGTGGACAGTCCGCTCTGGGGACTTGAAAACCTTGTCATTACGCCGCATATCTCCGGCGGGTTCCATCTGCCGGAAACCTTTGAACGCATCGTGGATATTGCGGCAGGTAATCTTTCGGCCTTCCTCGCCGGGAAGGAGCTGCGCAACGTGGTGGACTTCGCCACGGGCTATGCAAGGTAATTATTCCTTGCTTTAATTCTGAGGTCCGGTTTTGCGCTATACACCGTTTCTGCAATGGAGTGGGTCCGACGCATGAACAGCATCAGGAATCGTGCAGAAGAGATCGTATACTCTGAACTGATTACACATTGACAGTGAGAGGGCGCAGCCATCGGCTGCGCCCTCGTTCGTTCACGCCACGTCCGGATAACGGGTGTAGACATACTCGTAGATCTGCTTACGGTAATAGGCGATGCTTGGATCGTCATAGCACTCCGGCAATTCACAGTACAGCGTGTCCCGGATCAGGACTTGAATCATTGCTTGGGTCTCCTGCTTGTCCGTCCAGTGGTCGAGCTGGGAAATCTTCTCTTTGACCTTGGCGAGCAGGGAGACGGCGACCTCTTTGATCTTCTTGATATCCGCCTTGGAGAGATCATCCCGGAACAGCATATCGTATACCGACAGCTCCTCGTCACTGGAAAAGCCCTCGCGTACATAGCGCTGCTGCTCCTGTGACATACTCGATGCTAAATCCATCAGATCCATGAAAGTCTTCTCAATGGCGCTGCGGTCCTGCTCCTGATTGTATGCCTCGATGATCTTCTGGTACTGTTCATAATAATTGATGCGGTTGGGGTTGCTGAACAGCAGTGAGGCAATGCGCTCCTGGATCAGCGCTTCAAGATCGCGCATCACCAGATTTTTGCGCTTCGACTTGGCAAACTCGCGCTGCAGAAGCTCAAAGTCGATGCCGCTGATATCGAACTGGCGCGAGGCGGTGATGCCCTGCTCGGCGGCCTCGATCTGCACATAGTCGTTGATGATGCCGTTGATCTGAACCATGAGGTCGGTGGTGTCCACATGCTTCCGCTTCTTTTGAAGCTGGGCATAGATCGCGGCCACGGCCTCGTACTGCTGCCGCTCGTATGCGTCCAGATCGTCGCGGTCAGTATACTTCACCAGACGGATCAGCTCCGAGGCGAGAGTGGTGAAGGACTTTCGCGTCTCCATGCTGCCGCAGACGGCGTTGCAGGCGTTGAGAAGCACCGCGGTCTTGTCGAAATCCCTGGCGTCGATCAGCGTCTGCAAATCAAAATCCTGCTCGAAGAGGAAGCTCCGGGTTTTCTCCAGCACTTCCCGGATGCGGGCGATGAGCTGCTCCTTGTCCACGGTCGGGTTCACGCTGCCGCCGCCCTGGTTGGCGGTGTAATCCGCCAGCGCTTTTCTCAGCGCCTTGACGATGCCGATATAGTCGATGATGAGGCCGTTGGACTTGCCCTCCGCCACGCGGTTTGCACGCGCGATGGTCTGCATCAGCGTGTGTGCCTTGAGGGGCTTGTCCAGATACAGGCACGAAAGGCACTTGACATCAAAGCCCGTCAGCCACATGGCGCAGACGAACACCACGCGCAGCGGGTTGTCCCGGTCCTTGAACTCCTTGTCCAGTTCCCGCTTTTCCATCTTGGCGCGGTGGGGCAGAATGTCCAGCCCCCACTTTTTGAAGGTCTGGATCTCGTTCTGATCCTGGGAAATGACCACGGCCATTTCGGTTTCGCGCATCCACTGGATTCTGCGCTCCAGTTCCTGCGCCTCCTGCTGGGTGGCCTTCTTCTGCTGAATTTCCAGCGCCTCGATCTCCGCCAGCCAGTACTGCTGCACATAGTTGTACATGCGCACGCAGGTGACCTTGTTCAGGCACACGAACATGGCCTTGCCGCTGGCCCAGAGGTCGGAGTAGTGCCCGGCGAAATCCCGCGCGATGGAGCGAAGGCGCGGCTCGGCGGTGAGCAGATGGATCTCCTTGGCAAACTCCGCCTCCAGCTTGTCCTGCCGGTCCACGTCCAGGTCGGCGGCCTCGATGGCGTCGAGGATGCGGTCGGTGATTTCGGGGTTATGCAGGTCGAGGATCTTCTCGCCCCGGTTCTCGTAATAGAGCGGCACGGTGGCGCCGTCGTCCACGGCGCGTTTGAAGTCGTACACCGAGATATAGCCGCCGAAGGTGCGGGCGGTGATGTTGTCGTTGGATAAAAGCGGCGTGCCGGTGAAGCCGATGCGGGAGGCCGTGGGCAGCATGCGCATCATGTTCTCGGCGAAGATGCCGTTTTGCGTCCGGTGGGCCTCGTCCGACATGATGAGGATATCATGGTCTGGATAGATGGGATCAATGTCCGGGCGGTTGAATTTGTGGATCAGGGTAAAGATGAAGCTGGGGTTGCCGCGCAGCTTCGCCTCGAGATCCGCACCGCTTGCGGCTATGTACTGGGAGGCCTTGGTGCCCTTACCCAGCAGTCCACAGTTTTCAAAGGTGTCGCTGATCTGCTTGTTGAGCTCCTCCCGGTCGGTGAGCACCACGATGGTGGGAGAGCCCGCAAACTTGCGGCGGATCTTCTGGGCGAGGAAGACCATGGAATAACTCTTGCCGCTGCCCTGGGTGTGCCAGAACACGCCCAGCTTGCCGTTATTGAGCTTTCGGGCGGCGTAGGCCCTGACCGCCTCGTTGACGCCGAGGTACTGGTGGTTGCGGGCCAGGATCTTGGCGGTGTGCCCGCCGGAGTGGTCATAGAGGATGAAGTTTTCAAACAGGTCGAGGAAGTTTTCCTTTTTGCATATGCCGCGCAGCATGGTTTCCAGCGCGACGCTGCCGGCCTCTTGCTCGCTGAGACGCTTCCACTCGTGGAAGAATTCGTACTTGCTGCCGAGGGTGCCCACCTTGGCCTCCACGCCGTTGGAGAGCATGAGGAAGGCGTTATAATAGAACAGATGCGGGATCGTATCCAGATAGTCCGTGTAGTTGTCGGTGTAGGCGTTCTGCACGTCCACCGTGGTGTTTTTAAGCTCCACGAACAAAAGCGGCAGGCCGTTGACAAAGCCGACGATATCCGTCCTGCGGCGGTAGAGATCGCCGTGGATCTTCATTTCCTTCACCGCGAGGAAGCGGTTTTCCGTCGGGTTCCGGAAGTCGATCACCATGGCGCGCTTCGGCTCCGTGCGCCCGTCGGGGCGGCGGACGGTGACGGGGATGCCGTCGCGCAGGAGGAAATATTTTTCCTCATTGATCTGCATGAGCGACGCGGTGGAGAGCCGCTGCTCCAGCGTTCCGATGGCCTCGGTGATCTGGGCGGGCGTGATCCAGGGGTTGAACTTTTGAAGCGCCGCGCGGAGGTCCCGCTTGAGCAGAATCTCTTTATAGTCCTTCCGCCCCAGCGTGCCGTTTTCCCCCAGCACTTCCCGGTTATACGCATAGACCACATCCCAGCCCAGCTCGTCATGCAGCAGGTTTCCCGCCGCTTCCTGGACGAGAATGTTTTCGGAATAGTCGTAGGACATGGTGTGTCACTCCTTTACTGAGTGCAGTTTATAAAAGTATCGCCAAACGGAGTCCTCTCATAAATGACTTCGTTATTACCAATGCGCTCAATATCACTAGCCGTTATCATCATACCATGATTTCCGTCACTGACAAATGGTGAAGAATCATGCGTTTGCATTATTAAACCATGAGAAGTCAAACGTAGAAAGCTATCATTTATTTCGCAATTTTTTACTACCAAAGGAAATGAAGACGCAAGTAAATCATAGTCTCCAGGCAGTAAACGATCAAGAGTCTCAGCAATTTTCGCGTATTCAAGCCAGGTAATATCAGTATCAAGAAACCTTAAATAAGCTCTCGCAAGTTTTTCTGCTTTGTTAGGATGAATATACCGATCAATTATTACCAAAATATATTCCAGTTCTTTGTCTCTTTGCTTGGGAATATCTATCATTTTGCTTCTATAATATTCCCTCTTTTCCTCGTCTATAATTCCTTTGTTCAGCGCATCTATAAAAGCTGCAAGTTTCTTTACATAGTGACGTTCTTGAACCGAACGCCCGATCTTATACAAGCTGACAGCAACAGAGAGGATTGGAACTTCTTTCAGTAGTCCGTCATCCATAACGGAATCTAACCCTGCTTCCATTAGTTCAGCCGTGATAGATTGTGTTTCTTCTGATATTGAATTACATAGAGCAAGATGAAGATCAGTATCCATACCATTACACCTGTTTTCCGGAATAGTGAGAACCTTGATTAATACAGTTTATCTTTTAGTTGTTTTATTTCTTCCCGACGAGTTTTGTTATCTAATGCAATAAAAGCTTCTATACATAGCATATATGTATCATCATACCATTTTTCTAATTCTTTGCCGCTCATTTTAGCTACAACTTCTTTGTAGCTTGCCGAACCTTCTTCAACATTATTGTGTCTGATGTTGAGATTATTAAATAGCATGAACAAATCTGAACAAAGTGAACGATTCAAAGAATTTAGTTCTTCTCTTCGTGGTTCAAGCTGAGTTGCAAAAAGTAGCAGTATATTTTTCTTAGCCTCAATGTCCCCACGAAGGGAATGATGGTTATATTCTATTAGTTTATAAGATGTTGAATAATCTACAGATTGTGCAGCCATGTTCACAGCTTGGGATTTTGGCGTAAAGAGAATAAGCCCTTCTTTTTCATGTTTTTCATAGCCAATTATATCAATTAGTTTTTGTATTTGTGAAAAATATTGGGTTATTTCTGCATTATAGGAACCTGATTTAATAATATAGTTAAGCATATTACACGAATATTCACAGAATGTAATAAGCGTATCTATATCGCTTGAAACGATATCAGGTGGGAAGTTAAAACCATGAGTTTCATCAAAATCATTTAATGAAATACATGTCCCTTTGAAAGGGCACTTATGGAAATAATATTTAGAGATATCGTCAAGTGTTAAACCATTGTGTTTTGAATGGTAATACAGAACTATTAACCGCTTGTATTCTCTGGCAATGTCTACTCCTGCTGAGTTAAGAATAGCTGCAAAGTTTCTACGACTCATATTTACACCTCTATTTCTCCGCTTATGAGTTTGGGCAGCAAGCGATCGCGGGCTTGTGTAGCCGTTTCGATTTTACCGCTTAATAATAACTTCAAATCAAAAAACGGCGCAACAGCTTTTTCAAATGCGGTTAATATTGTTGTTGGCGGCATTAGCACATGAATTCCTTCTAGTATTTTTACTGTCATGCTCGGAACGGCTGCACCGATATTAAAAGAGTACATGTCCAGACCTGACAAGAAAAGGTACATATATTTAGCAACATTCTGGACTCGTGGGATGGAATAAAACATCGTGTCAATTGTCCAGAAATCGCCACTTACATATAGGATGTTATTTAAGGAGCCTTTTCGGGGAATTAACACAGACTCTCCGGAATAAAGAATCGGCTCGACTCTGCGCATAATTCCACCTGAACCGTAAACGGGAATCATTCCATCAGCTAAAGCTTTATGGTCTTTTCCATACTTTATATCAAGCAAGTCGGTTACTGATTTTTCCTCCCACCCATCGGGTACACCGTCATGAACAGGAGTTGTTTCGTATCCGGGGAAGCGGAGGTCGATGAACCATTCCTTATACAGCCGCTGCGCCGCCTCTTCGAGCAGCTTGATTTGCTTTTGGTTGTTTTCAATGAGTTTGTCGTACGCCATGAGAATCCCTGCTATTTCCTTTTGCCTTTCTATACCCGGAAGAGCAATCTCAAGACTAAGCAAATCCTCATTTTTGAGACTTGCGCGTGTTGTCATAGTCGAGAACGCCTGAAACCGGTTTCTAAAACTGGGCATTCTCATGTAATAACCAATATATTCCGGGATAACCCGGTCCCCGGTCGGCCTCATTCGCTTCGTAAACCCGTTATAAGTTGCGCAAGGGTAATCTTTGAGTGCTACACAACTCATTCCAAGTTCATCGGCGGTCTCACTTGTCCGCGTTACAAAAACGTCACCGCGTTTTATGGAGTAATCCTTCTGTTCTTTCTCCGTAGACTGAACGAGGCTATTCAATTCATCCGGGATGAAATAGTTATTGAAAACTGTTGAAAATGTTAAAAACGGGAAACCTGTTCCGAAGGACTCACGTCCTTTTGATAATCCGTTATGAACTTCGTACAGTTCAGCTAATCTTACCGTTTCCCACTTCATAACCCTAGCCCCTCCAGATTCTTGGAGATGGTCTCCATCAGCTCGTTGGACTGGGCCTGCAAAGAAATCAGCTCTGCGTGGATTTCCGCCATGCGGGCCTTGAAGTCCACGCCGTCATCCTCCACGGGGGCCACGCCCACGTATGCGCCGGGGGTCAGCGACCAGCCCTTGGCCTCGATCTCGCTGCGCTCCGCCACCTTGCACAGGCCGGGGATATCCCGGTACTCGCCCTCGCCGAATTTATCATAGAGCCAGACCGCCTCCTTGGCAACGGTGATGGCCTCGTCCACCTCCGCGATGCGGGCGGCCCACTCGGCCTCGGTCTTTTTCTTGTCCCGCTTGTTGATGTCCTTCAACGTGAAGGCCATGCGGTGCTGCTGCTTTTCCTTGAAAGCCTCCAGCGATTTCAGCACCTCGGCAAAGCCGCCGTGACAGACGGCGAGGCGCTGCGTCTCGGTGTCGGCAAGCCCTGTCGCCCGGTCGGAGAGCTCCCGGTAATAGGCGTCCAGCAGCTTCTTGTATTTCTCCGTCTCGCCCCGGTATAGCCACACAATGGCATTGAGGTTTTTGAGCTGCCACTCCGTCCACTCGTTGAGGGTACGGTCCACCACCGTGTAATAATTGCGCGCGTCGATGAACAGCACCTTGTCCTGTCGTTCCACAGGCTTCCCCTTGTCGAAGAACCACAGGGAGCAGGGCAGGGATTTGGTATAGAAAAAGTTGTTGCCCACGCTCACCATCACGTCCACATGCCCGGTCTCCGTAAGCGCACGGCGGATGTCTTTGTCCTTGCTCTGGCTGTCGGTGGCGGAGGAGGCCATGACAAAGCCCGCCCGGCCCGTCTCGTTCAGGTAGGCGTAGAAATAGGAGATCCAGAGATAGTTTGCGTTGCCGACCTCCTTCTGCTTGTTCACGGCGGGCAGACCGAAGGGCAGCCGCCCCGCGCTCTCGCAGGCCTCGGATTTCACCTTGTCCACGTTGAAGGGCGGATTTGCCATCACATAGTCGCAGCAACCCGCCAGATTGTGCGCGTCATGATAGAAGCTGTTGGCCTCGTCGCCGGACTTGATGACACCCGTCAGGCCGTGCACCGCCATGTTCATCAGGCACAGCTGGGCGTTGTACTCCACCTTCTCCTGCCCGTAAAAGGTCATGGCTGTATTGGCGGACATGCCGCTCTGGTTCACAAAATCGCCGGTCTGGACAAACATGCCGCCGCTGCCGCAGGCCGGGTCCAGCAGGACGCCGCTCTTCGGCTCCAGCACGTTCACGATCATCTTGACCAGGGACTTGGGCGTGAAGAACACCCCGTCGTCCGAGGCAATGTTTTTGGCAAACTTGTTGAGGAAGTATTCGTAAATGCGGCCGATCACGTCGCCGCCCACGTCGTCCAGGGCGCTGTTGTTGAAGATGCGCAGCAGCTCCGAAAGCAGCTCGTCCGAGAAGATGGTGTAATCTTTGGGCAGCACGCCCGTGAGCTGTTCGCTCTGTTCCTCTACCAGGGCCATGGCGTTGTTGACCACCTCGCCCAGAGAGTTCATGGGGTGCCCGTCGCGGCTTACAAGCCCCGCCGCGCCGATGTTCGCGGGCAGGTTCACGAGATAGTCGTACTGCGCCTCTTTGGGCAAAAACAGGGCGCTCTTGGCGGCAAAGTCGCTGGCCTCCACGGGCAGCACGCGCCCGCCGCGGGAGGGACGATTGCGCAAAATCTCCGCCTCCACCAGCTTAAAGCGGCTGTAGGCGTAGCGCAGAAAGATCAAGCCCAGCACGGGCATGCAGTATTGGTTGGAGGTCAGCTTCGATCCCGCACGCAGCAGGTCCGCCGACTCCCACAGCTCAGCTTCCAGTTTGCGAATGCTTCTGTTATCCATCACAGCCACACTCCTAAAATATCTTGAACCGGTTTTAACACGCGCAGAGGCTTGGCATAGGCCATCAGGTTCGGGATGTTTTTTTCGGGATCGGCAATATAGCTTTGGATTGCCTTGTTGAAGATCTCCCGATCCATCTTGTTTCGGTAGCGGAGACAATCGCAGATCGCCCGCTCCTTGTCCACAATGCGGACGGGTACCCCTTCTATTTCGCATGAGGTAAGGCCGAGTTCAAGGAGATCCGGCTCCACAAAATAGGGCTTCACAAAGGGGTAGTCGATGTGAAAGCGCGTTTTGTTGGAGTCCTTGCTCACCGCCATGTGCCACGCTGTCGGCGTCCGGTCGCTGTAGCCGTAGTGCCGGAGTGCGGTGTCCATACAGAGAATCCCGTCTGGGAACAGTCTGACAACCGTGCCGAGCTCACTGGGGTCGGTATTCTTGATCCATTGATAATACCCGGTGCGCACTTTTTCAATGTAACCTTCCCGGATCAGCCATTGGATATCGGCATAATAAATCTTTTCACGGCTCAGATCACCTGTGCGCATCATGCCGTGATAGTCATTAAATATCGATCGGATTTTGTCAATGTCTCGCATCGCGATCACCTTTCAACTATTTGATTGACTGGACATTGAAGCGGATGTTTTGGTATATCTATTATACGCGAATGAAAGCTCCTGTCAATAAAAAATGAGCGAGTTCACAATGAGCGCAACTCCATCTTTAAAAAACTGGTCACGATGGCTTTACCGTGATATAATTTCACCGCAAGTTCAAATACCCGATGACAGTTTCCTATCACTGCTTTTGGCATTCTGATCCTGAACTTCCAGTTACATAGTCCTAACTATCAACTGGAGGTTAAAGATGAGAGACAGAGAAACGTATGACGATTACCTCGATATTCCAGTATCCCCGGAAGTCAGGGGATTCCTCGAAGAGAACGCCAGGGCGTTGAAGCGGCAGAGAGATCATGCGTATCAATACGGTGTCAGCTGTCACGCCTGTGATACGGATAAGCAGAACAATACTGATACAGACAGCGCGCTCTGTGATATGGTTTATCTTGTTGCAGAAGCACACAGCGATTCGGCAGAGAAAGTATTCTTTCGACAAGAGGCAAAGATAGCGTTAATATGTGCTTTGCTTGGGCTGAGCGTTTCCGCGCGGCGGAGATTGCTTCTCCGCTTTGTTGATGAACTGTCTTATACCGAGATCGCCCGACGCGAAGGTGTCACGGAGGGAGCAGTAAGAGGGCAGATCAGAATTGCCCTGCTAAGGCTCCGCCGCGAGCTTGAGGATCAGGACATCCGCGCGTCGGACTTTAGGTATCGATCTCCTCACGATTATCAGCCGACCCTGACGAGAAACGGTCAAAAGCAGCGGGACAAGAAAAAAGATCAAAAACGGGATCTTGCACAAGGTTCGGGCAACAGAAATGTCGCCTGAATCTTTTTTGCCTTTTTCATGAAAGCGCCTACGAATTCGACGTTTTTTCAGCTAATAGATGAGGAGGCATTTTCTGTTTCGTTATCACAAGAATATTAAGAGCGCAGTATTCCCCTTTACATATCACAGTGTTATGGGGATGCTGCGCTCTTTTTGCTTTATCCAAGATCGTATATATAGATAACTAACCATATCAACCAGCCGAAAAAGAGGAGATACATATAGAAAGAGAGGAGGGAGACGCCATGAAGTTTGAAAACCGAATCTACAGCCGGGCAGAGATGAGAGAGCAGGAGATCGACACAAGCGACTTTGCGATCATGACCGAAGCGGAGGAAGTGGAAGGGACCCTGGTGCTGAAGGCCGATGCACGCAATCAAATGCTGCGCCTGTTTTTTGTTCTTTCGGATGGTCGAAAGATTCTGACGCCAGTCTTCTGGTGGCAGCGGAGCGCCGGGTTTTATGATCTCACGGTCGGAAGAAAATACCGTCTCACCTATGTGCCGGGGAAAGATGGCTATGCAAAGCTCGGCACAGCAATCCAGGAGGGAGACTGAATCTGCAATATACCAGCAAGCATCGCCTTTGTGATTCCACAAAGGCAAAAGAGGGGCAGTGCCCCTGTAACCCCAATTTGAAAGGAAGATTGATATTGAGAAAAAGAGACGTACATGTTCAGCTCTGGCTGAACCAGAAAGAAGCCGAAGCTCTTTCCCGCAATGCGGAGATATGCAGACTGACGCAGTCAGCATATCTACGGCACCTGATCATGGGCTATAGTCCGCGGGAAGCCCCGCCACCGGATTACCACGCCATGATGAGACAGATTTTCCATGCAGGGAGAAGTTTGAATCAGATCGCCATAAAAGCCCATGTGCTGAATGTAATCGACGCCCAGCGCTACGACGAGAGTGTCCGCATGCTGGAGAACGCGATACTGAAAATTGAGGATGCGGTCATCGTACCGCAGAAAATGGAAAAGGAGGAATTACTTGAAACCAGTACAGCTCAAGAACATTGAATTATGTAAACTAAGGCCGTTTGCTCATCATCCCTATAAGGTGCGGGATGATGAAGAAATGGAAGCGCTCACTAAGAGCATCGAGGAGAATGGGATCATGACGCCGCTGCTCGTCAGACCCATAGACGGTAGCCCCGGTGAGTATGAAGTGATCTCAGGGCATAGACGTATGCATGCTGCGGAAAAGGCGGGGCTGAAAACAGTGCCCGCCTTTGTTGCGGAAATGGACCGCGCTGAATCCGTTATAAAAATGGTGGACAGCAATCTCCAGCGGGAGCATCTGCTGCCCAGCGAAAAAGCCTTCGCCTACAGGCTGAAGCTGGAGGCACTGAAGCAACAGGGACAGCGCAACGACCTGACTTCCCGACAAGTTGTCGGAAAGTCAGAGAGCGCCAATCAGGTGAGTGAAACGGAAAGCGGACGCCAGGTACAGCTCTATATCCGGTTGACCTATCTGCTGCCGGAGCTGCTAAGTCGCGTAGATGAAGGAAAGATCGCGCTGACGCCGGCTGTGTATCTTTCGTATCTGTCAAAGCAGGAACAGCTTTGGCTTATAGAGGCCATGGAAGCCAACGACTGTACGCCCTCCGTCAGCCAGACTTTTCAGTTGAAAGCGGAAAGCGCAGCGGGAAAACTTACACAGGATTCGATCACCGCGCTCATGTGCAAAGAAAAGGCAAACCAAAAGGAGCGGCTGAGAATCCCTATGGAGCGCATCCGCAAATACTTTCCTGCAAGCTACACCAATGCGCAGATGGAGGAGGAGATCGTGAAGATGTGCGAGGCGCGGTATCGAAAAAGGACCTCGCGCGAGAGGTAAGGAGGGGATATTATAAGAATTCCAAACAAAGGCTGGATCATCGGCGTGATTCAGGGCAATCACGAATACTGCATCAATGGAGTCAACTATATGGTCGGATCCAAGTTTGAGCCGCCCCGCGAGGGGCGGCCGGTGCAGCAAGCCATTGAGCATATCATCTCCGGCGATATGATAGATTTGATGGATTTGGCAGAAGATGATAAACTTTCCTCGGAATATGTGTGTTCGGCTGCCGGAGAGGAGGAATAACATGCAGCCGAAGAAAAAAGAGCAAACCGGAATCACTGCCCTGTACTGCCGCCTCTCAAGAGACGACGGCGCAGACGGCGACAGCAATTCCGTATCCAACCAAAAGCGGCTCCTGACCCAGAAAGCAAAAGAAATGGGACTGGGCAACACGAAATTCTATGTCGACGACGGATACACGGGTACAAACTTCAACCGTCCGGGTTTTCAGGCCATGCTGGATGACATTGACGTGTGACCACGGTTATGGTCAAAGACTTGTCCAGACTCGGAAGAGACTATGTATCCGTCGGTAATTACACCGACAGCTATTTCCCAGATCGGAATGTACGCTTCATCGCGGTCAATGATCTGGTGGACAGCGACGAAGGCGAAAACGAACTCGCACCGTTCCGAAACGTCATGAATGAGATGTATGCGCGCGACATCAGCCGAAAGGTGCGCTCTGCCCACCGCATCCGGGGAAACCTGGGAGAGCCGCTATCCCAACCGCCTTACGGATATATGAAGTCCCCGGAGAATAAAAAGAAATGGATCATCGACCCGGAGGCAGCAGAAATAGTGCGTCGTATTTTCCGTATGTGCCTGGAGGGAAAGGGCAATGAAGCAATCGCCCGTACCCTCCAGGGAGAAAAGATCATGGTTCCCATGGCCTACTGGCAGAACCACGGTCTTGACCGCGGCGGAAAGAAAACGCAGCAGAACCCATATAAATGGTGCAAGACGACCGTCACCAAAATCCTTACGCAGCAGGAATACTGCGGGGATGTGATCAACTTCAAAACCTACTCCAAGTCCTTCAAAAACAAGGCGCGTCTGGAGAATCAGGTGGGAAATTGGGTCATTTTCAAGGATGTGCATGAGCCGATCATTGACCGAGAATCTTTTGAGCAGGTGCAGAAGCTGATCGGGAATACCAGACGCAGAGCTCCCAAACCTGAAAACGGAGAAAAGAATATGTTTTCCGACATCCTCTATTGCGCCGACTGCGGGAAAAAGCTGTGGTATGGAACCAATACTCGAAATAAGGATATCCACTTTTTCAGTTGCTCCAATTATGAAAAGGACTACCGCGGCACTTGCAAGACGCGTCATTATATCCGGGCGGATGCTGTAGAGCAGATCGTGAAGCTGGAGCTGCGGCAGATTGGAGAATGCCTGAAAGCCGATGAAGAGGGCTTTGCTGAACTGCTGGCACAGAAAACGCAAAAGGACATGCTGGCGGAGAAGAACCAGCTCGAAGCTGAACTGCAAAAGGCCATCGCCCGAAACGAGACGGTTTTGAAGCTGTACGAGAAGGTCTATGAGGACAACGCGGCAGGCAAGGTCACGGACGAGTTTTTCCTACAGTTGAGCCACCGGTATGAGGTCGAGCGAATGGAATTGAAGAACAAAATCGCCGATTTACGCAGGCAGGTTGCAGAGATGGGAGCCCGCGAGCTTGGCAGAGATCGCTTTCTCGCGGCAGTACAGAAGTTCATGCAGATGGACATCCTGACAGCACCGCTGCTGCGGGAGCTGATCGACCGGATCGACGTGTATGAGACGGAGGGCACGGGCAGAAACCGCACCCAGCGTGTGGTGATCCACGAAACTACAGAGCCGACACCCGGCAGGGCGTGAGCGTGGAGTACCTTCGCAGCCCGGTCACCGCATAAGCAAAAGGAGCAGGCACTCTGCCCGCTCCGTACATAAATGAGAATTGAATATGCCGATGGAAAAAAGAAATTCGAGTGTCCATAACCCAAATCCGTTATGAACACTCGAAATGGTCCGAGTGACAGGATTCGAACCTGCGGCATCGTGGTCCCAAACCACGCGCGCTACCAGCTGCGCTACACCCGGTCGTCGTCAGAAGAAGCCGGCTCCATTCCGCTTCCCCGGTTTGCGTAAGTGCCGGGAAAGCTCCATATCCGCAGGCTTCTTCTTCCTCTCCAAATCGAAGTCAGAGCTTCGATTTGGTTGAAATTAGGATAGCCTGCTCCATTCCGCTTCCCCGGTTTGCATTGAAAGTCGGGGCTTCGATTCAGCTGCTATGGAAGTCTGCTTCAAATTGAGCTTATCTATTATACAACACATAGACCCCGGGTGCAAGGAAAATCTGGGGCGTTTTGAGAAAACAAGCCTGTCCGATCCAGCGCGTAGGGGAATGTTGTACAAATCATGTGGGGATCAGCTATGCAAATTCTACAGAAAATATGAAAGATTTTTTAACACTTGCAATTTTGATAAGCAGCTCCTATAATCTCCACAGTCAAAGATTTTTAAGCTCGGTACAGAGAGACCGGCAAGATCGGCATAGGGTGGGGCTTTGTGCGCCCTCGGATTGCGTCTTGCCGGAAACGGCAGGACTTTTTTCATGGGGGTTGCAGGATGAGACAGAAGGCCCAGCTGATGGACGAGGCGGCGCTGAACCGGGCGCTGATGCGCATTTCCCATGAGATCGTGGAGAAAAACAAGGGCGCGGAGAACGTGGTGCTGGTTGGTATCCGCCGCCGCGGCGGCCCGATCGCCGAACGCATCCGCGACAACATCCGCCGTATCGAGGAACGCGAGGTGCCGGTCGGCAGTATCGACATCCGCTTTTACCGCGACGATCTGAGCCTGGAAAATGAGCTGCCCGCCGTGCGCCGCACCTCGCTGCCCTTCGACGTGACCGGCCGGGACGTGGTGCTGGCGGACGATGTGATCTACACCGGGCGCACGGTGAGAGCTGCCATCGAGGCGGTGTTCTCCTGCGGCCGCCCGCGCAGCATCCAGCTTGCGGTTCTGGTCGACCGGGGCCACCGGGAGCTTCCCATCCGGCCGGACTACGTGGGCAAAAACGTCCCCAGCGCGCGCACGGAGCTCATCGAGGTGCGCCTGCCGGAGTTTGACGGCGAGACCGGCGTCTGGCTCATGGAAATATAAGTGCTTGTAATGCGGCAAAGCCGCTTGCAAATAGATCTTCAATGAAAATCTTACAGAGAGAGGGTTATTGAATGAACAACAAGAAAACCATCGACGGACCCGTGTATGACGCGCGGGAGCTGGGAACGCCCAGAATGCTGGTGCTCGGCCTGCAGCATATGTTCGCCATGTTCGGCGCGACTGTGCTCGTCCCGGCCCTGACCGGCCTGGATGTCGCCACGACCCTGCTGTTCGCGGGTCTCGGCACGCTGCTGTTCCATCTGCTGACCAAGAAGAAGGTCCCGGCTTTCCTGGGCTCCTCCTTCGCCTTCATCCCCGGCTATGCCGCCATCGCCCCCCACGGCGAGGCTGACCTGCTGGTCTACGCCTGCTGCGGCGTCGCGTGCGTCGGCATCATGTACGCGATCCTTTCCGCGCTCTTCAAGACCTACGGCATCAAGAAGGTCATGCGCTTCTTCCCGCCCATCGTCACCGGCCCCATCATCATCGCCATCGGCCTGAACCTCAGCTCCTCGGCCATCTCCAACTGCTCCAGCAACTGGCTCATCGCCGTTGTCGCCATTGTCGTGGTCATCGGCGCCAACATGTACGGCAAGGGCATGATCAAGATCATCCCCATCCTGCTGGGCGTTGTGGTGTCCTACATCTTCGCGGTCATCATCGACCCCGCTGCCCGCGCCAATGTGGCCGCCGCCGTAGCAGGCGCCAAGTGGTTCGGCCTGCCCATCTACTGGAACCGCACCGTGTTCGGCCTGTTTGCCTCCGGCAAGGTCGACGGCGCGCTCCTGACCTCCGCGCTGCTGACCATCGTGCCCCTGAGCCTTGCCACCATGGTCGAGCATATCGGCGACATCTGCGCCATCTCCTCCACCTGCGAGCGCAACTATCTCGTCGATCCCGGCCTGCACCGCACCCTCCTGGGCGACGGTCTCGCCACCTCCCTGGCCGCTCTCTTCGGCGCGCCTGCCAACACCACCTACGGCGAGAACACCGGCGTTCTGGCCCTGAGCAAGGTCTATGACCCCCGCGTCATCCGCCTGGCCGCCGTGTTCGCCATCATCTTCTCCTTCTGCCCGAAGTTTGCCGCCCTCGTCTCCGCCATGCCCGGCGCCACCATCGGCGGCGTCAGCCTCATCCTCTATGGTATGATCTCCGCAGTCGGCGTGCGCAACGTGGTTGAGAACAAGGTCGACTTTACCAACACCCGCAACGTCATCATCGCGGCCCTGATCCTGGTGCTGGCCATCGGCATCAATTACGCGGGCTCCATCCAGATCGGCATCGTGTCCCTGTCCGGCCTCGCTGTCGCCTCCATCGTCGGCATCCTGCTCAACGCCATCCTGCCCGGCAAGGACTACGAGTTCGGCGTCGACGCCCAGGGCGACACCGCCGTCAACTTCAAGGTCTGATCAAAGCGCAGCGATATGCGAATGCACCCTTCGTGCGTTCAAAGCAACGCATAGCACAGGACCGAGGCCCGGCAGCAGGACCTCAATAAATGCACTTGTCCCCGGCAAATCCGTACGTCTGTACGTTTTTGCCGGGGATTTCCGCGTGCTTTCAAGTTGTTCCGAACGGGCTGTCAAGCCCTGCGGGAATATAATTATGTGGGTATCGGCTTGTACAAGCTTTAAGGTTTCGGGCCGATGAGGGCATCGGCCCCTACGGTACAAGTTTTACGCTACAAGTGTTGATCCTGCCTATATTGCTGACTAAAGCTGATACCCATATATAATTATACAATATACCCCGCCTTTTTGGCCTGAAACGTGAGCTCATCCCGGTAATCCGGGTGGGCAATTTCGATCAGGCGCTTTGCCCGCACGTCCACCGGCTCGTCCTGGAGGTCGGCGGCGCCGTACTCGGTGACGATATAGTGCACATCTGCGCGGGGGGTGGTGACGATGCTGCCCATGGGAAGGGTGAGGGAGATATTGGAGTGCTGCACCCCCGCCTTGTCCGTGTGCACCGACGGGAGGGTCAGAAAGCTCTTGCCGCCTTTGCTCCACCTGGCGCCGCGCACATAGTCGAGCTGCCCGCCCGTGCCGGAAAACTGGCGAAAGCCGATGGACTCGGCGCAGACCTGGCCCGTCAGATCGACGCACAGCGCGCCGTTCACGGAGATCATATCGTCGTTTTTCGCAATGTTTCTGGGGTCGTTGAGCCAGGCGGTGGGGTGGGCCTCAAGCGCGGGGTTGCGGTCCATGAAGCGGTAGAGGACCGCGGTGCCCAGGGCGTTGGTGAATACTGTTCTGCCGGGGCAGAAGCTCTTGCAGCTGTTGTTGATGACGCCTGCCTTCATGAGCGCCATGATGGGCTCGGTCAGCATCTCCGAATGGCAGCCGAGGTCGCGCTTTTCTCGCAGCGCCTCGCCCATCGCGGCGGAGACCCCGCCGATGCCGAATTGCACGCAGGCCCCGTCGGGGATGCGCTCCACGATATGCCCGGCGATGCGGCGCTGGGCGTCGTTGGGCGGGGCCATCACCATCTCGGGCAGCGCTTCGTCCAGAGGCACCAGGGCCGTCACGCGCTCTGCCGGGATCTGGCAGTCGGCCCCGTATACAAAGGGCATGTTCCGGTTGACCTGCACGATCACCGTCTCGCTGGAATCCAGCAGCTTCGGGTCGAAGGGGGCCACGCCCAGACTGATCATGCCGTATTCGTCCGGTTCACTGCCCGCCGCGAGAAGGACCCGCGCCCGGTGCTTGCCCAGCCGATCGTGGTTGATGTTGGCGAGATGCATCGCCTGATACGAAAGGTCCGAGCCTTCCGCGACGGCCCTGCGCTCCCAGGGGCCGAGAAAGCAGCTTTTCACCGTGATATGGCGGTTGTACTTCGCCTCGGCAATCTTCGTCTGCTTGTAAAAGCCCGCCAGATACAGCGTCACATTTTCCAGGTGCTCGAGGGAGTAATCCGCCAGCGCGTCCAGAAGGGCGTAGGGGATGCTGCCGCCGAAGTTCGACGCCAGCACATCGCCCGAACGGATCAGCGCGCAGGCCGTCTCCGGGTTCATGAGCCTGTCCTGATAGCGTTTTTTCCAGTCCATATCAAGCCTGATCCAGAAGGGCGTTCAGCTCCCGGGCAGCCTCGGCCGCGTCGTCGGTGAAAATGCTGCGGTCACAGAAGGCTGCCGTCTGCTTTTCTTTTGCGGCCATGTCCATGCGGGCCGAGACCTCAAAGGGACTGCGGGCGGTCTTCTCATAACGCTCACGCAGAAGCCCGTCCGTGGACGGAGCCATGTACACGCACACCGCCTCCGGCATGCTGGCCTTGAGCTGCTTTGCACGGGCGGCCTCCAGATTCAGCACCACGTTCCTGCCCGTATTAAGCTCAGCCTGCACGAGCCGTCTCGACGTGCCGTAGTCGTTGCCCGCAAACTCGGTGCACTCCAAAAGCTCCCCGGACTCCTTCATGGCGTTCCAGCCCTCCAGGTCGTAAAACCAGAAGCCGACGCCGTTTTGCTCCCCGGCCTTCATCTTGCGCGCCGTCACGGGGACCACATTGCCGATATCGTCACGGCTCTCGAGCACCGCGCCCAGGATCTCCCGCAGACCGGCGCCGCTGGGGCCGCAGATCACAAACAGCTTGCCCATACGCAAACCCTCCATTTTTTACGTATTGTCCATATATTATAATAGAAAAACCCCCGCTTGGCAAGTATGAGGATGCTTGCATAATAAGCGGCGCCTTGGTATAATAATACAGCACACAAATTTGCTTCTGACAGAAAAACAAAGGTGGGGCCCGGTGAAAAAACGTACATCCAAGGAGATTTTCGGCGACGCGCTGCTGCTTCTTGCGCGAAAAGAGGAGCTGGAGCGCATCACGGTCAAGCAGATCGTGGAGCAGAGCGGCCTGTCTCTGCAAACCTTTTATAATCACTTCCACGACAAGGAGGAGCTGGTGGCCTGGCTGCACCGGGAGGGCAGTGAGCGCGCCCTGAACCGGCTGGTGGAACGGCAGTGCAGCTTCCATGAGATCGTCCTGGCCTGCATTCGCTTCTTTGCGGAGAACAGCAACTATCTCCGCACCGGCTTCGGCGGCGGAGTGGAAAACCCCTATTCGCGCCTGAGTCTGGAGGGTTCCTGCAACTTCCTGAGCTCCTATATCTGTCGGCGCAACGGCCTGGAGAAGCTGCCGGAAAAGCTGGACATCTTTGTGCAGATGTTCGTCTTTTCGTGCATGTGCGCCTTTTCCGAGTACTCTGCCCACAAATGGGATATAACGATGGAGGAGCTTGCCGCCTGCCTCGAGCTGGGCATGCCCGAGCCGCTCAAGCCCTATCTTCTAAACTGAAACAGAAAGAGAGAAAACAACATGGATCAGAATTTTGACCTGCGCAGTTATGTACTGCACGGCGGAGAGCGCGTGGCGGCGGAGGTCATGCGCTCCACCTGGAAAAACCCGCGGGAGAGCGCCTTCCTGCTGCGATTCGGCGCGAGCTTCGCGGCGGCCACCAAGCGGCGGCACGACGCGAGGGCCAAGGGGAAAAAGGTGCCGGGCTACCTCACGCTCCGTCTCGGCGCGGGTGAGGGTGTCACGGCGAAGGACTGGGAGAGCTTCTTCGACGCCGCCTCCAAGCGCGGCGTGAGCGTCATGCTGCTCACCGGGGACGAGCCGCTCAAGTACACGGAGCTGCTGGAGCTTGCCGGAAAGAAGACGGAGCTCCTGTTCCCGATCTTCACCGCCGCCTCGCCGGACGCCCAGGCGCTCAAGCTCCTGGACCGCTGCCGCAACCTCGTGCCGGTGGTGGACGTTTCGGAGGCGGGCACTCAGGCGCTGGACACCATGGACGCGCTCACAAAAAAGAACATCCTCTTCGGCGCCTTTGCCGCGGTGAAGGAGGATAACCTCTCCGCCGTCTGCGCCGACGCACGCGTCACCGCCATCGCAAAGCGTAACTGCAAGGGACTTCTGTACCTGGACGATCTCAGCGGCGAGGCGGAGAAGACCGAGCTTGCCAAAAACATCAGCCGCCTGCGCACGGCCTACCCCGAGCTGCTCTTCTTCTCCATGGCGGGCGAGAGCTTCGGCGGCACGGTCCTTCACGACACAAAAGCGGAGCTGGAAACATTTGTGCGATAAAGCAGAAAGGGCGCGTTGCAAAATGGGGTTGTACCTGTAAATGTGACACTTCCCGGCAGTAGGGGAGGGGCTTGCCCCTCCCGCGCACGACAGACTTGAACTACGAAAAATGTACGGCGATTTCGTAAAATGCTACGATTTCGCCG
>CADBJU010000034.1 GCA_902795045.1 Oscillospiraceae bacterium | reverse complement strand
ATCGCCTTTGTGATACCATCTGCAATCTCACCTCTGATACCATCCGCAGCATCACTGGACGCAATTGGATTTTGTCCTGTTTTAATTAGGGATTAGTATGATAGTTCTATTTTAGCAAATCAAAGAAGGATAGACAAGCGCTTCGAACAAAAGTGAAAATTGAAAAGTGGAAAGTGAAGTGAAGGAGCGGCTTCGCCGCAATTAAAAGAGGCTCCGCCCGCAGAAATGTACTTTGGATGGAACCAGGTTTTGATTTCCATATTTTCACTTTTCACTCTTCACTTTCCACTTTCCTATAAACTCTTGCATATTCCCACCAAAGATGCTAAAATACTCAAATCAAAGCCAAAGGAGCGATCTGTATGAAGCTTTCGTCCAAAATGGAGCGCTGCGGCCTTTCGCCTATGCGGAAATTCAATCCCTACGCGGATAAGGTCAAGGAGCGCGGCATTAAAATATATCACCTGAATATCGGCCAGCCCGATGTGGAGACCCCCGCCCCCTTCTTCGACGCTCTGCGGGGTTACGCCGACAAGGTCGTGTCCTACGCCCCCTCCGGCGGCGTGCCCGCCTATCTCGACGCGGTGCGCGGCTACTTTGCGCGCATCGGCGTGGAGCTTACGCGCGACGAGATCCTTGCCACCAGCGGCGGCAGCGAGGCGCTGCAGATGGTCTTCGCCACCATCCTCGACGACGGGGACGAGGTCATCATCCCCGAGCCCTTCTATCCCAACTACGCGACCTCCGTCACCCTCGCGGGAGCCTCGGTACACCCCATCCCCACCAGCGTGGAGGAGGGCTACTTCTACGCCGACCGCGCCCGGGTCGAGGCCTGCATCAACGAGCACACCCGCGCCATCTTCGTCACAAACCCCGGCAACCCCACCGGCACCATCCTCACGCCGGACGAGCTCAAGCTCATGCTGGATATTGCGAAAGAACACGACCTCTTCCTCATCTGCGACGAGGTGTACCGCGAGTTCGTTTACGCGGGCGAGCCGCTTTTGAGCGCATTGCAGTTCCCCGGCTACGAGCAGAACGTGGTGGTCATCGACTCCATCTCCAAGCGCTTTTCCGCCTGCGGCGCGCGCGTGGGCTGTGTCATCTCCCACAACGCCGAGTTTATAGGCCAGGCCATGAAGTGGTGCCAGTGCCGCCTGGCCTCCGCCACCGTCGACCAGATCGCCGCCGCCGCCCTCTACCACATGGACCCCGCTTACTTCAATGCCGTGCGCGACGAGTACCGCCTGCGCCGCGACACCATGGTTAAAAAGCTCAAGGAGATCCCCGGCGTCATCTGCGATACCCCCAGAGGCGCGTTCTATGTCATGTGTGCCCTGCCCGTGGACGACGCGGACAAGTTCCAGATGTGGCTTTTAAACGAGTTCAACGATAACGGCGAGACCGTTCTCTTCGCCTGCGGCGAGCCCTTCTACGCCACCCCGGGCCGCGGCGTCAACGAGGTGCGCCTGGCCTACACCATCAACGCCCCCGACATCGCCCGCGCCATCGACATCCTCAAGATCGCGATCGAAAAGTACAATAACAGATAAGCTTTGCAAAATAAAAAGCGGGCGAATCCGCATGGATTCGCCCGCTTTGCTTCACTGTCAGATTACGGCTTTTCCTGCTGCTCCTTCACGTAGCGCTTCATGGCCTGGAAAGTCTCGTCGCTGATGTCGTGCTCGATCTTGCAGGCGTCGTCCTCCGCCGTCTCACGGCTCACGCCGAGGGAGGTGAAGAAATTCGTGAAGAACAAGTGCCGCTCATAGGTGCGGTTGGCCACGTATTTGCCCTCGTCGGTCAGCACCAGAAAGCCGTTTTCGTCAAGCTCCAGGTAGCCGCCGGAACGCAGAAGGCCGACCGCGCGGCTCACGCTCGGCTTGGAAAAGCCCATATACTCCGCCACATCCACCGCGCGCACGCCCTTGCCGCGCTGGGAGAGGATGTGGATCGTCTCCAGATACATTTCGCCCGATTCCTGTAAATGCACAAGATCAGCTCCTTTGCGGATTGATATTAATAAGATACCATCATGGCAGTTTTTTTGCAAGACCTTAGCCGGGACTAACCGTCAGTGTACTTTTTCTGCCTATTTTAACGGACGGGGCTTGCCATGGACGCCGTTTGCCTGTATAATGCGGGTAAGGTTTTGATACTTTAAGAATTTGAAATATAAAACAAGGAGTTACTTGCCATGGCCAAAAATGACAGACGCCGCTTCGGGGACCGCAAGGACGGACGGCTGCTGCGCTCCCTGCCCGCGTATACCAAATTCATGCCCTATATCATGGCGACCCGCAACGACGCGCTCAATCTCTACGAGGAGAGCATGGAGATCACAGATGTCGACCGCCGCCTGCGCCGTCTGCGTGTGGAGGGATACAAGGGCATCGGCTTCCTGCACTTTCTGATCGCCGCCTATATCCGCATCGTGTCCATGCTGCCGGGCCTCAACCGTTATGTGGCCGGCCGCCGTATCTATGCCGGCAACGACATCACCGTCGTCATGACCGTCAAGCGCGCCCTCTCCATCGACGCCACCGAGACCAGCATCAAGGTCCATTTTGAACCGACAGACACCATCTTCGATGTCTATCGCAAGATGAACGAGAAGATCGACGAGGTCAAGGCCACCGAGGAGAACAACAACACCGAGGATGTGGCCGACGCGCTGGCGCGCCTGCCGCGCTTCCTGCTGCGCTTTGTCATCCAGATCCTGCGCATCCTGGACTACTTTGACCTGCTGCCCCAGAGCCTGCTGGAGGCAAGCCCCTTCCACGGCTCGCTGATCATCACGGATCTTGGCTCCCTGCGCATCCGCCCGGTCTTCCACCACATTTACAACTTCGGCACCCTGCCGGTGTTCATCGCCTTCGGCGCCAAACGCCACGCCTATGAGCTGGACCGCCACGGCAACATGGTCGACCGCAAGTACATCGACTGCAAGTTCACCATCGACGAGCGCACCACCGACGGCCACTACTGGGCCCAGGCCTTCCAGGCATGGCGCTATATCTTCCAGCACCCCGAGATTCTCGAGCAGCCCCCCACGCGGATCGTGGAAGACGTGTACTGAAAACAATCGACCGCCCCGGTACGAAACCGGGGCGGTCATTTTTGCGCCGCACAACGCTACCACTATATGTTAATTTCGTCAAAATGTCAATAGAATGCGGGACGAAAATTGAAAATTTGAAGCATTTTTGTGAAGCTTACATAAAAACAGACGCTCCGATTCGGGTACTATCCCATCTTGCAAAACGGGGGTCCGTCTGCTATATTATAACCAGAAAGAGAAATAAACAAATTTCACTTTCCTCTATCCCCGGATCGAATATCGGAGCGATCAAACATGGGGAGCGCACTGCAGGCCCAAAATACACAGGAGGACAACAGCCACCTTGTTCATCCCACATTCGGGAATATCGTGAAACGATCAAATGTTGTGAGCTGGAGAAAATGGTCCCGTTGGCGAGGCAGTGCTCCGAAATAAGCCGAAAGAGAGGTAACCACGATGTTAGATATCAAGAATTCAATGAAATGACCCTTGACTGCTGAAGAGGCGAACGGAAAAAAATCGCTGCGGTCAAGGGTCATTTCGTATTTTAAATACTTTTTCGCTTCTGCCGCGGGAGCTGTCCCGGGGCGGTTTTTATATATGAAAGTGAAAAGAGAAAAGTGGAAAGTGGAGTTTATAGTTGTTACTCCACTTCCCACTTTTTTAATTATTACGAGAGGTTTCCCGTGGCGTACATCGTTGCCGTGAGGGCGACAATCGGCGCGGTCTCGCACCGCAGGATGCGCTCGCCCATGGAGCAGACGTGCAGGCCGCAGAGTCTGGCAAGCTTTGCCTCAAACTCCGCAAAGCCGCCCTCGGGGCCGGTGATGATGGCGGCTGTGGCTGCGTCCTTGTGGGCGTCGAGCACCGTATTGAGGGACTCGCGTTCCCCGGTCTCGTACATGAACAGGCCCAGGTCTTTTTTCACCGCAATGTCCAGCGCTTCGTGAAACTCGCCCGCCCAGCCGACCTTCGGGATGATGCCGCGGCCGGACTGCTTGGCGGCCTCCTCGGCGATGCGCTGCCAGCGCTCCAGCTTTTTCGTAGGATCTTCGGGCTTGGCGACACAGCGGTTGCAGTCAAAAAACAGGATCTCGCAGGCTCCGGCCTCCACACCCTTCTGGATGATGTAGTCCACGCGCTCGCCCTTGGGAAGCCCGCACAAAAGCGTGACTTTGACGCTCGGCTCGGCCGGGCACTTGACGACCTCGATCACCTCCGCCTCGGCCTGCTCCTTGTCCGCGTAGACCAGGCGGCACTTATAGTCGGTGCCCTCGCCGTCGCAGATCACCAGGTCCTCGCCCGGGCGCAGGCGCAGGACCCGCACATGCTCGGCATCGCGGCCGCGGATGATCGCCGTGCCGCCCAGAAGATTGGTACCGGCCATGAAAAATCTCGCCATCGTTTTTCCCTCCGTGTATGTTCATGCTTTTTCGCAATTATCGCATATTTTTCACAGCTTTGCAAGAGCGGGCATAGGATGAAGCGGTGATGTTCCATGAACAAAAATTTTGACCGGGACTGGGAAAAACGCCTGCGTCCCTTTGAGCGGGTATGGGAGCGCGTGCAGAACGACCGGCACGGCAGGCCATTTCCGCCGCCCCCGCCGATGTTCGGCCCGCCGCCCCCGGGACATTTCCCGCCGCCCCCGCCGCCGTTCCCGCCCCGCGGGTGCTGCACGAAGGCGGTACGGTTCAATCCGCACGGAAGAAAATAAAGTGAAAAGTGAAGAGTGGAAAGTGAAGTTATGGTGTCCGCTTCGCAGACATATTAGAATGTGACGAAGCGACGGCACGTGAAAAGAGCGAAAACTTCCTCAAACATGCCGACTCCTTTAGGGGGCATGCCTCCACTACACTTTTCACTTTTCAATTTCCACTTTCTCCAAAAGCTTTCCCCACAGCTCCACGATCCGGAAGCGGATCTCCCAGCCGTCCTCCCTTGTGATGAGGGCGTAGTCGTCGGGATTCATGACCGGCTGCATGGCCTCCTGCTCCGCCGCCGAGAGGCACACGGGAGGGAACACCACGCACCACCAGTTGTGACCCTGGCCCTCGCCCAGCACCACGCGCAGCGAGCGGTAGCGCCCGGCGGGCAGGGAAAAGCCCGCGTAGTCCCGCGTGGGGTAGCGCTCCTCGGCGAGACTCACGCGCACCGGGCGGCCCTCGGCAGCCTCCAGCGCGGCGGCCCGGATGAGGGGCAGACTGTCGGCCAGGACCTCCCCGGCCTCATCGGCGCTCTGTACGCCCGCAAGCTTCGGGGCAAGCAGGGACAGAACCGCGTCCCGCACCCGGAGCTTCACCGCCTGCTCCTCCGGCGCGTCCGACACCGCCAGCACATGCAGGCGCACAAGGCTCCCGGCTATCGAGGCCTGCCGTCCCTCGGCCCAGAGACCCGACAGCAGCAGGAAGCACAGCGTGATGAGCCCCGCCAGCTCCCAGATGTAAAGATGTCTGCTCTTATCCGTAAACATGAAAACCGCCCTCCTGTATGTTCAAGCTGCACATATCCTCTTTGCCATCCTGAGCGAAGGATCAAAAGATTCTTCGGCGCAAGGCCCCTCAGAATGACAGAATCGGAATGTTCGATCTGCATACAGTATGGGCGGTTTTGATAAGTATTAAACCGTTTGTTCAGTTTGTCCGGCCCACGCATTGTGCTTTTTCGCAGAAGCCGTATTCCCGGCGCAGCTCGTTGACTGCCGCGTCCGGGGCGGCGCCGGGACGGAACACGCCGAAGACCGCCGAGCCCGTGCCCGTCATCACAGCGCCCAGGGCGCCGTGGTCCAGGAGCCTGCCTTTGATCTCCCGCACGGTGCGCATGCGGCGGTCGTCCACATCCTCGAAAACGTTGTACATCCGGCGGCAGATCTGCTCGAGATCGCCGTCGTGAAGGGCGTTCACGATCCCGGCGGTGTCCGGGTGGCAGCGGGCGGCGCACTGGTCGAGTTTTTTAAAAAGCTCCGGCGTGGAGACGGAGAAGTCCGGCTTGCAGATGATGAAGTCGCAGGCGGGCATGTCCGGCAGGCTTTCCAGCTTTTCCCCGCGCCCGGTGGCGAGGGCCGTGCCGCCGCGCACACAGAAGGGCACGTCGGACCCCACCTCCGCCGACAGGGTTTCCAGTTCCTCGGGCGAGAGGAGTGCATAGTGCCGGTTCAGCGCCCGCAGCACCGCCGCCGCGTCGGACGAGCCGCCGCCCATACCCGCGCCGACCGGGACCTTCTTGTCGAGGGTGATGAGCATGCCCTGCCCGTCGAGCCCGGCGGCGCGCAGATAGCAGAGCGCCGCCTTCACGGCGAGGTTTCTGGCGTCGCCCGGCACAAAGCTCAGGTTGGTCTTTGCCTGTACGCGCCCGGAGTCGTTGAAGCTGATGTCCACGCTGTCGCACAGGGACACGGTCTGCATGACCATGGTCATATCGTGGTAACCGTCCGGGCGTCTTTCGGCCACATCCAGCGAGATGTTCAGCTTCGCCCAGGCACTTTCGTGCAGTGTAGTCAAATGGAAAACCTCCATATTACCGCAAGAGTTACGGTGTGCAGTTAATAAAATCTGTTTTTGGCGTAGCTTTGCCACGCCAAAAACTCCCTAAGCCGAGCTTTGCGAGGCCTCGCGCCGATCAAACGCGGCGTGTTACGCGCCGCCGCGTGCGATAAGCGCGAGTATCTCAATTGCGAACATTGTTCGCAATTGAATTCATTCCAGTATGTAAACCCGCATCTCATACGGTCTTGCGGTAAAGCCGTTGCCGATGGTGAAGCAGGTCTCGTAGTTTTTCAGGACCAGACGCCACTTGTCGAGATTGATGTCGTCGGGCGCGGTGAAGCGCTGCAGCTCGCTCGAGAAGCTGCACACCACGAGGAGCCGCTGCTCGAAGAGGCGGCGCTCGTAGACGTAGAAGTTCCTGTCGTGGGGATAGAGCTCCCGGTAGTCGCCCCGCAGCACCACCGGGGTGGCCTTGCGGAAGGCGATGAGCCTGCGGTAGAAGTTCAGCAGGGAGTTGGGGTCCTCCTCCTCGGTGCGGACGTTGACCTCACTGTAGTTGCCGTTGACGAAGAACCAGGGCCTGCCGGTGGTGAATCCCGCGTTGGGCCCGTCGTCCCACTGCATGGGGGTGCGGGCGTTTTCCCGCGTACCCTCCTGGATGAGGGAAAGCACCTTCTTCTGCGGCAGGAGCTTGGATAAAATGCGCGCGGAGTTGAAGGTGTTCACGTCCTTGTACATGTCAAGCTCCGGCAGGGGCATGTTGGTCATGCCGATTTCCTGGCCCTGGTAGATGAAGGGCGTGCCCTTCTGCAGCATGTACATGGCCGCCAGCATCTTGCCGCTTTCCGTGCGGTACTTTTCGCTGCCGTAACGGCTGATGATGCGCGGGTGGTCATGGTTTTCGATGTACAGGGCGTTCCAGCCCCGGCCCGCGAGATTATACTGCCACTCGGAGAAGGCCTTCTTCATTTTCAAAAGGTTGAACGGGCGGCGGATCATGTCCGTCATGAAGCAGTCGGCCTCCATGTGGGAAAAGGCGATCATCTCGTCGAGCACCTGGTTCGGCCCCTCGGTCACGTAGCGCAGGGCGGTCTCGGCGTCGGTCATGGGGCTTTCGCCCACGATGAAGCAGTCGTACTGGCTCAGAACGTCGTGCTTGAACTCTTTGAGGTAGTCGTGGACTGCCGGGCGGTTGGAGTAGTGCCGCAGACCGTTTGCCACCGGGATTTTCGGGTAGGCGTTGGGCAGCCCCGGCGCCTTGGAGATGAAGGTGATCACGTCCTCGCGGAAGCCGTCCACCCCCATGTCCAGCCAGAAGCGCAGGATGCGCTTGACCTCGTCGCGCACTCTGGGGTTATCCATGTTCAGGTCCGGCTGCTTTTTGGCAAACAGGTGCAGATAGTATTCGTCGAGATTGGAGTCATACTCCCAGGCCTCGCCCTCAAAGACCGAGGTCCAGTTGTTGGGGGGAAGGCGCCGTCCGCCGCTGCCGCTTTTGCCGGAGCGCCAGTAATAATAATTATGGTAGGGGTTGTCACGGCTCTTGCGGCTCTCGATGAACCAGGGGTGCTCGTCCGAGGTGTGGTTGACCACAAGGTCCATGAACACGCGCAGGCCGCGGTCGTGGGCCTCCTTCAAAACGCGCTTGAAGACCTTGAGGTCGCCGAAGTCCGGGTGGATGTCCATGTAGTCGGAGATGTCGTAGCCCCAGTCCGCGTTCGGGGAGGGGTAGAGCGGCGAGAACCAGATCGCGTCCACGCCCAGGCTCTTGATGTAGTCGAGCCGGTACAGCACGCCGTAGAGGTCGCCGATCCCGTCGCCGTTGCCGTCGCAGAAGCTCCGGGGCCAGATGTGGTAGACCACCATATCCTTATACCAGGGAGTAAACGCCATGGGGTTCCCCTCCTTCTAAAGTCGCTTTGCTTTATTTTACCACATGCGGGGACAATTGCAACAAAACACGGAAGTTTTTTTGGGAACAAAACCGACATGCCGTGCGTCATAGAAATTGAAAGGTACAAATTCCCAAGCCGGAATTATGTTGACAAAAGGCGGCTTTTGTGCCATGATTTTGTTGACATAGTTGCCGCACTTTTGCGAGAGTCCGGCGTTTGGCCGGGACTCGGAAAGGATAAAGACATGAAAACAAAGAAATGGATCGCCCTGGCGCTGACGCTGCTGATGCTGCTGTCGCTCGCGCCCGCGGCGCTGGCACAGGAGCTGCCCTTCCCGGCCGAGTGGTTCTCCGGCTTCGGCCCGGGCCTGAGCCTGCGCAGCATGATCGACCCCGACAAGGGCCAAATCGACCTTGCCGGCAGCAGCTTTCAGCTGGAAAACCTTGTCTTCTTCGACGAGGCCGTGGTGGATGACGAGTGCGAGATCTGCCTCGTGGAGACCACGAAGGACGCCATGATCGTAGATGTAAACGCCCTGCCCGAGGGCCTCGAGGCCGAGGTGCGCAGGGAGAAGGTCCGCGTGCCCGACGGCAGGGACGGCGTCTGGGTCGCCGAAGAGATCCGCAGCGAAAGGACGGGCCAGCCCGCACCCGAGGAACCGAAACTCGATGAGGCCGACAAGGACCGCGAGACCTACTACCTCTACCTGACGGGCAAGCCGAAACAGGCGGGCGAGTACCTCTTCGTCCTCTGGGACGGGACTATCAAGCTGTGCAGCGTGACGGTGCTCAATGAGCGCCCGGAAAAGCCCGAACAGCAGGAGCCTGTACAGCCCGCGCAGCCTACACAGCCCGCCCAGCAGGAGCCCGTGGTCGAGGAGACATGGATCGACCCCTGGGGCGGCTCGGATACCGATCCCGTGACGGAGACCTGGGTCGACCCCGGCACCGTGACGGAGACCTGGGTCGATCCCGTTCAGCAGGACACCACCCCGGCTGCCCCGTCCGCTCCCGCGTTTGTCCTCCCCGCGCCGTCTGTGAGCGTCACTGGCAGCACGAATGTTGCCCAGGGGGAGAGCACCGTGCTGGAGGCGAAGGTGAGCAATGACTACAACCCCAGCTATCAGTGGTTTGTGTGGGATGATGCCGGGCAGAGCTGGCAGATCCTGAACGGCCAGACAGGCAGCAGCTACCGGCCCGACACCTCGGCCGCCGGAGCCTGGGCCTATCTCTGCCAGGTCACCAACAGCAGCTCTGACGGGCAGAGCGCCACAGCCTACAGTGACCCCGTAGTCATCCAGGTGGCGGCGGCGCCCACCCTGCCCACCCCCAACGTGACGGGCATTACGGGCAGCACCAGGGTCGAGCAGGGCCAGACCGCCGTGCTGGAGGTCCACGCCACCGACACCTACAACACGAGCTACCAGTGGTATGAAAACAATACGCCCATCAGCGGCGCGACCGGCAGCCAGTACAGGCCCGACACCTCCGAGGCCGGCACCCAGACCTTTGTCTGCCAGGTCACCAGCACCTACAACGGCCAGACGGCCTCCGCTTACTCCGATCCCGTGACCTTCACGGTGGAGGCAAAGCCCACCCTGCCCACCCCCACGGTGAGCATTTCGGGCGTCTCCCAGGCCAATGTGAACGATTCGGTCCTGCTGGAAGCCAAGGTGAGCAACGGCTACAATCTCAGCTACCAGTGGTTTACCAGCCTCGGCTACTATGACGCGCCCATCCAGAGCGCCGACGCGACGAGCAACCGCTTCAAGCCCGACACCTCGAAGGCAGGCACCTGGAAATACTTCTGCCGCGTCACCAGCAGCGGCTACGGCGAGACGATCACCGTCGACTCCGACCCCGTCACCTTCACCGTCACGGAGCGCACGGTCGTCACCCCGACCCCGAATGTCAACAAGACCGTCTACAAGGTTGAAGTGGCAAAGCTGCCGAACAAGGTGGACTACAACGACGGCGAGGCCGTGGACGCCACCGGCCTGCAGCTGCGTGTGCGCTACACCGACGGAAGCTATGACACGATCACCGAAGGCTTCATGGTCAGAACGCGGACGGTTAACTACAACAACACGGGTCTTGCTGATGTCACCGTCAATTACCGCGGCTACCAGACCAGCTATCAGGTCAAGGTCCACTCCGTGGCGGAAATGATCCGCGGCATCGGCGTGCTGACCATGCCGAACAAGAGCTCCTACACCGTGGGCGAGTCCCTCAACACCGCGGGTCTTACGATCCGCGTTTACTCCACCGACGGGCGCTACCTCGACGTGGGCGAGGGCTTTACCTGCAGCCCCACCTATTTCTCCAACCCCGGCAACCAGACCGTCACCGTGAGCTTCATGGGCAAGACCTGCACCTTCACCGTGGCTGTGCAGCAGGCAAGGCGCGTGACGGGCCTGAGCATCCAGAGCCTGCCCGCTAATCGCTCCTACACCGTCGGCGACACCATCAGCACCGCGGGCCTTGTGCTCCAGCTCCAGACCACCGGCGGCTATGAGACCGTCACCAGCGGCTATACCATCTCGCCGCGCGTGGCCACCACGGCCGGCAGCCAGCAGATCACCGTCAACTATGAGGGCCTGAGCACGACGTATACCATCGACGTGCGCAGCAATATCCCTTATTCCACGCCTACCCCCGCGCCCACGCCCTACTACGGCTCCACGACCCCCAGCGCGACGATGCCGACGCCTCTGCCCATCGGTACGACGCCCGCGCCCTACGGCGTGAGCCCGTCCCCGGCGCCCTTCGGTACGGTGTCGCCCAGCCCGACCGGCTTCCCGATGCCGAGCGCGAGCGTCGCCCCCACGCCCGTCCATACCCCCGCGCCTGCCCGCCGCAATACCGGCGTGAGCACCGCGGTGAAGGTGCTGTTCGTGGTGGCGGTCGTGGCCCTCGGCGGCCTGATCGGCTATGTGCTCTATCTGCGCAAGACCGGCGGCGACGAGGAGGACTTCATCGACGAGCCGAGGACGAGCGAGAAGCTCAAAAACCTGTTTAATAAGAAAGATAAGAAGTAAAATAAAGTCCTGCGGCTCCGCATTCATGCGGGGCCGCTATTTTTTATCAAAAAAAACAGTGGCAATTTCGGAATCGGCGTATTATACTGTGCGCTGTTACAAAAATGGAAAAGAGGCATATTCATCATGGAAACTTTATTGGCTACTTCAACTGCGCTACTGGCAGGGCTTCTTATGACCCGTGTTTTCAAGCTGATCCATCTGCATTTCCCGGATGTGACAGCATTTCTTCTGGCAGGGCTTCTGGTGGGGCCTTACTGCCTTGGAAGACTGGGTATACCGGGGCTTGGCTTTGTCAGCATGGAGGCAGTAGACAGTCTTGGGGTACTCAGCAATACCGCCCTCGGCTTTATTGCGTTTGCCATCGGAAACGAATTTCGGCTGTCACAGCTGAAAGCCACCGGTAAGCAGGCTACGGCGATCGGGATCATTCAGGCGGTAACGGCTACTGCACTGGTGGATCTGGCGCTTGTCGGACTGCATTTCTGCTTCGGAGAAGACACACTCCCCCTTTCCGCAGCCATTACGCTGGGGGCGATCGCCGCAGCTACTGCACCCGCGGCCACTTTGATGGTTGTCCGGCAGTATAAGGCGAAGGGTGAAGTAACGGATCTTCTGCTGCCGATCGTCGCGCTTGACGATGCGGTGGGGCTTATTATTTTCGCCGTATCCTTTGGAATCGCGCAGGCTTTGAAGGGCGGAGAATTGAACATATACGCCATCATCGTCAACCCCATTCTGGAGATCATCTGCTCCCTGATCCTTGGAGCGGTACTCGGCGCTCTTCTCACGGAGCTGGAAAAGCTGTTCTTCTCCAACTCCAACCGTTTGTCTCTTTCGATCGGCTTTGTTGTGCTGACGATTGCTTTGGCCTCAATCAAAATCCCCCTGGGGGAGATCGAGATATCCTTCTCTTCTCTTCTGGTGTGCATGATGCTGGGAACCGTGTTCTGCAATATGAGTGAATACTCGGCAGATATCATGAACCGGGCAGACAAATGGACAGCGCCCCTGTTCGCCACGTTCTTTGTCATCAGCGGCGCGGGGCTGGAGCTCAGTGTTTTCCGGTATCCGGCGGTTCTTTTGATCGGACTTGTCTATATCGTGACCCGGTGTTTGGGAAAGTATTTTGGGGCTTCCTTCAGCAGCGCGATTATGGGCTGCAGTGAGAACGTCAGAAAATATCTGGGGATTACGCTGTTTCCGCAGGCCGGTGTGGCTCTTGGGATGGTGGTGATGGCGCAGTCTCTGGGCGGGAAAGAGGCATCCCTGATCCGAAACGTCATTCTTTTCAGCGTGCTGGTTTATGAAATCGCAGGCCCGATGATGACCAAGATGGCCCTCAACGCTGCCGGCGAGATCGATTCGATCCCGGCCCAGAAGAAGACAAGGGAGCGTTTTGCGCATCAATAAAGGCCGGAAAGGGAACAGAATCTGAAACTGTATGCCCCCGGTCAGGTCATGCGCGGTAACGATAACAGAAACTTGCAGGCCTTCGGCGAATTCGCGGCATTGTGCGTTTTCGCCGAAGGCCGTTTTCATTGCGGGGACAACAGATTTTTTACAAGCTCTTTCGCTTTTTAGCGTCTGACTTTCTGCCCACAATATATAATAACGGCAGGTACACGAACACAAAGGTGAAGTTTGCCGCCGGGATATAGACCGTGGACCAGCGCTCGAGCTGCCGCGGTGTCGGTGCGAGAAAGAGCGACAGCACCGTTGCCGCCGCGGCGAAGGCCCAGATCAGCACGCGCCCCTCGGAGAAATCCAGACGGGGGCGCATTTTCGTATCCGGGTGAAAGCCGCACAGCAGGCGCAGGGCGTACTGCCCGGCCCAGAAAAACAGCGCCGTCATCAGAAAATCCGGGAAAACCCACAGCATCACCACCAGCGCCTCCACGCGCTCCACCGTGCGGAAAAACACCAGCGTGCGCACCAGCACGAAGAAGGGCCTTGCAAGCTGCCCTGTCAGCGGCGCGCCGAAGGTCCCGATCACCGCCGCGCTCAGAACAGAAAGCCCGGCGCACAGCAGCGCCGACCATTTGGCCAACGCCGGAAAGCCGAGGCGGCGTTCCTTCTCTCCGCCCGCGAGAAAGCACAGCGCCGTGCCGGACCCCGCCGCAATACCCAGCGGCACCGGCGCGGTTTTGATAAGGGGCCAGACGTCCTCATTTGACAGCGGAAAAAGATTGCCCCAATCCGCCGACAGCAGCGCAAAAAACAGCAGCAGCCCCAGCATGCCGAACAGCAGCGGCAGCAGCATCCGCCCCATGCGGGCAAGGGTACGCGGCGTGGAAAGCGCGGCCAAGAGGGCAATGAGCCCCATGAGCTGGCTGAACAGGGCGGGGGACGCGCCGGGGTAGACCGTACCCACCAGGCGGTCGGCCCCCGAGCGCAGCACAAAGGCGGCATAGGTAAGGCACCAGGCGGCGAAGAGCGCGAGGGCGGGCTTGCCAAAATGCCTGCCGCCGAGGCGCAGCAGGGTGTCGGGCAAAAACTCGCCTGGCTGCATCGTCTCAAGCAGCAGCGCCATCGCCCGCGCCCACACCAGCGCCAGCGGCAGGGCCATAAGCGGCGCGAGCCATCCGGCCCGGCCCGCGATCACGGCAGCGCGCGCCGGGAACAGCCGCAGCGCCGGGGTCAGCGCGATCACGGCCCCGAGGCTCAGAAGCTGGCGCGCGTTGTAGTTTTCCTGCATGGGATCACCCGCCTTTAATAAGTGAAAATTGGAAAGAGAAAAGTGAAGATAGGGAGTCTGTCCGCCCTGGTTTCTATTGGATGGAACCAGGGCAGGTATCTGATTTTTCATTTGCCCCAGGAGGGGACGCCTCAACTCCACTTTTCACTCTTCACTTTCCACTTTATTTCATGTCGTTCATCTGGTTGAGCTTTGCGCTGACCGTGACCTGAAGCTCCAGCTCCGGCAGCAGGTCGATAAAGTCCCGGTCGAGAGCCTTCCAGGCGGCGGGGTCGGCTCGCTCCAGGGTTTCGGCGAGGCAGAGATAGTCCGCCTTGAGCTCCTTCGAGGCCTGCAGCGCGGCGCTGAGCCAGCCCGCCAGCTTCGATTCCAGCCGGGCCGTGAGGTAGTCCAGATCCTCCGCCTCGTTCATCGCGCCGCGCCCACCGCGCTCCAGAAGGCTTGCCTGCGCCTGACAGGCAATGTCCACACCCCTGAGGATACCGCCCTCCCAGACCGGACGGATCTTGCAGCCGCCTCCGTTTAATTCCAGCACCGCCGCTTCGCCGTGCCGATCCCGCAAATCGATGGTCGCTCTGCCAGGCCTGTTGATTAAAAGTCCCACGGCGACGGCCTGCTCCGGCGTCAGATAGCGGCACAGCCGCCCCTCCCGCAGGATCGCGTAGCCCATGGGGGCAATGCTCCGCGCCTCGGGCGCGGCGCTCTCCGCGTCCGGCGGCTCGGTGCTCTCGCTGGCTCGGCCCAGCTCCAGCGCGCAGATAAGGCTGCTGCCGCAGCGCGCCGTGTCCCGCAGGACCTGGGACGCGGTGGTCAGGCTGCTTTCCCCGCGGCGCTTTGCGTCCTGCTCGATGATGCGCATGACATCGCAGATGCCCTTGTCACCGCTGCCCACGGTCATCACCGCGTCGGCTGCCTCGCCGCCGCGCACCACGAACAGCGGCATGTCCAGCCGCAGCTCCGGCGAGCGGCAGATATAGGCAAGTGCGCTCTCGATCCCGGCCTCCGCGAGCTTCTCGCCGATGAGCAGCCGCCCGATGTGGGGGCAGAACAGCTCCTCCTCATAGGCATAGTCCCGGATGCGCTCCATCGCGGCCGAGATCGAGACCCCGTCCGCCTCCATGCGGGCGACCTTGTCCTCACTGTCCCCCGCCGCCGCGAGGGAGAGCGTCACACCGCCCAGGGTCTTGTCAAGACCCATGGTCTGGATCACCAGCAGCTCCTCCACCTCGCGGTAGTTTCCCCGCAGGCCGCCCCGCCCGGCAAAAAGCAGGAGCTCGGCGGCACACAGCACAAGTGCCAGCAGCTTTCTCACGGCGACCGCCTCCCTATACGAAAGCCCGCCTCCCGTGCCGACCCCTTGAGAAACA
Source organism: Oscillospiraceae bacterium (assembly GCA_902795045.1). Classification (GTDB taxonomy): domain Bacteria; phylum Bacillota; class Clostridia; order Oscillospirales; family Oscillospiraceae; genus Limivicinus. The sequence continues at coordinate 1,887 of CADBJU010000034.1, read as the reverse complement.
GCCGCGTCAGGGGCAGGGGCTCCCCGTCGGACAGCGGCGCCGTGTAGTTGCGGCCCAGGCTGTCCATCTCCGCCAGATGCAAAAGCACCAGGCACAGCGCCGCGCCCACGCCGAAAAGCCCCGCCGCCACCGCTGCGAGCACCAGTCCCAGGCGTAAAAGCCGCACCGCCGCGCCCAGGTCCTGGCTCGGCAGCGTGTAGCCCGCGATGCCCGCGAAGGCCACCACAATAATGGCGATGGGCGACACGATCCGTGCCTCCACCGCCGACTGGCCCACGATCAGCGCCCCGATGATGGACACCGTGTCGCCGATGGGGTTCGGCAGGTGCAGCCCCGCCTCCTGCAAAAGCTCAAAGCTCAGGAGCATCCCGATCACCTCCAGCGCCGTCGAGAAGGGGACGCGCTGCTTGGCCTCAATGACGCTCAGCAGCAGGCGCGTCGGGATCATCTCCTGGTGATAGAGGGCGATCGCCACGTACAAGGCCGGGAACAGGAGACTCAGCAAGAGCGCAAGCCAGCGCAGCATACTCAGGGAGCTTGCAATGATCGCGCTGCCGGCACTGTCGCCGGAGCAGCGCATGAAATCGGCAAAGGTCACGGGGCCCAGAAGCCCGATCGGCAGCCCGTCCACCAGCAAACCGACGCGCCCCTCCGTCAGATACTGGGCGAACCGGTCCGGACGTTCGGTGTGCAATAGCTGGGGAAAGGGCGAACCGGGCGCGTCGCTCAGCCCCTCCTCCAGAAGTCCGGTCGCGAGCAGCGCGTCAGCATCCAGGGCGTCCAGCCGCGCTGCGAGGGCTGCCACCGTCTCGGGAGAGGCCGTGCCGTCGAGGTAGAACATCGCGACCTTTGTGGCTGTCGTGCTCCCAAGTGTGGACTCCACCAGCTTGAGCTTCGGCGTACAGAGCCGCCGCCGCACCAGGGCGGTGTTTACCCGCAGCGTCTCCACAAAGGCGTCCTTGGCACCCTTGATAGACTTCTCCAGCGTCGGCTCGGACACCGCGCGCTGGGTCTCCGAGCGCGCCTCAAAGCTCACGGCCTGGGCCGCATTGTCAAACAGCAGCACGCAGCAGCCGTGGGTGAGGTCGTTTACCACCTCATCCATGGTCTCCCGGTACTGCGCCGAGCAGTTGTAGACCGCCCCGGCCAGGATGCGCAGCAGGCTCTGCCGCTCGCTTTCACTCTCCGGGAGGCGCACAAGGCTCGTAAGGGGACGGATCACATCCTCCGTCAGCATACGGGAGGAGACCAGACCGTCCAGCCAGCACACCGTCACAATATGGTTCGACTCAAGTCCGAGGCGCAGCGTGCGCGTCTGGAAATCCGCGCAGGCGGAGAAGATCTCGCGCAGAGAGGGAAGCGTCGGCAGACAGGTATAGACCGGCGCGCGGCGCGGATGGAGAGAGTTTGTTTCAACAGTATCATTCCTATACATGTTGTGTAGTATATCCAGAAAAAAGCCCAATATTTAGGCGTTAAAAAATCTTTTCAAATTTCCGAAAAAAAGTGTTGACTTTTGGCTTTTTCGGTGCTATATTACGTGAGCGCTCGAGAGAAGGGTGCTGAAGTCACAAAAGAGCTTGAAAAAAGTTTCTGGCGAAACGAAAAAAGTTCTTGACAAAGCAGAGCTGCTGCGTTATAATAACAAAGCTGCTCACCCAGGAGAGCGGACAAGCGATTTGAAAAGGACTCCTAAAAATTCCAAAAGAATTTGAAAAAAGTTCTTGACAAACGCAAGCAGTTTTGGTATAATAACAAAGCTGCCGCCGAGAAAGGCGAGCGCAGAGAGTACCTTGAAAATTGAACAATGTAAGAACAGCTTATGCAAAATAAGCACCAAAGAAAAGGGTTCTTAAGAGTCAGAAATGACTATAAAAATTCTTTTGA
>CADBJU010000033.1 GCA_902795045.1 Oscillospiraceae bacterium | reverse complement strand
TTCTGAGTTGTTAAGTGCCTCCGGCGGGCGGATTGCCACGTCACCAGTGTGCGCACTGGTTCCTCGCAATGACGGGAGAAAGCTGAGTTAAGCCGATACCCACATTATGATATTAAAACGAATCCCCCGGCAATTGCCGGGGGTAATTCGTTTTAATAGAAGGTGGCGACGGCCTGCTCGGGGGGATCGCAGTCCTCGTGACTGATGTAGGTCAGCACCGGGCCCTTGCGCCCGTAAGCCATGTGGAACTTGAAGTTCACCTTCGCGGTGAGGATCACCCAGCCCTCGTCCGTCACGGTATCGGCCTTGTCCCAATTGCAGACCAGCGCCGCAAACTGGATATCCTCGACGCAGCAGGTCATGACGTGGCGGCCGATGACGAAGGTTTTGGGCGGCAGGCGCTTGCGCTTGAGGGTCTTGGCCTTGAAGCGGACCGTTTTGCCCTCGTACTTTTTAGGCTCCTCGCTCATGTCGCGGTACCAGAGGGCGTAATCGTCGTCGCCGATCTCGATGATGGGGGCGTTTACGTCGAAGGGCAGGGGGTCCTGGATGTCGTCGTAGACCACATTGCCGTCCGGGGCCTCGTAGGCGATGTCGGCCCGGCGGGACGCGGCGCGCACGATCTTGTGGAAGGTCATCTTGTCCATGTCCGGGGTGAAGCGGTTGAAGACCACCAGCTCACAGCTCTTGAGCTTATCGTACACCAGGTTTCGCATGTTGGTGTTGTAGGTGAGGAAGGTGGTGGCGTCGGCGAACATGAACTCCTGGTACACCGTCCAGTTTTCGGGCATGGCGGCGTAGAGGACATCGAGCATCCACATGCCGTTATACTCGATGAGCACGCGCTCGGCCCTCGTCTCCTTGACAAAGCGGAGAAGGTCGCCGGTGGTCAGCTCGCTCTGGTCCTGAATGACGCGGATCTGGACGCCGCCCTTGGCAAACTCGTCGGGGGCGTATTCCTCCTCGCCTTCCTCGCACACCAGCAGAAGGGTGCGCTCGCCGTTGCAGAAGCGCTTGTCCTCCAGGGTCTCCTGGATGAATTTGGTCTTGCCGGCCTCGAGAAAACCGGTGAAGAGATACACGGGCATATCCCGCTGCTCGGTATTAGCCAAGGTTGAACAGCTCCTTCAGGGCGTTTTCGTTGATGTGGGAACCGATCACGCAGAAGCGGCCGGTCACGGCAGCCTGGCCGCGGCGAAGGTCGATCTCGCCGGGCACATAGTCAAAGTAGAGCCACTCGCCGTCGGCGGCGTCCACGATGCCCTTCGCGCGCAGCACGGCGCCGAAGCGGGCCTCATCGTCAAGCTGGCCGAGGGTGTTGCGCAGCTCTTCCTCGGTGAACTTCTTGGGCGTCTCCATGCCCCAGCTCTGGAAGATCTCGTCGGCGTGGTGATGGTGATGATGGTGGTGCTCGTGGTCGTGGTCATCGTCATCATCGTGGTGGTGGTGGCACTCGCACTCCGGATCGTCGCACTCCTCGCCGTCCTCATCATGGTCGTGGTGATGATGGTGCTCGTGCTCCTCGTCCTCATCATGGTCGTGGTGATGATGGTGCTCGTGCTCCTCGTCCTCATCGTCGTGATGATGGTGATGGTGGCACTCGCATTCGGGGTCGTCGCACTCGTCCTCGTCGTGGTCGTGATGGTGGTGATGGTGCTCGTGCTCCATCTCCTCCAGCTCGTGCCTGAGGCCGTTTTTGTCCATGGCTTCCCGGATCTGCTCGCCGCTCAGCTGCGCCCAGGGCGTGGTGATGAGACCGGCCTCGGGGTTGAGGGCCTTGAGGATCTCGGTGGCCTCGAGGGTCTTCTCGGGCTTTGCGGTATCGGTGCGGCTCATGACGATGAGGTCGGCGTTGGCGACCTGGTCATTGAAGAACTCGCCGAAGTTGCGGGCGTACATCTTGGCCTTGCCGGCGTCCACGACCGTGACCTTCGCGCCGATGTGGGCGCCTTCCACGCGCTCGACGGCTCTGGCCACGTCGGAGAGCTTGCCCACGCCCGAGGGCTCGATGAGGATGCGGTCGGGGGCATAGTCGTCCATGACCTTCTTGAGGGCCTTGGTAAAGTCGCCCACCAGGGTGCAGCAGATGCAGCCGGAGTTCATCTCCGTGATCTGCACGCCCGCATCCTGCAGAAAGCCGCCGTCAATGGCGATCTCACCGAACTCGTTTTCGATGAGGACCAGCTTTTCATTCTGATACCCCTCCGCGATCAGCTTGCGGATGAGGGTGGTTTTCCCCGCGCCGAGAAAGCCGGAGAAAATGTCTATTCTTGTCATGGTGTTTGCTTCCTTCCATGTTATATTTTCCAAAAATGTATTATATCACCCTTGTCAATGCCCTATCCGTACAAAAAGCGGGGCAAAATGCCCCGCTTGGAAAACATTTACGGTTTATTCATAATCACCGCAAAAAGCCGTTGATGATCTGCTCCTCGGCTTCCTCTTCGGTGAGGCCCAAGGTCATGAGCTTGATGATCTGGTCGCCGGCGATCTTGCCGATGGCGGCCTCGTGGACCAGGGCGGAGTCGAGATTGTTGGCCTCCAGCTCCGGGATGGCGACGACGCGCGCGGAGTCCATGATGATGGCGTCGCACTCGGTGTGGCCGTTGGAGAGGGCGTTGCCCACGATGCGGGAGCGGTAGATCTGGTAGCTCTGCTCCTTGGCGACGGAGCGGGACACCACGTCGGCGCTGGAATTTTCGCCGTTTAACTCCACCGTGTAGCCGCTCTCGGCCTTCTGGTCGCCGTGGGTCAGAAGCCTTTCGTGGACCACCAGGCGCGCGTCCTTTTCGAGCTTGGCGACGGTGTCGCGCTTCGTGTCGTCCACGCCCTTGATCTGCACCATCTCCATCTCCATGCTGCTGCCCTCGCCGAGGTTGACCTCGGTGCGGGGGTTCATGATGCGCTTGCCGCGGCCTGTGCCTTCGCCGTAGTGCTTCTCGACGTACTTGACCTTCGCGTTCTTGCCGATATAGAAGCAGTGCACGCCGTCATGGGCGGAGTCCTGGTCGCCGCAGTTGGAGATGCCGCAGCCCGCGACGATGACCACGTCGCAGTTATCGCCCACAAAGAAGTCGTTGTACACGATCTCCTTCAGGCCGCTCTCGGACAGCACCACGGGGATGTGGACGCTCTCGTTTTTCGTGCCGGGCTTGATGCGGATGTCGATGCCGGGCTTGTCGGTCTTGGAGCTGATCTCGATGTTGGCGGTGGAGTTGCGGCCCGCCGCTTCGCCGTTTGCACGGATGTTGTAGGCGCCCTCGGGGACCTTGTGCAGGTCCGCGATCTCTTTAAGCAGCTGCTTTTGGATCTCAGTCAGCATTCTTGACGCCTCCCTCCAGAATACGGTTGCAGGTGACGGGGACGGTGCTCTTCATGAGTTCGGGCAGCATCTCTTCCTTGCTGCCCTGGCCGCGCACCTGACCCTCGGCAATGAGGATGATGGAGTCGGCGATCTCGAGGATGCGCTCCTGGTGGGAGATGATGAGGATGGAGGCGTGGGCGCGCTTCTGCATGTTCTCAAAGACCTGGATGAGGCTCTGGAAGCTCCAGAGGTCGATGCCCGCCTCCGGCTCGTCAAAGACGGAGAGCGTGGTGCCGCGGGCAAGCACCGTGGCGATCTCGATGCGCTTCATCTCGCCGCCGGAGAGGCTCGCGTTGACCTCGCGGTTGATGTAGTCCCGGGCACACAGACCCACGGCGGAGAGGTATTCGCAGGCGTCGCTGACGGAGAGCTTTTGATTGCCGGAGGCAAGGCGCAGAAGGTCAACGACGTGGATGCCCTTGAATCTCACGGGCTGCTGGAGAGCAAAGCTGATGCCGAGCTTTGCACGTTCCGTGATGCCGAGTTCGGTGATGTCTTCGCCGTTTAAATAGATGCGCCCGGCGCTGGGCTTTTCGATGCCCATGATGAGGCGGGCAAGCGTCGACTTGCCGCCGCCGTTGGGCCCGGTGATGACGACGAATTTCTCATCGGGGACCACAAAGCTCACGTCCCGGATGATTTCCTTGGTGCTGTCCTCACTCTCGACGCCGAAGCTGATGTTTTTCAGTTCAAGCATAATTTAAAACCTTTCTGGTGTAATTTCTCTAAGCAGGAAGTATTATAACAGATTTCAGGGAAAGTACAAGAGTGTAAAGAATTTACCCTTTCGCCGTCGTGAGGTACAGCTCGTAGTCCTCCGTCCCGTCGCCGGGGTAGGCGTAGGGCTTGGTATAGCCCTCGTTCATGTAGATGGTGTATTCGTCCCAGCGCGCCTCCCAGGGGAGGTATTCCCAGTCGGTCGGGACCGTGATCGTCTCGGTCCGGGTACGGGGCCCGCCGTCGCGCCAGTCTTCCCAGTGGAGCGTGATGTGCCGCATGGGGCCCTTCCAGCTTTCGAGGTAGGCTGCCTCCGGCGGGGTTTCCCCGTAGAAGAAGCCGGTCACAATGGGGGCCGTCTCCCCGTCGATGCGGCTCACGATCTCGCGCAGCAAAAGCAGCCCCCGGTCCACCGCCGCGTCCTCGAGCCAGTCTCCCATAAAGGTCACGTGCATGCGCGTGAGGTCCCCGTCCGCGCGGTCAAGATTCACGATCGCCGCGCCGTAGAGGTAGTTGGAGACGTAATTATCGCAAAATTCGCTGTCGCCGCACTGTGTGTCAAAGCCCGCGATGCGCGGGCGCATCACACCGTCCTCGCCCGGCTCGACGAAAAACCAGCAGCCGTTATACTCGCCCTCCGCGTAGTTTTCCTCCGTGCGCAGGATGCAGAGCTTGCCGTCCCGGTAAAAGAGCCAGATGGGCATGACGCTCGCCACGCTGTTTTTGATGCGCACGCTGTCATACAGGGAGAAGATGTTTTTGAGGCTGTTTGCCGCGATCAGCTCGTCCCAGCTAAAGTCCAGGGCCGGATCCCACGTGGGGCCGGGGCCCTCAGCCTCGGCGTTGAGGAGGCTGTAGCGGAAGGCGCTGCCCGCGCTGCGGTTGAGGGCAAAGCGCAGGGTATAGCGCCGCTCGCCGGAGGCCCCGGCAGAGAAATACTCCCGGATGCTGACTGCGGCCTCAAAGGGCGCGGGGGCCTCCAGAGAGAAGGAGAGGGTCTGGCCGAGCCTTGCGTCCAGGCGGAGCTTGTACCCCTGGAAGTCGTAGAGCCGCGCCCCGTCGGAGCTTTGCAGGATGCGGATATCCGGCGTGTCCGGGGCGTCCGGCGGGCTCTGCACCCCGAGCGAGCGCTGGAAGTCGCGCAGCAGGTCCTCCGTCAGAAGGTCGATGCCTTCCGTGCGGTACAGCCACGCGGCATACCAGCCGCTGGCCTCCCAGAGAAAGGCGGGGTCCAGCGGGGTGACGCCGTCAAGGAAGCCGCCCTCGTGATAGGCCATGGAGACCGCGAAGGCCTGAGCCTCGACGGCGGGGGCAAAGCCGGGGTCGTCCTCCGCGAAGGCGGACAGACAGGGACTCAACAGCAGGCACAGGATAAGGAGAAGGGAGAGAATTTTTTTCATGGGCAGAATCCTCCTTTGCGGGTGAAGCGTGGAGTTTGGAGTGAAGGAATGCCTTCGGCACAATTGTATTTGGCTCCGCCCTCAGAAACGGACATTGGGCAAAACCGGTGTACGTTTCTGAAATTTTAATCTGTCCGCGAAACGGATACCATCTTCACTTTTCACTTTCCACTCTTCACTTTATTTACATTGAATTTATACGCCATCTGCGCTATACTAAGCACAATCCTGTAGAAAAAGCGAGGGATGAACGTGAACAATTCCTTTTCCGTGAACAATACCGTGTCGAAAATCGTGATCTGCGCGGCGCTCATCATTCTGGCGCTGGTGTCCTTTTTCCCGCTGGCGAAGCGCTTCCCGGATTCAAAGCTCTATGACGGCACCGTGAAGGAGTGCACCGCCTCCATTGACGAGAAGACCGCCACCGTTCTTCGCCTGACCGCCACCGCGACCGTGACCTCGGCGGGGCTGTCCGCCATCCCGGGGGACACCGCCACGCCCATCGCCGAAAAGCTGGCGGACTTTTCCGAGTATTTTCTGCTGATCCTCTGCGTGCTGTATGCGGAGAAGTACCTGCTGGCCATCATCCCGGCGGGGGTGTTCCGGCTGCTGGTGCCGCTGGCGTGCCTTGCCTTTCTCGTGGGCACGCTGCGCTCGTCCCGGCGCTGGACGGTGCAGGGCGGCAAGCTTCTGCTGGTGGGGCTTCTGCTGCTGTGCGTCATCCCCGTGAGCCTGAAGATCTCCGACGCCATCTATGACCGCTACCAGGAGTCCATCAATGTCACCATCTCCAACGCCGAGGAGCTGAGCGAGACGGCGGACGAGCTGGTGCAGGCCCAGGAGGATCAGGGGCTTTTCAACAAGATCCTCGGCACGATCAAAGAGACCACCGGGGGGCTGACCCAGCGGGCGGCGGAGACGCTCAACCGCTTTGTGGAGGCCATGGCGGTCATGATCGTGACCTCCTGCGTGATCCCGATCCTGGTGCTGGTTTTCTTCGTGTGGGTCGTCAAGCAGCTGACCGGCGTGGATCTGCGGGACTTTGCGCCCCGCCGCCCGAGGCGTGAGCAGCGCGAGGAGGAGGAAGAGACTCAGCAGCGTGTGAGCATCTGAGAGAGGATTTCCCCGACGGTCTCGAGCCCGGTCTGATCCTCATCGGTGAAGCGGCCGGGCCAGGGGCTGTCCAGATCGAGTACGCCCACGACCTTCCCATTCACGCGCAGCGGCACCACGATCTCGGAGTTAGAGGCGCTGTCGCAGGCGATGTGGCCGGGGAAGAGGTGCACGTCCGGCACGAGCTGGGTTTTGTTTTCCCGCGCCGCCGTGCCGCACACGCCGCGCCCGAGCGGGATCTCGATGCAGGCGGGCCTGCCCTGGAAGGGGCCGAGCACGAGGGTATCGCCCTCTAAGAGATAAAAGCCCGCCCAGTTGAGATCCTCGAGCGTTTCAAAAATGAGCGCCGAGGCGTTCGCGAGGTTTGCGGTCCGGTGCGGCACGCCGTCCATGAGCGCCGCGAGTTTTATGCAGAGAGATTCATAATCGGTCATTGTGAAAGGCTCCCTTTTTTCAAATTTGAAAGCACCGCTTTCAATCGAACATGTACAGTATATCCCATACTGTACATTTTTTCTACCTTTTATATTGTAAACACGCGGAAAAAAAGGTATAGTAGGGCCATTGAATCAGAGACGGGAGAGACAACGTGGAAACGATCAGCGGTCTTACAAACTGGCGCCTTGTGGTGCGGCGGGAGGAAAGCGGCGTCACCATTCTGCGCGCCGTGACCTGCGACGAAAACGCCGTGCTGCCCGATGCGCTTTTCGGCCTGCCGGTGACAGGGCTTTCCGACCGCGCCCTGGCCCACGGGGCAAAGCCCGCGGAGGGCGAGGAGGTGCGCGTGCTCGGCGGGGCGGAGGGCGAGGACTGGGACAACCGGAGCATCCGCAGCCTGAGCCTGCCGCGCAGTCTTGAAAGCGTGGGGGACTACGCCTTCATGAACCTCAAGAGCATGGAGACGCTGCGCCTTTATGACGCCGTGCAGAGCATCGGCAGCGCAAGCTTCATGAACTGCCGCCTCTTTTCCCGCCTGGAGCTGACGCGCATAAGCCACGACCAGGGCCCGGTCCTCGCCGCCATCGTGGGGAGTCTTCCGCAGGAGCTGGACGCGGCGGTGTACGGCGCCGACGGCTCCAAGTATCGCCTCATTTTCCCCGAATATTTTGAAAACTATACCGAGAACAGCCCCGCCCATCACTTCGAGCTCAAGATCGTCGGCGGGGGCTACGCCTACCACGGGGTGTTCCGGGCAAAGAAGCTTTATCTGCCGGAGTACGACGCGCTGTGGCGGGACTACATCGCGGCGGAGCACGACGAGGAAAGCGCGCTGCGCCTGGCGTATTACCGCCTGCGATACCCGGCGGAGCTGTCCGACCGGGCGCGGGAACAGTACGCGGTCTTCCTGCGTCAGAATATGCGGGAGGCGCTGTCGCTTGCCATGGGAGAAAAGGACGCGCACGGCCTGCGCCTGCTGCTCTCTCTCGGCGAGCTTGACGCCCCGACGCTGGCAGCCGCCATGGACGAGTCCCGCACCCTGCGCTTCACCGAGGCCACCGCGCTGTTATTGGAGCAGCGGAGAGGCCGGGCAGAAGCCGGGAGAAGAAAGAAGTTTGAGCTGTAAAACCATGACCGACAACAATGAAAACCTGACCGCCGTGGGGCGGGACATTTTGCTCGCGGGCCGGGCGCAGCTGGGGCTTGCGCTGCCGTATCTGAGCGGGCCGCTCTGCGCCCTGATCCCCGCGCCGGGCGATACCGTCACCACGAGCGCCGCCACCGACGGGGAGACGCTTTATTATAACGCTGCCTTCCTCGCCGCGGGCTTTATGAAAAGCGAGCGCTTTGCGCCGCGCCTCAATCTGCACATGACGCTCCACTGTCTGTTCCGCCACCTCGCCAAGCGCCGGGGCCGGGACGCAGTGCTGTGGGACCTCGCCTGCGACGCCGCCGTGGAAAGCGTGATCGACTCGCTGCCCTATGCCTGTGTCAGTCAGCGTGCCTCCCCGCCGAAACAGCAGTTTCTGACGGAGTGCCGCCGGGAGCTGAAGGTCCTCTCCGCCGAGGGCATCTACCGCCTGCTTTTACGCCTGCGTCTGCCGGAATATAAGATTGCAAGCCTGCAAAGGCTCTTTGCCATGGACGACCACAGTCTCTGGGATCTGGAGGAAAAGCAGGAGAGAGAGCGCAGCGAGCGCCAGGATCAGCACTGGCAGAACGCCGCCTCGAACGCGCAGACGGCGCTGGACTCCCTGGTCTCCGAGCACGGCGCGGGGGGCGAGGGCGTGACCGAACAGCTCTCCATCGCGGCGCGCGACAATGTGGACTACCGCAAGTTTCTGCGCCGCTTTGCAGCGCCGCGTGAGATCCTGCACGCGGACGCGGACGCCTTCGACTACATCTACTACACCTACGGCCTCATGCGCTACGGCAACATGCCCCTCATCGAGCCGCCCGAGACCAAGGAGGAAAAGCGCATCGAGGACTTCGTCATCGCGATCGACACCTCCATGTCCACCTCCGGGATGCTGGTGCGGGAGTTTCTGGCCTCGACCTACGCCATATTGCGCTCGGCCGACACCTTCACCCGCCGTCTCAACATCCACATCCTGCAGTGCGACGACGAGCTCCGCTCGGACAAAAAGATCACGAGTCTCGAGGAGCTGCGCCGCTATATGGAGGACCTGCCCCTCACCGGCGGCAGCGCAACCGACTTCCGCCCGGTGTTCAAGCATGTGGACGCGCTTTTAAAAACCGGGGAGTTTGCCAATCTTCGGGGGCTTCTCTACTTTACCGACGGCATGGGCATCTACCCCGAAAAGCGCCCGGACTACGAGGTCGCCTTTGTTCTGCTGGACGAGCCGCCGCTGTCCGTGAAGATCCCGCCCTGGGCAGTGCGCATCACGCCGGAGCTGCCCTGGAAAAAGCAGCATGACAATCTGGATGAGTTCTGGCAGGAAGAAGTCCTGCAGGAATTACCAGAGCTTTGAATTACCGCTCCTGTCATTGCGAGCCAGTGCGCACACTGGCGTGGCAATCCGCCCGCCGGAGGCACGTGAAACACGTAGAAGTCTAAACTGGCCGCAGGGAGGATTGCGGGCCGAGGCGGCACGGAATCTCCGCAGCCGCGCAATTGGCGGGCCGTCGCGCAGCAGGCCCGGGAATGGCAATGCGGCAAGGCGTTCAACGGATTGCCACACCAGTGACATCGGTCACTGGTTCGCAATGACAAGAGGGAACATAGTACACAATAAATGGAACCTAACCTGTTTACGAGGTCATCTTATGAACATCAAACAAGCCAAGGAACAGATCCGCAACACCCTGCGCGCCTATTTGAGCCGGGACGCGCTGGGCAACTACCGCATCCCCGCCGTGCGGCAGCGCCCCGTTTTGCTGATGGGCCCGCCGGGCATCGGCAAGACCCAGATCATGGAGCAGATCGCCGCCGAGGAAAACGTCGGCCTTGTCTCCTATACCATCACCCACCACACCCGCCAGAGCGCCGTGGGCCTGCCCTTCATCGAAAAGCGCGTCTATGACGGGGTGGAGCACACCGTCACCGAGTACACCATGAGCGAGATTTTGGGCTCGGTGTACGCCCTGACCGAGAAGACCGGCATACGCGAGGGCATTTTGTTCCTCGACGAGATCAACTGCGTGTCCGAGACCCTGGCCCCGATGATGCTCCAGTTTTTGCAGTGCAAGACCTTCGGCAACCAGCGCCTGCCCGAGGGCTGGCTCATTGTCGCCGCGGGCAACCCGCCGGAGTACAACCGTTCGGTGCGGGACTTCGACGTAGTGACGCTCGACCGCGTCAAGCGCATCAACGTGGAGGAAGACTTCGCCGTCTGGAAGGACTACGCGCTGAGAAAGGGCCTGCACGGCGCGGTGATCTCGTACCTCGACCTCAAGAAGGAAAACTTCTACCGCATCGAAAACTCCGCCGACGGCATGCAGTTTGCCACCGCCCGCGGCTGGGAGGATCTGAGCGAAATCCTGTATGCCTACGAAGCCGAGGGCATCGCCCCGGACATGGAGCTTGCGGTGCAGTATATCCAGATGCCGTCCATCGCCCGGGATTTTACCAATTATTACGCCCTTTACAACAAGTACCGTCAGGTCTATCATATCGACGACATCCTGCGCGGCAGTGTCCCGAAGGTGACGCTGTCGGAGTTTGCCGCCGCGCCCTTTGACGAAAAACTCGCGGTGATGGGCCTGCTGCTGTCGCGGCTTTCGGAGGCCGCCCGCGACACGCGCCGCCAGGATGCCCTGTGCACGGCGCTCTATGACGGGCTCAGCGCCGTCAAGGCGAGACTGCCCGAGGCACCCGCCGACACGCTGCGCGAGATCATCACCACCCGCCGCGCAACTCTCAGGCGCGCCGCCGACGCGGGCCAGGACGATAAGGAGCAGAAGTACCTGCGCCAGGCTGAAATCAACCGCCTTGAGGAATACGGCAAAACCCTCGACGAGACGCAGAACGCGGACGCTCAGTTTGACATTCTGCGCACCCTCTTTGCCGACGACACCGCAAAGCGCGAGAGCCTCGCCGACGGGACCGGCGCCATGTTCGACAGCGCCTTCCGCTTTTTGGAGACCGCCGTCGGGCCGAGCCAGGAGCTCGTGCTGTTTGTGGGCGAGATCACGGCGGGCTATGATACCTCCTGGTTCGTGGCGGAGTTCGGCTGCGAGGCGTATTTCCGCAACAACCGGGACCTGCTGTTCGACGAAACACGGCAAAATCTCCTCGACCGCCTTGGTCGTGCTTGATTATTTCGTCGGATTATGATAAGCTGGATTGACAAAAATGAACCCGACTGTCACCATGGTACGGATACAAGGAGACATTATGAAATATTTAGTCGTTGTTGCCCATCCCGACGATGAGGTCCTGAGCGCGGGCGCGAGCATTTATAGATTTGTCCGCGAGGGAAACCGCGTCGCGGTCGCCACGCTCGTCAACCACGCCGCCGCGCGCCATAATCTCTCCAGCCACCTCGGCGAGGAGCAGGAGAAGGCCCGGATGCTTTTGGGCATCGAGAAGTCCTACGCCGCCGACTTTCCCAACATCAAGACCAACACCGTGCCCCATCTGGAGCTGGTGCAGTTTGTGGAGAGCTGCCTGCAGGACTACGAGCCGGACATCGTCATCACGCATTGTCCCGCCGAGACCAACATCGACCACGCCATGGTCAGCGGCGCCGTGCAGGCCGCGCTGCGCTATCCCCAGCGCAACGAGGACGCAAAGCCCATTCGCGAGCTGTGGTACATGGAGTCCGCCTCCTCCACCGAGTGGTGCGTGGATTCCTCCGTGCGCCGCTTTACGCCGAACCTCTTTGTGGAGGTGGGCGAGGAGGGCCTTGACAAAAAGCTCGAAGCCCTGGCGTTCTACGCGGGCGTCATGCGCGATTACCCGCACCCCCGCTCGACCGAGGCTCTGAGGGGCCTTGCCGCCTGGCGCGGGGCACAGGCCGGCTGCAAGTATGCCGAGGCTTTCGAGGCAGTCTTCCGCCGGATCTAAGGAGGAGACACCATGCGTTTTCTGTATCTCTTTCTCAAACGCCTGTTCGATATGGGCTGCGCCCTGCTGGGGCTTGCAGTCTCGGCGCCGCTGTGGCTCATCATCGCGCTGGGCATCGAGCTTTCCGACCCCGGTCCCGTCTTCTACATCGCCCACCGCACCACCAAGCACAACCGCGTCTTTGACATGTACAAGTTCCGCTCCATGCGCCAGGGAAAGGCCAACGAGTCCGTCTTCCGCGGGGAGGAGGACCGCATCTTCCCCTTCGGCCGCCTCATCCGCGCAACGAAGCTGGACGAGCTGCCCCAGCTCATCAACATCCTCATCGGCGACATGAGCATCGTCGGCCCGCGCCCCGCGGCGGTGGACCAGGTGGAGATCACCCGCGGCGGCCGCTTTGCCGCGGCAGGCGAGGTGACCTCGGGTCTGACGGGGCCGTCAGCACTGTACGACTACCTCTACGGAGACCAGATCGAGTCCGAGGAGGAGTACCTGCGCGACGTGCTGCCGACGCGCCTGGAGCTGGACCTTGTGTACCTCGACAAGCGCGGCGTTTTCTTTGATCTCAGGATGATCTGGTGGACGGTCGTGTGCATCGTGTACCGGCTCGCGGGGCGCGTGCCCGAACATATTTTCAACACCCTGCTCAAATGGGCGGCGGAGCACAGGAAGGAGCCGGTATGCGCGGCAAACTGAGAGTCGTGGTCATGACCCAGGCCGACCGCTTCTTCATCCCGCGCAACATCGACAAGGCCGCCCGGGCCTGCGAGCTGCTGGAGGTCGTGCAGGTCGACTGCAAAGGGTCGCTTGAAAACAAGACGACGGACTATCTCAAGTGGTTCGGGGCCTTCCAGTGCGCAAAGATGGGCTTTGTCACCGCGGGGCGCGAGGCGGAAAAATACCTCGACCGGCTCACGGGCTACAGGCTTTTCGGCGGCAGCTGCTCGGTTCAGGACGCGGCGAAGAAAAACGGCATCCCCTACCGCGTCATCACCGACAGCAACGACCCCGCCTATGTGCAGCACATCCGGGAGTTGAATCCCGATCTCATCATCTCCTATTCCGCTCCCCAGGTCATCAAGGACGAACTTTTAAGCGTGCCGAAGTACGGTGTCATCAACGTCCACGGGGCGCTGCTGCCGGATTACCGGGGCCTGCTGCCGTCGTTCTGGTATCTCTACAACGACGAGAAAACCGGCGGCGCGACGGTCCATTACATGAGCGCGAAGATCGACGACGGGGACATCATCGAGCAGGGGAGCGTGGACATCTCCGACTGCAACAGCATGTTCCGGCTCATGAAGAAGACCAAGACCGTCGGCGGCGACCTGATGGTCAAAGCCATCGAGGAGATCGAGGCCGGCACCGTGCAGACGCGCAAAAACGAGACGGAGAAGGGAAGCTACTTCACCTGGCCCACCGTCGAGCAGGCGCGGGAGTTTCGCAAAAAGGGCAAAAGGCTGATCTGACCATAAAGAAGGCGCTGCCTCAATCGAGGCGGCGCCTTTTCATATGTTCTGCTTTGGGCTGCGTGGAGGCGGCCCAAAAAGTTTTTCAAATTCTTTTTTCCGTGTGACGCTTGTGTGATGAATGGTGTGTTAGTATGTGCCCGTAAGCAAGAGAGATACAAAAAACAAACCCGCAAGGGATAACGGCTTACTTAAACATATACACAATTAACCAACATAAAGTAAAACGAAAAGGAGAACAAAAAAATGAAAAGAACTTTCAAAATGATCCTTGCCCTGGCGCTGGCCCTCACCGTGATCTGCGCCCTCGGCACTGCGGCCTTTGCCGATAACGCCACCACCGTCATCAAGAACCCCACCGATGAGACCCGCTACGTCGGCGATACCGCCATCTTCCGTGCAAGCGCCGTCAACTACGACAGCAGCGAATGGATGTTCCTCTCCCCCAACGGCATCGAGTACAACCTTGACGCGTTCAAGGCTCAGTTCCCCGCCTGCACCGTAAAGGGCCAGGGCACCGCCGAGCTCCAGATCACCAATCTGCAGACCGGTCTGAACGGCTGGGAAGTCTTCTGCTGCTTCTACCGCGGCAGCACCTGCATCACCACCACTGTGGCCAGCATCTACGTCCTGATCCCCGGCACCGCGCATACCCCCGCGACCACCTACACCACTTACACCATCTGCGATCCCTGCTATGTCTACTACTACGAGCCCGGCTACTACACCATTGACGGCGTGTACTACTACTCCGACGGCACGACTCTCTACTTTGTTGACGACGAGGACTTCGCTCCCGATTACATTCTGGCCGACGGCTCCCGTGTCTACGACCTGAACAATTACGAGGATTTTGCGCCCGACTGGATCGAGATGGATGGCTCCCGCGTCTACGACCTGAACAATTACGAGGATTTTGCGCCCGACTGGATCGAGCTGGACGGCTCCCGCGTCTACGACCTGAACAATTATGAGCTTGAGCCCGGCTTTGTCATGATCGACGGTGTTCCCGTCTACGTCGGCTGATTCAAACAGGGATAACAAGAGAATGCAAACGGCCCCCGGCAAAAACGTACCGTGTTACGGATTTGCCGGGGGCCATTTTCAATCGGCTTCCTTCATGGGGCACTCCATATCTTCACTTTTCACTTTCCACTTTTCACTTTTCAAAACAGCCCCAGTGTGCGCAGCAGCACGATCCAGCCGAAAAGCGTCAGACACGACAGGGCTGTGTCGATGACCACGATGGAGGCGGCAAGCTCGCTGTCGCCGCCGAGCTCTCGGGCCATCGTGTAGGAGTTGACCGCCGTGGGCGGGCCGAAGCTCATCATCACCACGCCGAGCCCCACGCCCCGGATGCCGATGGCGGCGGCGCAGGCGAGGGCCAGGGCCGGGATCACCACCAGCTTGAAGGCCACCGTGATCCATAGGCTGCGGGCGTAATCTTTGATCCCCGCCGGGGCAAAGGACGCGCCCAGGATAAACAGGCACAGAGGCGTCGCCACGGCGGCCAGGGACTTGAGGGCGGAGGCAAAGGCCGGGAAGGCATAGACCGGCAGGTTCACCGCCTTGGCAAGGAGGGCGACAAGGGTGGCGTCGATGAGAGGGTTGAGGGCAATGTCCCGGAGCATCTTGCGAAGATTGATCTTCCCGCCCGCGAACATTTCCAGAAACACCACCGACAGCACGTTGTACAGGGGGATGTTGACGGCGATCATCAGCGAGGCAAGGCCCGTGGCGCTGCTTCCGAACAGGGACTCGAGCAGCGGGATGCCGAGCAGCACATAGTTTCCGCGAAACATGCCCTGGGCCATGACGCCGCGCCGGTCGCCGCGCTTTTCGGTGAGCACGGCCGTTGCGAGAGAAATGCCGCCCGAGACGATGAGACCGACAAAGGTGAAGATCACAAGCTTTGCGTCGAAGACCTCGCCGATGGGGGCATCGTAGATGCTGCGGAAGACCTGGCAGGGGAGAAAGACACGGAAGGCCACCGAGTTGAATTTGCCGAGGGACGTGTCGTCCAGTTTGCCGCGGCGGCGGATAAGGAGCCCAAGGGCGATGATCAGAAAGCTCGGCAGCACGGCGTTGACCGCCACGATCATATGTTCAAGCATGATGCTCCTCCTGTGTAAGCTGGCGCACCATCTCTTCCGCCGGGTCCAAAAGCGGCAGGCGCGTATATGCCCGCAGGGCTTCGGTCAGATAGGGGAAGTGCGTGCAGCCCAGCACCAGCGCCTCGCAGCCGCAGGCCTCAAAGTAGGCCATGAGCGTGTCGAGGTGGCGGCGGCGGATGATCTCGTCCGGGGCGATGCCCGCCTCAATGTCGATGGTGACCTCGGGAATGCCCGCGGGCTGGAGCAGGATATCCGGGTTTGCGCGCACCATGGCGGTATCGATCCCGGCGAAGGCCTGGCCGTTGTAGGCCACCAGCGCAAGGCGGCGGTATTTTTTCGCGATCGTGCCGTAGGCGTCCATGGGTGTCACGATGCGGATGCCGAGTTCTTTGGAAAGCGCCGGGAAATCCGCCGAGCCGGACAGGGAGTTGCAGTAGATAAAGGCGCTGCCGCAGCCGCAGTCCATGGCGTTTCGGATGATGGACGTAAGCACCGCGTGCTTTTCGCCTCTGGATTTGACCTGGAAGGCGGCCTGCTCCAGCGGGTGCCGGGACACGGGGCAGTTAAGAGCCGCGATGCCGTGGGCCGCGAGCACGTCCGCGCCCATCTGTGTGTCCACCGGCGTCCCCGCCAGCACCGCCACAGGCCTGTCTGTAATGTGCATGGGATCATCTCTTTCTGTCTTGCATCATTATAATTAAGTGTTCATAGATACTTACCTGCGCAGATGCGCCCCCCATTCTTTCTTTTCTCTCTTGTGAGAAAAGAAAGAATGCGCCGCGCCCGGTGTAAGAAAGAAAAGAACGCCAGACGCGGGTATCATTGCACTTGTCTGAACATTTCACTCGCGGATTCGGTACATTGTACAGCTATGGGTGCAAGAGGTATGCCTTTCATAGCTTCCCGTCCGCGCTCTGCGCTGCATGTTTCACAAGTCTTACCTCTTGTCCTTCAAATATGAACTCTTCACTACCAAGCAGCGGCGCGAGCGTAAGCGAAGCCCTCCGCGGTCGGGTATACCACTTGCGAGCGCCCTTTTCTTTTCTTACACCGGGCGCGGCGCGTTCTTTTCTTTTCGGCAAGACGAAAAGAAAAGAATGGGGGGCGCAAACCGCAGGTAATGATTTCCGAGCTGTAAAATAAATATTGCGCAGTTCATACTATACCACACCCCGCGCCTTGGTGAAAAGCCCTTTCTTGACAATACGCATATACCGTGCTACAATGCAGGCACAATCAAAAGGGGTGCTGGAGGCTTCCGGCTGAGACGAGGTAAACGCGCCTTGAAACCCTGGAACCTGATCCGGATAATGCCGGCGTAGGAAACAGTATGCGCAGCGCTTTGACGCAGGTTCGATTTTGAGCCTGCGTTTTTTTGCGCACACTGCTTCCCAAAACATGTTATGGGAGGAAAACATCATGAACAAGAACAAGTCCAAACTCACACTCCGCTGCCTGACCGAGGGCGCGATCTTTGTCGCGCTGGCCCAGGTGCTCAGCTACCTCAAGCTCTTTGAGCTGCCCCAGGGCGGCTCCATCACGGTGTCCATGCTGCCGATCTTCATTTTCTGCGCCCGCTGGGGCTTCGGGCCCGGGATGCTCGCAAGCTTTGTGTTCAGCCTTCTGCAGCTGCTGCTCGACGGCGCCTACGCCTGGGGCTGGCAGTCGATGCTGGGCGACTATATTGTGGCCTTCACGGTGCTGGGCTTTGCGGGGCTTTTCCACACACGGCTCTTCGGCTTCTTCACCGGCACGATCGTCGGCTCCATGGCCCGCTTTCTCGTCCACTATCTGGTGGGCGTGTGGGTCTGGGGCGAGTACATGCCCGAGACCTTCTTCGGCATGACCATGACCACCCCCTGGTTCTACTCCTTCCTCTATAACGGCAGCTATATGCTCATCGACATGGCGCTCTGCCTGCTCGTCGGCGCGCTGCTTTGGAAGCCTCTGGGCTATTACATCCGCGGTATGGATCTGAAATAAGTGCTGAAATCACTGGACATTCCGCGCGCCGTGCGATACAATAAAGGCAATCTCTCGTATATCACCACGAACGAAAGGATAGATCGAATGATGATTGCCTGGAAAAACCTTGACACCCTGGCCTCTTACAAAAAGCTTTCCGCGCTCAAGCGCGTGGACCTGCCCGTCGCCATGAGCGGCGAAAAGGGCGCACAGCGTGTGAAAAAGTACAGCGTCCCCATGGCCTGCGGCCTGAGCTATAACTTTGCCGCCAAGGCTGTGGACGACGAGGTGCTCTCCGCCCTCTCGGAGCTTGCCGCCGAGCAGCAGCTGACCGAGAAGTTTGCAGCGCTTTATAACGGCGAGATGATCAACACCGGCGAAAAGCGCCTGGTCCTGCACCAGCTGACCCGCGGCCAGCTGGGCGACGCCGTCGTGGCCGACGGCACGAACAAGCGCGACTTCTACGCGGGCGAGCAGGCCAAGGCCGCCGCCTTTGCCAATAAGGTCCACGCGGGCGAAGTCACCAACGCCTCCGGCGAGAAGTTCACCACTGTCGTGCAGATCGGCATCGGCGGCAGCGATCTCGGCCCCCGCGCCATGTACCTGGCCCTGGAGAACTGGGCCAGAGCCAACGGCACCCTCAAGATGGATGCCCGCTTTATCAGCAACGTCGACCCCGACGACGCGGCAAGCGTGCTCAAGACCATCGACCTCAGGCACTCCCTGTTTGTGCTGGTCTCCAAGTCCGGCACCACGCTTGAGACCCTGACCAACGAGAGCTTTGTGAAGGACGCCCTCAAAAACGCGGGCCTCGACCCGGCAAAGCACATGGTCGCCGTCACCAGCGAGACCTCTCCCCTGGCCAAGTCCAGCGACTATCTCGCCGCCTTCTTCATGGACGACTACATCGGCGGACGCTACTCCTCCTGCTCCTGCGTGGGCGGCGTGGTGCTGTCCCTGGCCTTCGGCCCCGAGGTCTTCGCCCGCTTCCTCGACGGCGCGCACGCCGAGGACCTGACCGCGAAGGAGACCGACCTGCTCAAAAACCCCGCCATGCTCGACGCCCTCATCGGTGTGTATGAGCGCAACGTCCTGGGCTGCCCCGCCACAGCGGTCCTGCCCTACTCCCAGGCTCTCAGCCGCTTCCCGGCGCACCTCCAGCAGCTCGACATGGAGTCCAACGGCAAGCATGTCAACCGCTTCGGCGAGAGCGTCGACTACCCCACCGGCCCCATCATCTTCGGCGAGCCGGGCACCAACGGCCAGCACTCCTTCTATCAGCTCCTGCACCAGGGCACCGACATTGTGCCGCTGCAGTTTGTGGGCTTCCGCCGCAATCAGGCCGGCATGGATGTGGACATCCAGGGCAGCACCAGCCAGCAGAAGCTGTGCGCCAACGTCGCCGCCCAGATCATGGCCTTTGCCTGCGGCAAGTCTGACGAAAATCCCAACAAGAGCTTTGAGGGCGGCCGCCCCTCCAGCATCATCATCGGCGAGCAGCTCACCCCCGAATCCCTCGGCGCGCTGCTGGCCCACTTTGAAAACAAGGTCATGTTTCAGGGCTTCTGCTGGAACCTCAACAGCTTCGACCAGGAGGGCGTGCAGCTCGGCAAGGTGCTGGCCAAGCGCGTCCTGGCCCACGACACCGACGGTGCTCTGAAGGCCTACAGCGATCTGCTGGATATCTGAGCAGCGCGGTCCTAAAAAGAGATAGACAGGGACGCGGCGCGAACCGTGTCCCTGTTTTGCGCCTTGACAAGAAGCGCAGTGTTGACTATAATAATGGAGAAGGGCCCCGTCAAAAACGGCTCCGCCCAGAACTTTTCTAAATAGTGTTAGAAATCGTCACTGGTCAGGAGTGGCGATTTCTGCTTTTTACGGTGACGGTAATCGTATAACCAAGTATATGAAACGTCAATGTAATCGGCATGTCTTCACCTCCCTTCCGGGTGGTGTGACGGAACCGCCTTTTCTCGCTTGACTAAGGCCCTTACTCCAAAATGGAGCATAATCATTCTACAGGAATCGACAGGCCCTGTCAATCAAAAAGCACCATGGATATACTATTCCTATACACATTCATTCCCTGGTTTGTCATTCTGAGCGAAGCAAAGAATCTTTTCTTTCCTCTTCTGCCAAGGAAAGATCCTTCGCTGACGCTCAGGATGACAGCACTTTTCACTTTAAAATCAAAAACCGCCCCGTCAGATGACGGAGCGGTTTTGATTTTCTCAGAGCTGCTTCTGAGCGTTGATCTTGATGCCGGGGCCCATGGTGGAGGCGGTGACGCAGGAGCGGATGTACTGGCCCTTTGCGGCGGCGGGCTTGGCCTTGTTGACGGCCGCGACCAGTGCCACGTAGTTCTCGTACAGCTTCTCGGCGCCGAAGCTGACCTTGCCGATGGGGCAGTGGATGATGTTGGTCTTGTCCAGACGGTACTCGACCTTACCAGCTTTGGCTTCCTTGACGGCCTGGGCCACGTTCGGAGTGACGGTGCCGGCCTTGGGAGAAGGCATGAGGCCCTTCGGGCCGAGGATCTTACCGAGACGGCCGACGGTGCCCATCATCTTGGGGTTGGCGATCACGGTATCGAACTCGAACCAGTTTTCCTTCTGGATCTTCTCGACGTAGTCCATGCCGCCGGCGTAATCCGCACCGGCTGCGAGGGCCTCGTCCACCTGCTCGGGCGGGCAGAAGACCAGCACGCGCACGGTCTTGCCGGTGCCGTTGGGCAAGACGATGGCGCCGCGAACCTGCTGGTCGGCGTGACGGCCGTCAACACCGAGCTTGAGGTGCAGCTCGACGGTCTCGTCGAACTTGGCCTTGCTGGCCTGGCACACCAGGTTCAGCGCTTCCATGGGGTCGTACAGGTTCTGTTTATCAATGAGCTTGGAGCTCTCTTTATAATTCTTTCCTCTAAACAATTTAATTTCCTCCTAAAATGTGGTTGATTCGGATTTTCAATATCCTCCCACGTTTGAGATCAGTCCCCGACGATGACGCCCATGGAGCGGCAGGTACCGGCGATCATGCTGATGGCGGAGTCGATGTCGGTGCAGTTGAGGTCGGGCATCTTCTGCTCGGCGATCTTGCGGACGTCTTCCTTGCTGATGGTCGCGACCTTGTCTCTCTGGGGCACGCCGGAGGCGGTCTCAATGCCGCAGGCCTTCTTGATGAGAAGGGCAGCAGGAGGGGTCTTGGTGACGAAGGTGAAGCTGCGGTCGGAGTACACGGTGATGACGACGGGGATCATCATGCCCATGTCGCCCTTGGTGCGCTCGTTGAAGTCCTTGGTGAACTGACCGATATTGACGCCGTACTGGCCCAGTGCGGGGCCGACGGGGGGCGCCGGAGTCGCTTTGCCGGCGGGAACCTGGAATCTTACGTATCCAACTACTTTCTGTGCCACTGAGAAAGCACCTACCTTTTTTATTATTTTTCAGTAACTTCGACCTGATCGAGCTCCAGATCAACCGGAGTCTCGCGGCCGAACATGGAGACCACGACGCGCACCCGATCCTTCTCGGGCTCCAGCTCGTCGACGATGCCGAAGAAGCCGGCCAGCGGTCCGTCAATGACCTTGACCTCGTCGCCGAGGCCGTAGCCGACAACGATCTCCTTGCGCTCGACGCCCAGATCGTAGATCTCCTGCTCCGTGAGGGGGACGGCCTTGCCGTCGGACCCGACGAAGCCTGTTGCGCCGCGGACGTTGTGGATCAGGTGCCAGCTGTCGTCCGTGAGGATCATCTTCACCAGCACATAGCCGGGGAAGACCTTGCGCTCAACGGTTTTTTCGCCGGCGTCGGTGATCTCGGTCACCGTCTCCATGGGGATGTTGACCTCATGGATCAGATCCGTCATCCTGCGGTTTTCCGCCGCCTTCATCACAGCGGCGGCGACTGCGTTCTCATACCCGGAATAGGTATGAACAACGTACCATTTTGCCTCTTCAGCCATCTCGATCAACCCAAACGGAAGATGAGCCTGACCACCATCTGGGCAAATTCGTCAAAGCCCCAGATCACAACCGCGGAAATCATCATCATGCCGAGGGAGACGAGCGTGTTGTTGCGAAGAGCCTTCGGCGTGGGCCATACGACCTTCTTCAGCTCGCTCTTCATCTCGCGGAACCACTTTCCGATCTTCTGGAAGAGGCTCAGCTCGGTATCGTCCTTCTTGACGGCGGTGGCGGCCTTTGCGGGGGCGGCGTTCGTTTTCTTTTCCTCTGCCATGTTACACGTTCCTTTCCGTCTTACTTGCTCTCGACATGCTTGGTGTGCTTTCTGCAGAAGGGGCAATATTTGCTGCGCTCCAAACGGTCAGAAGTGTTCTTCTTGTTCTTGACCGTGTTGTAGTTCCTCTGCTTGCATTCATCGCATCTGAGTGTGATTTTTACTCTTGCGCCTGCAGCCATTCTTTCGGCACCTCCTATTTTATTTACCCGCGCCGTGCGGGGCGGGCATTGCCTCCCTGTGTGGACGGAGGGCTGTGCGCCCGTTTTGAAAAATGCGCACAAAAAGAAAGCCTCTCATCCGACAGGTAATCCATACTATAGCACAGCCGAAATGAGAGGTCAAGTATAAATTTTTCGGTTTTTGCGTGTTTTTTTCGCTTTCATGGGACAGCGCCTCCCGTTTGGGGAGGCGCTGCCGGTTTTGGATATCAGCCGAAGTACCCCTCGGGGTAGGGATTGACATAGGCTGCGGAGCTGTAGGAGGCGGCATTCTCGGGATACTCCTTGCCCGACGGCGTGAACACGGCCGGGAGGATGGTGTCGGAATACTCGCCCAGGCAGGTCTTGTCCACGTAGTAGGTATCCGCATGGACGAGGTTGAAGTCCATGCCGTCCTCCAGGAGCACCACGCCCAGCGCCCGGAAGGACAGGGGATTGGTCAGCTCAAAGTACTTCTCGATCTGGAAGCGGTCGACCTCCACCCAGTCGCCGTTGAGGGTCTGGGCGAAGAGTCCGTACAGGCCGAAGGGCCAGCCGCGGTACTGGATAAAGCCCAGCTGCAGGGTGATCAGGGAGCAGTCCAGCACGGGCTTATCCAGATAG
Source organism: Oscillospiraceae bacterium (assembly GCA_902795045.1). GTDB lineage: Bacteria > Bacillota > Clostridia > Oscillospirales > Oscillospiraceae > Limivicinus. Next base: position 17,631 of record CADBJU010000033.1, on the reverse strand, counting down.
AAGGGCGTGCCGTAGCGCCCGCCGAGGCTGCCGTACTCGCCGAGCTGGCCGGTCAGCGCCGCGGCGTCGTCCTTCCAGCGCATGGCGGCATACACGGGCGCGGCCATGCGTTCCTCGGCTTCCTTGCTGCCGAGCTCGGCGGCGCGCCGGAACCAGTCGTAGGCCTTGTCGAAGCTGCGCTCACCGGCGCTGCCCTTTTCGTAGATGTTGGCGATGTTCATATACACGCTCGTGTCACCGGCCTCGGCGGCGCGCAGGAACCAGGCGAGGGCCTGGCTGAAATCGCGATTCACGCCGCCGGCGTAGTTGCCCAGATAGTAGCAGCTGCCGACCTCCGCCATGGCGGCGGCGTCGCCGCCCTCGGCGCGCTGCTTGAGCTGCTCGAACTCCTCGGCAGAGCCGACGGCTGCGAAGGCCGGGGTCACCGCGAGGGGGATCAGCATGCACAGGGCCAGAAGAAAACTCAGGATCTTTTTCATGTTTGCTCTCCTTTTATTAATATGGATATTTTGTCAGCGCCGGAAAGATCATCAAAACGTAAGCTTTTCCTCGTACGGAATTACTTCACTTTTCGCTTTTCATTACATCTTTCTCCGCCCGTGGTTTTCCAGCATCTCGTCCTTGAGGGCCATGAGCTTCGGGGACAGGTCCACGTAGTAGGTGTGGGGGTTGTCGAAGCGCTTGACCTCGGGCCAGAGGGTGGAGATCTGGTAGCCGCAGTTGGTCTTGATGTCCTTGAGGGTGGGCAGCTCGTACACCAGCTTGCCGCCGAGGAAGACGGGCACCTGCAGCTCCACCGCGCGGAAGTTTTCCATGGTCTTGCGCTTCCAGCGCTCGGAGGGGTCGCAGATCTCGAGGGGCTTCGAGTCGTCCACTGTCTCGTCGCGCATGCAGATATAGTCGGCCTCGGCCATGCCGGTCTCGCGGTTGAAGAAGCGGTAGACCTTCTTGAAGCCGGGGTTGGTGATCTTGCCGACGTTCTCGCTGACCTTGATCTTCGGGGTGATGGAGCCGTCGTCGTTTTCCACGGCGCAGAGCTTGTACACGCCGCCGAAGACGGGCTCGCTCTTGGAGGTGATGAGCCGCTCGCCCACGCCGAAGGAGTCGATCTTCGCGCCCTGGTGGATGATGTTGGCGATCAGGCGCTCGTCGAGGGAGTTGGAGACGGTGATGGTGCACCCGGTCCAGCCTGCGTCGTCGAGCATTTTGCGGGCCTTCTGGGTGAGGTAGGCCATGTCGCCGGAGTCGAGGCGGATGCCGCATTTGGTGATGCCGAGCGGTTTTAATATTTCGTCGAACGCCTTGATGGCGTTGGGCACGCCGGACTTGAGGGTGTTGTAGGTGTCCACCAGCAGCACCGCGTTATTGGGGTAGGTGCGGCAGTAGCTGCGGAAGGCGTCGAGCTCGGAGTCGAACATCTGGACCCAGGAGTGGGCCATGGTGCCCGCGGCGGGGACGCCGTAGAGCTGATCGGACACGGTGCAGGCCGTACCGGCGCAGCCGCCGATGAAGGCCGCCCTCGCGCCCGTGACGGCGCCCGCGATGCCCTGGGCGCGGCGCGAGCCGAACTCCAGCACGGTCCTTCCCTCGGCGGCGCGGCAGACGCGGCTTGCCTTGGTGGCGATGAGGCTCTGGTGGTTGAACTCCAGCAGCATGTAGGTCTCGAGAAGCTGGGCCTGGATGGCGGGGGCGCGCACGGTCAGCACCGGCTCCATGGGGAAGATGGGCGTACCCTCGGGGATGGCCCAGATGTCGCCGGTGAACTTGAAGTGTTTGAGGTAGTCGAGAAATCCCTCGCTGAAAATGCCGCGGCCGCGCAGGTACGCGATATCCTCGTCGCTGAAATGCAGGTTCTGGATGTAGTCCACGATCTGCTCCAGCCCGGCCGCCACCGCGTAGCCGCCCTGGTCCGGCACGCTGCGGAAGAACATGTCGAAGTAGCAGATGCGGTCCTTCATCCCGTCGGCAAAGTAGCCGTTGCCCATGGTCAGCTCATAGAAGTCGCAGAGCATGGTCAGGTTGATTCCGTTTGCACTTTTCATAGCATTCTCCTGTTTCCTTATTTTCATGGAACGCGCGAAACAAGCGCCGCCTATCTTTTTGTGCGGGTTTATCGTTTCTATTATATCCCGCCTTTCAGTCCGACGCAAGCCAAATATGTACGTTCTTTAAATTTTGCGTTCCATTAATTGGTAATTTTTCGGAACCCCATTGACTTTCAAGGCTTTGTGGGTTATGCTTTGTATAATTGTAAGTGTCGAAAAAGGAGACGGCGCCATGAAAAAGACGCTTTTTACGCCCGGCAGGACCGAGCTTGCCGGCAACCATACGGATCACCAGAACGGGCGCGTCCTCGCCGCGGCCATTGACCGGGGCATCACCGCGGAATACGAGGCCAACGGCGAGAAGCTCGTGCGCATCGGCGGGCCGGGGCTCGAGAGCTTTGAGGTGCGCATCGACCACCTGCAGCCGCGCACGGCGGAGTTCGGCAGCTCCAAGGCGCTGGTGCGCGGGGTGCTGGCGTCCTTTGATTTTCTGGGCCTGAACATCGGCGGCTTTGACGCGACCATCAAGAGCACCCTGCCCTCCGGCGCGGGGCTGAGCTCGTCGGCGGCCTTCTCGGTGCTGATGGGCAAGATCCTGGCGGAGCTTTTCAACGGCGGCAATGTGGAGCCGATCGTCATTGCGCGCGCGGCCCAGGAGGGAGAGAACCGCTTCTTTGGCAAGCCCTGCGGTCTGATGAGCCAGCTCACCTGCGCGATGGGGCAGACGCTGTACGCGGATCTCGCCACCGGCGAGGTGGAGCAGGTGACGGCGGACTTTGAGGGCATGGGCCTGACGCTGTGCCTGACGGACACGGGCGGCAGCCATGCGGGCCTTGCCACGTCCTATGCGCGCATCCCGGCGGACATGGTGTATATTGCCAACCTCTTTGACAAGGGCGTGCTGGCGGACGTGGACCCGAAGGAGTTCCGGGCCAGAGGCTGGGACGCGTCGAACCGTCCCGTGCGGCGGGCGATGCACTTTTTTGACGAGAACGAGCGCGTGCCGCAGATGCGCGACGCGCTGAAAGCGCGCGACGGCGAGGAATACATGCGCCTGATGAACGAGTCGGGCCGCTCGTCCGAGACGCTGCTGAACAACATTGTCACGAGCGCCACGGGCGACACGAAGCTCCAGCAGGGTCTGGAGCTGAGCCGGAAGCTGCTCGAGGGCAAGGGCGCGTGGCGCGTGCACGGCGGCGGCTTTGCCGGGTGCGTGCAGGCGCTGATGCCGACGGCGATCTTTGACGACTACAAGGCCGAGATGGAGAAGACCTTCGGCAAGGACAAGTGCATGAAGCTCCGGCTGCTGTAAGGCGGCGCGGCGGGAAAACAAGGGCTGCGAAAAAATTCAATTGACATTGTAGGGGCCGACGCCCCCGGCGGCCCGTGCGGAACAACTCAAAAACACGCAGAAATCCCCGGCGAAAACGTATGTATAATACGAAGTCGCCGGGGATAGGTACATTTATTGAGCTTTATTGCCGGGCCGCCGGGCCTGGTGCCCTTTGGGTAGGCGTCGGCCCCTACGGTGCTGTACCGCCTTCCATTTTACGCGTCATCCTGAGCGTAAGCAAAGGAACCATCCCTTGGTTGATAAGGGAAGAAAAGATTCTTCGCTTCGCTCAGAATGACACGCGTTTTGCAGCGCGCCCTTGTGTTGTTTGGGGCTTATCTGGTCTTTTTGCGCTTGAAGGTTTTGCCGAGGATGGTCGCCGCGCCGGTCAGGGAGATCAGGCACAGGGCAGACCACAGACCGAGATGGGATTCGTCCGCCGTCCGCGGGGAGGTGGCAGAGTTGTTGAAGACGATTCTGTACATCATTGGCTTATTAGCATAGTAATTATTATCATTCGGGTTAACCGGGAAGTCTCTGCTGATGGTCGAGCTACCGGAACTTGCGCTAGAACTACTCGAAGTCCTGGCGTTGCCAAATGATGTCCAACTTCCGCCATTGAGGCTGACATGTGCATAGGAGCTGGCGGAAGGCGATACTGTCAGTTTGATGCTTGTGGTATCGTTTCGTTTGACCACCCAGACATTATCCACGCCAGAAGAGTACTTCATGACAGAATAGTCATCACGCAACTTGTTGTTAGCATCAGTATCTGTCAGGTTCATTAGAACAGGTTTAGATGGCATAGTGCCGGTGGAACTGGTGCTCGTGACACACGTCATTGTGGCTCGACCGCTGCCGCTGGTGGTAGTGCCGCTGGAAGTGGTGCTGGTACCGTTGGAATATTGGAATCCGACAGTGTACCAGCGGTAGATTGTTACCGGCTCAGACACAACACTGCCAATACTGAAAACATAGCTGCCAGCGTCCTTTACACGCATGACACCAGATTCATCAACATCTTCAGAGGTGAGTTTTTTTGTCTTTGTGGTGGTTCCGTCGTTGTAGGACATCGTCATACCGGCTTTCAGACCGCCAATTGCACCGTCCTGTGTATGATACGCATAGTTGTTGCTGCTGCTTGATGGCCAAGTAGCAAAGTCGCCGTCATTGATGACATCCTGAATCCACGTCACACTATCAAGGCTGTCTAAAAGCTCAAGATAGTTACTTTCAATTTCCTGATCACCCTTTTTGGCCACGCAGAAAATATATGGATATTCAGCACTTTCATATGTGGGGATAGTCGCGCGGGAATACGATTTGGAGCTTGTCTCAGTGCCAATTTTCAGACGGGAAGTTGCAGTAGGTGTTTGTTTTGCATACCACTGATAAGTGATACCTTCACCCTCCAAGCCTGCGATTTCAATTTTGTCATTTATATAGGCTGTCGTATCACTGACATTAGTTATATCAGAAATATGCAGGGGCCCATTCCATTTTGCATAGAGGGTGATATTTTCTTCTGTCTTGATACTGCCGCCATCTTCAATGCCAGTACCAGTGCATTCCTTGTTCTTATACCATCCATCGAACAAATAACCGCTACGCCTGAATCTATTTTCGGTCAATGATGTCTTCTGTCCTTTGGGAACTGGCTGGGTATAGGGAGAAACCGCAGTTTCATAATTGGGATTGAAGGTGATAATAACTTTATCAGCCCAGTGCGCATAGAATTTTTTCTCTTCGTCTGTCGCACCAGTGGGGATAGTCACTTCTGCTCCATCCTGATATCTGGTATCCGAGGGATCTTCCGCATACTTATGAGTCCACCCGGCAAATGCCTGATTCTCCGACGGCGCTATAAATTCAAGTTCCTCTATCGTTTTCAACGTGGTAGGAACATCAACAGTGACCGTTTCTTTTTGTGTTGTTCCTTGTCCATCACCGGGATAATACCAAATTTCTATCTGATCTTTCCAGATCGCGTAAAGGGTAATATCCTTATTCAGTGTTTCAGAATCACCGGGCTGATATGTTTTTTCACCAGAGCCGTCCTTTTTCTCATTCCAGCCGATAAATACTTTCCCATAGGGCACGGTGAACATGTTTTCCTTGAAGGTGACAGGTTTGTCGACATCAACTGTCTGTACCTTTTTTTTGGGGTCGGTGGGGTCGCCGCCGCCGTTGCCGTTGTAGGTCACAGTATACTTGGAACGCTTCCACTGTGCGGTAAGTTCAAGGTTTTCTTGGATGTTCTCTATGGTACCCCTGTTTGCATACCCATTTCCTTTCTGGTCTTTCCAACCTAAGAAGTCGTGGTTATCATAATTAAAACCATTTCCTTCTTCAAAGTTGTTATCATCCAGCGTTACATTCGTACCAACCGCCGCAGTCTTTGGCTTCATTGAGCCTTCTATCGTGCCGCTGCCGTCTGTTTTGCCGGGAAGATAAGTAATCGTAACCTCTGTAGTCCACTCGGCGGTCAGTGTCAGATTGCCGGACATGGTTATAGTATCGCCCGGATAATAGGCCTTATTGGCGGTGTCGATCCAACATTTGAAGTTTGGCTTGTCTTCTGGGCCCTGATAAGAGAAAGCGGTATCAGTTTGCGGGTTGAGAACCGTGACAATATCGCCCTCAACATAATTGCGGACTACCTCAGAACCAGTGCCAGCGCCGGGCTTATACGTAAGCGTCAAAGTCGCCGGTATTGCCAGTGAAACAAACGGTGAAAAATCCTTATAATTCTTTACTGTGATATTATCGTTGCCAAGCTCAACCTGTGCATCGGGAACTCTGCTCCACGCGGTGTCCGTGTAGCTGTAGTGGTAGACACGAATCGAATAGTTATCTTTGTTTGCCTTTACATCGGCGCTCGGATAATCCAGCGTAAAATCAACACCATTGGTTTTAGCTAACTGCGCCTTTGAAACCTCTGTTCCATTGTCATCCCACATAGGCGTGACATACACGATTTCACCCGTAACAACGCCTTCACCCATGCTTTCGACAAGACTATTCAATTCTGTCTCGGAAGATTGCTTTTTCGGGTCTTCCCGATTTTGTTTGTCCGTGGTGTCTTTCGAATCTCTGATTTCGTTAGAGGCGTAGACCATGGCAAAAACAATATCTATTTCTTCGGTTGCATTCGTGCCTGGAACGGTAAACGTTACTGTCTGTTCTTCCTGCGTTATTACTTCTATATCGTTTTCGTCAGATCCAATGCCACTGTAGGATTTCAACCAGTATTCCTTTTCGTCCTCGTTGTCGGGCTTAAAGGTGACTGAGATTTCGTTGCCAGAGATAGTATTAAGCTCATAGGGGTCAGGAGCCGTGGGGATTGGAGTAACATCGTCTTCATTTACTTCTTCTTCCACGATTTCATCCTTGTCGGTAAATGAAACTGTGCCTAAACCCTGTACATCAATATTGATCGTGACCGGTCTTCTCACCGCATAGGAATCGCTGGACTCGCTGTGCGGGTCACCGGAAGCTTCATCACGCATAACTGCGCAGAAAATATAATAGCCAAGATCGTCTGATTTTACTGTATATTCCGGGTTTTTTCCTCCCTGAGATGCAGCAATTTTTGTTTCGCTGCCAGCTTTATTTTTCTTGTACCACTGGTAAGTGTAGCTGCCAAGATCAAGACTCGGGTTTTCTGTAGTGCCCTCTCTCTTTGATAAGGCAACAGAGAGATTATTGCCCACAAATGCAGTCCTGACATTTGGACGCTCAGCGCCGTTCAGTGTTACGCGCAAACCGGGAATCCCCTTGGTTCCGTCGCTCGGGTCCGCAGCGTAGCTTTCGCTGTCCTCAAGGAGAAGCTCTATGGATTCCTCGTTAGCTTCTTCTTCATTTTCTTCAATGATTTTCTCTTCTACCTGCTCAATAATAATCTCATCATCAGTTTTCTGGACATCGTCCGTTTTCTGGACATCGTCCGTTTTCTGGGCATCGTCCGTTTTCTGGACATCGTCCGCTTTCTGGGCATCGTCCGTTTTCTGGGCATCGTCCGCTTTCTGGACATCGCCAGTGTTCTGGACATTGTCATTATTTGAAGAGTCTAAATCATTATCGTTGTTATTGACAGCTTCGTCGATGTCCTGCTCCTCGCCCGACTCATCGCTGTTAAACGTGGCATTGTCGCTCAGAGCAAACGCCGAGTTGTCGCTCAAAGCCACAGGGGCATAGTCCGGGTCGGCTTTGCCGCAGACGGCGCAGATGCCGTCCTCGTAGCGGTGGCCCGTGGCCGGGATCAGCGGGATATAGTCCAGCCCTTCGCCGCAGGCCGAGCAGTAATGGTAGGTCTCCCAGCCGTCCTGCTCACAGGTGGCAGGCTGATACTCGACCTCGACCCACTGATGGCCCTTGCCGCCGTACTCAAAGGTATATTGGTTCAGGATCTCCTCGGCGGTGCGGTTCCAGATATCCTGCCACTCGGAATCGGTATGCTGGACGCCGCTGTTCCTCTGCGTGTTCAGATCGTTCGCCGCACGCTGCATCGCTTCCTGATAGGCAGACTCAGCCGTCGTACCGCATAGCTCCTCTGTATACGGATTGCGATTGATGCAGGATCTCCAATAGAGAGCCGGCGTCTCACAGTCGCCCGGTTCGCTCTCATCTACAAGGAAATCCTTATTCGCAACCTCCCCGTAGATATGCTCCGTCTCCACGTAGTGGTCACCCATCCAGGTGAAGCCGGGGATCTCCGGCATCTCCGCGGGATACTCCATCGCGTGCGCGGCCGCCAGCGGCAGCAGCGACAGGCACATCAGCACGACCAACACGATGGCGAAGATTCTTACTGTGCTCTTCTTCATGGTGCGAAACCTCTCAATCTTGAGAAAATTGTTATCTTTCGTAACTTTTTTGACTCTTTAGCAACGTCTATTATATCATAGCAAAACGCAACACGCAAGGCTTTTTGTTGACAATAATTTATTTTTTATGTCAACTCTCTTTTGCTCTCCCACTCGCCCGGCGTCCATAGGACTCCTTCCACCGCTCCGCGCTCCCCCTCCCGCAGAGAGGGTACTCCTTCCACCGCTTCGCGGTCCCCCTCCCGCAGAGAGGGTACTCCTTCCACCGCTCCGCGGTCCCCCTCCCTCAGAGAGGGAGGCTATTAAAAACGGGAGGGGTTTTCCCCTCCCGTGTGCGCTTATGTAGAAATTCGTCAGGCTTTCTTCTTGAGCTCGGCCAGGATCTCGGTCAGCAGCTCCTCGGTGGTGGGGCCCTTCGGCTCCTCGGCTGCGGCGGCGGCTTCCTCTTCCTTCTTCTTGTTCAGCGCCTTTTCAGCAAGCTCCTTGGCCTTGTTCATGGCCTTGATGACAGAGAACAGCACCAGGGCAATGACCAGGAAGTTGATGATCGCACCGATAAAGGTGCCGAGGCCGAGGACGATGGGCTCCTGGCCTTCGGAGGCGGCGCGCAGGGTGATGTTCAGCGCGTCGGTGTTCGGGGACTGGAACAGGGCTGCCAGCAGAGGCGTGACGACGTCAGCCACGAGAGAGCTGGTGATGGCGCCGAATGCGCCGCCGATGATAACGCCGATGGCCATGTCCATGACGTTGCCGCGGGAGATGAAGGTCTTGAATTCTTCAAAGAACTTCTTCATGGGGATACTTCCTTTCTTATATAAATTATGGGGTTACAGATTTGGCTCCCTCCCTGAGGGAGCTGGCACAGCGCGTCTCACGCAAGCGCTGTGACTGAGGGAGTTGTACGTCGATGTACTGACTCCTTCCACCGCTTCGCGGTCCCCCTCCCTCAGAGAGGGAGGCAAGGGCTTACTTCTTCGGCGTGAGGACCTTCGTGCCGCCCATGTAGGGCCAGAGCACCTCGGGGATGGTGACGCTGCCGTCGGCCTGCAGGTGGTTCTCCAAAAAGGCGATCAGCATGCGCGGGGGCGCGACGACCGTGTTGTTGAGGGTGTGGGGCAGATAGGTCCTGCCGTCCTCGCTCTTGACGCGCATGTTGAGTCTGCGCGCCTGGGCGTCGCCCAGGTTGGAGCAGGAGCAGACCTCGAAGTATTTCTGCTGGCGGGGGCTCCAGGCCTCGATGTCGCAGGACTTGACCTTGAGGTCGGCCAGGTCGCCGGAGCAGCACTCAAGCTGACGCACCGGGATCTCCATGCTGCGGAAGAGCTCGACCGAGTAGCGCCACATCTTCTCGTACCAGGCCATGGAGTCCTCGGGCCTGCAGACCACGATCATCTCCTGCTTTTCAAACTGGTGGATGCGGTAGACGCCGCGCTCCTCGATGCCGTGGGCGCCCTTCTCCTTGCGGAAGCAGGGGCTGTAGCTGGTGAGCGTCTGGGGCAGGCTCGCCTCGGGGATAAGCTGGTCGATGAACTTGCCGATCATGGAGTGCTCGCTGGTGCCGATCAGATAGAGGTCCTCGCCCTCGATCTTGTACATCATGGCGTCCATGTCGGTCTGGCTCATGACGCCCTCGACCACGTTGCCGTGGATCATGAAGGGCGGGATGCAGTAGATGAAGCCCTTGCCGATCATGAAGTCGCGGGCATAGGCCAGGACCGCGGAGTGCAGGCGCGCGATGTCGCCCATGAGATAATAAAAGCCGTTGCCGGCCACGCGGCCCGCCGCGTCCATGTCCACGCCGTTAAAGCGTTCCATGATGTCGGTGTGGTAGGGGATCTCAAAGTCGGGGACCACAGGCTCGCCGAAGCGCTCGACCTCGACGTTGGCAGAGTCGTCCGGCCCGATGGGCACGGAGGGGTCGATGATGTTCGGAATGTTCATCATGAGGTGATGGACCCGCTCGGTGTACTCGCCCTCGAGCTTCTCCAGCTCCGCGAGACGCTCGTCGTCGGCCTTGACGGCGGCGATATTCGCGTCGATCTCGGCCTGGATGGCGGCCTTGTCCGCCTCGGCCGCCTTCTTGAGCTTGCCGAACAGGGGGCCGTTTGCCTTGGACAGCTTGTTGCGCTGGGCGCGCAGGTCGCTGGCCTCGGTGATCGCCGCGCGCTTGAGGCGGTCAAGCTCGATAACCTCGTCCACCATGGGCAGCTTCTGGTCCTGAAATTTCTTTTTGATGTTCTCCTTGACGATGTCGGGGTTCTCCCTGACAAACTTGATGTCGAGCATGTACTTACCCTTTCCTTCTATAATAGTCTTTTCTTTATTTCAGTCTTTCCAGGGCCGCGATCAGCGCTTCGCGATCGTCGGCGCCGTAGAACTCGAGCTCGATGCGGCCGGTCTTTTTGCCGTCGATGAGCTTGACCTTGCGGCCCAGGCTCGCAGAGAGGCGGTTTGCCACCTCGGCGGCGTAGTCCACCTTGATCTCGTCCGTCTCCGGCTGCGGCTGCTTCGGCGCCTTCAGGAGCCGGGCGGCCAGCTGCTCGGTCTGGCGCACCGACAGGCCCTTGTCCACGACCTCGTTTGCCGCCGCCGTCTGGGTCTTCTCGTCCAGGATCGGCACCAGCGCGCGCGCGTGACCGGCGGAGAGCTTTCCCTGCTCCGTAAGCTCCAGCACCGCCGGGCACAGGCTCAAAAGGCGCATGGCGTTCGCCACCGCCGGGCGGGAACGGCCCACGCTCTTCGCCGCCTCCTCCTGGGTCAGGCCGTATTCGTCGATCAGCGCCCGGTAGCCCCGGGCCTCCTCGATGGGGTTGAGGTCCTCGCGCTGTAGATTTTCCACCAGCGCAAGCTCGGCGACGCGGCGGTCGTCTGCCTCAATGACGCGCACCGGCACCTCTGTCAGGCCCGCCAGCCGCGCGGCCCGCCAGCGGCGTTCGCCGGCGATGATCTGATAATAGCCGCTGTCCAGCTTTCGCGCGGTGATAGGCTGGATCAGGCCGTACTGAGCGATGGAATCCGCAAGCTCCTGCAGGGCCTGCTCGTCAAAGATCTCGCGCGGCTGCTCCAGGCGCGGCTCCACCTTCGCGATGGGCAGATTCTGAAGCTCGGTCTCCTCCGGCTCATCCGCGCCGAACAGCGCATCCAGCCCGATGCCGAGACCCTTTTTTTCTTTTGGCATTTCACACTTCCCTTTTCATTTAGAAAGTGAAAAGCGGAAAGTGAAAAGTGGAAATACGGTGTCCGCTTTTCGGACGAATTTTTATTGTGCCGAAGGCACTCCTCTTTCTTCACTTTTCAATTTTCACTTTACACTTTTATTTTTCGTGTCTCTTCAAAAACTCTGCCGCGAGCGCCATGTAGCCCTTGCTGCCGCGGTTGATGCGGTCGTAGACCACGCCGGGCACGCCGTGGCTGGGCGCCTCGGACAGACGCACGCTGCGCGGGATCACGGTCTCGTACACCTTGTCCCCGAGGTAGCGGCGCAGCTCGTTTGCCACCTGGGTGGTAAGATTGGCACGGGCGTCGTACATGGTCAGCACGATGCCCTCAATGCCGAGACGCTTGTTCAGGCGGCGGGAGCACATTTTGATGCTCGTCAGCAGGTCCGCAATGCCCTCGAGGGCGTAGTACTCGCACTGCATGGGGATGAGCACGCTGTCTGCCGCGACCAGGGCATTGACCGTCAGCAGTTCCAGGGAGGGCGGGCAGTCGAGGAATATGTAGTCGTATTCGCTGTACAGCGCCGTGATTTTGTCCTTGAGCACGTACTCGCGGCGTTCCTCGTGGATGAGCTCCACGGACGCGGCGGCCAGCTCCTTGGAAGCCGGGATCACGTCGCCGTAATCGGTCTGCACCACACACTCGGCGGCGCTGATGTCCGAGATCAGCATGTCGTATGTGTTGGGGCGGTGGCTCTTTTTTACGCCCATGCCGGAGCTAGCGTTGCCCTGGGGGTCGCAGTCCACCAGCAGGACCTTCTTGCCCATGAGGTTCAGGGCCGCCGTGAGGTTCACGGTCGTGGTGGTCTTGCCGACGCCGCCCTTCTGGTTTGCGATTGCAATGATTTTAGCCATCGGACGCATGTCCTTTCTTCTTTACATCTTATTGCGCCGACATTATAACAGCATTAACTTCACTTTGCAATGTTTCATGTGAAACAATTTTTGAGAAAGTGAAATGAAGAAAGTGAAAAGTTGGAATTGAAAAGTGAAAATGATGATTTGAATTGTTGTTTCACGTGAAACACATGGGTTATTTCTTTGCGGGTAGCGGCTTTTATCATCTAATTCTGTCATTACGAGAACTGTTCACATACAGGTCTTGCGATCTACCCGCTCCAAAAACCGCATGCTTTCTGACACTGTGCCGGGAAACGGATTGCCACAGGGGCTGTGAGAAAAGTCCCCCTTCATCAAGAACGCAGGAAGTTCAACACCGTAGGGGCCGACGCCCCGGCGGCCCGGCGGAGAAAAGCGCAAAACATGTATTCGCCCCCGGCAAATTCGTACAGTAGTACGTTTTTGCCGGGGGTTGCTTGCTTGATTTTGGTCTGTACCGCACGGGCCGCCGAGGGGAAGGTGAATTGCCCCAAAGGGGCAAGAGAGGCCGGCCTGGGCCGCGTCGGCCCCTACATTGTCTATTGACTTTTTTCACAGCCCCTTTGCAATGACACAGGAGGGTCGTTTTCATTGTTGACAAGGCGCGGACTGAATCGTTAAAATCTATAAAACAATTAGTGGATATCGGCTTAACTCAGCTAATCCCGTCATTGCGAGACCAGTTCTCAAACTGGTCGTGGCAATCCGCCCGCCGGAGGCATTGAAACGCTCAGAAATCTTAACTGGCCGCTGGGAGTACGGATTGCCACACCAGTGACATCGGTCACTGGTTCGCAATGACAGACCGGAAGCCGGTTCTTACTGATTTAAGCCGATACGCATAAAATAATCTTATCCGATCAGGGCGTCCACGTCTTCGATTTTAAGACCGTGATGCAAGGCCAGATTCAGCGCATAGGCGATGAGCCGTGCGCCGTGGCGCACCATGCTGTCAATATCCCGCGGCGTGACGAACATGCCGCGCATACTCCCCTCCCCGAAAAAGCCCGCGTCTATGACCGTGGGGATGCCGATGGAGATCACAGGTACGCCCAGAGTGGCGCGGCTCAACTCACGTCTGTCATTGCCGACACCGGAGCCAGGAGAGATACCGGTGTCCGAGACCTGCACACTGCGGCAGAGGGAATCCGCCTCCGATCCTGCAAGCGCGTCGATGACCACTACCACGTCCGGACAGATGCTGCGGCACAGAGTCTCTATCTGCGCGGCCGACTCGATGCCCGATGTGCCCAGTACTCCTGGCCTGCACAGAGCAAGAGAACAAAACTGCGGGAAGCTTTCCCCATCTTTCTGTTTCAAATGCCGCGTCACCAGAATATGGGAGGCTGCCAGCGACCCAATCGCGTCGGGAGTGATGTCCGGATTTCCTAAAGCCGCAACGAAAACGTTTTCGTGTACTTTCGGCAGGCATCGTGTTACAAGCACCGCAAGCGCCTCAACGGCATCCGGGAAACTGTCGCTGCCCCGGTCGAACCAGCGCGGCAGGGTAAGCGTATAATAGCGACCCTGAGGCTTGCCGATCGCTTCTTCGCCTACTTTATTCATAATGTCAACGGTAAACACATCGAGTCCTTTCAGCTTTTCGTTTTCGCAGCGCACACCGCATATCTCCCCTGTATGTCGGCGGCGCAGCTCCCCCGCCATATCGGTACGAACGGATTTCATCATAAACGCCACACTCCTGTCTGCAAACTCAATATATGGTATAGTATCTCCCAATTTTGCCACAATAGGTGAGGCTTCAAAAAAAGTGGAAAAATTTTTGAAAAAATGCTTGATTTTCATACTCTTCTTTGCTATACTTACACAACGCGAGTTAAAGTTATGTAACTCAATTTTATAATGATGATCGCTCAGCAAATACAATCTATGATTGTATTTGCCAACAAACAAAATGTTTGGCGGTAAATGATTCAAGGAATCATTTACGCGATCCTCATTGCAATGAATATATGGCAAAACAGTATGGCTGTTTTGCTGAGCCGCTAGGCGGCTCGGCGAAACGCGCCTCCGCGTTTCGCCATCATATAATCATTATAGGAGGAGGTGGCGATTGAAACATGGCCAACATTAAATCTTCTGCAAAGAGAGACCTGAAGTCCAAGGAACTCAGAGCCAAGAACCGTGCTGACAAGACCGAGCTCAAGACCATGGTGAAGAAGTTTGACGCAGCTGTTGCCGAGGGCAACAAGGAAAATGCCGTCAATGCCTATAAAGTTGCTGTTAAGACAGTCGACCGCGCGGCCGCGAAGGGCCTGCTGCACAAGAACAACGCAGCCAACAAGAAGTCCGCGATAGCAACCAAGCTCAACGAGCTGGCCTGAGCCTATAATATGGTTTAATGAACCGGGATGGAAACATCCCGGTTTTGGCTTTCTTTAACAATAAAAGGGACTGCTGCATGTTTAGAGAATACGATAAAGTTTTTATTAAAAACACCGGCATCTCCGGTGAGATCGTTGACATTTATGAAGTCAACAACATAAAAATATACACGGTTGAGAGCGATAAGCGCGGTGTTCCCGGCGGGATTGGCTATGATGGAGACTATAAACTTTTTCATTGCAAGGAAGAGGAACTTCAGTTGACGCACTCTTGAATTTTCGCTATAATAAAATAACTTTCTGTATATTGCAATTAACAGCTTGTAAAGCGAGGATGCTTTATGGATAAATCCCTTATGCTCATCATCAACCCCATGGCCGGGCGCGGATCGTACCGCATCAGCTTCGGCGACGCGATGCAGGTGCTCGCCGAAGGCGGCTACCGCACGACGCTGTTCTTTACGGCCCGGCGCGGGGACGCCACCCTTTTTGCCGCCCGTTATGCCGCGCGGTACGACGTTGTTGCCTGCATCGGCGGCGACGGTACGCTCAGCGAGGTGCTGGCGGGGTTGATGACGCTGGACAATCCTCCCCCTGTTGGCTACTTCCCCATGGGTACGGCAAACGATGTGGCGACCACGCTGGGCCTGCCGAAAAACGATACCGTTGCCGCGGCAAGACGAATCCTCACCGGTATGCCCCACCCCTTTGATGTGGGCGGCTTCGGGGAAAAGGATTACTTCGCCTATATCGCGGCCTTCGGCGCATTCACCGAGGTCAGCTACGCCACGCCCCAGGACCAGAAAAAGATGCTTGGCCATCTGGCCTACGTGCTCCAGGGCATGCAGCAGCTGCCGAAGATCGAGCCCATCCACACGGTGGTCGAGTACGACGGCGGAGTCCTCGAAGGGAATTTTCTCTACGGCAGTGTGTCAAACTCCACTTCGGTGGCGGGCATCGTGCGTCTGCCGGAGGCAATGGTGAGTCTCGGTGATGGCGTGAGCGAGCTGGTGCTTGTGCGCGATCCGGGCACGGTTGCCAATTTTGCCGAGCTTGTAAGCTCCGTTCTCTCCGAGCGCTTCGACAGCGACAAGCTACTGATCCTGCACACAAAGAAGGCCCGCTTCCGCTTTGACTATCCCGTCGCCTGGACCCGCGACGGGGAAGCCGGCGGCGAATACCGGGACATTGAGATCCGAAACATCCACTGCCCCGTGAAGCTGATATTTTAAAGTGGAAAGTTGAAAGTGAAAAGTGAAGATATGGAGTGCCTTCGGCACAAATTATATTTGTCCGCGTCGCGAACACCGTCACTTTTCACTTTTTTATAAATTCTCTTGCAATCACATCCCGTTCTATATATAATATTAGGGCATTTTTGTATGAAATCGTTTCACATAGAAAGGAAGCAACCCCATGAAGCGTCAGAAAATTTCCGGCATCTACGCCGATGCCGCCTCCTTTGACGGCCGGTCCATGACCGTCTGCGGCTGGGTCAGAACCGTCCGCGATATGAAGAATTTCGGCTTTATCGAGCTCAACGACGGCAGCTGCTTCAAGTCCCTGCAGGTCGTGTTTGAGCGCGGCAAGCTCGAAAACTATGACGAGATCGCCCACCAGAACGTCGGTGCCGCCCTGATCGTGCACGGCACCCTGGTCTGCACTCCCGAGGCCAAGCAGCCCTTTGAGCTCAAGGCCGACGAGATCACCGTCGAGGGCGTGTCCACGCCCGACTATCCCCTTCAGAAGAAGCGCCACAGCGTGGAGTTCCTGCGCACCATCCAGCACCTGAGACCGCGCACCAATCTCTTCTCCGCTACGTTCCGCGTGCGCTCGGTGGCCGCCCAGGCGGTGCATGAGTTCTTCCAGCAGCGCGGCTTCGTCTATGTCCATACGCCCATTATCACCGGCTCCGATGCCGAGGGCGCGGGCCAGATGTTCCGCATTACGACGCTGGATCTGAACGATCCTCCCCGCACCGAGGACGGCAAGGTCGACTACAGCCAGGACTTCTTCGGCAAGCCCACCAACCTCACCGTCTCCGGCCAGCTCAACGCCGAGAACTTCGCCATGGCCTTCGGCGATGTGTACACCTTCGGTCCCACCTTCCGCGCCGAGGTCAGCTACACCCAGCGCCATGCCGCCGAGTTCTGGATGATCGAGCCCGAGATGGCCTTCGCCGACTTAAACGATTACATGGACACCGCCGAGGCTATGGTCAAGTACATCATCAACCGCACCCTCGAGCGCTGCCCGCAGGAGATGGAGTTCTTCAACGCCTTCGTTGACAAGGGGCTGCTGGACAGGCTCCACAACGTGGTCTCCAACGACTTCGGCCGCATCACCTACACCGAGGCCGTCGACATTCTCAAAAAGAGCGGCCAGAAGTTCGACTACCCGGTCGAGTGGGGCATTGACCTGCAGACCGAGCACGAGCGCTATCTCACCGAGCATGTTTTTAATAAACCGATCTTCGTAACGGACTATCCGAAAGACATTAAGGCTTTCTATATGCGCTTAAACGACGACGGCAAGACCGTCGCGGCGGCGGACTGTCTCGTGCCCGGCGTGGGCGAGATCATCGGCGGCAGCCAGCGTGAGGAGCGCCTGGATGTGCTGGAAGCCCGCATGGACGAGCTGGGTCTCAACAAGGAAGACTACTGGTGGTATCTCGATCTCCGGCGCTACGGCTCCTGCCGTCACGCGGGCTACGGCCTCGGCTTTGAGCGCATGGTCATGTACCTCACCGGCGTGAGCAATATCCGCGACGTGGAGCTGCACCCCAGAACCGCAGGAAACGCAGACTTCTAAAGTGAAAAGCGGAAAGTGAAGTATTTCGGTTAACTTCGCTTTCCGCTTTTTTCATAAACTTTTATGTGGGTATCGGCTTTAGTCAGCAATATAGGCAGGATCAACACTTGTAGCGTAAAACTTGTACCGTAGGGGCCGATGCCCTCATCGGCCCGAAACCTTAAAGCTTGTACA
>CADBJU010000032.1 GCA_902795045.1 Oscillospiraceae bacterium | reverse complement strand
CAGCATCATAGCCATGAACGTCGCCCATCGTCTGGCGCTCTGGCTTTTGCGTTTCTTTGCCTTCAACCGCTTCGTTCTCGTTTTTCAGTAAACCCTAATATAGGACTCGCCCGTAAGGGATGGTGAAGAGTAAACAACAAACACGCAGGCGGTTGGTTCCATCTCTCCGAAGAGGGGAGGTGATGTGTATGCGTCTGACCTTCCACATAAGGAAGTGGACTGTGACGATCATCGTCAGGAATCTTCCAAGAAGGCAAAGGCTAAACACGCAAAAAAAGCAACCGCCACTCCCGACAAGTGACGGTTGTTTGTGGCATTAGCCACTACTATAAAACCTAACTCGAGGAGCTAACCGTGTGCGTGGTTTGCTCTTCATCATCATTATAGATCAGCCGAATAGTTTTGTCAATCTCAAATCAGCGGCAAAGCAATGCTGAACACCTATATGAACAGGAGCCCGTCATGCCAAATATCATCGACATCACCGATTTCAGCGATCCGGCGCTGGACATATACGCCCGCCTGACCGAAAACCAATTGCTCAACCGCGCAGACCCCTTGAACGCCGTCTTCATCGCCGAAAGCCCCCTCGTCATCGAGCGGGCGCTGGATGCGGGCTGCGTGCCGGTGTCGGTGCTGACGGAGCGAAAGCTCATCGAGGGCAGAGGCAGGGAGTTGCTTGCGCGCTGCGGGGACGTGCCAGTGTACGCCGCTGAGCTGCCGGTGCTCATTCAGCTGACCGGCTTTCACCTCACGCGCGGGATGCTCTGCGCCATGCGGCGGCCAGCGCTTGCGACGGCGGAGGAGCTGTGCCGCAAATCGCGGCGCGTGGCGGTGCTGGAAAACGTGATGAACCCCACAAACCTCGGGGCGATCTTCCGCTCCGCCGCGGCCCTCGGAGTGGACGCCGTGCTGCTCACCAGCGCCGGCAGCGATCCCCTCTACCGCCGCGCCGTGCGCGTGAGCATGGGCACCGTCTTCCAGGTGCCCTGGAGCTATCTGCCGGAGGGGGACTGGCAAAAGCTTTTGCATGCGCTTGGCTTTCAGACCGCGGCCATGGCCTTGCGCGACGATTCGCTCAGCGTTTCCGATCCCCGGCTTCCGAAGATCGAAAAGCTCGCCGTCGTGCTCGGCACCGAGGGGGACGGCCTCGCCCCGGAGACCATCGCAGGGTGCGACTACACCGTGCGCATCCCCATGAGCCACGGGGTGGACTCCCTGAACGTCGCCGCCGCCAGCGCGGTCGCGTTTTATGCGCTCTGCGTCAATTGCGAATGATATTCGCAATTGAGGTACTCGCGCTCATCGCACGCGGCGAGCGTGATACGCCGCGTTTGGTCGGCGCGAGGGTTCGCTTTGCTCACCTATGGTGTTTTTGCCGAGGCAAAGCCCCGTCAAAAACGATTTGAATTCCTTTTGGTAAACTTTCATTGTGCATATCTTTTGCATTATCCTGTTAAGATTGTGAAATGTGTAAAACTATGTAAACCAAGATTTGTTCAGTTTATTGCTGGATTTTTTAAGAAAAATGAGATAAAGTATTTATAATATGGCCGAATGCCCGTATCAGGCAGCGGGAGAACCCATTTATGGGGTGAAGCCGCATATATGCGGCGGGGTATCTTCTTGCCCTAACCCGTCAGCTTATCTCGCAGGCGTAAGAAGAAAAACCGCCGCAGGGGGTCCGTGCCCCTTGCGCTGCCTGCATCGCTTTTTACGCCGGTATTGCTGTACCGGCGTCTTTTTTTCGGAGGCTCAGACATGGACAAGAAAAAAGAGAGAGTACCCCTTTCCTTCGGCATGTTCCTTGTGACCATCGGCATCGTCTACGGCGACATCGGCACCTCGCCCATGTACGTGATGAAGTCGATCGTTGCCGACAACGGCGGCCTGCCCGGCGTCAGCACCGAGTTTATCGTGGGCGGACTGTCGCTGGTGATCTGGTCGATCACGCTTTTGACCACGGTCAAGTACGTACTTATCGCCATGAAGGCCGACAACAACGGCGAGGGCGGCATCTTCTCCCTCTACTCGCTGGTGAGAAAGTGCGGCAAGTGGCTCATCTTCCCGGCCATGCTGGGCGGCTCCGCGCTGCTGGCCGACGGCGTTTTGACTCCGGCCGTCACCGTCACCACCGCTGTGGAGGGCCTACGCAGCATCCCCATGGTGGACAGGCTCCTCGGTGCGGGACAGGGGGCAGGTCATCCTCATCACCCTGCTCATCATCTCCGGCCTTTTCAGCATCCAGCACGCCGGCACCAGCAAGATCGGCAAGGCCTTCGGACCGGTCATGCTGATCTGGTTTTCCTTCCTCGGCGTGACGGGCCTGCTGCACATCTTTGAAAATCCCGTGGTGCTCTCGGCCTTCAACCCCGTCCATGCCGTGCGCATCCTCTTCAGCCCCGCCAACAAGCGCGGCTTCATGATCCTCGGCAGCGTCTTCCTCGCCGCCACCGGCGCGGAGGCCCTGTACTCCGACATGGGCCATGTGGGCCGGGAGCACATCTACCGCAGCTGGCCCTTCGTCAAGATCTGCCTGATCCTCAACTACCTGGGCCAGGGCGCCTGGGTCCTCTCCAACCGCGGCGACAATGTGCTGGCCCTCATCGAGGACATGAACCCCTTCTTCCTCATGCTGCCCCAGAGCCTGCGCCCCGTGGCGGTGCTGCTCGGCGCATTGGCCGCCATCATCGCCTCCCAGGCCCTCATCACCGGCTCCTATACCCTCGTGTCCGAGGCCATCCGCCTCGACCTCATGCCCCATATGCTCATCCGCTACCCCTCCGACACCAAGGGCCAGCTCTATATCGGCACCGTCAACACCGCCCTCTGGATCGGCTGCTCGCTGGTGGTGCTGTACTTCCGCTCCGGCACGCGCATGGAGTCGGCCTACGGGCTTGCCATCACGGTCACGATGCTGATGACCACGCTGCTTCTGGCGGTGTACCTCATGAAGGTGCGCAAAAAGCCCGTGCTTGCCGTCTTCGTGCTGGTGGTCTTCGGCACCATCGAGAGCGTCTTCTTCTTCTCGAGCCTTGCCAAATTCGCCCACGGCGGCTATGTGGCGGTCATCATGGCGATGCTGCTGTTCGGCATCATGGTCATCTGGCACAAGGGCACCGAGCTTGAGCAGAAGTACTCCGTGCGCCTGAAGGTGCGTGACTATCTCAGCAACATCGCCGCCCTGCGCAATGACGAGAAGACCCCGCCCTGCGCGGACAACCTCGTCTACATCGACAAGAGCGACGACCCCGAGACCCTCGACCGCGACATCCTCTACTCCATCCTCGACCGTGACCCCAAGCGCGCGGCGGCCTACTGGTTTTTCAGCATCCATCTCATGGACGAGCCGGACGTGGTGCGCTACAAGCTCGAGACCTTCGGCACCGACTACATCTTCCGCGTGCGCCTGGAGCTGGGCTTCAAGAACGACCAGTTCCTCAACGCCTACCTGCGCCCGATCGTGAGCGATCTGCTGGCCTCGGGGGAGCTGCCGAGGCAGGAAAAGCGCTTCTCCATCTACGGCCCGTCCGATGTCGGCACCTTCAAGTTCGGCTTTATCCGCCGTTCGGTCGCCTCGGGTACGGAGCTTACCCGCTTTGAGGAGTTTATCCTGACGGCCAAGTACCGCATCCGCGAGATGATCGGCTCGCAGATCCACTGGTACGGCCTCGACACCTCCTCGCTCATCATCGAGTCCGTGCCTCTCTCCGCTCCCCGCCGCCAGGGCAGGACCCAGAAGCCCGTGCGGGCGGAGTGAGCGCGGGATAAACAGGAATACAAATTGGAACGATAAAAACTCGGCTGTCATTGTAGGGGCCGACGCTTATCACGCGGCCCGACAGTGGAAGCTCAATAAGTGTATGTATCCCCGGCAAATTCGCCACATTTGTGCGTTTTCGCCGGGGATTTCTGCATATTTTCAAGTTGTACCGCGCGGGCCGCCGAGGGCGTCGGCCCCTACGATGTTGATAATCCTGCGTTCTGTATGAGGAGGCTTTTTCACAGACCTTCTTTCTTGTCACTGTTCATAGCCTTCTGCAAGCTATTGACAATCTCATGTCTACGGAGTATGATTTGTATAACAAATCATACCGAGGAGGCAAGACACATGAAAGCACCGCAGGGACGATACGCCTGGACGGCGACGGTGGGGGAGAAGGGACAGATCGTGATCCCCAAGCAGGCGCGGGAGGTTTTTCATATCAAGCCGGGAGATACCTTGCTGCTTTTGGGGGACGAGCAGCGCGGCATCGCCATCCCGCCCAAGGGCGCGTTTGCCGAGCTGTTCGGCGCGGCATTTGAGGAAAAGGAGGGCGAGGGCGAATGAAGATCGCGTGGTTCTGCATCCCGGCCCACGGACATACCAATCCCACGCTGGGCGTCGTGAAAGAGCTGACAGAGGCCGGGCATCAGGTTTATTATTTCTCCTTTGAGATGTTCCGGGAGAAGATCGAAGCCACCGGCGCGGTTTTCATCCCCTGCGACGGTTACGACTTCGAGATGGAGGACAAGGATAACGCCGACCGGGTGGGGAAGGACAAGGTCTTCGCAACGGAGCTGCTGGTGTCCTCCACGCTTGCGCTTGACGAAATGACGACGGAGAAGATCGGCGAGCTCAAGCCGGACCTCATCGTGTCTGACTCAGTGGCCTTCTGGGGAAAGCTCGTTGCCATGAAGCACGGCATCCCTTACGTGTCCTCCACCACGACCTTCGCCTTCAACCGCTATTCGGCGCAGTACATGCAGGAAAGCCCCCTGGACATTGCGCGCATGCTTTTCGCCATGCCGCGCATCAATAAACAAATCAAACGCCTGCGGGAAAAGGGCTACCCGGTCAAGGGCCTGCTGGAGATCGTACAGAACGACAACGACACCGATACCATTGTCTACACCTCGAAATATTTTCAGCCGCGCTCCGAGACCTTCTCCGAGCGTTATCGCTTCATCGGCCCCTCGATCCGCCCGATCACGGCGCCAGTGGAGAAGACGGCGGAGAAGACCGTGTACATCTCCATGGGCACGGTGAACCAGAACCGGGAATTCTACCGCAACTGCATTCGCGCCCTGGGGCAGACGGACTGGCAGGTCATTATCTCCATGGGGACGAATACCGAGCATTTTGACAAGCTGCCGGAGAACATCCGGGTCTATGAATCGGTGGACCAGATGGCGGTGCTCTCCATCGCGGACGCCTTCATCACCCACTGCGGCATGAACTCCGCGTCCGAGGGCCTGTATTTCCGGGTGCCGCTGGTGCTTTTCCCCCAGACCCCGGAGCAGGGCGCGGTGGCCAGACGCACGCAGGAGCTGGGCGCTGGCGTGATGCTCAAGTCGATATCCGAGGCGGACGTGATGCAGGCGCTCAGAGCGGTCCTGTTCGAGCCGCGGTATAGGGAGAGCGCAGCCAGGATCTCCGACAGCTTCCGCGCCTGCGGCGGCGCGCAGGAGGCGAGAGCGTTCCTGGAGAGCATCGCGGCGCGGAAATGAAAAAGCGGATGTGAAAAAACCCAGCCGCCAGTGTTGTACCTTGCTTCATTGAAAAGTAATTGTTGTGCAAGCGGACGGGAAATAGCGCCTCCCTTGCCTAAAGGGAGGTGGCAGCAAGCTTGCGAGCTGACGGAGGGATACAAAAACGTCCGTCTTTTTGAGCGGTTCGCAAGAACGGTATCCCCCAGTCACCAGTGTTGCGACACTGGTGACAGCAAGCTTGGATCGTCGCGCGTTTCTCGCGCGTCGTTATGCCCCCTTTAGGCAAGGGGGCCAAGCTGCATCGACCTTTTCCTTTTGCTCGAAATTTATGTGAAACAAATCCGTAGGGGCTGGCGCTTAACACGCGGTCCCTACGGTTTTATTATTACCGCATTCCCGATAAGGGGACTCTCTCACAGCCCCGTTTTCACGTCCGGGGAACATTTACCGCGCCGCGCACGTCTTATACTATCCCTTGATAGACCCTTGACCATATATCTCCATTATGCTCTGCGGGCTTCGCCTAGTCTGGCGCAAATTTCTCTCGGGAATCCAATAAAGCTTCTTATCAAGGAATAGTATTACAGACAAAAATAAAACTTCCCCCGGGCTGCCCCGGGGGAAGACCCCGCCAATGCCGTGCCGGCCCAATTATAACCTGCACATAAAGGCAGGTGGGTCGCCTAAGCTCTGTTTCGCTGCTTCCAACTTCCGGGGCAAAGCCCGGGAGGCCTGCAATCCGCAGATTCAAATCGGCATCCCTTATAAGAGATGTGGGTTTAATGAGCCGTACAGTCTGAAAAGACCACACGCACACAGCAGGGATTGTTCTTATTCTATTGCTGCCGGATCGTTTTATGCACCCGCGCGTTATTTTTTCTCCTCTTCCTCCTCGTCGTCGAAGAGAAGCACGGAGAAATGTTCGTACACATCCTGGAGCTCGTCATCGTCGTCGATGGATTCAAAGATCTCGTCGCCGTTTTCGTCGATCACGGAGCGGAGAATGATGATGCCGTAATCGGGGTCGTTCTCATCCATGTTGGCGGGCAGGAAGGCCACATAGGTCTGGCCCTTGTAGTCCATGGTGTCGAGCACTTCCAGCTCAAACTCTGTCCCGTCGTCATCGACGATGGTGATAAAATCGCTTCCAAATTCCTCGCTCATGGCTGCACCCTCCTGTTTCGGTGTCTCTATTGTATAACATCCGCGCGAAGAAATCAATCCCTTCCTGCAAGATTATGAGCCTAAATCTTCCAGTAAGTGCAGCAGCTCCCCGTCGTCCCCGGCGGGAATGCCGTCTTTGAGCAGCAGGCGGTCGGTCTGACGCAGGCGCGCGGTCTCGATTTTTGTCACCTTGAGCGGTTCCTTGGAGCGCCGGTCGGGAAAGACGGCGATGCAGCCGTCCAGATCGCGCAGAAAGTATTCGGCGTCCGCCTCTCTTCCCACAAAGCGCGCGGCCACCTCCTCGGGCAGGATGGGGCCGGTGATGCGGTGCAGGCTCCGCCACGCGCCGCACACCGACAAAGCCGCCGCCGACATCAGGCACAGCAGCAGCGCGGTCTTGATCTTCATATTCGCACCCTCCTTTTCTTCATACTGGCAGTTTTTCCAAAGCGGGCGGAAATATACTGAAAAAGCGGAAAGTGGAAAGTGAAAAGTGAAGGCCCTATGGTTTTGCTCCGGTTTTGAGGGGAAGTTCAGAGGGGGGAAACACCTCTAATTTTTCGCCTCGTAAGCGAAAAACAAATTCAAATCCGTTTTTGACGGGGCTTTGCCTCGGCAAAAACGCCCTGAGCCGAGCTCCGCGAGGCCTCGCGCCGACCAAAGCGGGCCTTAGCCCGCTGCGATAAGCGCGAGTGCTCCCTCGTTTCAATGAAATGCCATAAGGGCATTTCATTGAAACGAAGAAAAATTTACAATTCCTCTATCGCTTGCGGTGATAGTGTGCTATAATAGATATGTTATACAATCGGACGAACAATGCGATTGTTTAAAAAACCCCCATCCGGGCAATGATCTGTGCGTCGGCACATCTTGGAAACTGCGCATAACCTCTTTTGCGCAGTTCTTTAGCGGCAGGAGGCCCCGAATACTTCCATGAGCAGAAAACGCAAACAAGAGCTCCAGGCTTCTGAACAACAGAATACACCCTCACGCGGCGCATCCGCCGGGCGGAAGGTGCTGCATGTCTTCGGCAAGGCCATCGACATGACCATCGACCTGACCGCCGGCGGCATCGTGACCGTCTTCAAGGCCATCGGCACCATCCTGCTGATCCTCATGGTGACGGGGATGATGTTCGCCTGCGTGTTCGCCTACTATGTCAAAACCTGCCTGACCCCGAACCTGGACCTTTCGCTGGAGGACTTTAAGCTCAACGAATCCAGCACCGTCTGGTATCGCGACGGGGCGGGGGAGTGGCGCGAGCTTGTCAACCTCTCCGGCAGGGAAAAACGTGTCTGGGTCAATTATGAGGACATCCCCTGGTATATGGAGAAGGCCCTCGTCGCCATCGAGGACAAGCGCTTTTACGACCACAAGGGCGTGGACTGGTATCGCACCTTCGGCGCGTTTATCGAGATGTTTGCCCGCATGCAGACCAGCTACGGCGGCTCCACCATCACCCAGCAGCTCATCAAGAACCTCACCGGCGAGGACGAGGTCACCATCCAGCGAAAGCTGACCGAGATCTTCGGCGCTTTGGAGCTTGAGAAAAAATACGACAAGCAGGAGATCATGGAGTGGTACCTCAACGCCGTATACTTCGGGGAGGGCTGCTACGGTGTGCAGACCGCGGCGCAGACCTATTTCGGCAAGGATGTGTCGGACCTGACCATGGCCGAGTGCGCCGCCATCGTCGGCATCACGAACCTGCCCACCTACTATGACCCCTTCTACAACGAGGAGAACAACAAGAAGCGCCAGGAGACCATCCTGCGCGAGATGTACGAGCAGGGCTTCATCGACTACGGCCAGTACGAGCAGGCCGTGCACGAGGAGCTGCACTTCACCCGCACCCCCAACACCACCTACACCCAGGAGATCATGCACTACTATACGGAAATGGTCATCGACGATGTGACGAACGACCTGATGAAGCTCAAGGGCATCGGCCGCGACACCGCGAGGACGCTTCTGTATAACGGCGGCTACCAGATCTACTGCTGCCTCGACACCACCGTGCAGGCGGCCATCGACGCCGTCTACACCGATCTCAACCAGATCCCCTACGCGGGCGGCACCCAGCAGTTCCAGAGCGCCATCGTGGTCATGAACCCCTATGACGGGCGCATCCTCGGTATCTCCGGCGGCGTGGGGGAGAAGACCATCAACTTCGGTCTCAACCGCGCCACCGGCACCTACCGCTCGCCGGGCTCCTCCATCAAACCCATCGCCTCCTACGGCCCCGCGGTGGATCTCGGCATCATCACCCCCGACACCCTCATCATGGACTCCCAGAGCATTTCCCTCAAGGGCACGAGCTGGTTTCCGATGAACGACGACCGCCAGAGCTACGGCATGGTGTCCATCTTCTCGGCCCTGCAGTATTCGCTCAACACCGCGGCGGCGCAGATCGTGGATAAGCTCCCGATGGGACCGCAGACGTCCTATGACTATCTGACCACGCGCCTCGGCGTGACGAGCCTCGTCCCCGCCGACTGCGACTACGCCCCCATGGCCCTCGGCCAGCTCACCAACGGCATCTCCGTCAAGGAGATGTGCCAGGCCTACTGCGCCTTCGTCAACGACGGCGTCTTCACCTACGGGCGCAGCTACGCTATGGTCACCGACAAGGAGGGCAACATCGTCATCGACAATTCCCCCAGCACCATCCAGGCCTTCAAGCCCAACACCGCCCACGTCATGACCTACATGCTGCAAAACGCCACCGAGCACGGCACCGGCTCCGAGGCCGCGCTCTGGACCGTGCCGACCGCGGGCAAGACCGGCACCTCCGGCGACTACAAGGACCGCTGGTACGTCGGCTGCACACCCTACTACGTGGCGGCGGTCTGGACCGGCTTCGATATCCCCGAGGTCATCCACATGGGCGGCAACCCCGCGGCCCAGCTCTGGCGCAAGGTCATGGCCCCGGTGCACGACGGGCTGGACTATGTGGCCTTCCCGTACCCCCAGCTCGGCCCCAACACGGGCGTGTTCGACCTCTATGACTCGCCCCCTGTCCACTATGACGAGTACGCCGACAGCCGCCCCAACACCGGCACCATCGGCTATGGCGACAACGGCGACATCAACTATGACTACGGCGGCGGAGGCGGCGGCTACGGCGGGGACGACTTCCTCAGCTACGGCGGGAACGATATGTTTTTGGGCTGACGCCTCGTTTCACAAACATGTCTTTATGACATGTTTGCGAAACGAAAAAGAAAATGCACCCCGCTGCGCGCACTGCGTCGGCACAAGCTCCGTTCATTCGCTTCCGTCAGGCGTGACGAAAGCTCACTCTCTCCGCTGCGCCTCCTTCTAACTGCAAAGCACAGGCTTTGCAGTTAAGAGGAAAACGGAGGGAGCAGAGTGCAGTTTTCGCCATGAGGCGGAAACGGAACGGCGCGAGCTTCGTTTGACGAGGCTCGCACACTTGCGGGGCGAGAAGAGTTTTTTCCGAGGCGCATGTCCTCGGAAAAAACGAATTATATTTGTTTTTCGCCTTGCGAGGCGAAAAATCAGAGGAAGATTCCCCCGGCGGGGGAAATGTCCGCGCAGCGGGCAAAAGGGGGGAGGAGATGCCCCTCTGAACTCCCCCACATGAAAGTTACGGCTTTTCCTGGGGAAGGAATTGGAATTGACAAAAGAGAGAAAATGAGTTACAATCTGACTACACTTAACGGAGGTGTTTCATTTGGCAAAGGTATTGGAGTATAAGGGCCATCCTCTCCAAAGGAAGGACAATATCATTTATTACGGCAGCTTTGCGGATAAGTACATCATCATGCTGCAGATATTGGACTCCAAAAAGGTCAAGGATCTGGACGTTGCGACCAGAGTCTCGATCCAGCTCCAGCTGACGGATTCGGGCATCAAGTCCCGGGACAGGATCGTCAAGAAGGCCGAAAAAGACAGCCTTTACAGCGCGATCGACGTCGCCGCCGTCTGGCTTGACAGAGCGCTTGCCTCCAGATAAACGGACATGAGCCGCGCGGGAAAGGGCGTTCCTGTTCCCGCGCTGCGGCTTGTGTCGTAAGTGTAATATAGACAAAGGATCTGTTTCGCATGGGCAAGAAATTTTTCAGGACGCTGCTGCTTGCGTTTCTGTTTGCCGTGCTGACGCATGCCTCCGCCTCGGCGGAGACCGCCCGCGTTACCGGCAACGACGTCAATATGCGCGAAGGCCCCGGGACCGAGTTTCGCATCGTCGACTGCCTGCCCAGGGGCGCATACGTGACGGTGACGGACCGCTCCAGCGCGCCCTGGTACTGTGTCGACTATGACGGCACCGTCGGCTTTATGTCCGCAAATTTCCTGGAAATCGCGGAAGAGGAGAGCGCGCAGCCTGTCATAAGTCAGATTCCGCAGGACATCCTCGACCAGTGTCAGGAGGGCTATGTGGACGCGATGTATGTGCGCTTTCGCAGCGCGCCCGGCTCGGAATATTCCGTACTCGGCGAATACAACCGCGGCAAGTCCCTCCTGTATTTCAAGACCTTCGGCGACTGGGCGGCCTGCATCATCGACGGGCGGCCCGGCTACCTGTATGCCGACTATATCGCGCTCGGCCGCTTCCCGGGCTGGGGCGCGGCGAACACCGGGAACGAAGACAAGAGCGAGGACGAGACCGGATTCACCGTGCCGGACGAATTCGGCGGCCAGCATATCCCGATGTCTGAGCTCATCCAGTCGCTGCCGACTCCCACACCGGCCGCCAACACCCCGACGCCCTCCGATCAGCTCGCGCTGGAGCACGCGTCGACCCCCGGCGTCGAGCAGACCCCGGGCTACATCAACGCAAACTATGTCCGCTTCCGCAAGGGTCCCGCATCGAGCTTCCCCATCATCGAGACCTATAACGCGGGCACCGTTGTGGGCGTGACGGGTGTGTACATGGACTGGACGGCCTGCATCATCGACGACCAGTTCGGCTTCATCTACTCCGACTATGTCACCATCCCCGTGCAGCCCCCCGCCGCCGAGCAGCCGGCGCAGCAGACGACGACCACGACCACCGTGACCGAGGAGGTCACGCCCATGCTGCCGCTGGTGATGCCGGAGGTGATGTTTGACGATGTGGACGGCTATGTCTCGGGCAACAATGTGCGCATGCGCGCGGCCCCGACCATGTCCGCGCCTATCGTCAAGGAGCTGTCCTACGGCAACACCCTCAAGATCGTCGGCCGCACCGACGACTGGGCCGCGGTCATCTGCGGCAATGCGGCGGGCTACATATACGGCTCCTACGTGAAGGTGGGCTCTCTCGGCATCGCCAATGTCGGCTCCGGCGCGGGCGCCGTGGTCGGCGGACTGAGCGGCAGCAGCTATGAAAAGGGCCAGCAGATCGCCCAGTACGCGGTGCAGTTCGTAGGCTGCCCCTACAGCTGGGGCGGCAAGTCCCCGGCGGGCTTTGACTGCTCGGGCCTTGTGTACTACGTGTACGAGCAGTTCGGCATCACGCTCAACCGCGTAGCCCAGGATCAGGCGCGAAACGGCGTCCATGTGGATCCGAGCGAGCTGCAGCCAGGCGACATCCTCTGCTTCTACTCCGGCTCGAGCTACATCGGTCATGCCGGCATCTACATCGGCTTCGGCATGTTTGTCCATGCCCAGAACTCCGCCACCGGCGTCGTCATCACCGAGCTTGCCGGTCACTATTCCGAGCGCGGCTTCGAGGCCCGCAGGATCGTGTAAGCAAAGAAAATCGAAAAGGCAGGCAAAAAGAGACTTCTTTTTGCTTGCCTTTTTTGCGCGCCTGTGTTATACTGCGAAAGCACGCAGGGTTGGTATATCGGTATTACTCCAGCTTCCCAAGCTGGCTAGGCGGGTTCGACTCCCGTACCCTGCTCCACGTCAAAACAACACCATAAGGTCACCAGCCGCCGCAGGCGGCGTCAGGTCGACCGATGGTGTTGTTTTTCCTTCTCATTGTGAAGCCGCTGCGCCGGGCTTCACAACGGTGTGGCGTTCCGTTTCCCCGGTTTGCGTAAGGGCATAGCGACGCGCGAGAAACGCGCGACGATCAAGGCTTGCCGGAAAAACTGCACTCTGCTCCCTCCTTCTTCCTTTCCAAAACGGAGGCCTCCCGGAGGGCCTCCGTTTTGAGTTAAGCGCGTATTGCGATGAAGTCGCCCTTGCAGTGCTGATGAAGGAATGAAGACGCTGCGCTGCTGAAGGAATGACTTGAAATGGACAGGCTTCTTTGATATACTAAACTGACCGGATCGGACAGTTTGTCAAACGTTTAAAATAAAACCCAACAACCCGCGCCCGGACTTTGCACCGGGCGGAAAGGGATCGTAAATGAAAAAGCTCATTGTAATCGAGGGCCTGGACGGCTCGGGGAAGGCGACCCAGGCAAAGCTCCTGGCCGAGGCGCTAAAGAGCGCGCACCGCGTGCGGACGGTGTCCTTCCCGGATTATGCCTCACCCAGCAGCAGCCTTGTGAAGATGTACCTCGGCGGCGAATTCGGCAGCAGGCCGGACGATGTGAACGCCTACGCGGCCTCCTCCTTCTATGCCGTCGACCGCTACGCAAGCTACAAAAAGGACTGGAAGGCGGACTACGCAGGCGGCGTGGTCATCGCCGACCGATACACCACCTCCAACGCCGTCCACCAGTGCAGCAAGCTGCCCGAAAGCGAATGGGACGGCTACCTTGAATGGCTCTTTGACTATGAGTTTCGCCTGCTCGGCATCCCGCGGCCGGACGCGGTGATCTATCTGCGTGTCGACCCCGCCGTCAGCCAGAAGCTCCTGGCCGGGCGCTATGAGGGCCACATGGAGAAGGAAGACATCCACGAGAAGGACCTGGAATACCTGGCCCGCTGCCAGAGAGCGGCGGCCTACTGCGCACAGAAGCTCGGCTGGAAGACCGTGGAATGTACACGCTGCGGCGAGATGCGCCCCATCGGGGATATTCAGGCGGAGGTTTTGGCGCTTGCGCGTGAGGTGCTGTCATGAAGGAGATCGGCGGTTATATCGAGCTGGAACGCTTTTCCATGTCCATGCTGCACGAGGGGGCGCTTGCCCTCAACAGCGGGCGAAACGCGCTGGCGTATCTCATCCGGGCCAGAGGGATCAAAAGGCTCCTGCTGCCGCGCTTTCTCTGCGACTCCGTGCCGAAGGTGTGCGAGCGCGAGGGGGCGGACTATACCCTCTACGATATCGGGCGGGATTTTCTCCCCGCGCAGGACTTTGACTTGGAGGAGGGGGAGTGGCTGTATCTCGTCAACTACTACTCCCAGCTTTCAAACGAGCAGCTTGCAGCCTTTGCCGAACGGTACGGGCGCGTCATCGTCGACAACGCCCAGAGCTGTTTCCAAAAGCCCCTGCCGGGGGTGGATACGCTGTGCACCTGCCGCAAGTATTTCGGTGTGCCGGACGGGGCGTTCCTCTATACCGACGCGATCCTGCGCGGGGAACTGCCGCGGGACGAATCCTTCTCGCGCATGGGCTTCCTGCTGGGCCGCTTTGAGCGCACGGCAAACGAATTTTACGGGGACTTTCGCGCAAACGAGGAGCGCTTTGAAGCACTGCCCGTTATGGCCATGTCCGCGCTTACGCGAAATCTCCTGCACGGCATTGACTACGCTGCCGTCGAGCGGCGGCGCAGGGAAAACTTTGCGTATCTGCATGAGCGGCTGAAAGACTTGAACGGGCTCACGCTGCGTGAGACCGGGACCTTCATGTACCCGCTGCTGCTGGAAAACGGCGCGGCGCTGCGCAAAAAGCTCCAGGCGGAGAAGATCTATATCCCGACCCTCTGGCCCGACGTGTTTCAGATGTCCGAGCCGGACAGCACGGAGTATGCCATGGCGGAAAACATCCTGCCGCTGCCCATAGACCAGCGCTATACGACCGAGGACATGGCGTACATGCTGCATAAGCTGGAGCAGCTTTTATAAGTGAGGTAAATCATGAGCGAACATATACTTGTCACACGTTCCTCCATGCCCGATTTCGAGGAGTACTGCGAGGAAATCAGAAAGCTCTGGGACAGCCACTGGCTGACCAATATGGGCGTGGAGCATGAGACGCTGCATAAGATGCTGGAGGACTATCTCGGGTGCAGCCATGTGGTGCTGTATACCAACGGCCACCTGGCGCTGGAAAACGTTATCGCCGCCATGCAGTTTCCCAAGGGCGGCGAGGTCATCACCACGCCCTTCACCTTCGCCTCCACGACCCACGCCATCGTCCGAAACGGCCTGACCCCGATCTTCTGCGACGTAAACCCCGAGGACTATACCATCGACGCGGACAAGATCGAGAGCCTCATCACGGACAAGACCGTCGCCATCGTGCCGGTGCACGTGTACGGCAGCATGTGCGATGTGGAGCGCATCGGCGAGATCGGGAAAAAGTACGGTCTCAAGGTCATCTACGACGCGGCCCACGCCTTTGCGGTCAAGTATAAGGGCGTGTCGTCGGCAGACTTCGGGGACGCCTCCATGTTCTCTTTCCACGCCACCAAGGTCTTCAACACCATTGAGGGCGGCGCGGTGTGCTTCCCGAACGACGCGCTTGTGGAGACGCTCAACGACATGAAAAACTTCGGCATCCGCGGACCGGAATCCTGCGTCTTCGTGGGCGGCAACGCCAAGATGAACGAGTTTCAGGCCGCCATGGGCATCTGCAACCTGCGCCATCTGGACCGGGAGATCAAAAAGCGCGCCGCCGTGACCGAACGCTACTTTGCCCGCCTGGACGGCGTGCCGGGGCTGCGGCTGAGAAAGCCCCAGAAGGACGTGGTGTCCAACCACGCCTACTTCCCGGTGGTCTTCGACGGCTTCGGCGCAACGCGCGACGAGGTATTCGACGCCCTGGAGGAGCATGGCATCACCGCCCGCAAGTACTTCTACCCCCTGACCAGCAGCTTCGAGTGCTACGCGGACCTGCCCACGGCGGGAGCGGAGAAGACCCCTGTGGCGGCCTTCCTGGCCGAGCGGGTACTGACCCTGCCCATGTACGCCGACCTTTCTTTGGAGAATGTGGACCGGATCTGCGATATCGTGCTGGCGTGCGGAAAGGGATGAGACCATGCTTGACTATCTGATCGTCGGCGCAGGGCTCTACGGCGCGGTCATGGCGCGGGAGCTCATGGACGCCGGGAAACGCGTGCTGGTGCTCGAAAAGCGTGACCACATCGCGGGCAATGTCTATACGAAGAAGACGGAGGGCATCCATGTCCACGTCTACGGCGCGCACATTTTCCACACGAACAGCAAAGAGGTCTGGGACTATGTGCAGCGCTTCGCGGTCTTCAATCGCTTCACCAATTCCCCTGTGGCAAACTGGAAGGGGGAGCTCTACTCTCTGCCCTTCAACATGTACACCTTCAATAAGATGTGGGGCGTGGTGACGCCCGCCGAGGCTGCCGCGCGGATCGAACAGCAGCGCAGGGCCGCGGGGATCACGGAGCCGAAGAACCTCGAGGAGCAGGCCATCTCCCTCGTGGGGACGGATATCTACGAAAAGCTCATCAAGGGCTACACCCAGAAGCAGTGGGGCCGCCCCTGCACGGAGCTGCCGGCCTTTATCATCAAGCGCCTGCCGGTGCGCCTTACCTTTGACAACAACTACTTCAACGCCCTCTACCAGGGCATCCCCGTCGGCGGCTATACAAAGCTCGTGGAGAACATGCTCGAAGGGATCGAGGTCAGGACCTGCACGGATTATCTTGCCGAGCGTGAGCGCTGGAACGGCATAGCGAAGAAAATCATCTACACCGGCCCCATCGACGCCTATTTCGGCTTCAGCCTCGGCAATCTCGAATACCGCTCCGTCCGCTTCGAGACGGAGGTACTGGACATGCCCAACTTCCAGGGCAACGCCGCCGTCAACTATACCGACGCCGAGACGCCCTGGACGCGGATCATCGAGCACAAGTGGTTCGAGTTCGGCAAGGACGAGGAGGGACGGGAGCTTCCCAAAACGGTCATCAGCCGGGAATACAGCTCCGAGTGGCGGCCGGGGGACGAGCCCTATTATCCCGTGAACGACGAAAAAAACACCGCGCTCTATGCCCGCTACAGGGTCCTGGGCGAGGCGGAGGAAAACGTCATTTTCGGCGGGCGGCTCGGGGAGTACCGCTATTACGACATGGACCAGGTGATCGCCTCCGCTCTGGAAAGGGCAAAGGCGGAGCTTGCGGAAGGAGCGTAAACGATGAAAGGAATCATCCTCGCCGGCGGCAGCGGCACGAGACTCTACCCCTTGACCATGGTCACGTCCAAGCAGCTTTTACCGGTATACAACAAGCCTATGATCTATTACCCGCTCTCGACGCTGATGCTGGCGCGCATCCGGGATATCCTGGTCATCTCCACGCCGGAGGATACCCCGCGCATCCGTCAGCTTCTCGGCGACGGCAGCGCGTTCGGCCTCAGCCTCTCCTACGCCGTGCAGGAAAAGCCCGAGGGCCTGGCCCAGGCCTTCCTGATCGGCAGGGACTTTATCGGCGATGAGCCCTGCGCCATGATCCTGGGCGACAATATCTTCTACGGCAACGGCCTGGGCGACAAGCTCGACCAGGCCCGTCAGACCGCCGGGCGCGGCGAGGCCACCATCTTCGGCTACTATGTGGAGGACCCGGAGCGCTTCGGCGTCATGGAGTTTGAAACCGATGTGCCGCGCAACGAGAGTGCCGAATGCGTGCGGGTCATCGGCGTGGAGGAAAAGCCGCAAAACCCCAGGAGCAACTATGCCATCGCGGGCCTGTACTTCTACCCCGCGGGCGTGAGCGACATGGCGGCCGAGGTGAAGCCCTCCGCGCGCGGGGAGCTTGAGATCACCACGCTCAACGAGATGTACTTAAAGCAGAACAGGCTCCAGGCCCAGCTTCTGGGGCGCGGCTATACCTGGCTCGACGCGGGCACCTTCGACTCCCTGCGCCGGGCGACCGATTTCGTGTGCATGCTCGAGGAATACCAGGGCATGACCATCTCCGCCCCGGAGGAGATCGCCTACCGCCTGGGGTGGATCGACGACGAGAAGCTCAGGGAGAGCGCGGAAAAGTACGGCAAGAGTCCCTACGGGGCCCATCTGCAGGCCGTACTCGAGGGAAAAATTGTTTTGTGAGGGAAAGACCATGACCATCATCGTCACCGGCGGCGCCGGATTCATCGGCTCGAACTTCATTTTCCACATGCTCAAGGCCCATCCGGAGGACAGGATCATCTGCCTGGATAAGCTGACCTACGCGGGCAATCTCTCCACACTCAAGGACATTATGGATAACCCCAACTTCCGCTTCGTGAAGCTGGACATCTGTGACCGGGAGGGCGTGTATCAGCTCTTCGAGGAGGAAAAGCCCGACGCGGTCGTAAACTTCGCCGCCGAGAGCCACGTGGACCGTTCCATCGAAAACCCGTCCATCTTCCTCCAGACCAACATCATCGGCACCTCGGTCCTGATGGACGCCTGCCGGAAGTTCGGCAATATCCGCTATCACCAGGTCTCGACCGACGAGGTCTACGGCGATCTGCCGCTCGACCGGCCCGACCTCTTCTTCACAGAGGAGACGCCGATCCATTCTTCTTCCCCTTATTCAAGCTCCAAGGCCGGGGCGGATCTGCTGGTGCTGGCCTATCTTCGCACCTACGGCCTGCCCGTGACCATCTCCCGCTGCTCGAATAACTACGGGCCCTATCACTTCCCGGAAAAGCTCATCCCGCTCATGATCGCAAACTGCCTCAACGACAAGCCCCTGCCGGTCTACGGCGAGGGGAAGAACGTGCGCGACTGGCTGTACGTGGAGGACCACTGCAAGGCCATCGACCTGATCCTGCACAAGGGCAGGATCGGCGAGGTATACAACGTGGGCGGCCACAACGAGATGGCAAACATCGACATCGTCAAGCTCATCTGCCATGAGCTCGGCAAGCCCGAGAGCCTCATCACTTTCGTCACCGACCGCAAGGGCCACGATATGCGCTACGCCATCGACCCGACCAAGATCCACAACGAGCTGGGCTGGCTGCCGGAGACGAAGTTTGCCGACGGCATCAAAAAGACCATCCGCTGGTATCTGGACAACAAGCCCTGGTGGGAGGAGATCATCAGCGGTGAGTACCAGAATTACTACGAAAAGATGTACGGCAACCGCTGAAACGCTGTGACAAAAAACCGCACGCCCGATATGTGTCGGGGGTGCGGTTTCTCGTTTTTGAAATGCTTTGTCAGGCGCTTCTGGTCTTTCGCCCGGCCTTCTTGTTCTGGTACAGCTTTTTGTCCGCTCGCTCGATGCACTCCTCGATGCTGTCCTCCGCGCCCCTCAGCTCGTCATAGCCCGCGCTGATGGACAGGGGGTGCTCCGTGCTCCGGCTTTTGACCTCGGCGCGGATGTCCCGGATCAGGTCCTCCACCTCGTCCGCGGCCGCGGGATGCACGATCATGATAAACTCGTCCCCGCCGTAGCGGCAGAGAAACGACGGCATGTTGTGGCGGCCCATGGCCGCCTTCAAAGCGCCGGAGACCTGCACCAGGGCCCTGTCGCCCTCGGCGTGGCCGTAGGTGTCGTTGATGGATTTGAAGCGGTCGATATCCATCATGACGGCAAAGGTCTTCCGGTCGGGCATGAGCAGGTTGCCCCGCTGCGAGCAGTAGCGCTCGAGCTGCCCGCGGTTATTGAGGCCTGTCAGCGGATCGATCGAGACCTGGGCCTGCAGGGACTGGATGTAGAAGACCAGCATCAGCACCATGCTCGCGTTGCAGAAGATCGGCACCTCCGGCAGAAACAGCATCTCTATGAGACCGCCGATAATGGTCATCAGCGGGAAAAAGCCGACAAACAGGTGCTTTCTCTTTGACGCCGGGTTTTGCGTCTGCCGCGCCTTGCGGATCGTGTAGAAAAGGATCGCCGCCATATAGATGTAGGGAACTGCCACAAGGTAAACGCTGGACGCGGGCAGTACATTCAGATCCTTGTCGATGAGCGTATACGGGGCGATGATATAGTGCAGGCTCAGCACGATGGTCGCGATAAGAAACGGAAACGCGACGGCAACCTGATTGATCGGGCGGTTGCGGTGCGGGGCCTGCTCAAAGGCCAGCACGAACTGAAGCCACGCGTAGATGATCAGCGACATGAACAGATACAGCAGGAAGGTGTTGGAGGCCACGGTAAAACGCGTCCTCGGCAGCATCCCCGTCGAGATCGCTGCCCAAAAGCAGTCCGCCGCGAAGTACAGCATGAAGGCCGCCAGCGCGTGATCGAATTTGATCTGCTTCTCCTGCCGGTCGATGCTGAAATGGTTGTGCAGCAGCAGTATGGCAAACACCAGGATACAGACAATGTTTGCCTCAATATAGTAGAAAGCAAAACCTGTCATGATGATTCCTCTTTTACGTACGCAATTTGTACCTTTCATTGTACGAAAGATGAACAAAAATTTCAAGTATCATTATTTAAAACAATCCATTTTGCGGCGCGCCCGGCGCATAAAAGGATTGACAACGCAAAACCGCGGGTGTATGATGGCAAAGCTTAAACGCAAAGACGGAGACGCGGACACATCCGAAGCACAGAGAGGGCGGCCATCGGCTGCAAGCTGCCCCGTGAGGATGCGTCACAGCCACCACTCCCGAGCCGGCGGGCGACACAAGTCCGCACGTTTGACGCGCGTTACTGTGTCATCGAGTGAAACATCAAGGTGGAACCGTGCTTTACGCACCCTTGGCTTTAGGCCAGGGGATTTTTTTATTTCGATTGAAAACACGGTTTTCAATCGAGTGACTCGCGCTTATCGCATGCGGCGGACCGTGACACGCCGCATTTGGTCGGCGCGAGGCCTCGCTTTGCTTGGCTTATGGTGTTTTTGCCGAGGCAAAGCCCCGTCAAAAACGGGTTTATAATATCAAATACAACATCAATATATGGAGGAACTCACATGAAGATCATCTACAAGGACGGCCATGTGGCCGAGTGTCCCGAAGAGGAGGAGCTGCACGTCCTGCGCCACTCCGCGGCCCACATCATGGCCCAGGCCATCAAGCGCCTCTACCCCCAGGCGGACTTTGCCTACGGCCCCGCCACCCAGAACGGCTTTTACTATGACGTGGACCTGGGGGACACCAAGCTCACGCCCGAGGATCTCGAGGCTATCGAGAAGGAAATGAAGAAGATCGTCAAGGAGAATCTTCCCTTCAAGGCCTACATGCTGCCGCGTGAAGAGGCCAAGAAGCTCATGGCTGAGCGCGGTGAGAACTACAAGCTCGAGCACATCGACGACCTGGCCGACGAGACCGAGTTCAGCTTCTTCCAGCAGGGCGAGTATGTGGACATGTGCCTCGGGCCCCACATCCTCTACACCAAGGCCCTCAAGGCCTTCAAGGTGACCCAGCAGTCCGGCGCCTACTGGAAAAACGACAGCGAGAACAAGATGCTCACCCGCATCAACGGCGTCGCCTTCCGCAACACCGAGGAGCTTCAGGAGTGGGAGCGTCAGCAGGCTGAGGCCCGCGAGCGCGACCACCGCCGCATCGGACGCGAGATGCAGCTTTTCATGACCGACGACCTGGTGGGCCGCGGCCTGCCGATGTTCCTCCCCAACGGCTATGTCGTGTGGCAGGAGCTCGAGAGCTACATCAAGGAGAAGGAGCGCCGCCTGGGCTACCAGCATGTCCTGACCCCCTGCGTCGGCACGGTCGACCTCTACAAGACCTCCGGTCACTGGGACCACTACAAGGACAACATGTTCCCGCCCATGGAGATGGAAGGGGAGTCCTACGTCCTGCGTCCCATGAACTGCCCGCACCACATGCGCATCTTCGCCAACCGTCCGCGCTCCTACCGCTCCATGCCCATCCGCATCGGCGAGATCGCCCACGACTTCCGCTATGAGTCCTCCGGCACCCTCAAGGGCATCGAGCGCGGCCGCCACTTCTGCCAGAACGACGCCCACCTCTTTGTCACCCCCGAGCAGATCAAGTCCGAGGTCGCCTCTGTCTGTGATCTGATCTTTGACGTGTACAAGGACTTCGGCATCACCGACTACCGCTGCGTGTTGTCCCTGCGCGACCCCGCCGACAAGAAGAAATACCACGACGACGACCAGATGTGGAACACCGCCGAGACCGCCCTGCGCGAGGTGCTGACCGAGCTCGGCATCAACTTCACCGAGGAGATCGGCGAGGCCGCCTTCTACGGCCCGAAGCTCGACGTGAACGTCAAGCCCGCCGTCGGCGCCGAGTACACCCTCTCCACCTGCCAGCTCGACTTCTGCCTGCCCGCCCGCTTTGAGCTGCGCTACATCGACCGCGACGGCAGCGAGAAGTGCCCCGTCGTCATCCACCGCGCCATCCTCGGCTCCCTCGACCGCTTCATGGCCTACCTCATCGAGGAGACCAAGGGCCGCTTCCCCGTGTGGCTGGCCCCTGTGCAGGTCAAGGTCCTGCCCCTGAGCGAGAAGACCATCGACTACGCCCGCGATGTAAACGAGAAGCTGCTTGACGCCGGCATCCGCGCCGTGCTGGACGAATCCAACGAGAAGATCGGCTATAAGATCCGCCTTGCCCAGCAGGAGGACCGCGTGCCCTACATGCTGGTCGTCGGCGGCAAGGAGGCCGAAGCCGGCACCGTCGCCGTCCGCACCCGCGCGGGCGAGGATCTCGGCGCCATGAGCCTTGCCGTCTTCACCGGCAAGGTGCTGGAAGAGATCGAGACCAGGGCAAAATAATTCAATAACAGAATAATTCAAGCTTCCCTCCACAGACTAAACAAAAAAGTCTATGGAGGGATTTCCTATGTCCCCTGAACGCAAAAAGCTGATATTGGCCCTCGCGGTGATTTTCGCCGTCAACATCTTCATCATCGCCCTGGCACAGCGCGCCTCGGCGGAGCTTTATAAAAAGGGCTCGGGCGGCGCGGCCGTGAGCGAGATCCAGACCCGCCTCAAAAACTGGGGCTACTATAACGGCGACGTGGACGGCGTCTACGGCAGTCAGACCGAAAAGGCCGTGCGCTGGTTCCAGCAGAAAAACGGCCTCAACGCCGACGGCCAGGTGGGGGACCAGACCCTCGCGGCCCTGGGCATGCCCACCGGCGGCGCGGGCGGCGGCGAGAGCGGCGGAGGCGGCAACGGCTCGCTCGATCTGCTGGCCCGCCTCATTTCCGCCGAGGCACGAGGGGAGCCCTACGAGGGCCAGGTCGCGGTCGGCGCGGTGGTGCTCAACCGCGTGGGGCACCCGTCCTTCCCCAACTCGATTGCCGAGGTCATCTACCAGCCCGGCGCTTTCTCCTGTCTCGACGACGGGCAGTTCGACGAGCCCGTGGCCGAGAGCGCCTATCGCGCGGCTCAAGACGCCGTGAACGGCTGGGACCCGAGCTACGGCGCCATCTACTACTTTAACCCGTCCACCGCCACCAGCAAATGGATCTGGTCGCGCCCGCTGATCGTCAACATCGGCAAGCACCGATTCTGTTCATGATTTTTAACAAACAGTGTTGAAATGTTAACAGTCTCCCGCTATAATGACAATATAATAATATCAGAGAGGGGGAGCTCCGCCTGTGAAGAAAACCGGCGTGGTACGCCCCAACCGGAAGAATATCATACCTGTTGCAGCTTGGTTTCTTCTGTTTGCTGTACTTGGCGTGATCGCCTGGGATCGCAGCGACCCTCACTTCAATCTTCTGATTGTGCTATTCCTGAGCATCCTGCTTGCTCTGCTGGTTTACCAGCTTCTCTATGCAAGAAACTGGAGGATCACGCTCAGCGAATCGACGGTCGAACTGCGCGACATTTTTGGCCGGAAGAAACAGTTCCCGAGAGATAATGTCCGCTGGACTACATCTGTTCCCGGCCTTCACCGCGCTATTCATATTATACTGCATGATTACGCCGCAAAAGAGACGCTCGCGAGCGTTTCACTTGATTGCGCCAATGTCGAACTGCTGTTCACCTTACCCCATTACGGACGGATGACCCCGGAAAACAAAAGCAATTATTTCTATTTTGCCGTAAAGAAGAACTAGAAGAAATCAAGATACTATCTGATCAATCACAGGAGGAAGAAGCTATGGCATACTGCAAAAGCTGCGGTGCCTATATCCCCGACGGCCAGACCGCCTGTCTGGCCTGCGGCTATGACGAGAGCGCCGAAGCGGCCAGGTCGTCCGGCACCGCTGCCGCCGCCGCAAAGGCACCTGAAAACAAATCAACACGCAGGGGCGGAAATGAGAAGTACAGGCAGGTAGACAGCGAGCTTCTGAAAAAGCAGCTCGAGGAACAGCGCAAGCGCCAGCAGGCCAACAGCCGCAAGTGGGCCGAGACCGAGTACGCTCAGCGCCAGAAGGCAAAGGAGGAGCAGGCGCGAAATTTTACGAATACCTCCGCCAGGTCGGGAAGTGATGTATACCGCACCGTGCGGAGTGCCGTAAACAGCGACGACGCGGGCAAGGTCATGGCGGGCCTTTCCTATTTCAGCGTCCTCTTCATCCTGCCCTATCTGTTCCGCAGCAAGGACAGGTTCGCGATGTACCACGCCAGGCAGGGCATGACCCTCTTTGCCGCCGGCCTCGTGGGCGAGCTCGTCGGCAGCCTCTTCGGCCTCGGCTGGCTTGTGTGGCTTGCCAGGATCTATATGATCGTCCAGGGCGTGGGCCACGTCGTCAAGGGGGAGAAGAAGCCCCTGCCCTTCATCGGGGACATACTTAAGTAAACATAACAAAATAAGCGCAAACGCCTATCTTGTGCCCAATTTGTTATGGAAACCACAACATTTGGACACTTTGAAAAAAGTCGAAAAAACTTTCAAAAAGGTGTTGACAAACGGTCCCTGCGGTGCTATATTACTCAAGCACTCGGGAGTGACCCGACGTTTTCTCCGGAAACAACAAATGAAAAATTCCAAAAGAATTTGAAAAAAGTTGTTGACAAACAGAAAACAACGTGCTATAATAACCAAGCTGTCGCCGATAAGGCGGGGCGCGGATGTACCTTGAAAATTGAACAATGTAAGAACAGCTTATGCAAAATAAGCACCAAAGAAAAGGGTTCTTAAGAGTCAGAAATGACTATAAAAATTCTTTTGA
>CADBJU010000031.1 GCA_902795045.1 Oscillospiraceae bacterium | reverse complement strand
CGAATGGTGGTGTCGGCAATCATCTTGCCGTTCTCGTCCAGAATGACTGCCTTGGTGTAGGTGGAACCTACGTCACAACCGCCGAAGTATTTCATTTATCATTATCTCCTTGTATGTTTTAGATATCCCCGGTGCGGGGCTATACTCGGCTCCCCCGGAGGGGGAGCTGTCACCAGTGTGAGCACTGGTGACTGAGAGGGTGTCCCATTTTTGTACGGTGTACGCAGGAACCCTCTCCGTCACGGCGCTTGCGGGAGACGCGCCGTGCCACCTCCCCCAGAGGGTGGAGGCAAGCGTTTATCGCGAGTGCGCGCAGAGAGCTGCAAGCCTTCTAACACAAAATCAAAGCCCAGCGAAGCGGGTTTGATTTTGAGAGGAAGAAGGAGCCTGCGGATATGGAGCTTTCGCGGCTCTTACGGAAACCGCGGAAGCGGAATGGAGCAGGCTTCTTCTGACTCACATACAGACCTCGTCCTCGAACTCGACCAGGGACGGGTCGACAGGCTCGGCCTTCATGACGGTGCGCATGTACTCGTTGACCTTGTCGCGCATGGTGCGCCTCGAGACGGTACGCGGGTCCATCAGGTCGTGCTCGATCCAGATCAGGTCATAGCCGCGGGCACGGCCCTGCTCGTCCAGAATGCCCTGGACGGTTGCCATGTTCTTGCAGGCCACGTTCTGGTACATGATGACGAGCTTGGCGTTCCAGGCCTCGCACTGGGCCCAGCATTCGTCGACGACGTTCTGGTAGCCGCCGTTGGTGTGACGGCGCATGACCATACGCTCGTACAGGCGGGCCAGGTCGCGGAGCGCCTCTTCCTTATCCTCGGTCTCGAGGTGCTTGGTGAAGTTCAAAGACTCCATCTCGACCAGCACGTCGATGCCCCAGCAGTTGGCCAGCCAGTTGGAGAAGTTTGCATAGTAGTGGGCCGGGCAGGACCAGACGATGGCGCGGTGCTTCATCTTGCGCTCGGGCCATGCGGTCTCGCCGTTCTCGTAGGCCTTCATGAGCATGGCGTCAACCTTCTTCATGGAGGGGAGAACGCGCGGGTCGATGCCGCCGTCCATCTCGTAGTTCCACTTGCGGAACAGCTCATAGCTCGGGCCGATCAGCTGCGGGCGGGAGGACTTGTTGATCTCCCACTTGTTCAGCTCCAGGTCGGTCTCCTGGTTGAAGCGCTTCATGCACTCAAAGTAGTGATTCCAGGACCACTTGGCGCCGGTGCGCTCCTCAATCCACTTGATGCAGGCCTTGATATCCTCGGCGCCCATCTGCACGGTCTCCTCATCCAGGTAGCGGACGGGGAAGCAGAGGTGGAACACGGGGATATTCGGGAAGCGGCGGGAGAAGTAGGAGGAGGCCATGGTGGAGCCGTCGCACGGCATGGAGCTGGAGATGAAGCCGGAGCCCATGTCGGGCAGGGCGTTGATGACCAGCGCGCCGCACTCGGAG
This sequence comes from Oscillospiraceae bacterium, assembly GCA_902795045.1. Taxonomy (GTDB): domain Bacteria; phylum Bacillota; class Clostridia; order Oscillospirales; family Oscillospiraceae; genus Limivicinus. Next base: position 41,686 of record CADBJU010000031.1, on the reverse strand, counting down.
GACGGGACGGGGCAGGTATCGGCGGGCAGGCCGTAGGACTCGACCGCGTCGATGTAGGGGATGCACACGAGCTGGTCGATCTCGGAGACCAGGAACATGGGCAGCAGCTGGTGCGGGATGCCGCAGAGGTCCGGGAAGCCCGCCATGATCTGGCCCATGGTCATCTCGTCGAAGGTGACCATCATGCGGTTGAGCTCGTCGCTGTTGCCGTTCTTGCGGTCGGCCTTGTTGAGGAGCACCAGGTTCTCGGCGACGTAGCGGAAGATCTGATAGGTAAGCTCATGGCTCATGCGCAGATTGGAGCCGCGCAGGCCGAGGATGTTCTTGTCCATGAAGCCGTGGCAGCAGAAGTAGGAGATCATCCAGCGGTACCACAGCGCGCCGTTGAGGGCGGGGATCAGGTCCTTGGAGAAGGTGCCGAGCAGCATGACCCAGAGCTTGCCCCACTCATAGAAGTCGTAGGCGGTGTCCTTCACGCCGCGCCACTCGCGGCGGACGGTGGCCATCGCGCCCTTGCGGTAGAGGCGGCCGAGGCTTCTCTCGCCGTTTACCACGCGGTCCCACTTCTCGTTGTTGTCGAGGGCCATGAAGTCCGCATACTCGCCCTTGACACGCTCGAAGTCGGCCTTGCAGTCGTTGACGCGGTCGGCGCCGAACTTTTTCCAGTCGGTGGCCTTGAGAAGCTTCCAGGCGATGCCGAGAAATTCCGCGGCGTTCTCGCCCTGCTTCTTCCAGTTCATATTGTCTTTGGCTTTCCAGAACTTGGGGTTCGGGTAGACCATCTTTTCCATTTTAGCCATTCTTCTCTGCCTCCTTGTGGATACGTTTGATCTCAAGCGACTCTACGAAGGCCTGAACACGGGTGCGCAGCTGACCGGAGTTGCCGTTATTGTACAGACGGTCGATGGACAGGACGGGCCAGCCGTATTCGTCGTGCATGATGTGGGAGACGAGGGCGCGCTCGAAGCCCCAGTAATCGCAGTACTTCATCTGCTCGTAGATGATGCCCTCGGCCTTGTACTCCTTGGCGAGGCGGTCGGCCGTCTCGCGGCGCTGCAGGACCTTCTCGTCGGCGATGTAGCGGGCACACTCGGAGTGCTGCATGACGTGCAGGCAGATCTGCGGCAGGGCGGGCTTGTCGTCTGCAAGCTCGATGATCTCGCGGCCCGGGGTGGAGCCGAAGCAGTAGCGGTCGGACACGACCAGCGCGCCGCAGCCTTCGATGAGCTTGGTGAGGTTGGGGTCGTCGATCTCGGAGCCGACGATGGCGACTCTCGCGCGGAAGGCGGGCTTTTTGTCGGGCTTGCGGGTCTTGAGCTCCTCCAGCGTCTCACGCAGGTAAGGCAGGATGAGCTTCTTGGGACACGTGAAGGAGACGAGGTTGAGGACGTGGTACTCGTAGCCGGTGACGACAGGATTGTCGGCCTTGCGCATCTGGCCGATCTCGGTGAGGATGGCGCAGACCTCGTTGTGCTCCTTGACGGCGGCGCGGATGGCCTCGTCGGAGGTGTCGACGCCGAAGCGCTTGTTCAGCTCGTCCAGGACGTGGACCTCCATCTGGCGGACATAGGAGTCGAGGGTGTAGTCGGTCACCTTGAAGGGAATGTCGCAGTGGGAGACGAAGAAGTTGGGCTTGTCGTTGACCTGGAGGATCTCAAAGTGCTCCATGGCGCGGTTCATCATCGAGCAGGCGTCCACGCCGATCATGGCGTCGAGGAACTGGTAGCCGCCTTCAATGCCGCGCTCCACGAGTGCGCGTGCGTACTCACAGGTGTAGTTGGACATGTAGTAGGTGGCGATGTCGATGGAGCCGGTGTTGGGTGCGCGCAGACGTACCGAGAAGCAGTTGCCGAGGTTGAGCAGGACTTCGGGCATGTGGTAGCAGGTATAGCCGAGGGCGATGCCGCCCTCCTTCTGAGCCTGTCTAACCAGCTCGTTGTCGGCGTTCTCAAGCAGTTTTTCAAAGAAAATCAGATGCTTAAGATCTTTCAAATGTTACACCTCTTTTACAGTATTTCTTTTACAGTATTTCTATGTTTTGGAGTGCTTCCTTCACTCCCTTGAGCATGGCGGAATCCGCGGGCAGCTCCATGACGCTCTTGCCCATGATGTCGTTTGCGGCAAAGGCGCTGTCGGCGGGGATAAAGGAGAGGACGTCGACGCCGGGGGTCTTGAACTCGTTTACAAGCTCGGGGTTCGTGACCCGGTTGACGATGACGCCGATGCGGTCGTAGGCGATGAGCTCATCGGCCACCTGCTTGATGGTGGCAATGACCTGCGCGCCCTTCTTGCTCTGATCGGTGACGAGGATGAGGTGCGTGACCTTTTCCATCACGCGGCGCTGGATCTGTTCGATCCCGGCTTCGCCGTCGATGACGACGTAGTCGAAGCTGTTGGCGAGGATGCTGATGACCTCCTTGAGGTAGGAGTTGACCTTGCAGTAGCAGCCGGAGCTCTCCGGGCGGCCGATGGCCAGGAAGGCAAAACCCGGCATCTCGACCAGCGCGTCGAAGATACGGAAGCGCGCCTCGCTCAGAAGCTCCAGAGCCTCTTTGGTTTCGCCGTTTTCCACGCTGTCGACGATACTCATGCGGATATCGTCCAGCGTCAGCTTTACGTCAACACCAAGAGCAACGGACAGGCCGACGGCGGGGTCTGCGTCGATGGCGAGGATCTTCTTGTCGGGATATTTTTCGACCAGAAGGCGCACGATCGAGGCGCAGATGGAGGTCTTTCCGACACCGCCCTTGCCGGCAACCGTAAGAATCTTGGCTTTCTGTTCCATGTGCGTTCCCCCATTCGAGAAAAAGTGTGCAGTATGCGGATATTACTATCGTGGTTATTTTAACACACAGCCATGCATTATGCAAGATAAACACTTAAAAATAGGGCTGTCGATACTTTTTGTTCAAATCGTTGTGTGAATTGCGGTAAAATGTTTGGACATTATAGGGCGAAACGTAAAGGAAAAATAAAAGCCTGTCATCCTGAGCGTAAGCGAAGGATCTCCCGGTCTTTGCACGATTTACGGGATCCTTCGCTTCGCTCAGGATGACAGGCTGTTCACCGGTTCAGCACCCACACGCCGACATTGAGGTACGCCGCGAAGCTGAGCCAGACGATATAGGGGATCAGGAGCTTGCCCGCCTTTTCCTCAATGCAGGAAAAGAGCAGGGCCGTGACCACCGCCAGCACCCACAGCAGCAAAAGCAGCAGGAAGGCGGTAAAATAAAAGCGCATGGTAAAGAACACGATGGGCCAGAGGAAATTGACAGCCAGGCCCAGGCCGTACACGGTCAGCGCCCGGTCGCGCCGCGCGGGACTCACGCCGCTTGCCCAGACGAGATAGGACGCCCAGCCCAGCAGGAGATACAGGATCGTCCACACGATGGGAAAGAGCCACGCGGGCGGGCTGAGCGGCGGCTTGAGGACGATTTTGAAATACTCCATGCCGTCGCGCGTCAGGAAAGCGGAAAAGCCGCCGACCGCCAGCGGAATCAAAAGCGAAATGGCCAGCGGCCCGTACCGGATTTTATGCTTCATAAAAACATCACCACCCCTCCAAAGTGTATGGAGGGGCGGGACAGATTATGCGAAAGTGAAAAGTTGAAAGTGAAAAGTGGAGTGAAGGAGCGGCTTCCGTACAATTTTCATCGTCCGCGAAACGGACACCATATCTTCATTTTTCACTCTTCACTTTTACTAGGGCAGCACCGCATAATTCGGCGAGAGCGAATCCTGAGAAAAATTGGGTTCTGACGATGGCATTTTTTCGTAGGAATACTTTGTGTATTTCAAGAAAAAGTGACGAAGTCAGGGCACAATTTTTCCAGGAGGCGTCGAAGTCGAGTTGTGCGGTGTTGTCCTAGAATTGGAAGTAAATAAAGGGACTCTGCCCGGTATAGGCCAGGGCGGCGGTGACGCCGAGGAAGAGGAAGAAGGCCAGCAGGCCCGTGAAGCTTCCAAGGCTCACCAGCGGATAGTAGCCCGTGGGCCGGATGCCGAGACGGCGGCTGTGCGCGCAGGCAACCAGGTGCGCGCCCCAGACGAGCACAAGGCCGAAGATGCCCCAGAAGCTCACAAAGCGGATGCCCCGGTGCAGCGTGAAGATATAGCCGATGTACTGCAGGGCGGTCCCGATGTCCTTTGCGCAGAAGATGATGGCGACAAAGCAGAAAAAGTGGAAGGTCACGAAAATGCTGAGCGCATTGGTCAGCGGGGTCTTCGGGATCTTTTTGCGCACAGGTCCCGTCGCGCGGAAAGCGCACTGGGCTACACCGCTCAAAAAGCCCCAGATCACATACTTCCACTCCGGGCCGTGCCAGAGGCCGCAGACCGTCATGTTGATGAGGATGTTGAGGTAGGTGCGCGCCTCGCCCTTTTTGCTGCCGCCCAGCGGGAAGTACAGGTACTCGGTGAGCCAGGTGGAGAGGCTGATGTGCCAGCGCCGCCAGAACTCATTGACGTTGGGGGAGATAAAGGGCAGGTCGAAGTTTCGCGTCAGGTCGTAGCCCAGGCATTTGGCGCAGCCCACGGCGATGTCCGAATAGCCGGAGAAGTCGCAGTAGAGCTGGACAAAGTAGGCGTAGGCGGCCAGCAGCAGGGTTCCCGCGCTGTAGGCAGAGGGGGCGCTGTGCACAGCCTGGATGAAGGGGCCGATGTTGTCGGCGATGACGACCTTCTTGAAAAAGCCGAAGAGCATGATCTGCAGGCCCGGTTCAAGGTTTTGAAGGGAGATGTTGCGCTCCTGTCTGAGCTGGGGCAGAAACTCCCCGGCCTTGACGATCGGGCCGGCCACCAGCTGCGGGAAGAAGGCGATGTAGAGCGCCGTGTGGACGAAGTCCCGCTCCGCCTCGATCTTGCCGCGGTACACGTCGATGGTATAGCTCAGGGACTGGAAGGTGTAGAAGCTGATGCCGACGGCGATGACGAGGGCGGTCGTATTGGTGCGCACAATGCCGAAGAGATCGCAGAAGGAATTGATGAAGAAATCGTAATACTTGAAAATACCCAGCACCACGAGCGGCGCCACCACGCCGATGACGAGCGCCGTTTTCCGCCGGGGCTTGTCCATCTGCAAGGCGCAGACATGGGCCACCAGCGTGAGGAAAAGCATCAGGAAGCAGAAACGCCAGTCCCACCAGCCATAGAACACATAACTTGCGATCAGCAGGATGATATGCCGGATGCGCAGGCGCTTTTCCTGCTCCATGGCCTGAAAGACGGGCAGATTTGTCTGCGCCATGAGGGCGAAGACCGTGGGGAAGAAGATCAGGAAAGGACGGCTTACAAAGCTCATTTCTCTGTCCTCCCCGCGCTCAGCTGTTCATACACGCCCTCGGCAAAGAGGCGAAGCCCCAGGCTGTTGATGTGTCCGGTGCCGGGGCTGGTGTTGGCAAAGCCGAAGGGCAGCTGCCCCAGCTCCTCCGCGGCGGCAATGTTCCGCTCGGTCAAATCGAGGAAGGCGAGGCCGTTTTCCGCGCACAGCTTTTGATAAAGCGCCCGGTCATCGGGCTGCTCCTGAACGGCGATATGCCCGTCCTCGTCCGGCAGGACGGTGGGGGTATAGGCCAGGATCACGGAAACGCCGTGGGCACGGCCCGTCTCGCCGAGCTTTTGCAGCAGGCGGGAGAGGGACGCCTCAAAGTCCCCTGCCGGGGGCTGCGCCGCATTGTCTTCTCCGGCAGCGTCACCGCCGCCCTGGAAGTACTTGGTGTAGAACAGGCGCAGATAGGGGATCTTCTGCGCCGCCGTCACGATCCCGCCCTCGTGGGCGCGGATCTCCGGCAGCGTCCCGTCGACGGCGGCATCCAGCTCGGCGGGCGCGTAGCCGAGCTTTGCAAGCTCGATGACCACGGCGTCCGTGGGCGCGTAGACCGAAAGGGCCTTGTCCAGATGCTCGGCGCAGTAGGGGAAGGTGTGGGCCGCCATGCCGATGTTGTAGACATACTTTTCCCCGTCAAAGAGGCGGTTTAAAACCGCGGCGGCGGAATCGGCCTGGGGCACGCAGAAGCCCTCCATGTGCGATGAGCCCATCAGCAGAATATTGATTGCATCTTTGTAATTGTAATCACGCAAATTATTAAAACCCTCGTTGTTGGTGCGGCCCGTGCCGAAGCCCTCGGTCCCGCGGAAGTAGCGGCGGTTCGGCTCGTAGCGGTATTCGGTGGTATCGTCGGGGTTGGAGACGCGCACGGGGACGTTGAAGTAAAACGCGCAGGCCGCGCACAAAACGGCGAAGGCGGCAAGGCCCGCAAGCAGCGCCTTGATTATCCACTTTACAGTTTCTTTTTTCATGGGTTATCCTTTGCAGCCCGGCGCTGTCTGAGCATGGACAGGATATACAGCAGGCTGTCGTTTTTCAAAATCAGGTTCAGCGCGACATACACTGCCGCGCCGCACACGACCTGTACCGGGAGCAGCAGCGCCGTCGGCAGCGGCAGGAGCCCCACGGCCCGCACGGCGGCGAACATCACGGCCGCGCTGGCGCCGTTTTTCCACACGTCCCGGAACTGATCGAGAGCACCGTAGCCCAGGAGCTTTTTGATGGGCAGGCTCGTCACGATCACGTCGAGCCAGGCGGAGATCGCATAGCCGATCGCGATGGCCGTGAGGGAACGGAAGCCAACGATGCTGACCGCCAGCACCGCCACCATCAGTACCCGGCGCAGAACCTCCTGCTTTGCGTAGAGGTCCGAGCGGCCCAGGGATTTGAGCGCGACCGTATTGGCGCTCGTCAGCGGGATCTGAGCCTCAGCGATGCTGAGGATCGCCAGCAGCGGCACCGTCGGCAGCCACTGCTTCTTGAGCAGCAGCAGCACCAGCGGCTTTGCCACGGCGGACAGGCCGAACATCACGGGAAAGATCACAAAGCTGCCGAGCTTATTCATGCGGCGCATGATGTCGATGAATTTCTCCTTCTCATCGTGGGCGCGCGAGAGCACCGGGAACATGACCTGGCGGATCGCCGCGTCCATATTGATGGAGATGGTGTGGGAAAACTGCTGTCCCTGCTTGTAGTGCCCGAGCTCGGCAGCCGAGAAGTATTTGCCGATGATGAGCGGGCGCAGGCTGATGTAGAGATTTTCCACCGCCGAGGCCGCCATCATCCTCAGGCCGTAGCCGCCGAGACGCCTTGCGCTTTCCTTGGAGAAGCCGCCGTGGGGCACCCAGCGCTGCACCAGGAAGGTGAAGACGCAGACGAAGACGATATAGGCGAAGGAGTAGCCCACCAGCGCCCAGATCCCCGCGCCGCTTGAAGCCAGCACCACGCCGAGCGTGCCCGCCAGCACCGTGGCCGAGAGATTGCAGAACATCATCTCCCGAAAACGCATTTCCCGCTGCATGCGGGCGGTCTGGATGGAGTTAAAGCCGCTGAACAGGAGGCTCAGCGCATAAAATCGCATGGGAGCCGTGAGGCCGGGGCTGCGGTAGAAGTCCGCCAGCAGCGGGGCCGCCGCCTGCATCATAAGGAAGGTCGTACCCGTGAGGGCAAGGGTGATGACGAACACCGTAAAATAATCCCGCTCGCTCACCTTCGGGCTCTGGATGAGGGAGGTGTTGACACCGTTTTCGATCACCAGCACAAAGAAGTCGATGACCGTCTGCAGCAGCACGACCTGCCCGAAAAGCTCCGGCGCCAGCAGCCGTGCCAGCAGGATCTGGATCACAAAGCCGATGACCTTGGCGGCAAAGCGCTCGGTGAATTTATAGATCAGGGATCGGATGACTTTGCTCTTTTCCATGTCTGTCCTTTCAGCCCTGCGCCTCGCGGTCAAGGCGCGTATAGAGCGCGGTAAGTCTCTGTGCGGTGACGCGGATATCGTAGCCGGCCTTCACGATGGCGTCGGTCACATCCTCTCGCGCCCGGCGCTCCAAAAGCGCGTCGGCCCAGGCTTCCGCGTCGCCGAGAGGCAGATAGCGCACCAGGTCGGAAAGCCCCACCTCTTTGGTGATGGTATCGGAGATGACGCAGGGAAGTCCTGCTGCCTGCGCCTCCACCACCGCGATGCCGAGGCCCTCCCACAGGGATGGAAAGGCGAAGACATCCATGGCTCCGAGAAGCTGGGGCACATCGTCCCGGTTGCCGGTCATGATGACCTGATCGGCAACACCGAGGCGCACGGCCTTCTGCGCCATTTCCTGCTGCAGGGGGCCGACACCGACGAGCAGCAGCACGGCGCTTTTGTCCCTTTCGTATACCTTCTGAAACACGTCCAGCAGGAACGTGTGGTTTTTCACATCGTAGAAGCGGCCGACATTCCCGATGACGTACTTTCCTTCCAGGCCCAGTTCCCGGCGGTACTGTATCCGCGTTTCCGGGCTCACGGCAAAGCGGCGCACGTCGATGCCGTTCGGCAGGAGGACAAAGCGCTCGCTCTGACAGGCGCGCTTGCCGAAAAGCCACTCGCCCGCGTCGAGGGAGCAGGCCATCAGAACATCCGCCTGGTGGCGCAGAGGAAGCTGCATCACGGTCTTGACAGCGCCCTTGACCCCGCCGCCGGTGGAGGTGGAGTGGCTGTGGATGATGGTCTTGATCCCGTGGGCCCTTGCCACCGGGAGATAGAGGGAAGCGTAGCTTCTGACATGGGAGTGGAGGATGCGGTATTCGGGGTGCGTATAGAAAAAGTTGTTCCAGTCGCGTTTGATCTCTCCGGCGTTCGTGCCGTGAAAGGGCGTCATGGTGTACACCCTGCCGCCGAGGGCTTTGATCTCGTCGGCAAAATAGGTCTCCTCCGGGCGGTCGATCACGAAGTCGAACTGGATCTTCTCGCGGTCGATATTGCGGTAGATGTTCATCATCATGGTCTGCGAGCCCCCCACGTCGAGGCTTGCGATCATGTGCAGCACGCGGATCATGCGCGCACCTCCCAGGGCCTGATCACGGTCTCGCGCTTTTGTGTGACGACGGAATTGGCCGGAATGTTCCCCTTGAGGATGCAGCCGGCGCCGATCATGCAGTTGTCGCCGATGGTGGTGCCCATGAGGATGACGGTCCCGGCGGCGATCCAGCAGTTTTTGCCGATGACCACGGGCGCGGTCTTGAAGCGCAGCTCGTCCAGCCCCGCGCGGAAATCGTGGTCGTGGTCGTAGATGCAGGCGTTGGGGCCCATGGAGGTGCCCTCCCCGATGGTGACGCTGTCGCGGCAGTTGATCATGCAGTTATAGGTAAAGACCACATCGTCGGCCAAATTCAGCGTCGCGCCCTTGCGCACCTTGAGCTTACAGCCGGAGTGGATGCGGGTGCGGTTGCCGATGGAGACATGGCTGCCGTGCTCAAACTCCGTGACCACATTGGGCGAAAAGCGGCAGATGGGCTTAAAGTGAAAGCCCGAACCCAGGAAGAGCTTCATGACGGAAAACTTGATAAACGTGAACACGATGCTCACGGCATTGTTGAACATTCTTCGGATAGACATGGCCGGATTCTCCTTGTGCGTATGGCAATTCATCTTAGAATATCACAAGAATCGCGCCTTGACAACCGAAAAGAACAGAAAAAAGCGGCGGGACACGGGGTCCCGCCTGCATTCCTATGTAAGCGTAAAGTACACCGTCAGTGCGCCGAGGACCGCGAGATGCACCGGGTAGACGGCATAGAAGGCGAGCTTCAGGGGCGGGCCCTGCCTGCCCTTATAGAGCAGCACCGGCACGATGGACAGGCACGCAAAGATAAAGTGCGTGATGGGATGTCCCGGCACGATGTACTCCACCACGCTCCACAGCACAATGACCGCCGCCTGGGAATAGCGGCTGCCCCGGGCAAGCCAGAGCGAGAGGATGAGCGCCACGCCCATCGAACCGTAGTCCACGTTGTCCCGGATCAGGAAGAACGCGCCGAAGAGGCCCAATGCCTGCATCAGCAGCTTCACCCAGTCCCGCTCCGGCTTCATGGCCGCGTCGAGGAATGCGATCACGGCAAGGGAGAGGCTCAGTGTATAAAACACGTTCATCTTCGCGCCCAGGATGCGCACGCCCGCATACTGGACGCGCAGCACCGCAAGCGTCAGCGCAAGCAGCGGCCAGATCACCGAAGCGTCCATGCGCACGGCGCCGAGCCACGCGGCGCAGACAACAAAGATAAAGATGGCGCACACAAACCAGCGATGCCCGAGCGCAACGGCCGTGACCCCGTCGGGGTAGCGGTTGACTTGCAGCGCAAGGGTAAAGGGGATCTGAGATATTGCGGCGAAGGCGATGAGTCTTGTGAGATAGCGCTTCACGTCATGGGTCTTCTCATAGCCGTTGACGATCAGAAAGGCAAAGATCGGGAAGCCCAGGCGGCCGAAGGCACGCATCCATTCATAGACCGGCTTTCCGATAAAGTGCGGGTAGAGGAAGACGGCGGTGTGGTCGATGAGCATGGAGCACACGGCCAGCAGTTTCATGACAAATACGGTCATTGCGGTTTTATCCCTTCGTTCAATATCTTTTTATAGGGGGCAAGCATGCCTTCGTTCATCCTGTCGCCGATCAGGCGGCGGATACGCCGGGAACGCAGCAGCGCGCCCAGCACCTGCATGCCCAGCATGCGCATAAATTGCCGCTGCGGAAAATCGTAGAGCCCGTGGGTCTTATAATAAAGGTGGTCCTCCCGCATCATGCCGCGCATGAGCCAGACCAGGTCGCGGAAGATCTTCATGCCGCCCACGCCATAAAAGCTCCGCGGCGGGGTATAGCCCTGCTCGAGCGCCCAGGCAAGACGCAGGGACACATCGCGGATGGAGTCGGCGTCGTTGGCATAGCCCGCAAGAAAGCTGTGCCCCACGTCCGCCCGGGCTTTCAGTACGGTGCGCAGATTCTCCTCCCCTCTCAGGTCCCCGTTTACGAGATAGGCAAAGGGCTTGCCCTCGGCCACCGTGCGGTGTCCGTTGCAAAACTGCCTGTCATCGTACATTTTAAAGCGGGAGCCCATGCTGTGACCGCTGAGGGTAAAGGCGTAGACGATGGCATCGGCGTTCTGGATCTTCTCGCGCAGGAGCCGGTCGAAGCCGTCATGATAGACGCATTTGCCCGCGGTCGCGCAGTTGAGGCAGCCGAGGCAGCCGCCCTTGAAGGAGAAGTCCGCGAGATTTACAAAGCGCGTGCGATAGGGAAAGGCGGCGGAAAAATCCTTGATGAGGGCACGCAGGCTCTCGTCCCCCTCCCGCAGATCGCCCACGATCACGGTATCAAAGCCGTCCAGCTTTTTGACCGCCTCCAGCGTGCTGACATAGGGTGTGCGCTCCGGCACAGCGGCTGGCGCGGCAGTATGCTCATAAACGGCATTCTCCGCGCAGAAGACGGCATAGCGGAAAAACTGCGTGAGCTCCGTTCTCCCCTGCTCGGTGAGCATGTCCTCCATGTCCGCCGAGAGGCCGTGGATTACCCTTGCGCCGAGATCGTGGAGATTCTCCTCAAGAAAGCGGTGAGCCGTCACGTCAAAGAAGTGCTTGGAGGTGGTCAGGGGCGCTGCATACTTGTCCTTGAGGGAAATCCCCCGCTCCCGCATGAGTTCCAGAAAGCGGTGCAGCTGTGAGGGGACGAGAAAGGAGTAGACCGGGTAAGCGAAGATCACAAGCTCTGCCCAGCCGAAGGCTTCGGCAGCCGGGGCCATGTCTTTTTCAAAGCCGCCGAGCCCCGCAGCCGCATTGAGATGCCGGAAGCTGTGCGCCGGGAAACATTTTTCCAGGTACAGGCAGCTCTGGAGCGTGACGCTGAAGCGCCCGCGCGGCGAGCCGTTGACAAACAGGACCTTCATGCCGTGCCTCCTTTCGGTCATATCCTTTGTATTTTACCCCATTCGACGCCAAAAATCCACAAATAGTTTCCTCCTTTTTCGGAAACAATAAAAAAGTGCGGACCGCTAACACGATCCGCAAGACAGGGTTTGGGATAAAGATATGAGCCGCGGCCTTTTTCACGAAAGGCCAATTGGATAAGCTGTGCCTGTATGATAGCATGTCCTGCGGGCGAAATCGCGCCCTTTCTGTCGAACGTGAAAAATAATTTATGGGTATCGGCTTTAAGCAGCAAGTACCAGCTTATGGCCTGTCATTGCGAACCAGTGACCGATGTCACTGGTTCTGCGTGTTTTAGTGCCTCCGGCGGGCGGATTGCCACGACCAGTTTGAGAACTGGTCTCGCAATGACGGGGTTAGCTGAGTTAAGCCGATACGCACAAAATAATTTTTCTGTCCGCGCATACTCCTGTGCACATGGGGAACAATAAGCGGGAACCCACAGGAAGCGCTGTTTTACGCAGCGTTTCCAAAAAAGAGAGGAGCGTATCGCATATGCTTATGGATCGTATTGCGCTGGCGCTGACCATCATCGGCGGCATCAACTGGGGCAGCATCGGCCTGTTCCGCTTTGATCTGGTCGCCTGGCTTTTCGGCGGGCAGACCGCCACCGTCAGCCGCGTTATCTACACCCTGGTGGGCCTGTCGGCCCTGTGGTGCGTAAGCCTGCTGTTTCGCAGCGACGCCATTATCGACGACGAGATGTAACGCAAAGTGAAAAGTGGAGAGTGGGATTTCTAAAGCGAACTCCACTCTCCGGGTGCGGGACGTTACATAAAGCGATACGCAAGATACGCAAGCGCACCCAATTGCAGCAGTGTCAAAGTCCAGAAGCCCGCGACGAAATACCAGTGCTTTGTCTTGTGGCGGAAGGCGTGCATGCCGAGAAGCCCGCCCGGCGCGCCGAGCAGGGCCGCGAGTCCGAACAGGCGCTTTTCGGGCACACGACGGCGCCCGGTTTGGGCAAAGCGCTTGTCGAAGCCCATCGTGACAAACAGCACAAGGCTCATGCCGCAGCAGATGAGCGCGAGGGCGGAGACCAGTATCTTCATTCTATTCCTCCGAAAGCGCCCCGAAGTACCAGCCCGAGACGCCGTTGTGCTTGACGAAATACCCGCGCGAGCAGGTCTCCACCACCCCGACCCTGTCCCCTGCTTTTAAGAGCAGGACATAGTCCGTGCAGTCGTTGCAGTCGGTAAATTCCCCGTCCGAGAACAGGTATTTGGTCAGGATGTCCAGCTCGTAGCCCGTGCGCACATGGCGGCAGCGGGAAAACTCTTCTCCCCTTTCGAGCACCTGCACGCGGCTGTCGCCCCAGCGGATGTAGGTTGAGTGATCGGACGCCGCTTGATCGTTCAGGACGGCGCGAACCGGGAAGGGGTCATAGGCCTCAAAGCTGAGCTCGTCGCGGGTAATGTCCTGGATGATGAGGCAGTTGAGCTGCCCGTCGTCCTTGAGCACGCACGCCCCGTCGATGCAGACGATGTGCCGCTCTCGGTCGATGATGGGGTTTGCGCAGACGATATCGTCGCAGTAGAGCATCACCGGGTAGTGCCCCACCACGACCCAGTTATCAAAGCGATAGCCCAGCTTATACCAGGCATCGCAGCGCAGAAGCTCCCCGACCCTGTGTTCCTCCAGGGGCCTGTGGGGATAGACGGCGGCGTGGGCGAAGGTATAGCGCCCGGCCCGCACCGCGTGGGGGAGCTTATCCAGAAAGTCAAACTCCGCCGGGAAACGTTCGGAAAGCATGCGCTTGAAGGTCTCATAATCCGGCAGCACCAGCGGGTCAAGGCCCAGCTCCCGGGCCATGTCCCACAGCAGGCCGCTCTTTCGGTAGCGCAGATAGCCTTGCAGATTCTTTTCCCAGTGGGTGCCCATGGAGAAAATGGCGGCCCAGCCGTCGCAGTTGCCCATGACAGGGATCACGTTCCCCTTCTCCGTCATGGCCATGACCTCCCGCAGGGTCCGAAGGCTCTCGGCTCCCTTTTCAAGGAAATCCCCGTTCAGGATCAGGAGATCGTCGTCGCAGAAGCCGACTTTTCGAAGCAGGGCGTGGAAATACGGGAGATTGGCGTGGATGTCGGAGATGACCAGCACGCGGCGGCCCGGCTCGATTTCGGGGTACACGACGCGTGCCCGTTCGTCATACATGCCCATGGCGCAGATCCTTTTCCATCAGCAGAAGCTGGGCCTGCGCTCCCGGTATGCGCGACAGCTCCCGAAAGCCGTTGGCCCGATAGAACGCGAGGGCGGGCAGGTTGTCCTCCGCCACATGCAGGCGGATGGCGCTGCGCCCGAGACGGCGGTATTTTGCCACGACCCGGCCCAGCAGCTGCACGCCGAGCTTCTGTCCCCGATACTGCGGGCACAGGTACAGAAGGCTCACCCAGCCGTAGAGGGCGTGCTCGCCGCGTTTGGTGTCCAGGTCGATGAGCCCCGCGAAGGTCTCCCCCTCGTACAGAAGCATGACTGCCTCATTATCGTAGATATAGTGTTCGCAGGCCGCGCGGTAGTATGTATCCGCCTCAAAGCCGTTTAAGTTGCCGTGGGCGGCAAGCCATGCGTCGGCATAGCTCTGCTCGTAGAGCGCCCGGTACTGCGTCGGGTCGACGCAAACGTGGCGCAGGGCGGGCAGATTGACGTAGCTGCGCTGAAGCTCCGGCGGCAGGTGGGAGACGTCGTTGAGGGTATCCACGCGAAACTGTCCGTCTTCATAAAGCAAATGGGCAACGCCGGTATTCTGGAAGATGGGCACGGTCTCGCTGTCGTTGAGAGAAACCCCAAGCAGCTTTGTGAGCATGCAGCGGATGGTGATGCCGTGGGTGGTGATGACCACGGTGCGGCCGGGGTTGCGCTCGGCGATCTCATACAGCGCCGTCAGCGCCCGAGCCTGCACCTGCTGATAGGTCTCGGCCCCGGCGAGATAAAAATGCTCCTGATCGTGCATGAAGCTGTCAAGCTGCTCCGGCTGTTCCCAGATGATATTGGCGAAGGGCTCGGTCTCCCAGGGGCCGATGTTGATCTCCCGCAGGCGTCTGTCCGTCTGCACGGGCAGATCGTGGTATTTTGTGACGGCGGAGGCGGTGAAGCGCGCACGCCAGAGGTCGCTGGAGTAAACGGCGTCCACCGGGACAGTGCGAAAGCGCTCGGCCAGGGCATCGCGCTGCCGTATCCCGAGGGGCGTCACGTCCCCGTCCCAGTGCCCCTGCATGTGGCGATAGAGGTTGCCCTCGGCCTGAACGTGCCGAATTACATAAATTTCTGTCATAAGCCTGCCTCCTGATGCTTGACCGCCGCGTCGGTATACGGTATAATAAGTCGACATAACACAGACAGTGACGGCGGTGCTGCTATTATAGCGTGTTTTTCTCCGCGCGACAAGTACCGCCGTGATTCACACTAAGCTCAGACAGAAAGCTTTAATGGATTCCCGAGCAAAATTTGTGTCAGGCGAGGCAAAGCCCGCAGAGCATAATGGAGATATATGGTCAAGGGCTTTAACGAAGCATGGCGCAAATTTCGCCGGGAAGACTTAAAGGGTTCTATTTGAGGTTAGTGTCAGATAAAGAGAGGTTCGACATGATACGAGCGGCGGCGTTGGTGTCCGGGGACGGGGCACGGCTCCAGGCGATCCTGGACTCCATGTATTTTAAGGAAATACCGGACTTTGAGCTGGTGGCGGTCATCTCCACGGCGCGGGACGTGTACGCGATGAAGCGCGCGCTCAACGCAGGCGTGCCCGCCTATGTGGTGGACCCGGAGCTGTTCCCCAACACCACGAGCCACAGCATGGCCGTGGCCAACAAGCTCAAGGACATGGACATTGAGCTTGTGATCCTGGCCGGCTACGACATGCCGCTGGGCGTGATCCCCTACCAGTTCAAAAACCGCATCATCGGCACCTTCCCGGCCCTCTACCCCGCCTTCGAGGACGAAGAGGGCGACATTCAGCGCCAGGTACTCGAGCGCGGCGTGAAGCTCACCGGCGCCACCGCCTACTTTGCCGACGGGGACGGGCGCATCGGCAGCATCATCCTCCAGCGGGCCGTGGAGGTCCTGCCCGACGATACGCCCGATACCCTCTCCCGCCGTGTACTGGAGGAGGGCGAATGGCGCCTGCTGAGCCAGGCGGTGATCCTCTACTGCTCCCACAAGCTGAAGATCCACGGCAACCGGGTCATCATTGAAAAATAAGTTTAAAAAACCAAAGCAGAGTGCCTGACCACTCTGCTTTTGGTTTAAGAAGAACTTGCGTTCCGTATGAAGTTCTTTCCTGCTTGCGAGTATAGAATACCGCAAAGATGTTTCGTAAGTAATGCCGGAATTGTTTCCTGTTTGTAAAAGATGACAGAGGAGGTCAGTCGAACGTCAGATTCCACACGCAGTCGGCGGGGACGCTGCCGGGCTGGGCGGAGACATAGGACTCCCCTTCCCGCGCCGGGAGATAGTACACCGCTTTCTTCGCGCCCAGGAGCTTGCCCACCGAGGCCGCGATCGTGACGCAGTCGGCAGGCTCGTTTGTGATGAGCTCCTTGATGACGCACACGTCACCGTCGAGCTCTGCGGTGCAGATGCCGCTTTGGCAGGCATAGAGCCCGCCGCCGTAAAACTTGCAGAAGCGGCGCTGAAACTCCATCGTCGGCTGGGAGGGGCGCAGGTGGTTCTTTCCCTCCAGCAGCTTTTCGCGCCAGTGCAGATACTCGGTTGAGCTAAGCTCCATCGTGTCCGCGAGCGCCTGGCAGCCCAGCTCAAACGTTTTGCGGTGCAGCACGCACTCAAAGTCCAGCAGCCGGTGATACCAGCCGTAGAGCGGCGCGTCTGCCGGGAGGGTGCACAGAAGGCTTGCCCCGCGGCGCTTTGCAAGCTTTGCGCTCTCCAGCGTGACGGCCTTGCCGACGCCGAGGCTGCGGTACTCGGAGGCCACCATCACCGCGTAGATATAGCCCACGACCGGGGCCTTCCTGCGCCTGCCGACGAGCTCAAAGCCGGTCAGCACATGGGCAGCTCCCACGAGCTTCCCGTCCATTTCCGCCACGACTGCCGAGCCCATGTCCGGCAAAAGCGCGTAAAACTCCGCCGTAAAGGGCAGCGGATCGCCGAACACGTCCTGCCACAAAAAGGACAGGGCCGGGATATCCGACGCGCGATATTCTCTTAAGGTATAATCTGCCATCAGTCTTCTCCGATCCACTGGGCCGCGTATTTCTTGAGCAGGTATGCTGGCTTGTACGATTCTTTCGATTTGCGCAGGGACTCCAGGCCCATGTCGTCCTCGCGGTTGATCCAGACAAGCTCCGGGTGCCTTTCCATGAGCATGCGGACAAGCTCGCGGCATACCATGGGGTATGCGCCGTTTATGTCCGCGGCGGCCTTTTCCACATGCACGTTGAAGGTGTCGGAGCTCGTCATCTCGCCGAAGGAGAAGCCCAGAAGCTTCCCGTCGGCGAAGAGGACGCCGCCCTCCAGGCCCAGCTCCTCATAATGCCGGAAGGCCCGCTCGATGGCGTCGTGCTCGTAGACGATGCTGTCGTCCAGACGCTCGGCATTGTCCTCGGTCCATTCGTTCAGCATCTGCTCGCAGGCGGGGATGAGCTCCCTTGTCAGGGGCACGAAGGACCATTCATGCTCGGCCTCAAAGCGGTTGCAGTGGTTTTTCTTGCCGTGCAGGGCCTTGCCGGAATAGGTGGAGAGCTTCTGCGCCTCGTAGATATAGTCGGCGTATTTCTCCTCCTCGCAGAAGCAGAAGCAGCCGGGGAACTCCTGTTCCAGCAGCTCCCTGTGTTTTTCGGTGATGCCGCGCAGGAGGAAGGGGTATTCCTTTGCCTTCGCGTACGCCCGCAGGGCCTCGATCGCCGGGCGCAGCGGGCCGCAGCCGATGGGATAGACGAAGGCGGGACGGCCGTGCAGGCGCACCTTGGTGAGCGTCCGCTCCCCGAGATTGCACACCAGCTGGCGGTAGTGCTGGTCCCAGATGAACATATTGCCGAAGTTAAAGTCCGCGCTGGGGGAATCCTCACACATGAGGTGGCGGTCGATCCATTCCTTGTCCAGTATGGAGATTGCGTGAAACTCGATCATAAATAGACGCTGTCGCAGACAGCCTTGATTTCCTTTCTCAAACTGCGAAGATCCATGAATGCCTCGGGCCGCTTCGTCACATCGCGCAGCAGGGCCGAGGGGTGATAGGTCGCCATGACACGGCGGCCGTCGATATCGTACCAGACGCCGTGCTCGCGCGTGATGCGAAAGTCCGGGTCAATGAGCGCCTTGGCCGAGATGCGGCCGAGGCAGACGATGATTTTGGGGTCAATAAGCGCGATCTGCCGGTCGAGCCAGCCGCGGCAGGCGTCCTGCTCCACGCCCAGGGGGTCGCGGTTCCCAGGCGGGCGGCACTTGACGATGTTGGCGATGTAGACCATGCTGCGGTCAAGGTCTATCATTTTCAGCATGTCGTCCAGGAGCTTTCCGGCGGGGCCCACAAAGGGCTCGCCCTTGAGGTCCTCCTGCTCGCCGGGACCCTCGCCGATGAGCATGAGCTCCGCCTTCTCATTGCCGACGCCAAAGACCAGGTTGTGCCGCCGCTCACACAGAGAGCAGGCGCGGCAGCGCGCACATTCACTTTTCAGGGCCTCCCAGGAGTCCACGGCCATCTCACCTCTTGATCCGCCGCGCCGGGAAAGATGCACTTGCAAGTCACCCGGCACCGTATTATAATAACAAAAATGAAAAACGCAGAGCGTGACTGTATAGTATCACCTTTTTCCTCTGACCGCAACTGCTTTTCATATGAAATCCCCATGCGCCGCAGGCTGCATTGCGACGCGTAAAAGCTCACAGCGCATGGGGATTTTGCGCATCTGTTTCGGTTGCCGCTCAAGCGGCGGGAAACAGGCGCTTGAATCAAAACATTTTCTGTGAAAGCAGAGCTTTCGCAGAAAATCATTGGAGCGTTATTATGGCTGAATTTGACAATTTTCTCTCCCCCGGCAGACGGGGCCATCTGATCGGCATCGGCGGCGTGTCCATGTCGTCGCTGGCGGAGGTGCTCAAGGGAATGGGGCTCGGCATCACGGGCTCGGACATGAACGACGGTGCCAATGTAGAGGGCCTGCGCCGCAAGGGCATCGAGGTCCTCATCGGACATAAGGCCGAGAACATCACGGACGACGTGGAGTTTGTGGTCCGCACCGCCGCCGTGCACGACGACAATCCCGAGATCATCGCCGCCCGTCAGAAGGGCATCCCGGTCTTTGAGCGCACCCAGGCCTGGGGCGCTATCTCCAAGGACTACGCCAATGCCCTGTGCATCTGCGGCACCCACGGCAAGACGACCACCACCTCCATGTGCACCCACATCATGATGGCTGCCGACAAGGACCCCACCGTCATGATCGGCGGTACGCTGCCGCTTTTGAAGGCGGGTCACCGCGTGGGCCACGGCAACACGATCATCATGGAAGCCTGCGAGTACTATAACTCCTTCCTCTCCTTCCACCCCACGGTCGCGGTCGTGCTGAACGTGGAGGCCGACCACCTGGACTTTTTCAAGGACCTGGACGATGTGAAGCATTCCTTCCGTCTCTTCGCCCAGCGCGTCCCCGCGGACGGCTATATCATCGCAAACCTCGACGATGCCAACACCATGGAGGTCGTGCAGGATGTGCAGGGGCATGTCATCACCTTCGGTCTGAGCGGCAAGGCTGACGTGACGGCGGCGAACATCGAGTTTAAGGGCGCAAACTCTCACTTCGACATTCTCTACAAGGGAAAGCTCTTTACCGACGTGACGCTGCATGTACCGGGCATGCACAATGTCAAGAACGCCCTGGCCGCCACTGCCGCCTGCATCAGCCTCGGCGTGCGGCCCACCGCCGTCAAGTACGGCCTTGCGGGCTTCAACGGCGCGGGACGGCGCTTCGAGTTCAAAGGCAAGTACAACGGCGCGGATGTGTATGACGATTACGCCCACCACCCGGGCGAGCTCAAGGTGCTGCTCGACGCGGTGGAGCAGCTCAACTACAAGCGCACGGTGCTGGTCTTCCAGCCCCACACCTATTCCCGCACCGCCGCCCTGTTTCCCGATTTTGTCGAGCAGCTGAGAAGGCCCGACGTGGTGTTCCTCGCGGAGATCTTCGCCGCGCGGGAGAAAAACACCATCGGCATCTCTTCGGCGGATCTGGCAAAGGAAGTGGACGGCTCCATCTTCTGCCAGACCTTCGATGTCATTGAGGACGCCCTGCGCGCCATCGCCCACCCGGGCGACATCGTGCTGACCGTCGGCGCGGGCGATGTGTATAAGATCGGCGAGAGACTGGTCGGAGAAAAAAAGTGACATCGCTATACCCGGCAGATATGAAAACTGCCGGGTATTTGTCCGTTTTCAGCATTGTAAAGAAGCCGCGCGTCTGTTACAATCACAATAGAAACACGGAGTCCGCGGGGCTCAATATATACAATTTACTGGAGGAATGCCCTATGCACGAAGTTCTGCATACCCTGTCCAAGATCGGTATCGTCCCGGTCATCGCCATTGACGACGCCAAGAAAGCCGTCCCGCTCGCCAAGGCCCTCGTCGCCGGCGGTCTGCCCGCCGCCGAGGTCACCTTCCGCACCGCCGCCGCCGAGGAGGCCATCCGCGCCATCGCCGCCGAGGTCCCCGAAATGGTGGTCGGCGCCGGCACCGTCACCAGCCGTGAGCGTCTCGACCGCGCTCTGGCCGCAGGCTCCCAGTTCATCGTCACCCCCGGTTTCAACCCCGACACCGTGAAATACGGCCTTGACAAGGGCGCGCTCATGCTCCCCGGCACCGCCACCGGCGGCGAGATGGAGCAGGCCATGACCCTGGGCCTGGAGGTCGTCAAGTTCTTCCCTGCCGAGGATAACGGCGGCATCAAGAAGCTCAAGGCCCTTGCCGGTCCCTACCGCGAGCTCAAGTGGATGCCCACCGGCGGCGTCAACACAAGGAACATGATGGACTACCTCTCCTTCGACCAGATCGTCGCCTGCGGCGGCACCTGGATGGTCAAGAAGGATCTCATCGAGGGCGAGTGCTGGGACGAGATCACCGCCATCTGCAGAGATGCCGTCAAGGTCATGCTGGGCATCGAGCTTGCCCACGTCGGTGTCAACACCGAAAGCCGCGAGGAGGCTGAGCGCCTCGCCAAGCTTGTCAGCTGCATGCTGGGCCTGTCCCCGCGCGACACGGGCAAGTCCTGGTTCGCCGCCGACAACGCCATCGAGTTCATGAGTCACAAGGGCCCCGGCACCATGGGCCACATCGGCTTCAAGACCAACAGCGTCGAGCGCTGCATCTACCACCTGGGCCTGCAGGGTGTGGAGTTCAACGAGGATTCCATCACCTACAACGACAAGGGCGCGCCCAAGTTCGTCTACCTCAAGGGCGAGTACGGCGGCTTCGCCATTCACCTTGTCAACAAGTAATGCCCGCAGAGCATAATGGAGATATATGGTCAAGGGCTTCAACGCAGTATGGCGCAAATTTTGCCGGGAAGACTTAAAGATTTCTATCAAGGAATAGTATAAGATACCGCACAAGCAGCGACCGGCAGGGCTTTCGCCCTGCCGGTTTTGTACGCAAAAAATGTCATCCTGAGCGTCAGCAAAGGATCTTCAAGATCTTTCGCTTCGCTCAAGATGACAAGCTTTCGGCTTATCGCTTCAGTCTCCAGTTCTCCTTCGGCTGCCAGCCGGGAAGGGGCTGACGCTGCATGGCGCCGAAAATCTTGGACTTCATGTCCGGATAGTCGGCGCTCATGGTCTTGAGCATCTGCTTGATCTCCCAGCGCTTGCTGGCCTTGTCCTGGGGGCAGGGGTTTTCCACCACCGGGACATTCAGCTGCGCGGCGAGATTCGCAATCTTCTGTTCTCCGCAGTAGATGAGCGGCCTGATCTGCGTAATACCGGAGCGGTCGAGATAGGTCACGGGCCGAAAGCAGCTGATGCGCCCTTCGAACAGCAGGCTCATCATGAAGGTCTCCACCGCGTCGTCAAAGTGGTGGCCGAGGGCAAGCTTGCCGATGCCGTTTTCGCGCAGGTAGTCGTTGAGCGCCCCGCGCCGCATCTTGGCGCAGAGGGAGCAGGGGTTATCCTCCCTGCGCACGTCGAAGACGATCTCCTTGATGTCGGTCTTGAGGCAGGCGTAGGGGATATTCAGCTGTGCGCACATGTCCTTCACGGGTGTGAAATCCATGCCCTCAAAGCCCAGCTCGATGGTCACCGCGGAAAGTTCAAAGGGTTTGGGGTAAAAGCTTTTCAGATGATTGAGCGCGAGCAGCAGGAGCATGCTGTCCTTGCCGCCGGACACGCCGACCGCCACCCTGTCGCCCTCCTGTATCATATCGTAATCATCCACCGCGCGGCGCACGGTGCCGGTAAATTCGTTGAGCGCCTTGTCCATGGGAAATCCCACCTTTCTTTACCCGCCCTATTGTAGCGAAGCGGCAGTCAAATGTCAAAGACTTTCCGGTTTGAAAATCCATTTGAAGGATTCTATAGATTTTACGAGTTTTTACTAGATTTTGCGAGTTTTGAAATTCTAAATTAAATTCGCTGTTGACAGTTTCCCTCCCCTGTGGTATAAAAGTGGAGCGCGCCGGACGGGACCCGTTATCCGTCCGCGCCCTGAACACGTCAAAACAATTGATTTTATATTGGAGGCAATCACATGTCCACAACCATGCTCACCAAGGAGACCGTTGAACGCAAATGGTACATCCTTGACGCAGCCGGCAAGCCCATGGGCAAGACCGCTGCCCTCGCCGCCGATCTTCTCCGCGGCAAGCTCAGACCCGACTACACTCCCCACGTCGACTGCGGCGATTACGTCATCATCATCAACGCCAAGGACGCCGTCCTCACCGGCAAGAAGCTGGAGCAGAAGTACTACCGCACCCACTCCGGTTATCCCGGCGGTCTGAAAGAGACCCAGTACAAGATCCTGATGCAGAAGAAGCCCGAGCTCGCGATGCGTCTGGCTGTCCGCGGCATGCTGCAGAAGAACACCATCGCGCAGTGGCAGCTGAAGCGTCTGCGCATCTTCGCCGGCGCCGAGCATACCCACGCCGCCCAGAAGCCCGAAGTTTGGGATCGCTAAGAGGAGGTAAAGAACTATGGCAACCTACAAGACCAAGAAGCCCTACATGTACGGCACCGGCCGCAGAAAGTCTTCTGTCGCCCGCGTCCACCTCATTCCCAACGGCTCCGGCGTGATCACCATCAACGGCCGTGACATCGACGATTACTTCGGTCTCGAGACCCTCAAGCTCATCGTCCGTCAGCCCCTGGTCACCACCAACACCCTCGGCAAGGTCGACATCGAAGCGACCGTCGCCGGCGGCGGCGTTTCCGGTCAGGCCGGCGCCATCCGCCACGGCATCGCCCGCGCCCTGCTCGTCGTCGATGAGAGCTACCGCGCCGCCCTCAAGGCCGCCGGCTTCCTCACCCGCGACCCGAGAATGAAAGAGCGTAAAAAGTACGGCCTCAAAGCGGCGAGGCGTGCCCCGCAGTTCTCCAAGCGTTAATTTTTCAAAAAAACCCTGGAAATTCAACGGTTTCCGGGGTTTTTCCCTTTTAAAAAGTTTAACCCATTTTAACTCGCTCTGAACAAGTTTATTCGGGTCAAATCGGGGTTAAAACGGCAAAAAGGGTTAAAAAATGGGCTAATGAGCGGCTTTAAGACTTCAATTTCTTTATGGTTTCAGGCTTGCACGCAAAAATGGTCTTAGGCTTGCACGTTGACTATTTAAGCTCGGTTGTTCCTGTCTCACCTGTCAGCTATACGTCTGAACTGTGTCGGAGTTTTTCCATACGATTCATTTGTTCGGTTCTGTCCTGATTTGACAAAATTAAATACTGTTTATAATGATCGCTCAGCTTTCTGCTGGGCGATTTTTGCTTTTCAGGGAAGCACAGTATTATGGAGGTGTTTGTAAATAACTGAAAAATGCAAGGTAATCGCAATCGCAAACCAAAAAGGCGGCGTGGGCAAGACCACCACCTGCGCCAATCTCGGTATCGGTCTTGCCCAGGAGGGAAAGCGCGTCCTGTTGGTGGATTCTGACCCGCAGGGCTCGCTGACCATCTCTCTTGGCTTCACAGAGCCGGACAAGCTGTCTTTCACGCTGGCAACGGCCATGAGCCGTGTTGTGGAGGAT
Source organism: Oscillospiraceae bacterium (assembly GCA_902795045.1). Classification (GTDB taxonomy): domain Bacteria; phylum Bacillota; class Clostridia; order Oscillospirales; family Oscillospiraceae; genus Limivicinus. Next base: position 17,730 of record CADBJU010000031.1, on the reverse strand, counting down.
CAGGAGATTTCGCCCGGTGAAGGAATCCTGCACCATGCCGAGAACGTCGATCTCGTCCCCGCCAACATTGAACTTGCCGGGATGGAGGTTTCTCTCATCAATGCGATGTCCCGTGAGAAGGTACTCAAGCAATACCTGGAGCCCTTGAAGCGGGACTATGACTATATCCTCATAGACTGTATGCCCTCCCTGGGGATGCTGACAATCAATGCGCTCGCGGCGGCGGACAGTGTTCTTGTCCCGGCCCAGCCGCAGTTTCTCTCCGCAAAGGGCCTTGAACAGCTCTTGCAGACAGTGAACAAGGTGCGGCGGCAGATCAACCGCAATCTCAGAATCGACGGCATCCTGCTCACGATGGCGGACAACCGGACGAATTACTCCAAAGAGGTCGGCACGCTGCTGCGCTCCACCTACGGCTCAAAGGTCAAGGTCTTTGACACGGAGATTCCCCGATCTGTCCGGGCGGCTGAAATCAGCGCCGAGGGCAAGAGCATTTACGCGCACGATCCCCATGGAAAAGTGTCTGAGGCATACCGCTCTCTCACGGGGGAGGTGTTGAAGCTTGAAAAGCAGCGCGAAAAACATAAGTCTGACCTCTCTCGATGATCTTTTCTCCACAGAGGAGGAACGGTCAAAGGATGTAGTCGGTTCAATCGTCAACATCCCTCTCTCCCAGCTCCATGACTTTCCCAACCATCCCTTTAAGGTGCGGGACGATGATAAAATGCAGGAAACGGTGGAGAGCGTGAAAGCCTACGGCGTCCTCGTTCCGGCAATCGTGCGGCAGCGGCCTGACGGCGAATATGAAATCGTCGCCGGCCACCGCCGCAAACGCGCGTCTGAGCTTGCGGGCCTGAGCGAGCTGCCTGCCATTGTCCGTGATCTGGATGACGATGCCGCCACAATAATTATGGTCGATAGCAATCTCCAGCGCGAAAACATCCTTCCGTCCGAGCGCGCCCAGGCGTACAAGATGAAGCTGGAGGCGATCAAGCGGCAAGGTGAACGCCGAGACTTAACTTGTTCCCAAGTTGGGAACAAGTTGGCTGGGCAAAAAAGCTTAGAGAAAATCGCTGAAGATGCAGGTGAGAGCAAGTCCCAAGTACATCGGTACATTCGTCTTACAGAGCTTCAGCCTGAGTTACAGGAGATGGTAGACTCCGGCAAAATGGCTATGACCCCTGCTGTCGAGCTGTCCTATCTCAAGCCCGAAGAACAGTCGCTGCTTCTGGAAACCATCGAGAGCGAACAGGCTACACCGTCGCTGTCTCAGGCTCAGCGGATCAAAAAGCTCAGTCAGTCCGGTGATCTCAACGAGGACTCCATTCTCGGCATCATGGCCGAGCAGAAAAAGCCGGAACTGAGCAGCAATATCACACTGTCCGGGGACAAGCTCAAAAAGTATTTTCCCAAGTCCTATACCCCCGCACAAATTGAAAACACCATATTCAAGCTGCTGGATTCCTGGCTGCGTAAGCGGCAGCGGGAAGAAAGCAGATAGCTCCTTGCCAGACTTTACAGGTCTGGCGTTTTTTTATGCCCAAAAATAGGAGGTGACGCAAACCTACTCATGTAACCCCGGCAGATAAAGGCTATCACGCGGTCAGCTTATCCGGTGGAAAGGACAGCACGGCGATGCTCCTTCTCATGATCGACAAGGAGATGCCCATCGACATTGTGATGTTTGCGGACACGGGAATGGAGTTTCCCGAAATGTATGCCCATCTGGAAAAGCTGGACACCTATCTCTATGAAAAGCGCGGCATCCATATCACCGTCCTGCGCGCAAAGCACAGCTACGAGTATCTTATGTTCGAGGAGCCAAAGGTCAAGCCGAAAACCATTGAGAATCGAATCCAGAAAGGGATTCCGCTACACGGCAACGGCTGGCCAGGTATCCGGGTACGCTGGTGTACCGGGCAGCTCAAAACGCATCTCATCACAAAAGAGGTCAATCGCCTCAAGGGGGAGCTTGGCGCGGTGAACTATGTCGGCATTGCAGCGGATGAAGCGTGGCGCTGCGCAGGCGAGAAGTATCCCCTCGTGGAATGGGGCATCACCGAAGAAATGGCCTTACAGATTTGTTATGACCACGGCTTCGACTTTGGCGGACTGTACCGTATCTATCGGCGGGCGTCCTGCTGGTGCTGCCCGTTTCAGCGGATCGGAGAGCTGCGCAATCTGAGAAAACACCACCCGGAACTGTGGGCCAGGCTTCGGGAACTGGATAAACGCGCTCTTGCACAATTTGGTCCCGGCCCTTTAGGACAATTCAAACAAAACTGGACGGTGGAGCAGTTGGAAACTCGCTTTGCCGCCGAAGACGAACAACTATCTATTATGGAGGAATCTCAAAATGCTTATAACGATTGAACTCGAAAACGCTATTGACCACCTGTTCCGAGGTGAAGAACTCCTGCCCTCCGCAGAGGAATCCCTGAAGGAAATGGACTTTGAAAGTCTCGCCCAAGGCATCAAGTTTTTTTCAAAACCCGTTTACGTCTATACCGCCTATCCTGACGGTGATCCTGACGGCGGATATCGCGGCCCTCTGCTGTTTCCCTTCCCGGCCACACTCCTGTATTCCAAGGCTTATGAAGAAATGATTTGCGACTCCGGTGTTATCATCAAACACATCATGGAGCTTTGGATTCTGGATGATATGACATTTGCCGTGGTTTCCTGCGTTCGTATGGAGCTTGAAAGCGGTGAACTCATCAGCGAGTACCGGCTCCTCAAGACCAAGGACCGGGATATTTTCCCGCAGGTCATTGATCTTAACTATAACCTTCTGGTGACCGTGCTCGATTCCCTCTGCCTGGAGCACACGTATTATGGTACGCCCATTTACGAGCTTTAAGGAGGATCGCGCTTGAACAGAAAATATGACCTCCAGAACCTGATCGCCGCGCTGCTCAGTGGACGTAAGATGAGCCTGGATACCGTGGTCGCAAGGGCCGAACTCAACTTTGAGTGGATTTCGCAGACTCTGCAGTTTAACGCTGAGACGATCTATCATTTCCGTGTGGACAACAACAAAGAAAATATCTGTGTCTTTCTCAGCGAGCCGCTGCTCAAACATCAGGGGACGCTCATTTACAGCTATACCGACAGCACTGACTTCTCTCACCCGGATATGAAGCGCCGTATGGAGCTTTGGATTCTGGACGATCTCACGCCTGCTGTTATTTCCGCCGTCGAGATCCCAAACAGAAATAACAACTATACGGGAGTCTACCGGACTGTGCGCACACGCGACCTTGATGAGGTTCCGAGGGAGATCAACATTACCCCAAGCGAATTTGTGGAAGCGCTTAAAGCCCTGAACGATGCCTTTCGTGCAGTTCCTATCCCGTTTCAGGAGCTGTAAACAGGTCTGACGCTTCGGCGTCAGCATGAAAAAAGATGAAGGAGTACAAAAATGCCTGTATTTCGTATAGAGCGCACACGGGACTATACCGTGATGAGCAATCACCATCTCAAAAACCCCGAACTTTCCCTCAAGGCCAAAGGTCTGTTATCCATGATGCTCTCTTTTCCGGATGGCTGGAACTACTCCGAACGCGGCCTTGCCTCCATCTGCAAGGAAGGGGTGGACGCGATCCACTCCGCCATCAAGGAGCTGGAGAGTACCGGCTATATGGAGCGCCACCAGCTTCGCGGCAAAGGGGGCAGGATCGTGGACACGGAGTATGTAATCTATGAGAAGCCCCACACCCCGGACATGGCCCCGCCAGATACGGAAAACCCGGATATGGATTCCCCGGATATGGCGTTACCTGATGCGGCTTCACCTGATGCGGCTGCCCCGGAACCGGAGAATCCGGGAGAATTAAATAATAAAAAACCAAATACGAAAAAATCAAATACTCAGGTATTTAATACTCAGTCATTCACTCCCCCTGCCCCCTCGCGGGGGGATGAGGACGGAACGACGGACGGACTCACAGAGAAACGTGAGATCAGAGATCAGATCGAGTATGAGTGCCTTATCGAGCAATACAGCCGCGAGCAGGTGGATGAGCTGGTGGAACTGATGCTTGAGGTGCAGATGAACCGCGGCAAGTCGATCCGCCTGGGACGCGACGCCGAGTTTCCCACGGCCTTCGTGCAGCACCGTTTTTCTCAGATCGGTCGGGAACATATCGAGAAAGTCCTGGACGGTATCCACGAGAACACTACCGAGGTCAAGAACACCAAGGCTTATCTGCTCTCCGCCCTGTTCAATTCCGTCAGCACGCTGGATAACCATTACGCCATGCGTGTCAATCACGATCTGTACGGCGGCTGATCCCCGCCACACTATGAAAGGAGGTTCTTTTGACCAAGACAAAACTTAGCTGGCGCAGAAGTCTGTGCATGATCTTCTGTGTCATCCTCATCTTCAGCGCTTTACCCTGCACAGCATACGCGGATACAGCGGTCATCACGTCCGGCACCATGTATTCGTACTTCCAGACCTACAACACCAGCGGAACCTGGGTCGATCTTCAGACGCCCGCACACTGGATCACGGCGACCGGCGAGGTGGCCTACTGCCTCCAGACCAGCAAAGATAACCCGTATAACGGCGGCTACTACTCCATCGACGGCGAAGAAGTCTACGACGACTATGTGCTGACCGGCCTGCGGGCGATCCTCACCCACGGTTACCCGGCAGACAGCGGCGGCTTCGACGATCAGGCTGCCCGCTACGCGACGGCAAACGCGATCCGCTTCTGGCTGGCGGAAAACCACTGCGACGGTGTGCCGCAGTACCTCAATCTCACCGTCAACGGCGACTGGATTCGCGGCAAGTATGGCTGTGAAGATCTGTTCGACTGGTGTATCGGTCTTGTCAATCTCGCACGGACACAGACAGTTGTCATCAGCGACGCAAGCCTGACGTTTAACCCGTCCGAAATCAACCTGACGCAGAACGGACAGTATTTTTCTGGCTCCGCGTATCTCAACAAGGGAATCTCCGGGGATTACAGTCTCATGGACAACTCCCCGGACGGTTCCCTCATCATCAGCGGCCACACTGGAGTGCAGAGCGAAACGCTGAACCTTTCGATTCCCGTTCAGTATGCGAATCAGGAATTTATGCTCTGCGCCTACGGCTTTGATGAAACGCCGACCGCGCGCCTGTTCTTCTGGGCTCCGGCTGCGGCCAACCAGCAGCGCATCGTCACCTATGTCCTGGATCAGAACGAGAACACGTTTGTCCGCGGCTTCCTGACGATCAGAACGCCTGGCTCTGTCGTTCAGCCGAAAAAAGGCAGCCTGCAAATCCTGAAAACCGATCCCGAAGGCAATCCGCTCTCCGGTGTCGGCTTTACCCTGTACGACAGCTCCAAAACCGAGCTCGACACGCAGACCACAGGCAGCACCGGCGTCGTGACGTTCGCTGATCTGCCGCTTGGCAATTACTATTACGCGGAAACGAGCGCCCTGCCGGGGTACGTGCAGGATTCCACGCTGTACCCGGTTTCTATCACGTCAGATGGCCAGGTTGTACAGAAAACCATGACCAACACGCCGGAAAAGGGCGGGCTCCAGATTCTCAAAACCGACGAAGACGGCAATCCGCTCTCCGGTGTCGGCATTACCCTGTACGACAGCTCCAAACGCAGCCTCAGCACCAAGACCACGGACAGCTCCGGTGTTGTGAGTTTCCCGGATCTGCCGCTCGGCAATTACTACTATGCCGAGACAAGCGCCCTGCCGGGATATGTGCCGGACACCACGCTGTACCCGGTCACGATTTCCTCAAGCTCGCAGACTGTGCAGAAAACCCTGACGAACAGCCTCGGCAAAGGCAGCCTGAAGCTCATCAAAACCGATGAGAACGGAACGCCTATCGCCAGCACCGGCTTCTGCCTGTATGACAGCGAAGGGAACCGGCTCAAAAGCGGCGGCACGGACAGCAGCGGTGTCCTGATCTTCAATGATCTGCCCCTGGGAGATTACTACTATCAGGAATCATTCGCGGTGCCTGGGTATGCGTTGGATGATACGATGTATCCGGTTTCCATCACGGAGAACGGGCAGATCGTGGAAAAGAGCGTGGTCAACTACAAGTCTGCCGGAACGGTGAAAATTCTCAAGACGGATTCCGAAACCGGCGAGCCGCTGCAAGGCGCGGAGTTCACTCTCTACGATGAGCACATGGCGGAGGTAGTCAAAGGAACGACTGACGAATCCGGCATGGTGGTCTTTGCAGGACTGCCCCTCGGCCCGTACTACTGTCAGGAGACAAACGCGCCTCCCGGTTACTTCCCGGAGGGCAGCATTGAACAGTTCTATCTGGATGCAAACGGGAAAGTCGTTACCCTGTCCTATACCAATGCGCCCGCCAGAGGCAGCATAAAGATCATCAAGAAGAACGAGGACGGTGAGCTTCTGAGCGGCGTAGAGTTCACGCTCTACGATGCGGACAAGAACGAAATCCGTACTGGCACAACGGACGAAAACGGAATGCTTATCTTCGACGGCCTTCCCATTGGAGACTATTGGTATGCCGAGACCTCTGAGCTGCCGGGATATATCCCGAACCATAACCTTATGGCCGCGCGGGTCGGCTACCATACGGCAGTTGACGAGCACACGGTCACCAACTACAAGGCGCATGGCCATATCCGGGTAATCAAGAGCAACGAAAACGGCAGCCCGCTGGCTGGTGTACACTTCAAGCTGTTCAACGAGGCGGGCAGTTTCATCGACGAGGGCGATACCGACGCGGAAGGCAAGCTGGTTTTCTCCATGCTCCCCATCGGCAAATACTTTGTGCAGGAGACCTCTACACTGGACGGATATGTGCTGGATGATACTCCGATCCCCATTGAGCTTACACGCGACGGTGAGGTTATAACGAAGAACATCACCAACAGCGCGGCTATCGGCAGCGTGCGCGTCATCAAAACCGACGTGGAAACCGGCGCTCCGCTTTCCGGAGTCCATTTCATTCTTACGGATTCCAACGGCACGTCAGTCGGCGGCGGGGCAACGGATGAAAACGGTGTCGTCACATTCTCCCATCTTCCTCTCGGAACCTATACGCTCACCGAGACGGAAACCCGCAACGGCTACATTCTGGACGCTACGCCGAGGGAGGTCACGATCTCCACGAACGGCCAGACTGTCGAGATCAGCATCAGCAACACGCCCGCGCGCGGTTCTGTTGCCATTGTCAAGACGGATTCTGAAACCGGTGCTGCCCTTGCCGGTGTTCACTTCAAGTTGCTCGATGAAGCCGGTGCGCTTGTGGCCGAGGGAGATACCGGAACGGACGGTACGCTGACGCTGCCCAATATTCCGGTCGGCTACTACATCCTGCGTGAAACCGCAACGATTTCCGGCTATCTCCTGGATGAAACCCCGATCTCTGTAGAGATAAGAGAAAACGGACAGGTTGTGCAGATCAACGCGACCAATACAATGGCCCGTGGAGGTATCACTGTGACGAAAACAGATTCCCAGAGCGGCAATGCTCTGAAAGGCGTCCACTTCAAGCTGTTTGATGCTGCAAATAACCTTTCAGCGGAGGGCGACACCGATGAAAACGGCAAGCTGGCTCTGAACGGCCTGCCCCTCGGCAGCTACACGCTCAAAGAAACCGCAGCAATTGACGGTTATGCCGTCGATGAAACCCCGATTCCCGTGGAGATCACGGAAAACGGTCAGATGTTGGAGATCAGCGTGAAAAACACCCCTTTGAGCGGCAGCCTGGAGATCATGAAGAAGGCCGCTCATGAGGACATCATGCTGATGGGCGCAGGCTATCGCCTTTTCAACAGCAGCGGTGAACAGATCAAGGAGGGCTATACAGATGCCTCCGGCAAGCTGACCTTCACCGATCTTCCCAGCGGGACCTACAAGTACAAGGAGTTCAAAGCGCCGAAGGGCTTTGAGCTGGATGAAACGGAATACACCTTCTCCGTTACCGCGCAGGAGCTGCATGTGAAGCACACCCGCGAGGATGTGCGCAGAACCGGCACACTCCAGGTCACGAAGAAGGACACCGACGGCAGCCTGCTTTCCGGGGCTGCTTTTTTGCTGGAGTTTTCCACGGACGGCGGCAAGACCTGGAAGCCTGTTGTGTTCCGTACCGCTGACAGCGAAGTGAGTCGCGGCGGCTGCACCAGCGAGGGCCTTGTGAACGGTCAGCTCATGACCGGTGAGAACGGTCGCGTCCGCTTCGAGGGCCTGAGAGCTGACGGTCTGATCCTCTACCGCCTGACGGAAACCAAAGCGCCGGAGGGACATTCTCTGATCGGCGGCACCCTCTATTCCGGGACGCTGCCCGTCGAATCCGAGAACATCTACGCAAACGACGCTGAGGTCTTTGACAGCAAGGCGTTTGTGTACTCGGTGTTCGTGACCGCCGTGGATGATTCCCTCTATCGTCTGCCGGATTCCGGTGGTTCCGGCTTCGCTTACCTTCCCTTAGTCATGCTGTGCATGGCTGCAATGTTCACAATCATTTTTACGAAAAGAAAGGAGCACTGATACATGAAAAAAATCATTTCTCTGCTGCTTGCCGTGCTTATGGTATGCAGCATCACGATCCCTGCATGGGCAGCCCCGGTCGAGGAAGCGATCATTGATACGACCCGCACCGGCTCCATCAACATCTACAAGTACGATCTCACGAACGCCGAAAAGGACGGTGTGTGGAATAGTTCCTATGTCTCCACCGGCATCCGGGATGAGAACGGCGTGGAGACAATTCTCGGCAATCCCGAACGCGTTTCCCACCTGAATGCCAACGGCGACGCTTACGGATACGCGCTGAAGGGCGTAGAGTTCAGTGTCATCAAGGTTGCGGACATTAAGCTTTACTCGAAATCCGAGGAAAATGAAGAACATGTCGAGCTGCTGTACGGCATTGCGCCCAATCCGCAGAACGACGCTTTTCTTGCGACCATTGGTGTCAGCGCCAATGACCGCTATGCCGCGGCGGATGAGCAGATCGACGGCGTGACCTTCCATTACTTCCAGTCTGATGTCCTGATCAACGGCCTGAAAAACGCGCTGGAGACCAACGCCACTGACACGAAGAACGCGCTGGAAAACTACGTTGTGACCAGCGGCGGACTGAAGCTCCCGGAAACCGACGCCTACGGTCACACCGGAGCGGATAATGTTCCCCTCGGCCTGTACCTGTTTGTGGAAACCAAGGTTCCCGAAATGGTCACCGAGACGACCGCACCTTTCCTTGTTTCCGTTCCCATGACTTCCGTGAACGGCACCAATGCCAGTGACGGCGGCACCCGCTGGATTTATGACGTAACCCTTTATCCCAAGAATCTGACCGGCATCCCCAGCCTTGAAAAGACGCTGCGCGAGGCAAAAGCCGACACCGGCAAAAATAGCGGCAGCGCGAGCATCACGGACGGCTACGCCCATACCGGCACCGCTTCTGCCGGTGATGTGATCGACTACCAGATCATCAGCACCCTGCCCAGCATCACTTCTGCTTCCACCTATCTGTCTGACTACGCTTTCGTAGACAAGCTCTCCAAGGGCATTGTCTACAACAAGGGCGATGTAGTGCTGGAGTTCTTCAAGGACGCCGCCTGCACGAGCAAGGTCACGACCTGGACGGAGGCGGGCGGCAAGTTTGCTGTAGCCTACAACACCGCGTCCAACGGGGATAATGTGATGACTGTCTCCATGACCGAAGCCGGTCTCGCGGAGATCAACGCCAGCAACAGTGTCTACACCGGGGCCAACATGGTCAACAGCGGGTACAGCGACTGTACCCTGCGTATCACTTACGCCGCAAAAGTGAAGTCTGATGCCGCTGTCGTTTACGGCGACGCGGGCAATTCCAATGAGGTCGCCCTGAAATGGTCGCGCTCCAACAGCGGCTATTACGATACGCTGGTGGATGACGCGCATGTGTTCTCCTACGGCATTGACCTCACCAAGCGCTTCAGCGACGGTCAGGGCGATCTGAGCAAGGTCGAGTTCGCGCTCTACAACGATACGGACAAGTATTTCGTGAAGGCCCAGCGCAACCAGGCCGATGGCGAATACTTTGTCACCGGTCACACGACCGCGCAGGCTGAAGCAACGCTCTTTACTCCCACGGCAAACGGTAAGCTGCTCATCAAGGGTCTGGAGGATGACATCTATATTCTGACTGAGGTTCGCACGGACAACAACTACACGCTGCTCAAGAGCAACATCAAGGTTGTGATCTCTCAGGCTGAGAGCGATCAGTCCTGCGCAATCTACGGGAAAGACGCGGTTGGCCTGATCCAGAACGATCCCCGTTTTGCAAGCGTCCCTGCCGGTGCCTACCACAATATGCCGCAGAAGCACCTGGATCACAAGATGCTGACCGCCGTCGCCAAGGTGGATAAGAATGCGGTCAACATGAGTGCGGACGGGGAATCTCCCAATGCTTTTGCCCTCCTGACGGTCATCAACACCCGCGGCTTTGATCTGCCGCAGACCGGTTCTTACGGCAACTGGATGTTCCCCGTGTTCGGCCTGTCCGGGCTGGCACTGGCTATCCTGGGTATGTACCTTGTTTCCCGCAAGAAGCAGACATCCAGTAAGTAATCTCTAAAAAACTGAAGCAGGGAGGCAACCGCCTCCCTGCAACTCTTATGGAGAGCAAATGAGAAAAGGAACGAAAATTATGATCTGTGCAGCCTTTGCCATACTTGCTATGGGCGTCACACTTTATCCGCTCATCAGCAATCTCGTTTCTGAAACCAATCGCAGCATCATCGAAACAAAGTATACAAAAGCCGTTGAAAAGATGGATGATACCGAGAAAATCCGTGCGCGGACAGACGCGCAGAACTATAACTCGACGCTCCTTACCGTAACGGAGAAGCCCTATACCAAGGATGCCCTGCAGAAAGCCGCCGAGAGCTATGACCATCTTCTGAATATCCGGGGCGACGGCATCATGGGGTATCTTGAAATCCCCGTTCTGAATCTGGAGCTGCCCATCTACCACGGCACCGAGGAAAGCACGCTGGATCGCGGCCTCGGTCATCTGCTCGGTTCGTCGCTCCCGGTCGGCGGTCAGGGAACGCATACCGTCATCACCGGGCATTCCGGCCTTGCCGGAAAACGGATGTTTTCCGACCTCGATCAGCTCAGAAAAGGAGATGTGTTCTATGTCAAGACGCTGGATGAAACGCTGGCCTACATGGTGCTGGACATCAACACGGTTCTCCCGGAGGATACGTCCAAGCTCACGATTGATCCCAATCGGGACAGCTGCACGCTCGTCACATGTACGCCTTACGGGGTCAATACCCACCGACTGCTGGTTCGCGGGGAGCGGATCGAATACACGGTCGCGGCTGCCGCTGTGGAAGATGCAATCATAGAGGAACTGCCCGCCTCAACCTGGACGCAGGAATATCTGCGTGGAATCGGGGTCGGCCTGATGGGGATCGCGGCGCTTGCTGCCGTAGTAGGTGCCATTCATATGAGGAAACCCGCCGCCACTAACAAGAAGCAGCCCAGAGTTTACCAGCGTCCTGCGGCATCCCCGATTGCTCTGTCAATGGCGGAAGGGGCGGTGCAGCGGAAAGCGCCCAGACCGTCGCTGATTCGGCGACGCGAGAGAAAGAAGGGAAAACATGAGCTCTAAATACAAAGAAATTCTCATCATGACCTTTCTTCTCTGTCTCGCAACTGCCAGTGCTGCCTTTGCACTCAGACCGCTCGTTTTTCGTGCCGAGAAAACGCAGGAGATACGCGCCCAAGTCCGGGAATTTGAGCGCAATAAACACAAGAGCGAAATCCAGAAAGCACTGGACGAATTGCATGAGAGTGAGGCAGCACTGAAACCGACGCCAGAGCCGCGGGCTTATGGGAATCTGTTCAAGGAAATCCAGCGGTATAACATGGCACTCTATACTCTCAAGCAGCGGGAACTTACCAGCAAAACGGCCTATGAGCTTTCACAGTTTGCGCTCACTGCCTACGGAGTCCCGGATGAAACCTTCGGGGTGATCTCTATTCCGGCAATGGAGCTGGAAATGCCGCTGTTTCTCGGCGCGTCTGAGGAAAACATGGCTAACGGCGCTGCGGTTCTCTCTCAGACAAGCATCCCCATCGGCGGGCGAGACACGAACGCCGTGATAGCAGGCCACCGTGGATATGGCGGATATGACTACTTCCGACACATCGACAAGTTGGAGCCGGGGGATGAGGTCATCATCACAAATCTCTGGGATACCCTGACATACAGAGTCACCGGCATAAAAATCGTATCGCCGGACGATATAAACGCGATCCTGATCCAGCCTGGTAAAGACATGATTACGCTGCTGACCTGCCATCCTTATGCCAGTGGCGGCAAATATCGCTACCTTGTTTTCTGTGAACGGGTAACTGAATAACAACATCAATATTTGTATAGGAGGACTTTTAACATGACCAGACCTTTAGCCTACATCTCCGCCCCCTGGGGGACAGATAATCTTGAAAATGCCACCAATGCCGCCAACTACTGCCGTCAGGCATACGAGGCCGGATACTCCCCTATCTGCCCGGTGCTGTTTATGCCCACCTTCCTCAAGGGCGATGCCCCTGCCGAGGTCAAGGACCGGCAGGAAATGTCCGATGAGCTGCTCAAGCGCTGCCGCATCCTCGTTGTCTGCGGCGACAAGGTGAATGATGAGGTCAAGAGCAACATTGCCCTCGCCAAGCACTGCCGGATCGCTTACACCACGCTCAGCGGCATCCTCGCTGTGAGTAAGCTAGACTGAAAACATCTTGCAGGAGGACATGTCTTTCGTCCTCCTGCTTTCACATGAAAAGAAAAGGAGATCGTTATGCCCAAGATCAACATGAATGTCTGGAAACATAGAGTTAGTCACACCTGCCTGCACGCCCTGCGCGAAGCGGGATACCGCAAGCCGAAGGACATTGCGTATGTGAGAGTTTCGAGCCTGCTTCAAATCCCGGAGCTTGACGCCAATGACGTGACTTCTATGCTCTCAGCCCTCTACGACACTATCTATACGACACGCCCGCCCGTCAGCAATAACCTTTCCAGAGAGGAGCTTGCCGATGCAATCCATAAAATCTGTGAGGAACATGATTTTGACATCAATCCCGAAAGTCTTCTCGCTCTGACGGCAAAAGAGCTCGTCAATCTCACGGAGGGCGACGAGGTTGTGCTTCCGCAGATGGTCAGAAAGATCAAGCATATTATGCTCGGAAAGCCTGACCCGGAGGAACTCATGCGGCTCGCTCCTGTTCAAAAGGAGAGCAGACGGGAAGGCCGTTGGTGGGCCGACCGGTCTGACGCTCTTGGGCTGACATGGGAAGAACAGCTTAAAGCTGATGAAATGGAGGATCACGGCGATCCCGGCTATGATTGCTGCGAGGATCTCCCGTGTTCTCATCGGCGCAGGCGTACTCTGTCTGCTTTTTGCTGACCTTGACGGGGCAGGCCGTTTTCGTTAAAATCTGACCGAAGGGGGGTGTCCTGTATGGCAAACTACTATATAGCCGATCTCCACATCGGCCACGCCAACGTCATCAAATTTGATAATCGGCCTTTTGCTGATCTCAATGAGATGCACAACACCATTGTGGATAACTGGAACCGTGTCGTGCGCGGCAATGATACCGTCTACATCCTAGGCGATTTCTGTTGGGCAAAGGAATCTGAGTGGCCGTTCTATCTCGGCCCGCTTGCGGGGCAGAAGGTGCTGATTCGGGGCAACCACGATCCCGAGCGGTTCAGCCAGACCACAAAGAAGTTCCTGACCAATATAAAGGACTACAAGGAGATCACAGACAACGGCAGGCATGTTATTCTGTCTCACTATCCGATCCCGTTCCATAAAGCAGACTATGACCCCAACTGGTGGATGCTCTATGGGCATGTCCATAACACGCGGGAGTTTGATTTCATGCAGAAACTCCGCCGAGAGGTAGCAGCAGCGCGCACAGAGCAAGGCCACTGTGAAGCACACTGGATCAATGTAGGTTGCATGATGCCCTGGATGGACTATACGCCGAGAACGCTGGACGAAATCATCGAGCGCGAAAAAACATATCTCTGAGGGAGGCCGAGACAATCGGCCTCTTTTCTATTCCACGAAAAGGAGAGTGATGCGATTGCAGGAAGAAGTTGAGCAGCGCACGGTCACGCTGATCGTGAACACGGCGAAGCTCACGGAAAGAGAATTACAAAAAGCTATATCCAAACTGTTAATACAAATGAAAGCCGAGCGGCAGCACAAGTCGCCCAAGGTGAAGCGCGGCAAAATGACCGTCAAGCAGTTGGCCGCGCAGAATCGCGGCATGAAAAGCGTGGAGATTCCCGATGACAGCGTTGGCTCTTTCAAGCGGATTGCCAGAAAGTACGGTATCGACTATGCGCCCTTCAAGGTGAAAGGAAAGGATCGCTACATGATTTTCTTCAAGGCATCGGATGAAGATGCTATGCTGGCTGCATTTCAGGAGTTTACAGACGAGAAAGTGGTGAACCGTGGGAAAAAGCCCTCGGTACTCGCAAAGCTCCAGAAGATCAAAGAGCTTCTCGCCTCGATTTCCCCGGCAAAGGAAAAGCGGAGGGAGCGCGAGCGTTGAACACAAAGACGAAACGCTTCCTCCTGCTCAACTTCCCGTATGTCCTGTTCGGTCTGCTGGGGACAAAGCTGGGCCAGTCCTGGCGATTCGCTCCGGGTTATGGCTTTTCCGAGAAGTTTCTGCACATCGTTGAGGGCATGGCGATTGCCTTTCAGTCATCCCTTCCAAGTGTTCACCCTTTTGACCTCTCCTTCGGCGTTATCTTTGCCGCCGGAATCTGGCTGGCCGTGTATGAGAAAAGCCAACATGCCAAGAAGTTCCGCAAGAATCAGGAATACGGCTCTGCCCGCTGGGGCAATGCACAGGACATTGCCCCATACATGGACAAGGATTTCAAAAATAATATCATCCTCACGAGGACAGAAATGCTCACCATGAACAACCGGCCTGCTGATCCCAAGACCGCGCGCAACAAAAACGTACTGATTATCGGCGGTTCTGGCAGCGGCAAGACCAGATTTTGGCTGACTCCCAACCTTATGCAGTGCAATTCTGAGAAGTATCCGGTCAGCTTTGTAGTCACCGATCCAAAAGGCGGTATTGTAAACAATTGCGGAAAAATGCTGCTCCACTATGGGTATCAGATCAAGGTACTCAACACGATCAACTTCGCCAAGTCTATGCATTATAATCCTTTCGCCTATATTCACAGCGAAAAAGACATTTTGAAGCTGGTCACAGCGCTGATTGCCAACACCAAAGGCGAGGGCAAAGGCGGAGATGATTTCTGGATCAAAGCCGAAACGCTGCTCTATACAGCGCTGATCGGATACATCCACTATGAGGCCCCGATAGAGGAACAAAACTTCTCCACGCTGATCGAGTTTATCAATGCTATGGAAGTGCGTGAAGATGATGAAGAATTTCAGAATCCCGTGGATATCATGTTTGACGATCTGAAAAAGGAAAAGCCCAACCATTTTGCGGTCAGGCAATACGCAAAGTATAAGTTAGCGGCAGGCAAGACCGCAAAAAGTATCTTGATCTCCTGCGGCGCGCGTCTTGCTCCATTTGACATACAGGAGCTGCGAGATCTGACCGCCTATGACGAGCTTCAGCTTGATACCCTGGGCGACAGAAAAACAGCGCTGTTTATCATCATGTCAGACACCGACGATACCTTCAATTTCCTGATTTCGCTGTGCTATACCCAGCTTTTCAACCTTCTGTGTGAGAAAGCAGATGATGTGTATGGCGGGCGTCTGCCAGTTCATGTGCGCTGCTTGATCGACGAGGCGGCGAACATCGGGCAGATTCCGCGTTTGGAAAAGCTGGTCGCCACGATCCGCAGCCGCGAGATTTCCTGCTGCCTCGTCTTGCAGGCCCAAAGCCAGCTCAAAGCGCTATATAAGGATAACGCGGACACCATCATAGGCAATATGGACTGCTCCATCTTCCTCGGCGGCAAGGAGCCGACCACACTTAAAGAGCTGGCAACTGCCCTGGGCAAAGAGACAATCGACACCTTCAACACCGGCGAGAGCCGGGGCAGGGAGATTTCGCACAGCTTGAACTATCAGAAGCTCGGCAAGGAGCTTATGAGTGTGGATGAGCTTGCCGTCCTGGACGGCGGCAAGTGCATCCTCCAGCTTCGCGGCGTTCGTCCATTCCTCTCGGATAAGTACGACATAACGAAGCACCCCAATTACAAACTCACAGCGGACTTCGATGAGCGCAATACCTTTGATGTTCAAAAGCAGATGAAGTAGCGCCGCAAAACATAAACAGCTAACTTTCTGTTTACTTGACGTTTTTCTTGAGCCTCGGATACGTTTGGCTTATAATTAGCGGCAGATAATCCAAATTTGGAGGAGTATTGTAGATATGATATACACAAAAACAGGGCTCGTCCCCGCCAGTATGTGTGATGGCACAACACGACTTTCTGCGTTGGCTCTGCTTCAGTTGGAAGAGGACGCGGTTACAGAACTCATGGGGGATCTCCACATTGACGGTATTACCGCCATGCGGGAATACGATGCGATGTGGGTATTTGTAAAAAATACTGTTCGGGTATTTCGACGCCCTGCTTGGAGAGAGAAGTACAGGCTGCGCAGTTTTGTCTCCGGCCACTCAAGTGCCAAGCTTCTGATCGACACAGAACTATCCTCAACGGAAAATCATGAGCCGCTGTTTCATGCACGACTTGAACTGTGTGCATTGGATCTGCAAACCGGGCATATCCGAAAAGCTGTGACCGTCGGTGTTTCGGATGATATGCCCTGCGAGGAAGCACTCTCAGAATTGTCATTTAACCGCTTTCCCAAGTGCGATTCTGCCTTAATGGAGACAGTAAGGGTGCGTTCAACAAATCTTGACTATTGTTCCCACACAAACAACATTGAGTATCTGCGCTTTATTCTTAACACCTATGCGGCAAGGACCTTCGAAGAGAGGGAGATATCCAGAATTGAAATTCACTATGGAAATCAGACCTTTGAGGGCGATGAGATTGCAGTTTTCAAGCATTCTGATATGCAGACTGAATACTTTTCTCTTGTGTCAAACGGCAAAACAGCGGTCGATTGTATGACCGTATGGAAATGAGAAAGCTGATTAAGGAGGCTTATTATTTGAAGAGAGTATTTGTAACACTGCTGGTCGTTTTGGCGACGCTCTTGTCATTGACATTGAGTGGATGTACGGCCAAAACTAGCAAACCGAGCCTGGAGATCATGCCCAATGATGACAACACCATCTCTATCACGGCTGATAAAGCGGGAATAAGCGGAGGCGGCGGCGCGGACATCACCGTATCCGAGGGGCAGAAGCTGGTCATTGATTCGACGCTCAGCAAGGGTGAGATTCAGATCAGGTTCTTCCGCGATGAAGCCCCCGCAAATCCCGATGCCTCTGTGGAGGAGATTCTTCATACAAATGATGATCCTGCGTTGGACGTTACCGTGAGCGCTTCCGGAAAGACTGAGCATACTGTTGATCCCGGCAGTTACACGATCATGGTAAACGTCCTGAAAACGACTACGGGAACAATTGTCATCAGTGCCAAGTAAAACGTGCGAACATTTTCAGGGCTTTCCCGTTGCGGGCATTCATGATATAATCATCTCGACAAATCGGAAGTTGTATGCTTAAAACACTAATACTCACTTCGTGTCCTGTACATTATTGCCTTCAGACATAATAATACAGGTAAACACGAAAGGA
>CADBJU010000030.1 GCA_902795045.1 Oscillospiraceae bacterium | reverse complement strand
GAACGAGGCGCGCTACTCCAGACTTACCCGCGAGTTCCCGGAGAGAGCCGAGAGACTCTTTACCGCCAACGAGGAGGAAGCGAAGAAGCGCTACGAGCACCTGATGAAGCTCAAAGCCCTCTACGAATAATCCCAAAACAGCATAAACCTTCGGGCTTCGGCAGCAATGCCGAAGCCCTTTTTGTATTTGTGCACCACACAAAGCCTGTCATTGCGAGACCAGTTCTCAAACTGGTCGTGGCAATCCGTTCTCCCAGCGGCCAAGTTACGATTTCAGAGATGTTCAGGGCCTCCGGCGGGCGGATTGCCACGTCACCAGTGTGCGCACTGGTTCCTCGCAATGACAGTCGGCGGAATGGTCGAAGAGCTTTTGACGCGCGTTTTATCCAAAAAGGGCTTGCAATAATTGTATAACTGTGATAAATTCTATACGTTATCGCGAAGAAGGGGAAAATAGCGCTATCACCTTTTGCAGAGATCGGGGGCCGTCGGCTGGAAGCCCCTGAAAAGGCAGGCGCTTGGTTCGCCCCGGAGCTCCGGCCAATCCCCGGCGTGGGATGCGCGTTAAGCATCATGAGTGCGGCCTTATGCCGAACGTGGGTGGTACCGCGGAAGTTCTGCTTTCGTCCCTATGGGACGAGGGCTTTATTTTTTTATAGGAGAAGAGGTTTATGAAAGAACTTATGCAGAGCCTCAGAGAGGCTTCGATCAAGGCCATCAATGAGTCCGACAATCCGGAGAGCATTGAAGCCCTGCGTGTCAAGTACCTGGGCAAGAAGGGCGAGCTGACCGGCATCCTGCGCCAGATGGGCAAGCTCACGCCCGAGGAGCGCCCCGTCATGGGTCAGCTTGCAAACCAGCTGCGCGCCGAGATCGAGGAGGCCATTGAGCTTCGCAAGACGATGCTCAGCAAGGCGATCCTGGAAAAGCAGCTTGAGGCCGAGACCGTGGACGTGACCCTGCCCGGCGAACAGCAGCCCATCGGCCACAAGCACCCCATGTACAACGTCCTCGACCAGATCAAGGACATCTTTATCGGCATGGGCTTCGAGATCGTCGACGGCCCGGAGGTCGAGCTTGCCGATTATAACTTCACCAAGCTCAACATCGACGAGGGCCACCCCTCCCGTGACTGGACGGATACCTTCTACTTCACTGAGGACGGCAGGATCCTCCTGCGCACCCAGACCTCTCCCATGCAGGTCCACGCCATGGAGACCAGAAGCCTCCCCATACGCATGATCGCCCCGGGCCGCGTCTACCGCAAGGACGAGGTGGACGCCACCCACTCCCCCATGTTCCACCAGATCGAGGGTATGGTCATCGACAAGGGCGTCACGATGGCGGACCTCAAGGCAACGCTCAACCTCGTGGTCGAAAAGATCTACGGCAAGGGCACCGTCACCCGCTTCCGCCCCCACCACTTCCCCTTCACCGAGCCGAGCTGCGAGCTGGACATCCAGTGCCACAAGTGCGGCGGCAAGGGCTGCCCCACCTGCAAGGGCGAGGGCTGGATCGAAGTCCTGGGCGCGGGCATGGTGCACCCCAAGGTGCTCTCCGGCTGCGGCATCGACCCGGATGTGTACTCCGGCTGGGCCTTCGGCATGGGCCTCGAGCGCCTCGCCATGGGCGAGTACAAGATCACGGATCTGCGTCTCATCTTTGAAAACGACGTCAGATTCCTTGAGCAGTTTTAAGGGAGGACAGGCACATGAAGTTATCGAGAAAATGGCTCAATGAGTTTGTTGATCTGCCGCTTGCGAAGTACGACGACAGAAGCTTCGCCGAGGCCATGACTGTCTCCGGCTCCAAGGTCGAGGTGACCGAGGATCTGAGCGCGACCATCAAGAACGTCAAGGTCGGCAAAATCGTAAAGCTCGAAAAGCACCCCAACTCCGACCACATGCTGGTGGCCCAGATCGACGTGGGCGAGGACGCGCCCGTCCAGATCTGCACCGGCGCCTGGAACGTGCACGAGGGCGATCTGGTCCCTGCGGCACTCCACAACTCCGTTCTCCCCAACGGCACCAAGATCACCAAGGGAAAGCTCCGGGGCGTCGAGTCCTACGGTATGCTCTGCTCCCTGAAAGAGCTCAATTGCACCACCCACGACTTCCCCTACGGCGACATCAGGCCCGCCGCCCTTCTGAACGACTATCATCCCATCGATCCCGCCAAGCCCTCCATCCCTGCCGACATCAAGGCCGGCGACAAGGTCTTCGGTACGGTTATCGCGGCGCAGGTCAAGGAGATCAAGCCCGCCGGTGTGAACCTCTGGGACGCGGTGCTCGATACCGGCAGCGCGGACGCGGAGCTTGTGACCGACTGCCAGAATATCCACGCGGGCGATCTGGTGGCCTATGATACCAAGAAGAACGCGATCCTCTCTCCCGACGATCTGCACGCCGAGCAGAAGGAGTTTCCCCACTGCATCGCCGACGGCATCCTCATCCTGCATGAGGACTGCAGGCCCGGCGACGATATGGGCGCGCTGCTGGGTCTGGACGACCATGTCGTGGAGTTTGAGATCACCCCGAACCGCCCCGACTGCCTGTGCATGATCGGCCTTGCCCGCGAGGCGGCCGTCACCTTCAACAAGGAGCTCAAGCTCCATGAGCCCGTGGTCAAGGCCGCGGCCGGCGGCGACATCAACGAGCTGACCAAGGTCTTCGTCGAAGACCCCCTCTGCGTGCGCTACACCGCCCGCATGGTCAAGAACGTGAAGATCGCCCCGTCCCCCGCCTGGATGCGCGAGCGTATCCGCAGCGCCGGCATGCGCCCCATCAACAACATCGTCGACATCACCAACTACGTCATGCTCGAGTACGGTCAGCCCATGCACGCCTTCGACTTTTCCTGCGTCAAGGGCGGCGAGATCCATGTGCGCTGCGCCAGAGAGGGCGAGACCATCCAGACTCTCGACGGCACCGAGCGGAAACTGAACACCTCCATGCTCTGCATCTGCGACACGGAAAAGCCCGTGGGCGTTGCGGGTGTCATGGGCGGAGCAAACTCCGAGATCGTGGGCGACACGGCCATGGTGCTCTTTGAATCCGCGAACTTCAACGGCACCTCCATCCGCCGCACCGCTACGGCCCTCGGCATGCGCACCGATGCCTCTTCCCGCTACGAAAAGGGCCTTGATCCCCAGAACACCTACGCCGCCGTGCAGCGCGCCTGCGAGCTCATCGAGCTGCTCGGCGCGGGCGAAGTGGTAGAGGGCGTCATTGACGTCTGCCCGAACGAACTAAAGCAGACCACCGTCAAGCTCGAGCCCGAAAAGGTCAACGCCCTGCTTGGCACCGACCTGAGCGAGCAGACCATGCGCGACATCCTCCTGCGCCTCGGCTTTACCCTCGAGGGCGACACCATCTATGTCCCCTCCTGGCGCGCGGACGTGGAGCACTACTCCGACATTGCGGAAGAGGTAGCCCGCTTCTACGGCTACAACGAGATTCCCACTGCCTTCTCCGGCGGCATCTCCACCGCGGGCGGCTACACCCCAACCCAGCAGCTGGAGCGCAAGATCGGCGAGGTCTGCCGCAGCATGGGCCTTGACGAGATCATCACCTACTCCTTCATCAGCCCCACCTACTACGACAAGATCCGCATGCCCGTGGATTCCCCGCTGCGCGACAGCCTCAAGATCCTCAATCCTCTGGGCGAGGATACCTCCATCATGCGCACCACCATTCTCCCCTCCATGCTGGAGATCCTGACGCGCAACTACAATTTCCGCAACAAGGAAGCGTATCTCTATGAGATCGGCCGCATCTACCTCAAGCGCCCCGACGGCATGGCCGACGAGCCCAAGATCGTCTCCCTCGGCGCCTACGGCGAGAAGGTGAACTTCTTCACGCTCAAGGGCTGGGTCGAAAAGCTTCTCAAGGAGCTGGGCGCGCAGAAGGTCCGCTTTATCGCCGAAAAGGCCAATCCCGCCTACCATCCCGGCCGCTGCGCCAGGGTGTACGCGGGCGACACCGAGATCGGCGTCCTCGGCCAGATCCATCCGCTGGTCGCCGCAAACTACGGCGTGGACGCGGAAATCTACTGCACCGAGCTCAAATTCGATGCCCTTAATGAGACCAAAGGCGCGCTGCCGGTTTACAAGCCCCTGCCGCGCTTTCCGTCCGTCACCCGCGACATCGCGGTGGTCTGCAAGGCGGATATCCCTGTGGGCGACATGATCGGCTGCATCCTGGCAAGCGGCGGGCAGTACCTCAAGGACTGCGCGGTGTTCGACGTCTACACGGGCAGCCATGTGATGGCAGGCATGAAGTCGGTCGCCTTCTCGCTGACCATGCGTTCCGACGAGCAGACCCTCACGGTCGAGCACGCCGAGGAGACGGTGGCGAAGGTCCTCAAGGCGCTGGCAGAGAACTACGGCGCGGTGATCCGGTAACGGATACATGTGGTAACAGTCCTTGGCTCCCCCTCTGGGGGAGCTGTCGCGGCGCGTCCCACGCAAGCGCCGTGACTGAGAGGGTTGTACGTCGAATGATAACCCCTTCCACCGCTGAAGCGGTCCCCCTCCCCCAAACGCCGCAAGCGGCTGGGGGAGGCGAGAGCGCAAAAATTTAAGTATTCTTAAAGAAATTTCGACCGTCCGGGACTTTACTTGACAAGCTTTTCTGTTATAATGTTGACAGTAAGATCAGAAAAGAGGAGGGTTTCACCATGGAAGACGCAACCCGTAAATTCACAGCGCTTGACAGCAAGGCCGAGATGAAGGAGATCCTCTCTTCGGTGTATAACTCCCTGATGGTCAAGGGCTATAATCCCATCAACCAGATCGTGGGCTACATCCTCTCCGAGGATCCGACCTACATCACCAACTATAACAACGCCCGCACGCTCATCTGCCGCATCGACCGGGACGAGCTGATGCAGGAGCTGTTGAAGGTCTACCTGGACAAGTAAGCAAAGGCAACGAAAAAGGCACAGTCGGTCGGATCTGACCGCTGTGCCTTTCGCCTGTCATAGGCTTTTGGATTTTTGCTCCGCCGCGTGACGGGGAAGAGTGCGCCCCAGGTGCTGCGCTTTTCTCGGTTTTTCCTGCGCTGCTCCTTTTTGGAGAGCTTTTTAAAGGGAATGAATTTTTCCATGGATCATGGCTCCTTTCTGCGTTTCTCACATAGATAGACGGTTCTCCGGATCATTTGTTCCGACAGGGTATAGAGAAATATGGAAATATTGAAAAGACGTAAAAAGAAAAAGAAAACCAGCAAGGCCGCGGCCTCGGCGGTAGCGGCGATGACGGCGGCGGGCGTGATGGTCGGCGGCGCGATGTCCTCCCCGGACGACGCGATGAACGACGGGCCGGAAGCCATTGTCCAGACCATCGCCGTCACGCCCCAGATCCAGGCGGACGCGGGCGGCGGCGACAGCGACGCCGAGGAAGCGGTCGTCGTGGAGGAGGAGAAGAAAAAGCGCGGGAAAGTCTCCTCTGTGCGCAAGGCTCTGGCCGAGGCGCCCTTTTCCCAGCGCGTGAGGATCGCGGTGCCGCTCTGGATCGCGGGCACGGTCGCGATCGCGTTTTTAAGCTCCCTCTGGATGAGCGTGCTGCCCCCGCTGGCTGCGGCTGCGCTGAGCTGGGTGTTCACCCTGGTGATGGCGGTGCTGGTCTTTGTGATGGCGGTAAAGACCGTGTTTCCCGACATGCCGCTCAAGAAGATCCTCAACAAGCGCACCTTCCTCGGCATCGGCATCCTGTGCCTGCTCTTCGGCATCGCGGACGCGGCCCTGCCCTTTTTCTGGGAGGATTATACGAAGCTGTCCGTTATTTTGAAGGTACTGGGGTCCTTCACCTGTACCGGTGTGCCGCTGGTATATTTCATGCGCCGCCACAAGCGAGCGGAGCCGGAGCCGACCGTCGAGGCCGAACCTGTGGAGGAAGCGCCGCCCCCGGAACCCACCATGGAGGAGAAAGAGGCCGCCGCCCGCGCCCTCGTGGAGGAGCTGGCCGACAGCGTCTCCCGCCGCACGTATTGAAAAAAGGACTGTCTCAAAATTCCGTGTCATTCTGAGCGAAGGATGACGAAACGGTAAACCTTTTGAGGCAGTCCGCTTTTTTAACGTCTGCGCAGCCAGTAGGCGGTGCCGGCGGGGATGCCCGCCGCGCCTGCCACGCCTCCCAGTCCGATCAGAATATAGAGCGGCGTCATGTTCTTCTCCGTCAGCGTGACGGGGAGTTCGGCGCTCATGCCGTATTCATCCGTCGCCGTGACGGTGAAGTCCGCTTTTTTGAGTCCCTTCATGTCGACGTGCAGCGTGCCGTTTTCGATCCGCACCGCGCCGCCGAAATCGTCCGACAGTGTGTAGCGCAGGGCTGTTCCCTTCGGGTCGCTGAACAGCGTGTCAAGACGCGTCTCCCAGACGCCCGCCTGGAAAGGCCCGGTCTTGATCGTCTCGCTGATCGCCCCGCCGGAGACCGCAGGACCGGGGAGGCGCAGAGAGAAGGGGATCGACGCCTGTCGGCCGAAGGTGTTCGTCGCCGTGAGATTGAAGGCCGCCTCGCGCACTTCGCTAAAGTCGACCCGGAGCGTGCCGTCCTCAACCGTCACGGCTCCGCCGAAGCTGTCGGAGAGCGTATAGCGCAGGGGAGAATCGTTGGTGTCATAGAAAAGCCCGTCCAGCGGCAGCGACCACACGCGGTCCTCCATCTGCCCGAGGCGCATCATGTTCGTGACCTTGTCAAGCTTTGCCGTGACCGTGGGGACAGAGAGATCAAAGGCCAGCTTCGCGCTCTGGCCCGTCACATCGGTCGCGGTGACCGTAAAGGAGAGGGGCGCGCCGTTGTCCTCGAGACTTGCCTGCACGATGCCGTCCGATATTGTGACGGCCCCGCTGCGGTCGGCTGAGAGCGTATAGGTGAGCGCAGCGTCCTTGGGATCGTCAAAGAATTCGTCAAGCGCTGCTTCCCATCGCCCGTCCTGATAGCGCCCGTTTTCCAGGATGCTGGACACGCGGCTGGTATTCGCCGTGACAGGGGGTGCCTGGATATCGAAGGAAATCTGCGCCTGCTGGTCCATCAGGTCCTTTGCCGTCACGGTAAAGACCATGGGCTCGGCATCCGCCGGACGCGCGCGCAAAACGCCGCCCGCGATGCTCAGCGCGCCATCACAGTCGTCGGAGAGCGTGTACTGCAGGCTGCTTTCCCGCTCAACGCCGAAAAGCGCATCCAGCTCCAGCTCCCACACGCCGTCCCGGAAGCGGCCGTACTGGAGCATGTCCGTTACGGCGCTGACTGTCGGGGCGAGGGGCACGGCATCCGCCGTGACGGTGAGCCTGTCGGAGGGGACCTTGAAATCGCCCAGACTCAATACCGCGCTCAGCGCGTATTCCCCGCCTCGCGGGAAACTGAGCGCTTCAAAGGTGAAGGTGCTGCCCTCCAGACTTTCGGCGGGGTATTCGTGCACGGCTCCGGTGACGAGGTCCTCGCGCACAAGTACCGCGTTCATGGAGCGAAGCTGCTCCTCTCCGAGTTCGGGCACAGACGGGTCCGCAGCATTGGCCCGGAAGGTGTAGAGCGTACCGGTGGTGTAGGACTCGACAGGCTCAGTGCCCGTGAGTGTGACACGCAGGGTGGGATTTCCGACCATGGTGACATCCACCCAGTCGTCGGGCTTGCCCTTTAGGAGCACGCGCCAGATCCCGAGATCCGGCTCGGGGATTTTCACGAGCATATAGCGGGAGCTGTCAATGCTGTGTCCAGAGGCCTCAAAAGGCTCTCCCGAGGGGCGGAGGATCGAAAGCTCCAGGCGCTCCCCGCTTTTTTCGCTCTTCGGGCGAAGCTCCTGGCCCTCGACGATCACGTTGACCTCCTCCACGCCGAAGCTCGGCACGGTGAAGGTGATCTCCGCCTCGCCCTGCTCGTCGAAGGACACCCGCTGATCGCCGGTGTAGGCGGCGTTGGTGACGATGCGGTACAGTCTGCGGAAGGCCGGGGCCAGATCGGAAGCCTGCCTGACCTCTTCAAACTCGCCGCGCTTGACAAGCGTCTCCCCGTTCTCGCCTTCAACGGTGCCTGCCGTGCGGTAGGTATAGAGCCGGAACTCCTCTCTGCCTCGCTCGGCCTTCCCCTCCACGTTCAGGAGGATGCCGTTGATGACGATGCCCTCCTCCTGCGCCGTCTGCACCGCCTTTTCGGCGTTGGCCCAGGAGCTGAGGAAGCGCCGGCGCAGATCGCCGGTGGTGAAATCGGTCATGCCGTCGGAGAAGAGGAGGATCATGCAGGGCAGATCGTTTTTCTGCTTCATGTCGCGCAGCATCTCGGTTGCCCGCAGCATGGCGCTGCCGATGTCCGTGTCGTAGCCGGGGTAATACCCCTCCACCTCATGGATCAGCGCCTGCTTTTCCGCCATGCCGCTGAGCGGCCGGATGGGCGCCTCATATCGGATATGCTCATCGAAAACGACGGCGCCGACATTGTTGCCCTCCTCGGAAAGCAAAGCCAGGAACAAGCGCAGCGCGTCAAAGCGCAGTCCGTCGGGATCGGTGCCGGTGCCGTTTTCACAGCAGAGACTGCCGCTTTTATCCACCACCAGCACCACATTGAAGCGCTGCGGCTCTCCGTATGTCTTTTCGGCCCGGGCCGCGCCCGGGAGACTCAGCAGCAGCGCCATCGACAGCAGCAGCGCAAGCGCCGCCGCGGTGAGTTTCTTTGTCGTCATGGTGTTCTCCTTGACTTTTTTACCAGCAATTGCGGCAGGCTTGATACCCGATCGCCTTGGCCCAGTCCAGCGTTTTTTGATAAGCGCCGGCAGAATCCACATTTGTGCAGCTGTCCGTGCTGTGATAGCAGTGATCCATGTTGGAAATCCACACCATGGTGTTGTCCGTGGACAGTGCGCTGGACAGGATGCCGGAAAGAAGGCTGTTCCCATCGGACTTCGGTTTTTCGGTCTGCGCCGGGGTGATCACGGGACGCGGGGTTGGGCTTGCGGCGGAAGCAGGCCCGGACTGGACAGCGGAGGGAATACTTGTCGTCCCCTGATAGATGGACATGAGATAGCGGTATTCAGCCTCCGACCAGCACTTCGGGCAGGGCTCATACTTCCTGCTGACGGATGCAAAGGTACGGGCTGCAGGAGAGTTCATATCACTGCAATCGGGCGACTTATGGTAATGCTGGTCAGATCGGCCGTTATTCGGAATATAGACGGTCGTAGGAACAGAGATGGATTGCGTCTGCGCACTTGCGGCGGGGTTGTTTTTCTGGTACTCCTCGCTCAGGGCGTCAAAGCTTGCGTGCTGTGGGGCTAGCATCTCGGAAGGCTCCGGGAACAGGCGCAGCGCGAGCAGGTCCTTCGCCGTAAACTCTACCGCCACCGATGCGTCCTGCACGCTCTCGCCGCTGCGGTAGTCGATGGCGACACCGGGCCGGATGTTGTAGAGGAAGACGTTGAAGCAGACAGTTCTTCCCCCGTCCTCCACCGAGAGGGCCTCGAGCTGTACGCCCTGCGGCACCAAATCGTCGCCGCTGTAAACAGGCGTGGCGCGGTACAGGACATGATTCTGTGTGCGGGCAAGGTAGTCGGCGATTCGATCCTCAAAGGGCCGCATGCTCTCGTTTTGGAGATAGCGCGTGCCGGTGAAGACATTCTCTGCCGCCGACGCGTCCCCGCCCAGCGCCGGGGAAAGGAGATGGCACAGGCTGTAGAGATACCCGTCTTCATAGCGCACCGTCACCCAGCCGACAGGCATAGCGCCGACATCGTCGCTGCGCAGTCCGGTCGGGAGAGAGGCACGGCCCAGGCAGGCAGTCACCGGGCCTGGCCGTCCAAGCTCATCAAGGGGACTGTATGTGACATGCTCCTGCGTATCAATGTCCTCGGCGAGCAGCGTCGGCACATTGCGCTTAAGCTCGGCCGCGGCTGCGCCGTCAAAAGCCGGGATGGCGGGGGCAGCGGCGAAGGCCGACTGCGGAAGCAGCAGCGCGATCATCAGGAGCAAAGGCAGGATGCCTTTGCTGAGTTTCATTCTACACATGGGCAAAACGCCTCCCTTCAAAAGACAGAGACGGGACACAGTCAGTTTCTGACAATATTATAAGATATCTTCCATTCCATATCAAGTGTCAAGATCGCAAAAGAGCATAAGAAAACGTTCATAGACAGGCTTCCGTTCGGCGCAGGGCAGTACGTTATTTGTGAACAAACGGAAAAATCGTCAGGAATTTATCAATCCCGTGCCGCACATACTTCACAAGTGAACGCTTTTGCGGTATAATCATTATGCTATCGAACAAAAAGGAGGTAGTCGCTTATGAACATAAACCCGGACGGCAGCTATTCCAGCGGCCCGTTCAATCCCAACAACGGCTCCGGAAACGGTCCGGACAAAACGCCCGGCGGGCCGAACAAGGTCCCCAAAGGCCCCTTCAAGCGCCCGAATGTAAAGCTCAACCTGCCCGGCAAATCCGTGATCCTGGTGCTGGTGCTGGTTGTGCTGGTGCTCGCGGTGATGGATTCCTACTACACCCTCAAGGAGGACCAGTACGCCGTCATCACCACCTTCGGCAAACCCACCATGGTCTCCACCTCGGGCCTCAAGTTCAAGATCCCCTTTATCCAGGATGTGACCAAGGTCTCCAAGACCATCCAGGGCTTCCCCCTCGGCTACCGCATCGGCAGCAGCCAGAATGTGGAGGAGGAGTCGCTGATGATCACCTACGACTATAACTTTGTCAACGTCGACTTCTACGTGGAGTACCGCGTCACCGACCCCATCAAGTACCTCTACAGCTCACAGAATCCGGTGGACATCCTCAAGATGCTGTGCCAGAGCTATATCCGCGACACCATCGGCCTGTACAATGTGGACACCGTCATCACCACCGGCAAGAGCGAGATCCAGGCCGCCATCAAGGACAAGGTCATGCAGCGCCTGGAGCAGGAGGACATCGGCCTCCAGCTTGCCAATATCCGCATCCAGGACGCCGAGCCCCCCACCTCGGAGGTGCAGCGCGCCTTCACCGCGGTCGAGACCGCTAAGCAGTCGGCCGACACCACGGTCAATAACGCCAAGAAGTACGCAAACGAGGTCATCCCCGCCGCAGCCGCCGACGCCGACCAGATCATCAAGAGCGCCGAGGCCTACAAGGAGAGCAAGATCAACGAGGCAAACGGCCAGGCCTCCCGCTTTGCCGAGCTCTTCTCCGAGTACCAGAAGTACCCGCTCATCACCAAGCAGCGTCTGTTCTACGAGGCCATGGAGACCATCCTGCCCGGCATGAAGCTCTATATCCTCGACGCCGACACCGGCGTGCAGACCGCCCTGCCGCTCGAGCAGTTTGCCACCGTCAACATGGGAGGTGAGCCCAAGTGAAGAAAAGCATCAAGATCATCATTCCGGTCGCGGTCATCGTCCTTGCGATCCTGCTGTCCGGGGCCTGCTTCTTTACAACCGAGGCCAACGAGTATACCATCGTGCGCCAGTTCGGCGCGGTGGTCAAGATCGTGGATGAGCCGGGCCTGAGCATGAAGATCCCCTTTATTCAGTCGGTCAGCACCCTGCCGAAAACCGAGATGCTCTATGACCTCGCCGTGAGCGACGTCATCACCAGCGACAAAAAGTCCATGGTGGCAGACTCCTTCGTCCTCTGGCGCATCAGCGACCCGCTGAAATTCATCCAGGCCCTCTCCGGCAACGTCGCCAATGCCGAGTACCGCATCGACACGGTCGTCTACAACAGTCTCAAGACCGTCATCTCCTCCATGCGGCAGGAGGAGGTCATCTCCGGGCGCGACGGTTTACTTGCCCAGCGCATCATGGATAACGTGGGCTCCGCCTTCGATAACTACGGCATCAAGCTGCTGGCCATTGAGACCAAGCGCATCGACCTGCCGGACGAGAACAAGTCCGCCGTCTATGAGCGCATGATCTCCGAGCGCACCAACATCGCTGCCTCCTATACCGCCGAGGGCGCGGCCGAGGCAAAGCAGATCCGCAACGAGGCGGACAAGTCCGTATCCATTACCCTCTCCCAGGCGAACGCCGCCGCCGAAAAGCTCAAGGCCGAGGGCGAAGCCGAATACATGCGCATCCTCTCCGAAGTCTACGATACCCCCGAGGAGGCGGACTTCTACGAGTTCATGCGCGCCCTCGACATGGCGGAGAAGGCCCTGGCCACCGGCGAGAAGACCCTGGTTGTGTCTGCCGATTCGCCCATTGCGAAGATCTTCAAAGCGGTGGAGTAAATCGTTTCCATGTATAAAAATTTCGCCTCACGGTGAGACTAAGAGCAGCACCCTACATAAACTGTATTGGGCGACTCTTCATCGGAGTGTGAATCAGACATGGTCAAACGAGGCGATATTTACTTTGCCGACCTCAGCCCGGTCGTCGGCAGCGAGCAGGGCGGCATGCGCCCGGTGCTGATCGTCCAGAACGACACCGGCAACCGCCACAGCCCCACGGTCATTGCCGCCGCCATCACAAGCCAGATGGGCAAGGCAAAGCTGCCGACCCATATCGAGCTGCACGGCCGCAGCGTCGGCCTCAACCGCGACAGCGTCATCCTGCTCGAGCAGATCCGCACCATCGACAAGTCCCGCCTGCGGGAGAGGATGGGGCGGCTCGACAAGGGCACGATGAGCGAGGTGGACAGCGCCCTCGCCGTCAGCTTCGGCCTGGGGTCATAACCGCATAATTCAGCGCTCCTGCTCATACAAATGGGCAGGAGCGTTTTTGCGCGCTCCTTGCCTCCCCCAGCCGCCTGCGGCGAATGGGGGAGGGGGACCGCTTCAGCGGTGGAAGGGGTTCGCTATAGGCAACCATACGCGAGTACGGTCTTACTGAACTCCCTCTGCCCTTCGGGCACCTCCCTCAAAGAGGGAGGCAATCAAAACAGGAGGCGCACATCATGACCATACCAGTTTACATAAATCATGAACCCGCAGGTGAACTGACGATCTCCCAGTCGGGCCTGTACACCGTCATCGAGGCTAGCGCGGACGCGCAGGGCCTTGTCCGGCTCTGGGCGCACGGAAGCGGGAAAAGCGTTTACCTCGGCGTGATGGAGCCAAAGGACGGCGGGCTGTACCTGCGCCGCAGACTCAGCAGGCGCGAGCTTGCCGCCTTTCCGGACCCTATTGAATTTGCGTCCGACCGCGAGCGTGAGCAGACAGACGACTCGCACAAAGAAGCAGGCCGAAAGGAAGAGGTGTCCGCAGATTGCGAACTCGCAGCCGGAGACCTTCCGGCGGCAGATGAGCAGGGTGCGGAATCGGAGAGGACGGGAGAAAGTTTACATAACGAACTAACCGATTATCGAGCTTGTCCCTGGCCTGCCGAGCCGCCGGAGGACGGGCTGCTCTGGTATCGGCGCGGGGACGGGAGCCTCGTCTCCTTTGACGGTGTGAGCAGTCTGCTGGCCATCCCGGCCAGGCTCCGCGCGACTCCGGCGCAGGCAGTCGAAAGGGTGATCGAGGGCGAGAAATATCTGGTTTTTCGCTATTGAGAAAGCGCACGAAATGCGGTATAATATAATATCAGTTTATACGCTCAGATTATTTTGGAAGGAGGTTTTCAATATGCTGATGACAGACCTGATCGCGAAAAAGCGCGACGGCGGGGAGCTGAGCGGTGACGAGATCCGCTTCATGATCGACGGCTATGTCCGCGGGAAGATCAGCGACTACCAGATGTCCGCCATGTGCATGGCGATCTATTTTCGCGGCATGACCGATCAGGAGACGCTGGATCTGACCTTGGCGATGATGCACTCCGGCGACGTGGTGGATCTCAGCTCCATTAAGGGGATCAAGGCGGACAAGCATTCCACCGGCGGCGTCGGAGACAAGACAAGCCTCATTCTCTGCCCGATGGTAGCGGCCTGCGGGCTGCGCGTTGCCAAAATGTCGGGCCGCGGCCTGGGTCACACCGGCGGCACCTTGGACAAGCTGGAGAGCTTTCCCGGCTACAATATCTCCATCGGGGAAAAGCGCTTTCTCGACAACGTCAACCGCATCGGCATTGCCATCATGGGCCAAACGGCGGACCTTGTCCCGGCGGACAAGAAGCTCTACGCCCTGCGCGACGTGACCGGCACCGTGCCCAGCATCCCGCTGATCGTGAGCTCCATCATGTCCAAGAAGCTGGCCTCGGGCACAGACGTGATCGTGCTGGATGTCAAGTGCGGCAGCGGCGCGTTTATGAAGACCGAGGCGCAGGCACACGAGCTTGCAAGGGGGCTTACCCGCATCGGCAAGCTTGCCGGGAGAAAGTGCGCCGCCGTCATCACCGACATGAACCAGCCCCTCGGCTGCGCTGTAGGCAACGCCCTCGAGGTCAAGGAGGCCATCTCCGTTTTGCGCGGCGAGACGAAGGGCGATCTGCTGGAGCTGTGCCTGACGCTCGGCAGCTGCCTGCTGATCCAAGCGGGCTATACCGAGGATGAGGATACGGCGCGAAAGCTTCTGCAGGAGGCCATCGACAGCGGCAGGGCGCTGAAGAAGCTGGCCGAGCTTGTGGAGGCGCAGGACGGCGACGCGCACGACGTGTACGATACCGCACGCCTGCCGCTGGCCCCGGTGCAGCTGGAGGTGCCGTCGGAGTCAGCAGGCTACGTAAGTCACATCGAGTGTGAAAAGGTCGGGCTTATCTCCATGCATCTCGGCGGTGGACGCGCCGCCAAGGAGGACGCCATCGACCTCTCCGTCGGCCTGGTGCTGCACAAGAAGGTCGGAGATAAGGTGGAGATGGGCGAGAGCCTTGCTACCATTCATGCCTCCACCATGGAGAAGGCACAGGCGGCGGCGAATAGCCTGCGCGCCTGCTGCACGTTCTCCGACACCCCGGTTCAGCGCCCGCAGTTAATCAAGGATATTCTTTTTTCATAAAACGATACACAGGAGGAGAATCCATGCAGTACATCATGTCTCTCGACCAGGGCACCACCAGCAGCCGCTGCATCCTCTTTGACAAATCCGGCAATATCTGTTCTGTCGTGAACAAGGAGTTCCGGCAGATTTTCCCCCAGCCCGGCTGGGTGGAGCATGACGCCGAAGAGATCTGGGACACCACCTACGAGGTGGCCCACGCTGCCATGGCAAAGCTCAACGTGAGCGCGAAGGATATCGCCGCCATCGGCATCACCAACCAGCGCGAGACCACCATCGTCTGGGACAAGGAGACCGGCGAGCCCATCGCCAATGCCATCGTCTGGCAGTGCCGCCGCACCTCCGACATCATTGACAAGCTGGTGGCGGACGGACATGCCGACGAGATCCGGGCCAAGACCGGCCTCATCCCCGACGCCTACTTCTCCGGCTCCAAGATCCAGTGGCTCCTGGACAACGTCCCCGGCGCGCGCAGAAGGGCGGCAGCCGGAAAGCTCCTCTTCGGCACGGTCGATACCTGGCTCATCTGGAAGCTCACCGGCGGCAGGGTCCACGTCACGGATTACACCAACGCAAGCCGCACGATGCTCTTTAATATCCATACTTTGCAATGGGATGAGGATTTATTAAAACTTCTCAACATCCCGGCCTCCATGCTGCCCGAGGTCAAGCCCTCGAGCTTTTTCTACGGCAAGACCGACTTTGAGATGTTCGGCGGCGAGATCCCCATCGCGGGCGCGGCTGGCGACCAGCAGTGCGCCCTCTTCGGCCAGTGCTGCTTTGAGCCCGGCACCATGAAGAACACCTACGGCACCGGCTGCTTTCTGCTCATGAACACCGGCACGACCCCGGTGGAGAGCAAGAACGGGCTTGTCACCACCATTGCCGCCAGCACCAGCGATCAGGTCAACTACGCCCTTGAGGGCTCTATCTTCATCGCGGGCGCGGCGGTCCAATGGCTGCGGGACAGCCTGGGTGTCATCACCAGCGCCGGCGAGAGCCAGGAGTTTGCCGAAAAGGTGGCTGACACGGCGGGCGGCTATGTGGTGCCCGCGTTCACCGGCCTTGGTGCCCCCTTCTGGAGCCAGCGCGCACGCGGCTGCATCGTCGGCATCACGCGCGGCTTCACCCGCGCCCACCTGGTGCGCGCAACGCTCGAGAGCCTTGCCTACCAGACCCACGACATTGCCCGCGCCATGGAGCGCGACTCCGGCATCCCCATTGCGGAGCTCAAGGTGGACGGCGGCGCCTGCGCCAACGACTTTCTCATGCAGTTCCAGGCAGACCTGCTGGGCGCGGACGTGTACCGCCCCCGCTGCATCGAGACTACCGGCCTCGGCGCCGCCTACCTTGCGGGCCTCGCGGTCGGCTACTGGGAGAATCTGGAGGACATCCGCTCCAACTGGGCTATTGACAAGGTCTTCCATCCCCAGATGCAGGAGTCAAAACGCAAGGCACTGATCCGCGGCTGGGACAAGGCCGTCAAGTGCGCGCTGCTTTGGGGTGAAGAGTGATTTCCCCCGCCTCCCCCAGCCGCTTGCGGCGATTGGGGGAGGGGGACCGCTTCAGCGGTGGAAGGGGTATCGCGACTTCGCTTTGACTCCCTCAGTCACAGCGCGGGCGAACACGCGCTGCGACAGCTCCCTCAGAGAGGGAGCCTGCCTGAGTTGCCACCTCCCCCAAAGGGGGAGGCAAGAAAGCTGATTGGAGAAAGATATGGATTACACAAAACTGAAAAATACGAAGCTGTTCCTCTTCGACATGGATGGGACCCTGTATCTGGGGGACAATGTCTATGAGGGCGCCATTGAGCTGATGGAGGACCTGCCGCGGCTCGGCAAGAAGTACATCTACCTGACCAACAACTCCTCCCGCGCGGGCGAGGATTACATCACCCGCCTCAAGAGGCTGGGCTTTCCCTGCGAGCGTGAAAACGTCTTTACCTCCGGCATGGCGACCGGCATGTACCTGAACCAGCGCCACCCCGGCGCGAGCGTGTACCTTGCCGGGACGAAGGCCTTCTACCGGGAGCTCAAGAGCTACGGCGTGAACCTCGTCAACGACGAGCTGGGCCACACCGAGGCCGACACGGTGGATGTGGTGGTGCAGGGCTTCGACACGGAGCTT
This sequence comes from Oscillospiraceae bacterium, assembly GCA_902795045.1. GTDB lineage: Bacteria > Bacillota > Clostridia > Oscillospirales > Oscillospiraceae > Limivicinus. The sequence continues at coordinate 45,954 of CADBJU010000030.1, read as the reverse complement.
GTGTATGAAAAGCTGGACAAGGCCTGCCACTTCCTGCGCCGGGGCGCAAAGTTCATCGCAGCAAATCCCGACTGGGTCTGCCCCATGCCGCACGACGAGGTCCTGCCCGACTGCGGCAGCATCTGCGCCCTGCTCACCGCCTCCTCCGGTGTGGAGCCCAACTATATCGGCAAGCCCAACCGCAACATGATCGACGTCATCTCCGCGATGACCGGCATCCCCAACAAGCAGATCTGCGCCGTAGGCGATCGCATCTATACCGATATCGCCGTGGCCCAGAACGCTGGCTCGGTGTCCGTGCTGGTGCTGTCCGGCGAGACCGACCAGGCCATGGTGGACTTGGCCGAGCGCAAGCCCGATTATATCCTGCGTGATGTGCACGAGCTGCACGAGATCCTGAAAACACTCTAAGGAAAGCGCGCTGTCCCATTTTCCATGTCATCCTGAGCGTAAGCGAAGGATCTTTCACCGAAGGCTTGTGAAAAGCTCCAAGAGAAAGATCCTTCGTCACTTTGTTCCTCAGGATGACAATGCGGAGGATGCCGGTACAGCCGTACCTGAACGCCTATGTTTGAAATTACAAAATACTTTCTTCCCGCCGCCTGCTTCCTGCTCATCACCGTTTTCTTCATGCTTTTGCCCGACCTGCGCATCTGCAAACTCGGCGGGGGTGCGCGACGCATGGACCGCGCGGACGCGCTTGTCGTGGCGGGCGTCACCATCGTCTACGCCGTCGCGGCCTTTATGGGTCTCGGCAACACCGCCTCGCCCGAGAGCTTTGTCAGAATGGAAAACGAGACCGCACAGCTGGGGCTTGACCCGGACAGCGGCGCGGCGGCAAAGCTGATGATCTTCTCCGGCGTCGGCATCGGGGATTACAGCATCGACTATACCGGCGCGGACGGCCATAATGTCCACCTGGCCGATCTGGAGCAGGGGCACGGAGACGTGCTCAAGTGGCACGAGGTGGAACTGGAACAGCCCGTAACGGGCGGCACGCTGCGTATCCTCGGCAGGGGCAATGTCTGGCTCGGCGAGGTCGCGGCGAAGACGGAGGACGGGGAGACCATTGCGCTCAGCGCAAGCCATCCGGCGCTTGCGGACGAACAGGCACTGTGCCCGAAGCGCCAGACCTTCCTAAACTCCAGCTACTTCGACGAGATCTACCACGCCCGCACCGCCTGGGAGCAGCTCAACGGCGTGTATCCCTACGAGATCACGCACCCGCCCCTCGGCAAGGCGATCATCGGCCTCGGCATCAAGCTCTTCGGCATGACGCCCTTCGGCTGGCGCTTTTCCGGGACGCTCTTCGGCGTGCTGATGCTGCCGCTTCTCTATTACTTCGCCAAGAAGCTCTTCGGCGGACGCATCACGCCCGCCGCCTGCATGATCCTGATGGCGACGGACTTCATGCACTTTGTACAGACCCGCATCGCCACCATCGACACCTACGCCGTCTTCTTCATCCTGCTGATGTATCTGTACATGTACCTGTTTGTCAGCGAGGGGCGCCTGCGGGACCTCGGCCTGTGCGGGGTGAGCTTCGGTCTCGGCGCCGCAAGCAAGTGGACCTGCTTTTACGCAGGCGCGGGCCTTGCGGTGATCTGGGCCCTGTGGGTGATCCGCGAGGCGCGGGCCGGGCGGCTGGATTTCCGGGGCTTTGTGAAAAACGCGCTTTTCTGCGTGGTGTTTTTCATCCTGGTGCCGGGCCTGATCTATTATCTGTCCTACATCCCCTACGGTGTAGCCCAGGGGAAGACGAATCTTCTCAGCCGCGATTACCTGAACATCGTGCTGGATAACCAGCGCTATATGTTCAACTACCACTCCCAGCTCGTCGCCACCCATCCCTATTCCTCCCACTGGTATCAGTGGCTGCTGGATATCCGGCCCATCCTCTATTATCTGGACTATCTTGCGGACGGGCGGACGGTGAGCTTCGGCGCCTTTGTAAACCCCGTGCTCTGCTGGGGCGGGCTGCTCGCACTGTTCGTGCTGGGCTACCTTGCCGCTGCGCGGCGGGATAGGGTGTCGGCCTTCATCCTGTTGGGGTATCTGGCCCAGCTGCTGCCCTGGGTGCTGGTGCCGCGCCTGACCTTCGCCTACCACTACTTCCCCTGCACCGTGTTTCTGGCGCTGGCGCTGGGCCGCTGCTTTGACCTGATGGAGCGCAATGTCCGGTACGGTAAGCTGTATGTGGACGGCTTTGCGCTGCTGAGTACTGCGGTCTTCGTGCTGTTCTTCCCGGTGCTGGCGGGAATCCCGGTCGGACGCAGCATATTAAGATCCTGGCTCCCAACCTGGCCGTTTTAACATTCAATTGCGAATATGATTTGCACAGGGTGTTTTTGAGGCGGCAAAGCTGCCCCCAAAACGGATCATATTTGTTTTCCGCCTTGCGAGGCGAAAAATCAGAGGAGCGGGCTCCTCTGAACTTCTCCGGCACAAACCAAGATATAAAGGGGAAATATACATGAAAACACTCACACTCGGAAAAACCGGCCTTGTCGTCACCAAGACCTCCATGGGCTGCCTGCCGGTGCAGCGCTGTGACAAGGATTACGCCGTGAAGCTCCTGCAGGCGGCCTACGACGGCGGCATCCGCTACTTCGACACCGCCAACGCCTACACCGACAGCGAGGAGAAGATCGGCCTTGCGCTCAGCGATGTGCGCGATCAGATCGTGATCTCCACCAAGAGCGCCGCGCGCGACAAGGCTGGGGTGCTCGCCCACATCGAAAACAGCCTCAAAATGATGAAGACCGACTACATCGACCTCTTCCAGTTCCACCAGGTGCCGGAGGTGCCCGATCCCAACGACCCGGACGGGGCCTACGCCGGGGCGCTGGAGGCGAAGGAACGCGGCTGGATCCGTCACATCGGCGTCACAACCCACCGCGTCCAGGTGGCCGAGGACTGCATCAAGTCCGGCTGGTTTGAGACGCTGCAGTTCCCTTTCAGCTATATCTCCTCCGAGCGGGACCTGGCCCTCGCCGAAAAGTGCAAAGAAGCCGACATGGGCTACATCGCCATGAAGGGCCTCGCGGGCGGCATGCTCACCAATGTGCGCGCCTGCCACGCCTTCATGAACCTCTATGACAACGTAGTCCCCATCTGGGGCATCCAGAAGCTGGAGGAGCTGCAGGCCTGGCTCGACGCTGCCGAGGAGGACCCGCACATGGACGCGGAGCTGGACGCCTTTATCAAGAAGGAGCGCCAGGAGCTGTCCGGCTCCTTCTGCCGCAGCTGCGGCTACTGCATGCCGTGTCCCGTGGGCATCGAGATTCGAAACTGCGCGCGCATGAACATGCTCCTGCGCCGCTCCCCCTGGCAGCAGTACATGACGCCCGAGTGGCAGGCCAAGATGAACAAGATCGAGGACTGCCTCGAGTGCCGCTCCTGCGCCTCCAAGTGTCCCTACCAGCTCGACACCCCGAACCTTTTGAAGTACATGCTCAAGGACTACCGGGAGTTTTACGAAGAACATAAGAATTTGCTGTGAAAACATGGGCGTGTTGCAAAATACCCGTTTTCACAAAACACAGCCTTATGAGCGTAGCCATAAAAAACAATGTACGGCGAAATCGTAGCATTTTACGAAATCGCCGTACATTTTTCGTAGTTCAAGTCTGTCGTGCGCGGGAGGGGCAAGCCCCTCTCCTACTGCCGGGAAGTATCACATTTACAGGTACAACCCCATTTTGCAACGCGCCCATGCGCTGTATCAGGCTGAAATTTTATGATTGCGAAACCATGTCAGAGTTGACTGTGATTACCGTGTCCGCGAAGGCGCTCGGGTCGATGTCCAGGCCGTCGTGGATAAAGATATAGCGCAGGTTCGGGCAATCAGCAAAGGCTCGCGGCCCAATGGAAACAGTACTGCTCGGGACGTTCACATAGACAAAGCTGCCGCCGGTGAAGGCTTCCTCTTCGACCGCATTCAATGAGGTTGGAAGATTCAGTAGTCCTTGGACATGAAACTCGTCATCTTTGTCAAACATGATAAGGCTATTATAGTTGCTCACATAGTAGTCAAAGTCATCATATGTTCCGCGCTGCCCGGTGCACAGATCATGAACCAGCATGGGGCATGCACTGACGTCAAGGATTGTCATTGGATTATTATAGCATGAAAGCTGCTTGATACTCGTGCACCCGTTGAGATTCAAATTGACAAGTTGGTTGTTTTCACATCCAAGTAATGATAGATCAGAATAACCATTGAAGCTCAAACTTGACAGCTCATTATAGCTACAGTTAACTTTCTGCAGACTTTCATCGCCATCAAACTTAAGAGAACTCAAGGCGCAGCCCCGACAATACAGCTCCGTGAGATTCTGACAGCCGCTCACATCAAGCGCCCCGAGTGGATTTCCGGAACAGTTGAGGAAGCTGAGTGCGGGATAGTTTCTGACGGTCAGGGTTCCAAGGCTGTTGTAGTAGCAATTCAGCCATCTCAGTGCGAGATTACTGCTCACGTCAAGGCTTGTAAGCTGATTGTTTCCGCAGCTGATTTCTATAAGCTTTGTGCATCCGCTGATATTCAGCTGTGTCATGCCGTTATTGTAGCAGTAGAGGACAAACAGTTCGGGATTTTCACTGACATCCAGCGCCGTAATCTGGTTGTGGGTGCAGAACAGAAGTCCGAGAGACTTGTTCTTGCTCACATCCAGCTTTGAAAGCTGATTGCCGAATACGTTGCCGTCGTTATCCATGATGCCGCAGATAAGCCCCTCCAGTGCGGTGTTCTGACTGACATCGAGTTCTTTCAGCGCGTTTCCCGCGCAGTCGAGGTAGGCAAGCGACGGGAAAAACTCTATGCCTTTCAGCGTGGAAATCAGCTGTGCGCCTTCTTCGTTTTTGCCGCGTACATTGATTTCGGCTACCGCCGCGATCTCGTCATCGCTCAGATAGCCGCTGCCGTCCGTGTCAAAGTTTGTCGACACATAAGCACGGAAGACGTCGTCGGGGAAGTTTGCAGCGCTGACGGCAACACCGGCTGTTAAAGGATCAAAGTCCGACCCGGAGACAACATAAGTCTCAAAGACAGGATACTGGGCCTGGAGGAAAATGAAATCCAGACTATTGGAATCATAAAGCGTATAGGAACTGTTATCAAGTTCGTCGCCGATCGTGCTGTACCCGGCTTGACTTGTGTGTCCGATCGCCCACCATTCTGTACCGCGTAGAAGATAATTCGGCAGTGGGTTTGCATAATTCTTTTCGCGAGTATTGGAGTCCCACGTGGCGTCTACCTCATAGTATTTCCCACCTACATTAACAATGTTCCAGCCGTGATTCAGCACCTGGCTGGAAACATAGCGGGCGTCAACTCCGGCGGCAAGGCAGAGTCTGTAATACGCGGTGGCAATACCCTGACAGACGGCCTTTCTGCCGATCAGAGCCGCGTAATCCGTAAACTGAATCTGATAAGTAGGATCTGAAGAATGTTCCCAGTCATAGTTCACATTGTTGTAAAGCCATTCATGTATGGTCGAAACTTTTTCATAATCACTCATGTTTTCAAGGCCGAGGCTGGAAACCAGATCCGAAACAGCATTTATGACTGCTGTTTCCTGCGTATAGTCCGTTTTGTAAAGCAGCGTAAAGGTAATCTGATAATTATATACGGACCCATCATATGCCCAACCTATGGAACCGCCTGTGCTGCTGAGCACTTTTTTAATGGTATCGCCTTCCCAGTGATTGCCTGTGTGTGCCACTGCAGTGCTTAAGGTGTCATAGTACGCACTGTCAATGTCACCTTGGCTCCACTTGACAGCAGATGAAAAGCTGACTTGAACCTCTGGCTGACGATTAATCATTGCATTTCTTACCTGTAAGGCAGCACTGCTGATCTCACCGGGAGTGCTGTCGAAAACGTCAGAGTCGCTGAGAGAAAAGCCGGACTCATCCTCGCCGGCCTTTGCAAGAAGCATCTTGGTAAGACCATCCAAAACTTCTTCTCTCGTAGGCATAGCAGCTCGAATGGTTGCTTCATCAGCACCACCCTCGGAAAGGGGCGCGCTGTTCCAGACAGAATAATAGTCTTGCATAAAGCTGGCTGTCAGCGTGACCGGAATCTCCAGGGCAGCGCTGCCGACAGTGAAGGAAGTCTCTTCAATATCATTAAAGATTTCCCTGCTGTCGTGGTAGGCATACGTGTACTCACCGGGCGCCAACAGATAGCGATATCCGTCGTCGGTGTCATCGGGTGTAAGTTCGCTGCCGTCGGCATGATAAACATGCAGGCCGATCAGGTCATACCCCTTTGCGTTATAAAACCGCACCGAAGTGTCAGAGCCGCCTTCGGCGAAAGCACAGGGGAACAGGATCAGACACAGACTGAGGCATAGCAGCAGGGGCAGTACTGCGCGAAGCATACGTTTCATGGCATGTCCTCCTGGTTGAAAAAATTAATGCGTAAATCATTCCATTTTTAATATAACCTGAAAACGACTGCTTGTCAATGCGTCAGAAAAAAAAGAGGCTGCCTCAAAACACCTGTCATCCTGAGCGCATGCGAAGGATCTTTCTCTGAAAGTCTGCAGAAACCTTCAAAAGAAAGATCCTTCATCACTTTATTTCTCAGGACGACAAAACGATAAACGCTTTGAGACAGTCCATGCGGTATTTATCAAATGCGGGTGCCGGGCGGCATCAGTCGTTGGAGTCGATCACGCTGTCGGTCGAGCCGTCGTCAAGGATCGCCATGAAGGTGATCCCGTGCTCCTGCGCAAATGTATCCGCATAGCTGGTTTCAACGCCGAGGATCGTCAGATCCTCGAGGCCGTCGAAGGCATCCGGGCTGATACCCGTGACCTGCGGCGGAATATGGATGTAGGCGAGGTTCGGGCAGTTGGCAAAGGCGCGGGAGCCGATGGAGACCGCGTTATCGGGCAGCCTGACATAGGTGAACGCGCCGCCGCTGAAAGCCTCCTTCTCGATGGCGGTCAGATCGTCAGGCAGGACAAGGTCGGGGCCGGTGAAGGGCATGTCGTTTGTAAACAGCTTGATGCGCGCGTCCTGATCCTGAATATAACCATTTATACGCATGCCGCTGCCGCGGGAGGCGTTGAACAGGATATTGACGGAGCTGCCGCCGGCGTAGCCCGGGTATTCGCCGGGGCCCTCCGTGTTGATATGCAGCTCGCCGTCGCCGGTGATAACATAGGATACCGTTACCGCCGCTCCCTCCGGGACGAACAGGGGCTTTGAGAGCGGCACCAGGTAATAGCCGGGATCGCCGATCTGAAGCTCCGCTGCGGTGCCGGCGGTACCGCAGGACACGGTAAAGCTGAGATTGGCGGAGGCCGTCTCACAGTATACGCCGATCGCCTGAATCTCTTCTCCTGCGTCCACGCTGAATACCTGTGAAATCGCAGTGCCGTTGCCGACTGTCCAGTACCACACAGGGAGCGCATTGTCGTAGGCATAACAGTGGTCGTAACGCGATACCTGCGTATCGTATCCAAAGACTGCTGCCGCGAGGCTCTTGTCATAATAGGACATCCAGAAGTACCCGGCGTAGTTGTAGCCGTTGACACCCCAGCTGTTGCGGATGAGCCAGGCGCCGTCACCCGCAGGTGTGCCCCTGGAAAAGCTGCCGGAGGAAAAGTTGTCATCCCAGCCGACAATGGCGATGATGTGGTTGGTGCCGAAAGAGGCAGCGGAATAATAGTAGGAATTGTTGGAGGCGCTGTAATACCGCTCGTCGGAGTAATAAGCGCCTGCGACCGCGCCATGCTCCAGAATGGCGCTCTTGACGGAAGCCCTGTTGTTCAGATCATACGTGTAAAAGTTTGTGATCTGACAGCAGCCGGTACGTCCGGCGGCGGCAGAGGGCGCATACCCGGCGGCGGAGCTGTAGGGGGCTTCGGATTCCGAAACGGGGCCGAGCGTGTTTGCCAGGCTCAGGCCGCCGTTAAAGGGACTTCCGCCCGCGTTCAGATAATCCGCACCGTTGAGGACAACACTGTCGCCTTCGTTGCAGCCCTTTTCATCAAAAAAGTCGTGGTAGGTAAAATAGGCCAGGTGCAGCTCGGACAGGTCGATGTCAGTATCTGCATTGCCGTCATGAATGAGATCCGCCTCCACCGCCGCAATGGACGCAAAGGACCAGCAGGTGCCGTATGGGTTCTGATTGCGCACCGGGGGCAAAACGCCTTCTTCATATCCGTTGTATTTTGCGGGGAGCGAGGCGCGGGGAACAGGGGCATAGCTGAAATCGGGAATATGGCCGAAGGCGTCTTCGGGAATCATGGGCAGCGGCGGGATCTGGATACGGCCCAGAACGTTGACCGTGATCATCGGCAGCTCGACGCCTTCCGCGAGGCTCTCTCCTTCCAGCACGGGAACAAAGTGGAAGACATCTTGATCCTCGTCGTAGTTTTCGAGGCATTGCCAAGCGGCATCTATGTGCTTTGTCACCGCGGGCTCGACACGGCGGATCAGGACGGCATTGTCGTCGCCGCGCTCGAAGAAGACGGTGCCGCCCGTGTGGACGGTGAGCTGCGTGGGAAATTCTTTTTCCAGCTCGATCAGGGCGTATTTGTATGGTGTGTCGATCACGATCGGTGGATCCGCGTCTTCAAAGCCGACTATGACATCATCGGGCCAGACCTGCGTTTCAAGCTCCGCGGCCCAGGCAGCGGAGGCAAAGCACAGGCAGAATCCGAGACACAGCAGCAGGGTGAATGCCTTGCGCAGTGTGTTTTTCATTACAGATTCCCCCAACATTCATAAACGAACGGATATATTGAATATAATCAGAAACAGGCAGATTGTCAATTCTTTCTGCCCAATGATCATTACCGTCATTATCCGGTAAAAGGCGCGTTATTTTTCAAGCAGCCATCGGATCAGCAGATACACCAGATACAGGATCCCGAGAACAGCGGAGGCCGCGAGAAAGCCGACAGCGCCGTAGACAATGTCGGCCAGTTCCATGCCGCCGGTGCCGGTCATTTTTTGTCCGATCTCAATGGCAAAGGTGACAAACATCACCGTCATAAATGTGAGCAGCCACGCCATAAGGCCCGCTCTGTTTTTCCGAGTAAGGAAGATGAACAGCGGCAGGATCAGCAGGAAAAACAGCAGGCCGAACCCGCCGATTACGACAAAGTGCATCTCCTTGTCCGTGAGCGGAGAGGAGAGGGTGCGGTTATAATCCGCCACCGCATCATGTACGCGGGCAATAAACACAACCAGCTCATACAGCCAGTTCTTCAGTTGTTCCACGGCTGTCACCTCCCCTTACAGTTTACCGCCGCAGGCAGGAGATATTACGCGAAACGCGCGCGCAGCTTCTCATTGAGCTTGCGGTAGATGCGCTCGACAAACCACGGCTCCGAGGAAGCCAGCAGCGCCTCCTCGAGGCCGAACCAGCGCACGCCGCTGTTTTCCTCCTCGCAGACGGTGAGCGCGTCCCCGTCGTCCGCTTCCAGCAGATAGGTGACGTTCAGGTGCAGATGGCTCGGCACATAGGCGCCGTGCTTTTCGTGGCCGTCCACGGTGAGGGACTCCAGGGAGAAGATGTCCCCGCTCAGGAGCCGGGCAGATTTTACCCCGGTCTCCTCCTTCACCTCGCGCAGGGCGACACGGGCCAGGTCCTCATCCCCGTCGGCGTGGCCGCCGGTCCAGGACCAGGAGTCGTAGATTTTATGATATACCATCAGCACCTTGTCCCGCGCAGGATTGACCACCCAGGCCGAGGCCGTCATGTGGGCAGCAAGATTGCTGCGGTAAAAGGCGTCGTCGTTTTTCGAGAGAAAATCGAGGATCAGCGCCTTGTCGGCTTCCTCCTGCTCGTTAAAGGGGATATAGCTTTGGATCGCCTCGCGTATATCCATGCTTCAGCCTCCGATCAGATCCAGATACGTGTTCACGTCAAAGTCCCGCACCGGCTCATCTTTTCGCAGATAGAGCGGATGATGGGGATGCCCCGCCTTGGAGCATTTGCCCGCACACACCCAGCGCGCGCCGTACTCCTCCCCTGCCGAAACCATGTCGCGCACACAGCCGGGCAGATAGGGCCGCTTTTCGATCACCGCGCCCCAGGCCGCCCAGATGGTGGGGCGGCAGCCCGCGTCCACCCGGGACAGGACATGGCGGAAGGCCGCCATGTTCTCCCGGTGCAGGCGCTCATTGAGCACGCGGTCCATGTCGTCCGGCCGGGTCGCTCGCTGGGCATAGACATTGAACATGATAAAGCTGTCAAAGCCGTTGAAGTCCGCGATGCGCCGGACGGACTTGAGGGTGTTGTCCAGATTGCCGGGCTCGGCGGTGGAGGGGTTGACACCGATGCAGATGAGCGGGTTTGCCCCAACGGTTCCGAGTATGTAACGGTATTCGGTGTAAAAATCGGGCACATACAGCCAGCGGCTCCTGTCGTAGCTGTCCCCCTGCCCGGAGAGGGCCAGGGCCGTTTCAAACGACAGCAGCTCCACCGTCTGGCTCGCGCCGCTTGGGATGTGCATGGTTTTCTCCTTTCAGTTGTCCGGCCCGTACCAGACCACCCCGACCTTCATGTCGCCATCGCCATTGGGCGCGACCGCAACAAGTATGGTCTTGCCGGTATAATCCGCGCTCTCGTCATAGCGATAAGCAAAGCCGTTTTGCTTATAAAAGGCCAGAAGTCCCCCTCCGCTGTTCGCGCTTCCCATGCCGCAAGGCGCGGTCCGGGCCAGGTAGGCGGGATAGATTATCCCTCCCTGTTTGTCGTACCAGTAATATTCGGTCTCCTCTCCGAGCGCGGCGGGATCGATCGCCTCCCTTGCCGCCGTCTCGGCGTCGCGCATGGTGCGCAGATCCTCAAGCTCCAGGTCCCGCTCCTTTTTCAGGCTGAGACCCGCCGCAATGCCGAGCAGGACGCACAGCGCAAGCCCGAGCAGTATCACAAGGCCTGTCCCCTTCCCGCCGTGTTCCGCGCTCTCCTCCGTCGGGCAGAGCAGCGGGGTCTCCCCCTCGCAGACGGCGGCAGTCAGTCCCAGGAAAAGCCAGAAATACGGCGCTGTATTGAAAACAGAGTTGCCGACAAAGGCGGACATCAGATAGGCCGCCGTCATGCCTGCGGCGACAAGCGTCGTGGGCTTGAGCCGCTTGAGCCGCCGCCACTGACGGACAATCAGCGTAATGAGCGCCGCAAGGTACAGCACAAGCGCCGGGATGCCCAGATAGCCCGCGACCGCCAGATATTCGTTGTGCGGGCGCTTTTCATCTGTAATGGCATTTTTGCCGATGAATCCCTCGGGACCGTAACCGAAGACAGGACGTTCGGAGATCCTCTGCAGGGTGTCCCGCCATAATTCAAGTCGGCCTGTGCCGGCGCTGCCCGCGTCTTCGGCACGGGCGGCGATTTTTGCAAGATCGCGGCCAAGCTCGGTGAAGTTATTCAGGAGCCTTCCCCCGGCGGGCACGAAGGCGAAAAAGCAGATCCCCGCCAGCACCACAAGCGCCAGCACCAGCGCTGCCGCGCGTTTGTTGATCCTTCTCCCGGAGCAGACATAGAGCAGCAGCATCACCGGCACGGAAAGGGCCGCCGCAAGGATGGCCCCGAAGGTGTCGTTGACAGCCAGGGCATAGGCCAAAATCATTGCGAGGGCAACATACAAAACCCGCTGTCCCTTTCCGCACGGACGGTCAAACAGCAGCAGGCCGATCATATCGGCAAAGGCCATGCTCAGCATATAGCCGAAGTGATTGAACTGGTTAAACACCACGGCCCGGCTCGCGGAGAAGACATAGTCGAGAAAGGCGGGGTGTGTCTTCTCCTGGACGATCATGAGCAGCGCCATCAGGCTGATCACGCCTGCGAATGTCCACAGGATATGCCTGCGCCAGGACTCTCTCTGCACGATGGTAGCACAGAGGAAGACGCTGCCATAGACAAAAAAGCTGGCAAGGCCATCGCGGAAGTACCCGGTGCCGGTGACGGCGTTATACAGATAGTCGGACGCCGCCGAGGAGAGCACCGCCCACGCCAGCATCGCCGCCAGCAGGTAGAACCAGGGCTGCTCCTTAGCGGATGAGAGGCTGAAAAAACGTCTGTGGGAAAGCGCCAGGCACAGCAGCATATAAAGCAGCGTGACCGCGCCGAGGACAAAAAACATGGTCTGGTACGCCTTCAGCGCAATCGTGTTGTTGATATGGCCAAACTCCATGCCGCGGCTCAGGATCTCTTCCTTGGTGAGATATTTGCCGAGCGCGCCCTGAATAACGAACACAATACCTGCCGCGACCGGCAGCATGCACCACATCAGCAGGATACAGTATGCGCCGCGTTCGGCATGTTTTATAAAAAAAGCCGAAGCGCGGCTGGCGGGCGTCCGTTCTGCCTGTGCCTGATTTACGCTCTCGTCCATTGTTCTCTCCTCCGTTTCCGGGAATAAAGCACAGTCATATATGAAGAATGAGCTTTGCCACATAGATATAGATGAGCAGGGACACCGCGTCCGTCACCGTGGAGATGAGCGGGTTTGCCATGACGGCGGGGTCCACGCCGAGCTTCTCGGCCAGGATCGGCAGCATCGAGCCCACGCTTTTTGCGAAGAGGACGATGAACACGATGGACATGCTGACGGTGGCCGCCACGGGGACCGTGACAGCGTCGTTGTGCAGCAGCATCCCGTCGAGCAGGAGCATCTTTACAAAGTTCACCGCCGCGAGGGCAACGCCGCAGAGAAACGCGACACGCAGCTCACGCCACACCACGCTCAATGCGTCGCGCGGCTCGATATCGCCCAGGGACAGAGCGCGGATGACCGCGGTGGATGCCTGGGCGCCGGAGTTGCCGCCGGTGCCCATGAGCATGGGGATGAAGGCGACCAGCCCCGCCTGCACGGCGAGCATGTCTTCAAAGGAGGTCAGGATCATGCTGGTGAAGGTGGCCGAGAGCATGAGGAACATGAGCCAGGGAATGCGGTTTTTCCAGATCTCCACAATGCCCGTGCGGGAATAGGGCTTGTCCGAGGGGAGCATACCGGCGAGCTTTTCCATGTCCTCGGTGGCCTCCTGCTCCATGACGTCCATGACGTCGTCGACGGTGACGATGCCCACAAGCCGCCGCTCGTTGTCAACGACCGGCAGGGCCATCAGGTCGTAGTCGGCAAATTTCGCCGACACGCTCTCCTGGTCCTCGGTGGTGGAGGCGAAGACCACGTTGGTCTCCATCAGATCTTCGATGATGGTGTCGTCGCTTGCCAGCAGCAGGTCCTTCACCGTCACGATGCCCTCCAGCCGCCGGTCGGCCGCGATGACAAAGCAGACATAGATGGTCTCCTTGTCCTCGCCGATGCGCCGGATGCGGGCGATGGATTCCTTGACGCTCATGTATTTCTTGAGATCCACAAACTCGGCCGTCATGATGCTGCCGGCGGAGTTTTCCGGATAGCGCAGATACTGGTTGATGAGGTTGCGGGTCTGGGGAGTGGCGGCGCGCATGACGCGCTTGACGACATTTGCGGGCAGCTCCCCGACAATGTCCACCGCGTCGTCGACGTACAGCTCTTCCATGATCCCCGCAAGCTCGGAGTCGGTGATGGAATTGATGATGCGCTCCTGCTCGGGCGCTTCAAAGTTTGCGAAAACGTCCGCCGCGGTCTCCTTCGACAGCAGGCGGAAGACCATGGGCATGCGGTTGTCGTCGATCCTGGAGAGAAATTCCGCCACGTCGAACTCGTTGAGTTCCTCCATGCGGCGCTGCAGCTCCTTCATGTCATGGCGGTCCAGCAGCTCCTCCAGCTGATCGGTCTGCTTTTCGACAAGGGACTCATAGTCAAGGCCCTCGCCCTGTGCAAGCTTTTCGTTTTCCTCCAACCGGAACACCTCCCTGTTATAACAGATTTTAATATTTTACCATGCCTCCGGGCTGATTACAACTTTTTTAATTCACTTTCCTCTTTCCCATAAATGATTGCGGAATCAACAGCACCAAACGCCCTTCTTCGCCACGTTACATAACTATAATGATCGTATCTTATGTAAACTCTGGAGGGCATAGACATGGATCTTGGGGGACAGGGAAAGGCTGCCGGGCTGCGCGCTGCGGCGGGGGGCATGGACCGACGCTTTTTTCTCGCCGGGCGGGCGGGACTGTATCTGCTCATGGGCGGGGTCATGGCCTGCGCGCGCGTGCTGTCGGGCGGCGCGCCCTTCGGCATGGCGATGGTGGCCTGCTCGGGAGCGGGGCTTGGCGGGGTGTTCGCGCTGCTGGGGGCGTCCCTGGGGTATCTTCTGAGCGGCGGGCTGGAATGGGGCATCCGCTACATCGCGGCCTCGGTGCTGGTGTATACCATCGCCTTCGTTTTTCACGAGTCCGGCGCGTATAAGAGCGAATACTTCATGCCCGCCGCCGCAGCCCTCGTGATGGGCCTGACGGGCTTTCTCGGCAGCTTTGCCTTCGAGGGCGGGGCGGCGCCGGTGATAGCGGAGCTTTTCCTGGAGCTGACGCTGGCCTTCGGCGGGACCTACTTCTTCCGCGACGCGCTGGACGCCACGCTTCGCACCTCGGAGACCGCGGAGCTCAAGCACTCGGTTTCGCTGATGGTGCTGGCCTCCTGTGCGCTGATGGCTTTGTCGCGGGTGGTCCTCTTCGGCGTGGTGTCGCTGGGGCGATTTCTTGCGCTGCTGCTGGTGATGACCTCCGCCATGAAGGGCGGTATGCTCACGGGTGCCGCGGTGGGGACGGTGCTGGGCCTTTCCATGGATCTCTCCGGTGAGGGTCCGCTTTACTACACCATGGCCTACGCCTTCTCAGGGCTGCTGTCGGGCGTATTCGGGCGGCACGGGCGCGTGGTGTACGTGCTGTCCTTCGTTCTCGCCGGGGCACTCGCGACGGTGTGCGCGTGGGGCTATGTCCAGCCGGTGAGCGCTTTGTTCGAGACCTTCTGCGCCTCGGTCATCTTCATGATCCTGCCAGCCTCGCTCCTGAATCGTGTAGGGGTGGTGCTCCAGGGCATGGACCGGGGCTGCGGAGAATCGGGCCTCAGGCGCTTCGAGGCCTCACGCCTGCGCAGGCTCAGCGAGGCCTACGGGGAGCTTTTCGAGACCGTGCGCAAAAACGTGACCGCGCCGGTCAACGACGAGAACATCGCCCGCATCTTCGACCGGGCCGCCGACGAGGTGTGCGTGGGCTGCCGCTTCAAAAACCGCTGCTGGAACGCGGAATACGTGGACACCCTCTCCGCCCTCAACGACGCGACGAAGGCTATGGTCGAGCACGGCAGCCTCGCGGTGGAGGACCTGCCCGGCTACTTCCGGGAAAAGTGCATAGGGCTTCCCGCCTTCGTCGCAGCCGTGAACGGAGAGCTGCGGGGCATGAGCTACCGGCGGCAGCTTCGCGCCCGGCTTGCGGAGAACCGGAGCGTGGCCTGGGGACAGTTTGCGGATGTGTCCCAGCTTTTGGAGCGCTTTGCCGCCGAGCTCGGCAGCGTCAGCGGGGCCGACCCCATGGTCGAGCGCCGCCTGCTGCGCTATCTCCGGAGCCTCGAGATCGACGCGGACGCCGCCGTCTACCGGGACGGGGGCGGGAGGCTGCGCATCGTGATCGAAAGCGGGCGGCTGTCTCCCCTGCTGCATGAGGAGGGGTATCTGGAAAAGCTTTCCGAGATCGCGGGCGTGCGCCTGTGCCAGCCGGTCAGGCCGGAGGAGGACGCCTCGCGCCTGGAGCTTCTGGAGGCCGAGCCCCTTGCGGTCTCTGTCGGCATTGCGGCGATGAAGAAGCAGGGCGAAAAGGTCAGCGGCGACCGTGGGACGTATTTCAAAACCGACGCCGGGGTCCTGTGCGTCATCCTCTCCGACGGCATGGGCTGCGGGGACGAGGCTGCCGAGGACAGCCGCCGGGTCATCGGCATTCTGGAAAAGTTCCTGCGCGCCGGGATGGAGCCCGCCGTCGCCATGAAGCTTTTAAACTCGGTCCTCCTTCTGCGCGACGCGGAGAGCTGGGGCTTTGCAACGGTCGATCTCATGTGCGTGGATCTCTTCACGGGCCAGACCAGCTTTTATAAATACGGGGCGGCGCCCTCCTACGTGCTGGCGGGAAGGAACATCCGCCGCGTCAAGGGCGAGACCCTGGCCGCAGGGCTCTCCGCCGGGGAGGGCACCGCGCCCGATGTGGTGCGCATGCGCTTAAAGCCCGGGTGCACCGCCGTCATCGCCACCGACGGTGTGATCGCCGATTCCGAGGATGAGTGGCTCAAGAACCTGCTCTTACAGGGCTTTGACGACATGAAGGGCCTTGCCCGGGCGGTGCTCAAGCAGGCCGAGGAGCTGTACGGCGCGCTCGACGACATGACGGTCGTAACGGTGCGGGTGGAGGAGCGGCCATGATCCGCCCGCCGAGTCCCCTTCGCTCCTTCGCCGGGCGGCTGAAGGGGCTGTTCGTCTCCCACGCGCCCCGGCGCGTGCTGCCGCCGCGTCTCAGGGGAAAGCTGAGGCGCGCGGTGGTGGTGCAGACCCCGGATCCCATGTTCAGTGAGGCGGTCTTTATCCTGCGCGACGAAGCCCTCAGAGAGCCCGGTGTCAGCCGGGAGGAGCTGCTGCGCCAGGCGGCCCGCGCCGCCGAGAGCTATACCGAGGACGCCCTGCCCGGCATGGAGCGCATGAGCCTGCGCCCGCTGGCCGCCTTCCTGCTCGGCGCGGCGGTGACGCTCGCGGTGCTGTGGGCCGTGGGGATGCTATAATCGTTTCATAAAAATGCCCTTATGGCATTTTCACGAAACGAGAGGAGATTGCAGTATACTTTTGGTTTTACTTCACTCCCCGAATATGGTATAATATAGGCGACATCGCACAATGCGGCAAGAGCAGATTCCGAGAAAATTTGCGTTCTGATGATGGCACTTTTTTGAAGATGTACTTTGTGCACCTCAAGAAAAAGTGACGAAATCAGGGCACAAATTTTCCGGAAGATGCCGCAGGCGTATTGTGTGGTGTTGCCTACATAAAAACAGAAAGGGAGTGCTGACCGTGCGGCTGCAATTTGACGTGAGCAAAACCTATGCAATTGCGCTCGAGGGCGGCGGAGCCAAGGGCGCCTATGAGATCGGCGTTTGGAAGGCGCTGGACGAGGCAGGCGTGAAGTATAACGCGGTGTCCGGCACCTCCGTCGGGGCGCTCAACGGGGCGCTGATGGCCATGCGCGATCTTCCGCGCGCCATAGAATGCTGGCGCAACATCCACCCGTCCCAGGTCATCTCCCTGGGCAGTCTGGACGCCGGGACCTTCAAGAACCTGCTGGAGGGCAAATTGGATGCCGACGACTGGCCGGAGCTGCTGCCCCAGGCGGTGGATATCATCCTCAACCGCGGGCTCGATGTGTCGCCGCTTCGCGCCTGGGTGCGCAGCGTTGTGGACGAACACAAGCTCAAAACCTCGGACGTGGACTTCTATATCTCCACCGTCTCCCTCACCGACCGCAAGGGACTGGAAGTGCATGTAAACGAGCTGCCGGAAAACGAGATCTGCGACATGCTCCTGGCCTCCGCCTACCACCCGAGCTTCCGCCTCGAAAAGCTGGGCGGCAAATACTACACCGACGGCGGCTTTGTGGACGCCATCCCCCTGCACGCGCTGGTGAAGCACGGCTACAGGGACATCATCGCCGTGCGCCTGCCGAGCCTTGGCGTGGAGAAGCGCTTCAAGATCCCGGACAATGTAAACATCACCACCATCCGCACCTACGCCGATCTCGGCCATGTGCTGAACTTCACCGCCGAGCAGGCGAGGCGCGACATGGACATCGGCTACATGGACGCGCGGCGCGTGCTGTACGACCTGCAGGGGCGGCAGTATTACATAGACCGCACGCTTACCGAGTACGATGCGCTGGAATGGCTCATCGCCCACAGAGGGGAGTCGGCGGGAAGCCTGCGGGAGTACCTGGAAACAGAGCTCCCGTACACGGCCCAGCAGCTGGAAGCGGCGGGAACGGACTATTATGATCTGATGCTGGCCCTGGTCGAGCAGCGGGCGGAGCGGCAGAACCTCCCGAAGCTCAAGGTGTATACCGATAAGGATTTATTGAAGCTGGTGGAATAAACAATCGTTCCCGATTTTGTCATCCTGAGCGTCAGCGAAGGATCTTTACAGTCTCCGATACCGGGGTATCAAAGATCCTTCGCTTCGCTCAGGATGACATTTTTTATTATGCGTATCGGCTTTAATCAGCTAATCCCGTCATTGCGAGCGCTGGGAGTACGGATTGCCACACCAGTGACATCGGTCACTGGTTCGCAATGACAGACCGGGAAC
The DNA here is from genome assembly GCA_902795045.1 of Oscillospiraceae bacterium. Classification (GTDB taxonomy): domain Bacteria; phylum Bacillota; class Clostridia; order Oscillospirales; family Oscillospiraceae; genus Limivicinus. The sequence continues at coordinate 27,705 of CADBJU010000030.1, read as the reverse complement.
TGGTTCTTGCTGAGTTAAGCCGATACCCATATTTTTTATTTTCCCTGAAACATTTTCCCTTCCCGATCCGTTTATATAGGTGAGTACTCAATCAAACGCGAAAAAGGAGAAACCCATGAAGAGAAAGATCGTTGGTTCAATCCTGATCCCGGTTCTCAGCTTTGCCTTACTCGGCGCAGCGGCGGACACTTCGCCTATAATAAAGCCATGGCCCACCCACGCCCCGGAGGCTACACCCTATGTGCGTGTCTTTGAGGACAGCGCTGTCCAGGAAGATCAGGCGGAGCCTGTGGTTTATGAAAGCATCGAGGACATGTGGGCGCATTTTCATGAAAAGTTCGGCCGCTTCTACGCCAAGAGCGACGAGCTGGAGATGTTCCGCAATCTCCCGCAGGACGAACCGTATCCCTTTGTCCCGCACAGCGTCCGCTTTGAGCTGGACGAGGGCGAGGCCATGCGCATGGCGCGGTACTTCGATGCCCTGGACGGTGTGGACGCCCGGGTGATCGCCCAGCACACGCTCCAGGATGGCCTGGACACCTGGGACTACCTGACCGTCGTGACCATGACCCCGGCGCGCTTTTTTGAGCTGAGTGAGGAAGCGGGAGAGCCTTTTTCGTTCGAGCAGCTCTATGCCGGGGTGCGGGAGCGCTTCGATGTGGACTACTGGCCGGGCGGCCTCTACGAGCAGACGGAGGAAGATCTGAAAGCCTATGAAAAGCGCGGCTGCTTTTACTTTGAGGACGAGACCCTTGAAGCGCTTGAAAAGCTTCCCCGGGACGAAGTATGCGACTTCACCCTGCGGGAGTACACCCCCGACGGCTGGACGCAGGACGGGCTGATGCTTGGCCATGTCCTGTGGGCTGCGGGGATCGACTCTGACCTTTATACATACTTCGACAAAAAGGAGAGCGTGTGCGTGGTGCACCTGACCCCCGCGGAGCTTTCCTTTTGGAGCGAGAAGCTGCCGGGGCGTTATCTGGTGAAGCTCAGGGAAGTGGACGAGCTGGCGCGGACAGAACCTGACCGCAGCCTGCCCTTCGGCCCTAACAGGGAGGTGTACGAGGGATGAACGAACGTGCCGTACTGCGCGAGCTGAAAGCCGGGGACACCGGGGCGCTCAGTGAGATCATCGGCTTTTACACGCCCTATCTCTACACCGTCGCCTCCAACATCATGGACCCGCCGATGAGCCGCGAGGATGTGGAGGAAACCGTCTCCGACACCTTTGTCCGGCTCTGGGAGCACCGCGCCGAGGTCACGCCCGGTAAGCTGAAGCCTTGGCTTGCCGCCGTTGTGCGCAACTGCGCAAAGGATGTCCTGCGTTCCCATAAGCTCCACGCGCCGCTGGACGACGACGTACTGGAAATCGCCGTGCCGGACGGCATGGAGGAAAGCGTCCTGCGCGAAGAGCTCAGCGCGATCGCACGCGAGGCGGTGGACTCCCTCGGCGAGCCGGACAGCGAGATTTTCAAGCGCCATTATTTTCTCTATCAGAAGACCGACGAAATCGCCGCGGGGCTTTCCATGAACGCCGCCACGGTGCGCACCAGACTCCGGCGCGGGCGCGAACGCCTGCGGGAGTACTTCGGGGAAAGGGGGTACAGCTGTGCAGATCCGAATCTCTGATCTCATGGACGAATGCTGCCCGACGGACGTGAGCCTCGGGGCAGAGGACAGGGACATGGCAAGACGCGTAAACGCGTCCGTCATGGCCAAAATCGGCGCGGAGCAGCCGAAGCCGCGTAAGGCTGCAAAGCGCACGGCGCGTACGCTGCTGCTCGTCGCCGTGATCGCGGCCCTGATGGGCACCGTCGCCTACGCCGCCTCCGGCTGGTTCATGGGCCTCAAAAAGGCCGAAGAGCCCGTGACGGGCCATTACCGCGCGGTAGACAAAGACGGCAATCTCAAGACCGACTACAAGCTCAGCTTCCCCGACGCGGGGATGGTGCTCACGTTCGAGGGCCCGGCCGAGCGCACGAATCAGCCCGAGTTTCGCTGCTTCTACCTCCCGAGCGAGGCGGACTTCGGCTTTACCGACCCCGAGGGCTGGGCGATCTATCTCTCCGATCAGGGCGAGGGCTCCAGCATCCCCTACATTGTGGGCGCATCGAACGTGCGCGCGGGCAACCACCGCCGCATCATCAACGGCGAAGTCACCACCGTCAAGGAGGAAGTCTGGGGCGACTGGCAGGTAACTATGCTTACGAGCGACTACACCCACTGCACCCAGCGCTGGAACTACGAGCGGGCAAACTACGTCCTGCTTTTCAACAGTGAAAAGGGCTGGCTTGTCATGATCAGCGGCACGGACGATCTCGACACGCTCGAGCACATCGCGCGCGAGCTGGAGATCCGCGACAGCGGCGAGCCCGCTTTCTCCGGCGAGGACAGCGCCATCGAATCCATCGGCATCCTCGATCCGGGACGGGGATGATTCTTGCCTCCCCCAGCCGCTTGCGGCGTCTGGGGGAGGGGGACCGCTTCAGCGGTGGAAGGGGTTCACGCGTGCCTGCTCATGCTCAACGTTGGGTCAACCCCTCCGTCATCCGACACCCTCTCAGTCTCGACGCGGGCGGACACGCGCCGAGACAGCTCCCCCAGAGGGGGAGCCAAGAGCCTCCCCTTCACATTCTCTTTCCCCTCCGCATAGTCTGGTAACAGATTGTCAGCGGAGGGGCTTTTTTATGACTTCAACCTTTCTGTGGGCTCTCGCGGGCACACAGTTTATTTTTCTCATGACGACGCTGGGTGCGTCGCTGGTGTTCTTCCTGCGCTCTTCAGCGCCGCGCTTTCAGACCGTTCTGCCCGGCTTTGCGGGCGGGGTGATGGCGGCGGCCTCGGTCTGGAGCCTGCTGCTGCCCGCCATTGAGCAGATAAACGCCGAGGGGCGGCTGCCCGCGTGGCTGCCCGCGGCGGCGGGGCTCTTGCTCGGCGCGCTCTTTCTCACGGCGGCGGACGCTTTGCAGGGCGGGGCACGGGGGCAGGACCGCATGCTCTTTACCGCCATCACGCTCCACAACATCCCCGAGGGCATGGCGGTGGGCCTCGCCTTCGCCCTCGCCGCCGACGGGGAGGGGCTGGCCGCGGCGCTGGCGCTGGCACTCGGGATCGGCATCCAGAACTTTCCCGAGGGGGCGGCGGTGTCTCTGCCGCTGCGGAGCCGGGGCATGGGGCGGGGCCGGGCCTTTCTCTGGGGCATGGGCTCCGGGGCGGTGGAGCCGGTGTTCGGGATGCTGGCGCTGTTCGCCGCCTCGCTCGTGCACCCCGCCATGCCCTGGCTCCTGAGCTTTTCCGCAGGGGCCATGCTCTATGTCACGGCACATGAGCTCTGCCCCGAGGCCGCCGACCGGGCCGGATCGCTTGCCTTCATCGGCGGCTTTGCGCTGATGATGGCCCTGGACATTGCGTTAACATAGACAAATTTTGGACGTAATTCTTGTGAGGTTTTCACAATATCGCCCTTGCCTTGTGATAAACTTGTCATGAAAAATTACGAAAATTTCCGTTGAAAAAAGTAGACACCGCTCCTGTTCTTATGATAATATAAGTGGGTAAACTCCGTACCACGTAAAATGTAACGAGGTGAAGTGTATGGCATTTAAATTTAAGGGCGGTGTCCATCCCGATTACCGGAAGCATCCCGAGATTCCCGTGACCGTGATCGCACCGCCGCAGCAGGTCGTCATCCCCATGGCGCAGCACATCGGCGCGCCCTGTACCCCGCTGGTGAAAAAGGGCGACCATGTGAACATGTACCAGAAGATCGGCGAGAATCCCGCGCCTGTCTCCGCGCCCGTCCACGCCTCCGTCTCCGGCACGGTCGTGGCCGTGGAGCCGCGGCCCCATCCCCTCGGGGACATGATCATGTCCGTCGTCATTGAAAATGACGGGCTCGACACGCCCGAGCTTCTGCCGCCGCTGACCGAGGATCAGCTCAAGGATCCCCTGTCCATTCTCCAGCGCATCCGCGAGGCCGGCGTCGTCGGCATGGGCGGGGCCATGTTCCCCACCGCCTTCAAAATTTCCAGCGGCATCGGCAAGGTGGACACGCTCATCATCAACGGTGCCGAGTGCGAGCCGTACATCAACGGCGACCACCTCACCATGCGCTACCATCCGGACGAGCTTCTGAAGGGTATCGAGCTTGCCCGCATCGCGCAGGGTGTGAAGCAGGTCTTTTACGGCATCGAGAAGAACAAGCAGGACGCCATCGACCTGTTAAACGCCCACGGCGCGAAGGAGATGGGCATCATCATCGAGCCGGAGAGCACCCTCTACCCGCAGGGCGGCGAGAAAATGCAGATCAAGGCCATGACCAACCGTGAGGTCAAGCCCGGCGGGCTGCCCGCGGGGGTCGGCTGCTGCGTCATCTCCACCCGTACCGCCTACGCCATCTACCAGGCATGTTATGAGGGCAAGAGCGTCATCGAGCGCATCGTCACCGTCGACGGCAGCGCGATCAAGCTTCCCGTCAACGCCGTGATCCGCGTCGGCACCAGCTTCGGCTATATCGCCGAGCAGTGCGGCGGCTTTGTGCGCACCCCGCGCAAGATCGTCCTGGGCGGCCCGATGATGGGCATCTGCGCCACCACGCTCGACGCGGTCACTGTCAAGGGCACTGCCGGCGTCCTCTTCTTTACCGAGGATGAGGACCGCACCGTGGAGGAACCCACCTGCATCCGCTGCGGCAAGTGCATCAATGTGTGTCCCATGCGCCTTGAGCCGACCTACATGTACCAGTATTACAAGAAGCGCGACTTTGAGATGCTGGAGAAATACCACGTCACCGACTGCATCGAGTGCGGCAGCTGCACCTTCCGCTGCCCGGCGCGCATGCCGCTGACCCACGCATTCAAGACCGCCAAGCTCATGATCCAGGCCAAAAACGCCAAGGAGAAGGCCAAAGCGGAAGCCGCGAAGAAGGAGGCCGGAAAATGAACGAGAAAAAAGAACGCATGATCTTTGATGTCACGTACCAGCCCCAGGTACGCACCGTGCGCGACACCCAGCGCATCATGCTCGACGTGATCATTGCCACGCTTCCCATCGTGGGCTTCGGCGTGTACCGCTACGGCTGGCACGCGCTGCTGCTGGTCGTTTCGAGCATGGCCGCCGCCGTGTTCTTTGAGTGGGCCTACCGCAGGCTCCTCAAAAAGTCCATCACCATCGACGATCTCTCCGCCGCGGTCACGGGCCTGCTGCTCGTGATGGTGCTGCCCCCGCAGACACCTGTGTGGATGGCGGTCATCGGCGATTTCTTCGCCATCGTCATCGTCAAGCAGCTCTACGGCGGCATCGGCAAGAACTTCTTAAACCCCGCCCTCGCGGGCCGCGCGTTCCTGACGGCGTCCTACTCGGGCGTGCTGACCGTCGTGGTCATTGACGGCGTCACCTCCGCCACCCCGCTGGGCTACCTCTACAGCGACGCGCCGATGCCCTTCACCCTGGCGCAGAGCTTCTTCGGCGCCATCCCCGGCAGCATCGGCGAGATCAGCTCCTTCGCCATCCTCGCGGGCGCGGCCTACCTCATTGCCCGCAAGGTCATCCGCTGGCGTATCCCCCTGTCCGTCATCGGCACTGTCTTCGTGCTGAGCTTCCTCGGCGGTCACGCGGGCTACAGCCGCTTTGAGTGGGCACTGCAGAACGTGTGCGCGGGCGGCGTGATGTTCACCGGCATCTTCATGGCCACCGACTATTCCACCTCCCCTGTCACCATCAACGGCCAGATCATCTACGGCATCGGCATCGGGGCGCTGACCATGCTCATCCGCTACTTCGGCGGCTATGCAGAGGGTTGCTCCTATGCCATCCTGATCATGAACCTCACCACCTGGGCCCTCGACAAGCTCTGCCACCGCCGCCAGTTCGGCGTGTCCCGCAAAGATTTCTATTTGAGCAAAAAGGCGAAAAAGAACAAGGAGGCTGTGTCATGAATAAAATTCTGAAGCTTGCCCTCGTTCTTCTCGCCGTCAGCGCCATCGTCGCGGGCGTGCTCGGCATCATCAACGAGCTGACCTACCCCGTCATCGACGCGCAGAAGCAGGCCAAGACCGCCGAGGCCTTCGCCAGCGTCCTCAAGGCCGACCGCTTCGACGAGATCGAGTTTTCAAATCCCGACTTCCCCACCGTGCTCACCGTACATAAGGCGGAGGGCGTCGGCTACGTCGTGACCTCCAAGTTCTCCGGCGCGCAGGGCAACATCACCCTCGCCGTCGGCGTGGACAACGACTACAAGTGCACCGGCATCTCCGTCATCGAGCATTCCGAGACCTCCGGCCTCGGCGCCAACGCCGCCAGCACCGGCGAGGTCGGCGTGAACTTCCGCAAGCAGTTTGTCGGCCAGGATGAGAGCATCGCGCTCTCTAACGCCGGCGGCAGCATCGACGCCCTGACCGGCGCGACCATCACCTCCCGTGCCATCACGGAGGCCGTCGCGACCAGCATCAAGGCCGTCAAGACTCTGGGTTAAGGAGGGCTGAGAGAATGAACCGTAAAAAACAGTTTACCGAAGGCCTGATCACCAATAACCCCGTCCTGGTACAGCAGATCGGCATGTGCGCCACCATGGCCATCACCACCACGCTCTTCAACGGCGTCGGCATGGGCCTGTCGGTGCTCATCATCCTCACCTGCTGCAACGTGGTTATCTCCGCCATCCGGAAAATCATCCCCGGCGAGATCCGCCTTGCGATCTTCGTGGTCGTCATCGCGGGCTTCGTCACCATCGTGGACCTGCTGCTGCAGGCCTTCGTCCCCGCGCTGAGTGAAGCGCTGGGCGTGTTTATCCCGCTCATCGTCGTCAACTGCATCATCATCGGCCGCGCGGAGGCCTTCTGCCAGAAGATGCCCGTCAAGGACTCCTTCTTCGACGGTATCTTCCAGGGCCTGGGCTACACCTGCGTACTGATCGTGATGTGCGTCGTGCGTGAGTTTCTGGGCTCCGGACGCTTCGGCGGCGGCCTTATAGACATCTCCAACGGCTTCCGCTTCACCCTCGACGGGACCGGCGCCGGCATCCAGATCTTCCCCGAGAGCTACGGCGCGTCCATCCTGTCCCTCCCCTTCGGCGGCTTTTTGACCCTCGGTTTCCTGATCGCCGCCATGCAGTACGCGCTGAAAAAGGCCGAGGACAAGAAGGCCAAAAAAGCGCAGAAAGAGAAGGAGGCTGAGAAGTAATGCTTAGCAACATCATTCAGATCTCGCTGGGAGCGATCCTGATCAACAACTTCATCTTCTCCCAGTTCCTCGGCTGCTGCCCGTTCCTGGGCTGCTCCAACAAGGTGGACACCGCCGTCGGCATGGGCTTGGCGGTCGTGTTCGTCATGGGTCTCGCCTCCGCCATCTGCTGGGTCATCAATGAGTACATCCTCGTCGCCCTGCATCTGGAGTTTCTGCAGACCCTGGCCTTCATCCTGGTCATCGCGGCGCTGGTGCAGTTTGTGGAGATGTTCCTGAAAAAGATGGTCCCGTCGCTGTACTCCGCCCTCGGCATCTTCCTGCCCCTCATCACCACCAACTGCGCTGTTCTCGGCGTGGTGCTGCTGAACGTCCAGAATAACTACAACTTCATCGAGTCTCTGGTCTACGGCATCACCGGCGGCATCGGCTTCCTGCTCGCCATCGTCCTCTTTGCAAGCGTGCGCGAGCGCGTGGAGTTTGCCGAGTACCCCGAATGCTTCCGCGGCTTCTCCATCTGCCTTGTCTCCGCCGCGCTCGTGGCGCTGGCCTTCATGGGCTTCAGCGGCATGGCGATCCCGGTATAAGGAGGGCATGAAGGTATGAAAACGATTCTTCTTTCCATGCTGGTCCTCGGTGTGCTTGGCGGGCTCTTCGGCGCGCTGCTGGCCTTCGCCTCCAAGATCTTCCACGTCGAGGTCGACCCCAAGCAGGCCGCCGTGCGTGAGGTTCTCGCGGGCGCCAACTGCGGCGGCTGCGGCTACCCCGGCTGTGACGGCTACGCCGCCGCAGTCGCAAAGGGCGAGGCCCCCTGCAACAAGTGCGTTGCGGGCGGCGCTGCAGTGGCCGAGAAGGTGTCTGAGATCATGGGCGTCTCCGCCGACGCTGCCGACAAGATGGTCGCCTTCGTCCCCTGCTCCGGCTGTGAAGGCGTGGCGGAAAAGCGCTTCAACTACACCGGCCCCATCGACTGCCAGGCCGCGATGCTCTTCGGCGGCAAGAGCAACAAGCTCTGCACCTTCGCCTGCATCGGTCTCGGCAACTGCGAGCGCGCCTGCCAGTTTGACGCCATGCACGTCATAAACGGCATCGCGCATGTGGACCGCTCCAAGTGTGTCGGCTGCGGCGCATGTGTGGACACCTGCCCCAAGAATATTGTCCAGCTCATCCCCGAGAGCCTGCGCATCCATCCCGCCTGCTCCAGCCACGACAAGGGCGGCGTCGTGATGAAGGTCTGCACCGCGGGCTGCATCGGCTGCATGAAGTGTCAGCGCGAGTGCCCGGCGGGCGCGATCGTCGTCAAGGACGCGCTGGCCGAAGTCGATCCCGAAAAGTGCATCGGCTGCGGCAAATGCGCCGAGGTCTGCCCGAGACATATCATTACGGACTTCACCGCGTAAAACGAATACGATATCAAAAAAGCTCCCGTTTTGGGAGCTTTTTTGATGTCTATATCAGTCGGCAAAACCGGCGTCCCTGGCTTTCTGGTACCACTCATCCGCCTTGGCACTGTCCTCCGCCACGCCCTGACCGTTCCGGTACATATCGCCGATCCCGTGCATGGCGGCCGCGTCTCCGGCGTCGGCGGCTTTCCGGAACCATGTCAGGGCCTGCGCGTAGTCTTGCTCCACACCGTAGCCCAAATAATAAATCAGTCCCAAATTGCGCGCTCCGGCGGCGCTTCCGTTGTCCGCCGCCTTCCGAAGCCATTCTGTTGCGGCCGAAATATCCTGTCCCACGAGCTTGCCGTCCGCATACAGGATGCCGATGTTGTTCATTGCTGTCGCATCTCCGGCATCAGCTGCCTTCTGATACCAGGTCAGAGCCTCGCGTCCGTCCTTCTCCACGCCGTATCCCTGCTCATACATCGAGCCGATCGCCGTCATTGCGGAGGGAAATCCCGCGTCCGCCGATTTGGTATACCAGCGCAGTGCTTCACGGTAGTCGCGCTCGACGCCGATTGCCATGGCATAGTGATTGCCAACGTTATACATCGCCTGTGCATCCCCGGCATCGGCGGCCTTCAGATACCACGACAGCGCTTCTATATGGTTCCCGGTTTCATCAGCCGTCCGGCCGCGTTCGTACATTGCCGCGGCACTGTCCTCCGGTGCGGGTTTGCTCTCTGGCGCGGCTGCAGACGCGGCTTCCGGCGTCGCCGCAGGCGCGGCCGTCGGTGTTGCCTCGGGTGTGGCCGTCGGTGTTGCCTCGGGTGTGGCCGTCGGTGTTGCCTCGGGTGTGACCGTCGGTGTTGCCTCGGGTGTGACCGTCGGTGTTGCCTCGGGTGTGACCGTCGGTGTTGCCTCGGGTGTAGTCGTCGGCGTCGCCTCGGGTGTGGCCGTCGCCGTTTCCTTTGCCGCTGTCTGGGCCGGGTCCGGCAGAGAGGCAGGCTTGGAGAGTCTTCCGAGGAGGAAGCCGATCGCCACGAGCAAGATCGCCGCAAGGATCATTGCAGGATGAAAAGTGCTCTTTTTCTTTTTCGGCACCGGTGCGGCAGACTCTGCTTTCGCAGCCTGCGGTTCCGTATTCGGCCGCGGCGGTTCCGTGCTCGACCGCGGCGGTTCCGTATGTGCTTGCGTTGTTTCTGTATTTGTCTGCGGCGGCTCCGGCAGCGCCATCCCGGCTGTCGCCGTCAGCTCCTCCAGCAGCGCATGCATGCTCCGGCAGCGGTCCTCCGGTCTCACGGCAAGGCCCTTTTCCAGTACCGCCGCGAAGGGAGCCGTCAGGCCGCTGTAATCGACCTTTTCGCCTTTGATGCGTTCCATGGGCGTCGGCAGCACGGTTCCTGTGGTGCAGTAATAGATCGTGGCACACATGGCATACACATCTGTCCACGGGCCGATCGTTCCCTTTGCCCGGTACTGCTCCATCGGGCTGAAGCCTTGGCTCACCGCTCTGACAGCGGTCGTGCCGCTTGTATACTGCCCGCTCGTCACCAGATCCTTCGCCGCGCCCATATTCAGCAGCACCAGCTCGCCTGCCGGTGTGTACATGAGATTGTCGGGCTTGATGTCCCGGTGGATGATCCCCTGCCCGTGCGCCTGTTCAAGTTCCTGCATCACAGGTGCCATCAGCGCCGTGCATTCCGCTTCGCTCAGGACCTTCTGCGTGCGGACCAGTCTGTCTCCAAGCGTCTCGCCTTCAACATAGTCCAAGATGATATAGGCCGTCTCGTTTTCATAGAAGGCGGCCCGCACGCCCGCCACATGCTTCAGCTCCTGCAGCCTGCCGGCCTTCTGTGCCTCACTGACGAAGCTCTGGCAGCAGTCCCTGAGCCTCTGCGCATTTTCGTCGCTTCCCCAGTGTACGGCACCGCTGTGCGGCATCGTGCGCACGGCTCCCCCCTCGGGGTAGTATTCCTTGATGCACACCGGAACGTCCAGCCACGAGTCAAAGCCCAGGTAGGTGATGCCGAAGCCGCCCTGTCCCAGAAAGCGGCCCACCGCATATCGTCCGTTCAGGAGTGTTCCGCATGCGAGCATATGTCCCGGCTGCTTTCCCGGATCGCTCGTATTGTTAAATCCGCAGTGCGGGCACACGGCTCCGGGTGCGTCCAGCTCCCGCATGCAGCCGTAACAGCGTTTGAATTCCATTTATCTTTCCCTCCAGCTCTTCATATTTATTACAGTTTACCACAGGAAACGCGCCGCCGCAATAACGTGTGCAGCGGCGCGGGGAAGTATTCAATTGTACTCCGGGAATCTCTCGGCGTAGTCGATCAGCTCTGTGACCGGCCAGAGGCATTGCTGCGAGGCGGTGTAGACATGGTAATAGCCGTATCGGCCGTGATCGGTCATCTCCACGCCGTTGGCCGTCGTTTCGGCGAGCATCTCGGGCACCTCCGTTTCCAGGAGCACGAAGGCGGCCCGCTTGTAGTCCTCGATATGGTAGATGTCGCGGATGTTGATCACAGTGGAAATCTTGAACAGGTAATCATCCTGCCAGCACCCTGCAACGAGCTTTCCGTCCGAGCACACCGCCACCGCGGGGGCGGACATGGACATGTTTCCGTACACCAGCTCACAGCCGTTAGACAGCGCCCAGTCGGCGATCTGCTCGGCAGCTGTAGGCTCGGCGTCAAAGGCGACACGCAGATCGTCCCTGTAGCTGAAATAGAGGTTTGCCGCCGACAGCGCACACAGCGCCGCCATCAGTCCCGCAAGCAGGCGCGGCTTTGCCTTCTCCGCAATAAGGGCCAGTGAGAGTGCCGGGAGCGTGTAGTAGAGAAACAGGTAGATGGGCCGCAGCTGCACCGAGGTTGCAAAGGAGGCCGCAATCACAGCAATGCAGCCGGTCAGCGCAAGCATCCAGAAGCAGCCCGTCCCCTCGAGGCCGCGCCGGGAGCGCAGGAGCAGATACACCGCCCCGAGTACCAGCAGCGTAAGCACAACGAACATCAGGATAAAGAACAGGCGGTCATCCCCATCCCGTGTGGCTTCATAGCCCGTCACGGTGACGAGCGCCTTGTGCACATCCCGGAGCTTTTCGCCGAGCGACGCGCCGGAGAAGATGGATGCGCCGCTGTAGATCTCATGGCGCTTGACCGGCAGCAAACGGATCACCGCAAGGCCCAGGACGTTCGCGCCGGTATACCCGAGCACGCGCCGCAGCCGCATGCGCTTTTCCTTCGGGTAGACAGGCTGTTTTTTCCAAAGGCGGTACAGGGCCGCAAGCAGCTCATAGGTAATCAGCGGCAGGATCAGCACGCAGGTTTGCCGCAGGCTCTGCATGCCGGTACAAAAGCAGAGGAACAGCGAAAGCCCCAAGGCGGGCAGGCGCAGCTTCTCCGACGTGCGTGCCCGGGCGTAATCGCCCAGCACCACGAAGAAGCAGATCAGGTAGCAGGCGTAGAAGCTGCACATGGCAAAAAAGAGTTGCTGTCCGTCCTCGCGGAAAACAGTATAGTGGCCGAAGAGCGAGGCCAGGAATGTAAGCATCGCGGCAAGCCGCACGACCGGGCGCTTGATATGCGCGCGCAGCATCCAGTCCATCGACGCGAGCAGGAAAACCGACATGCACAGTGTCGCCCAGGCCATGGCGCGGTTCATGCTGCCCGTGAGGCCGTAGAAGAAAGCCGACAGCACCGGTGTCGCCACGACATAGAACTGGTTGCCGAAGAGGTAGTTTTTCGGAAACAGGGTCTTCTGCTCCCACATCAGCCGCGCCACCAGCGTGTCCTCGTACATGTCGGAGGTACAAAGCCGCGAAAAGCCGCCGAAGTCAATGACGGTGAACACGGCCAGATATCCGAGGATCACCAGCGCGATAAGCGCCGTCAACACATATTCCGTTTTGCGCTGTCTGTCAGGCATGTTCCCGCTCCTTATGCACACAATCATAACAGGTAAAGTTTACCCTTGCCGCGCAGAAAAGTCAATACGCCTTGACTTGCCGGGCGCGACGTGATAAAATCCGTTTAGTTTCAGGACAACTGAACATACACGGAGGGTTACCGAAGCGGGGACGTTTGCGAGCGCCGCCTGCGGCGGATACAGCGAGCAATACTGCGGCGGATACAGCGAGCAATAAGGAGTGGCAGCGGTCGAAATCTTGTGAGCGACCAGCGAACAAAAGATTTCGGGCACCGCAACAGGACATAACGGGGCGGTCTTCCCCGCCGTGTCCAAGAGATAATCTAAGACAATTTCATATCGTCGTTACCTCCCGCATGGGAGTTAACATACATGGAGGGTTACCGAAGCGGTCATAACGGGGTGGTCTTGAAAACCATTAGGGCAGTGATGTCCACGCGGGTTCGAATCCTGCACCCTCCGCCACTAAAAAGACTGATTCATTAAGAATCAGCCTTTTTTCTGTATTTTTTTACCCAAATTAAATTTTGCCCCTTTGAGGAAAATTCAACAATAATTCAACACAGCTCAAAAAAATGTTTTTTCAATGTGAGAATATTTGCATACTGTAATGCCTTCTTAGAAAAACATGCAGAAGCCATACTTAAGATATATGCTATCAATTTGGCAAAAGCGGAACCACGGAGCGCTTTTGCCGGAGAAATGCATATGACAGATGTGAGACCCTGATGAGAGGCGGCATCTGCCGCGAGTGCGGTTTTCCGGTGACTAGGTATTGCAGAAAGGAACAAAGAATTAGTAAGGTGCTTTAAGCCTGGATCGCTCTGGCAATCAGGTCTGTCATATAGACACATCCATAAAACCAGTTTGCGAGCCTGTACGTCGGATCGGGGTCTTCTCTGTCGGCGGAATATGTGTTTTCTGACAAATCCCGCATTTCGTCTGAATAGCTGCCGCTTGCATCAAGCATGGACGCAGTTGCCGTCAGCATCCTGAACAAGGTTTCCGAGCCGAGAAGAAGCTGGTCCACATCACTTTCGGTTACGGACTTGTCAGCCTCATTAAAGGTATTCAATTCCGCTTCGATCTGTTTAGCCATGCCTTGATCTCGGCAGAATCCGCGCGCGATCAGCGATGCAGCAAGTACGCTGTGGTAAAGACCGTTGACAGCTTGCTGCTTTGAGTCGGCCGCCTTCTCATCATTTGCGGCGAAACTGTCAAAAATCTGCTGGAGTTCCTCCTCATATTTCCCGGTTGAATCAGCCTGCTGCTGGAAAATCACCAGGGCTTCAAAGGTCTTCATGGCGCCCATGGCGAGCTTGTGTTCAAGGCTCTCCTCCGGCACGTCGATTTCTGCGAGCTTGTCAAGGATCCTGTTCAGATGATCCGCTTCGCCCTGCGTTTCAATGTTGAGATTATCGAGGGCGACAACCATCTCCGCCAGACGAAGAGCACCATTGGCCGCCTGATCGGAAGGCGTCTCGGCCGCTTCATCTCCTTCGGTCAGCCTATCCAGAATCAACTCCGTCGTGAGAGTGTCATCTGTCTCCGCGTATCCGCTGATGCCAAGGGATGTGAGCATGATCGTGGCTAAAAGGATGCTGAGTACTTTTTTCATTTTTTCCTCCTTATAATACAGTATACTTGGTTATAAACGTAGCAGAAGCTGTAATTCACAGCACCGTTATCGCCGTTGACGTTTTTATACTTTTCGCATTGCTGCTTCAATTACTGCCAAGGCTGTAGCTGATTAAATTCCCGTTTTCCTCCAGTTTTATCAGGCTGTCCAGAAGAGAATCAAAGAGACCAAGTATGGCAGCGATGGCTGCCGCCGTAAAGAGAATGCCGAGAACCAACAGGATGATTCCGACTTTTCTGAATGAAGGCAGAACCGCTTTGGAAACGACCTGCTCCTCCAAAAGAATAAATTCAGTCGGGCTGTTCGGATTATAGCGGATTTTCACCATGTTTCCCTGTGCTCCCGGAATACCATTCGGGTTGCCATAGGCGAAGTCGGAGGCGGAAGAAATGTGCTGCCCGTCAGCCGTGTCATATTCGTAAACACCGAAATACACGGTTCTGGCCCGATTATTATAGTCATATTCCAATCTGCTGCCAGTATCGATGAGCTTTGCCCAGCCCTGCGCGATCATGCTGCGCTCCGACTTTTCATCTGCGATGGTGCGGTACCGGAAAACCAGAATGAAAACCACGCCGATAAAAAGGCAAACAACGCCCGGAATGAAAAACAAAGCTCTCATGATTTCCTCCTTTCACGCAATGCTTACAGGTCAATTTGACGCCGGGGGAATCCGCACGGTCACCGTCGTGCCGACGGAGGGAGTGCTTTGAAGCTCCATAGAGCCGCCGCTCATCATCTCCAGCCTGTCCCGCACATTCTGAAGGCCGATATGGAATTCGGAAGCGTCCTTGCTCGGAGCGAGCCCCGGCCCGTTATCGCTCACGATGATGACCGCCCAGCCGCTCTCCATGCGGGTAGAAACGGTAATCTGTACTGTCTCGCCCCTGATCTGTCCAAGACTGTGCTTCACGGCGTTTTCGACAAGGGGCTGCAGCGTCAGTGCAGGGAGACGGAAGGCGGTATGCTTCGTGTCAAAAACAACGGAGAGCCTGTCGCCGTATCGAATCGACTCTACTGCGAGATAAGACTTCGTATGCCGAAGCTCTTCGGGGAAGGGGATCGGCTCTGTCGCGGCGATCGCGGTGAAATTGGCCTGGAGATAAGCGGTAAAATCCTGCACGACCTGCATAGCCATCACCGGATTATCCCGGCACAGCACATAGATGGACGTCAGCGTATTATAGATGAAATGCGGACGGATCTGCTGCATCAGGCTGGTGATCCGTACGTTTCGCAGCTCCGCCTCCTTTTCGCGCAGCAGGCGCTCCCGAAGGATTGCGCTGCGCACAAAGCCAAAGCCCTGAATAAACAGGTTCGCGATGATCCACAGCATGAAAAACGGCGCGTTATGCATGGAATGGAAACTGACAAAGAGCAGCATATCCATGCCGAGCATCACCAGGAACGGAAGACCCCAAAACAGTTCCTGCCGCGAGGGTTTCTTCTCAAACAGAACGACCAGATGCAGGACGGCTGCAAACACGCCATAGGTGACAAGAACACTGTGCAGCTCAACGCGGTTCATAAGCTGCAGAAGGACTAGAACGAACGCCCCGGCCAGCGCGACGTCGTAGCAGATAAGACCTGCCCGGAAGCTCCTGTCGTCCCGAAGCAGGATCAGGAAACGGAGAGACAGCACCAGCGTGACAATGTACAGCACAGCACCGAGATACCAGATTTCTTTATGATACCCGTAGGAATCCAGCATCAGCGCGACCGAGGACAAGCCGGTGAGCTTCCATAGACTCGCCGTGATCGCAATGGCGCCCAGCAGGGTGATCCGCTTCCGATCTCTCCGATCCAACGGTAAAAGGAACGCCATCAGAATCAGAAAACACCCTGTGACGGCTGCGGCCGCACACAGGCTGAGCATCAGCGCATCCTCGGGAATCAGCAGCATGGTGAGGAGCTGTTCATGCCCGATCAGATAGAAAGTGGGGATCTCATTACGCACATTCTGAAAGACGGGCGTCAGCGTGATACGCAGTGTTTTACCGGCGTAATTGGGACGTACGGGGACGGTGACCCAATAATTTCCCGGTGTTCGTCCGATATGCGGCGTATCCAGTTCCGAGCTGTCATAGCGCAGCTCAGAGCCGTCAATGGAGAGCGTGACATAGCTGTGGCGGAGATAGAAAGAAATCCGTGCGCCGATGGTCGTGGCGTTTTCCGTCTCAGGAAGAGTAAATACATAGCTGCGGCGAATCCCCGCATACTCTGAAACAGCCTCCTCCCTGACCTCATCGGGCTGGAGGATATAAAAGGAATACGGCGCATAGGCATAGCGCGCAAGGCCCGGACTGTGATGGATCAGAACGACAAGCAGGAGACAGACAAACAGGAAGATACCCAGTGCCAGCTCCGGAAGCGCTTTTTTCAATTTTGCCCCGTCTGTCATGGCATGGACAGCCCCTTCACAGGATACCGCAGATGCGTGATTTCCTTCTTGATCTTTTCCGGCGTCAGGGGCTTCAGAATATACCCGCTGCAGTGCAGATTCAGGGCCTCCCCGGCGTACTCCGGGTGGCCGGTCAAAAAGATGATATTTGTGTGCGGGTTGAGCACGCACAGCTCTTCGGCGAGCTCAATACCGCTTTCTCCGCACAGCTCAATGTCCATAAAGGCGACGTCAACGCGAGTCCCGCCGGCGAAACGGGCGGCCTCTTCCGCTGTCATAAAGCCAAAGGTCTGGATATCCGGCAGCGTATCCTCGAGAATGTGGATAAATCCAGTGAGAATAATCGGTTCGTCCTCCACCATGATGATCGTCGGCTGCGTGCTTTCAGAGGGAGAATCATCCAAAAGCTCGGAAACCTCAACGCCGAGACTGCGGGCAACACGACCGATCATGCTGACATCCGGCTCGCGTATCCCGGCTTCCCAGTTGCTTATGGTTTTTCTGGCCACAAAGATTTTGTCGGCAAGCTGCTGCTGCGTAAGATTCTGTCTGATACGCAGTTCACGAACACGTTTTCCGAAATGCTCTGGTTTTTCCATGCCGGCGGTTCCTCCGGGTTTATATAGAATTAATCAAAACTATCATATATCATCATTGACGTAAATTCAAGGAGTGGCACAATTCGTGCCCTTTTTTACGACGGTTTTTTCTTTATGGAAAAGGCAGCTAAAGCTTTCCCAATAAAAGGGCACGTTCTGTGCCATCGCTTGAAATGCCTCCGCGCTGCATGGTAAAATCAAGAACAGAAGACCTAAGGCAAATTATTGCACATTTCTGCCTCGTTTCCTGCAGAGGGCGGCGAGATATAACGAATATGATTTACTGACAGAGGAGATACGCCAATGAAAAAAGCCTTATCATTTTTTCTCGCGTTCGTACTGATTGCCGGCATCCTGACACCGCCTGCATCAGCCCAGACCTTTGAGGATGATTTCTCCCGGCCTGTCCTGCCGGACGGTATTCCGGAAGCAAATCTGCCGCCGGTTCCCGACCGGCAGAGCGATGAAGAAATCCTTTTGGTCGAAGATGAGCTTCTGCTCAGCGATGAGGAAGTATTCTTCGGCCCGGAGGAAGGCGCTCCCGGAGAACTCATCATCTCCGTGCAGGAGCAGGAACCGCAGGGCTCGGTCACACGAACCTGGGTGGCATCGGCCGCGGGGGGCACTGCGCCGTATTCCTATCAGTTCTACATGGTCCTGCCGACTTACATCAACGGGAAATGGATGTACTATTCCGAAGGGCAGCAATTGTACAGCGCCAAAAATTCCTTCAGCTTTACCTTTCAGTATGACGGAGCGTATCAGCTCTGGGTCGATGTAAGGGACAGCGGCGGCCACAGCACCCGCTATAAGCTTCCCTTGACTGTCGAAGGCCTGGGCGTTCAGCCGCTGCGGATTGATATTTCAAATCCGACGGGCGAATTCTTCACGGAAGAGACTACCTGGAGCATCGGCTTCGCGGGCGGAGACGGATACTACAAGTATAATATCGTGCTTGTTGACCTCGATATGGATTTTCGTGTCCTGCAGCAGGATGGGACGACGTATTCGTCCAGTTCGGTTCTCAAAAGATTATACGGGCCGGAAGATGAAGAAAAAGGAGAAAGCGATTATGCCAGGATCAGGCAGATCGATTACTCATACCAGCTCCTTGCCTCCAGCCACTATGAGCTGCGGGTATGGCTGAACGACAGCCACGGTCAAACAAAATACAATAGCGTGCGCTTCTCTGCCTTTAACGATGCGTATCCCTCTGTTTACGAAGTTGCGTCCGATATCGTCAGCCAATGCCGCGCGGAGGGAGTCACCGGTGATTATGAAACCGCGCTGTGGCTCCACGACTGGCTGACATATCACGCGGATTATGACCAGACATACGGCCACTATCACGCGGACGGCGTGCTGTGCGGCGGCTACGGCGTCTGCGACAGCTATGCCAAGGCCTATTATCTGCTCCTGAAAGAGGCGGGGATTGGCGTGGACAGGATCAACAACATCGACCACGCATGGAATGTGGTGGAGCTGGGCGGAGAATGGTACTATGTGGACTGCACCTGGGACGACAACGGATACGGCATGGAGCATCATCAGTACTGCTTTGTCCCGGAGGAGATCCTGAGCGTGGATCATCCTTTCACCTATGATTCGGAGTATGTCTGCAACAGCTACCGCTATAACTACTATATGCAGGACGGCGAGGCGCAGGGCTGGGCCGACAGTCTCGAGGCAAGTATAAGCGACGCCCTGCAGGATGGCAGCTACAGCTTTTCCGTTCCTTTCCCGCAGAGCTACACATTTGAAAACAAAATCACAAGAAGCAGCCGCCTGAACGCAGGCGCAGTGCTTGCCGATAAGCTGAGCACGCTTCTCGCCGGGGAAAAGGAATATGTCTATCAAAACAGCGGCGAGGTGATCCCGCTCCGCCTTACGCCGGTTCCCGGACAGTACGATGGCTCCGGCCGATACCTGTTCGCCGGACAGCTCAACTGTGAGGCGGATTTTCCGAGTCTCAGCCTTCCCACCTCACTGAAGACGGTTGAGGCAGAGGCGTTCCGGGGCGACACAAGCCTTCGCTATGTGATCTTGCCGGAGGGATCGACGACCATCGAGAGCGGCGCGTTTGCCGAGTGCAGCGGGCTGTGGATGGTGCTTGTTCCGGGCAGCGTCACGAGCATCGCGGCGGATGCCTTCGACAGGAACAATCCGCATCTGACCCTCCTCGTGCTTCAAGATAGTCCTGCCCATGTATATGCGGCAGATCACGGTATCAGGTTTCAGATTATTCCGGAATGAACTTGCGGATAAACCCCGCAAATATGAACATGGAAGAAAAATGACATGAAGATTATCAAAAAAACCATGGCGCTGCTTCTGGCAGTGATGATGCTCTCAGTACTTATGCCGCACGCTTTCGCGGCGGGCAGCACGGAAATCGACGCTGCCGCGCTGCTGAATGAGCAGACGATCTGGAATTATATCACGGAGTTCGGCAGTCTCCGGGTCAATATGGATACGTATATTTCCGAAATGGGGCACAGCAACCAGATTTCCGAGCAGATCGAGTATTTCTATTCGCCGGAGGTGCCCGCTTCCATCTACAGCGTGCAGATCATAGAGTATAACGGCGGCGAGGACTACTATGAATACAGATATTATGAAGACTATCCGTACAGCGCGCTGTATTCCTATGTCTACGACGGCAGTACCGGCGAGGACAGCAACACCGTAACGCTCATTGAGGCAGAAGATGTCTATACTTCATGGCACGAGAGCATCTGGGGTTATGACCTTTCCAATGCGCGGCTGAAGTACAGCGAAGAAGACAACGGCTTCCTTGTCTTTGTCTATGATCTCGGGGATCGGGATGTCAGCTTCTACCTTAATCCGGAGACAAAATGGCTTTGTTACGCTGTGGAGAACGGTTTCCTTGAGACCGGCGCACCGTATCAGGCTGTTCGTCAGATCGGCACCTGTGACAGCAGACTGCCGGACGTTACCTTCCGGAATTCCATCCTGGTGGAGTCCGGCGTGACATTTGAGGATCAGGAAGAATCGCAGACTTCCGCACCTGCGCTCGAGCCGGAGACATCCGCACCTGCGCTCGACCCGGAGATGAACCGACTGCGCTTCAGCACCGTCGATATATACGGACGGCCTGTGGACGAGTCGATCATACAGGGGGCGAGACTGGTGATCCTGAATATCTGGGAACCCTGGTGCGGCCCCTGCGTGAAAGAGCTGCCGTCCATGGAAAAGCTCTATGAGAAATATAAAGACGCGGGTGTTCTGTTCCTCGGCCTGTGCTGCAGGCATGAGGATTCCACGGTCGAGGACTCCATGGAAATCGTGGAGGATGTCGGGATTACCTACCCTGTCATCATGGATTGCGCGGAGCTCAAGCAGTTCGATAACGACGGCTGGCCGGAGAACTACTTCTTCGACGGAGAAGGGAAACTGCTGGATCCTGAGCCGGACGGCGGATACAAGACCGAGGAGGCCTGGGAACAGCTGATCCTGAAGTATCTGCGCTGAACTGAAAATCCGTACTTTCCTCGCGCGGCAGGCATGAAGGAAAAAGGAATAAAGCGAGGGCGCTTCATTATAATGACGGCAGTCTTAAAGGACATCATCCCCACGCATGTGGGGATGAACCGTCTGTCATAGCCGCCGGAATCGCCCGAACTTTGTATTATTGGGGGTTTTCTCCATTGCTGAATGGGGGGAATGCTATGGTAAGCTAACAATTTGAATGTTATAAACTTCTCCTTATTTACGATAGCATTTTTGTTTTGGTTTATATGTATAAGCGCAGGAAAACACCCTATTTTATTTGCTGTGCTTTCCCCCAAATTTCGGGGGAAACCTCCTTGCGGGGGCTGCTCGGAAAGCAACCAGCTCCCTCGCAACAGTGCCCAAAAAGCGGCTGTGTGCGCTCGTTCGGTCTGGACGAGCCGGGAGCTTTGACGTGGAGGGAACGCGGCACAGCGGCGAATTATGGGCCGAATTTGCGGCAGTATCCACGACTCCCGACAGAGCGAAAAAGCAGGCATGTCATCCGTAGTTTTCGGACGACATGCCTGTTCGTTCTTATTTCTTTTTCGCCCGCGGGAGGGCCAGCAGTTCCCGGACGCGCCGGTCGATGTGCTTCTCTATGGCGGTCAAACGCTCCTCCGGCAAATTGATGGACGGGTGCCGGGTGAAGCGGAAACCGATCAGGCGGCGAAGCTGGTTGCGTTGCTTTGTGCCCATGACCTCCCGACAGATCGCCTCGTAGGTGATGCCGTAAGGATTGGCGCGCGTCCTGGCATATTCTTCAAGGTTCTGCATATCATCGGGCATGGCGTAGTTGAAGAGAGAAAGGCCGTTATCAAAAATCGGCGCCGGGCTGAGAATCTTCCCGCTATGGTTATCACGCAGGATACCGAAGTTGCCGAAATGTCGGTCCTCGTTATAGATTACCGCATCGAACACCAGCATGCTTTTCAGTTCCTCGGCAGCCTCCTTGCCGATGCTCTCATAAAAATCCAGGCATGCCTGTATCCCGCCGCTTCTCACGATCCGACCTATGGAAACATAAGAGGTGTCGATATCGGTGAAGAGCCTGCACTTCGATGCCAGAATGTCCTTCCAGTTTTCCAGATCGTAATGGACAGCATGTAGTCCCATGCGCTCGGCGATCTGGCAGGCATAGTATTCGCTGTAGGGTTCGCGCCCGGCATTGGATGCGCCCTCGGTGCCGCCCTTGTATAGATAGATCCCGTCTCCCTCAATGAAGCGCCAGGCCTTGCGCAGCATGCCCTGAGTAGTCAGCTCCGGCGAGGTAGTGAAGGTTTCATGGCTCTGCCCTACGCCGGTGTATGCCACCAAGGAAAGAACACTGGAAAAACGGTTTTCATAGAGATTGTATTCCTTGAAGGTTCCCTCAAAGCCAAGCGGGACAACCCAATAGCTGTCGTTCAGAGAGAGGCCCTTGCAGACATCAATGATCCCTTTGGTGTTGTTGATGCTCAGTCCCAGCGTTTTCAGAATTTCATCCACAAACGCACGATTCTTGGGGATCACGCGCTTTTCCAGCCACTTCATGATTCCATCGTCGGTGAGATCCAGGTCGAGGGGAAAAACAGATTTGCGATCATCCTTCACAGAAAGGACATGCGCCTTCATACCGGCGAGTCCTGCGTCCTCCAAGGAAAATGTCAGAAGCTCTTCATCATAAAGACGCAAGCTGTATTTATCCACAATCGCTTCACTCCTTTCCTCCAGATTCATAGTTACGTCTTTTCCGAGTGCGCCTGAGATCTTCAGCAGCATGTCCAGCGAGATATTTTGCGCCCCGCTTTCAATGCGGCAGATGTTTGAGCGCTTGGTGCCGATCCGTTCGGCCAACTCCTGCTGGGAGATGCCCGCCTCAATCCGCGCTGCGGTCAGCATAGAGATGATCTTCTGCCGATCATCCAGTATCCGCGAATCATCCATAGTGCTCACCTCTGTTAGCTTGATGTTATCATATACGATAACAAATGTCAACGGAGCTATGCTGTCAGATCTTGCCGTTCAGGTAATCCTCGATCAGTGCTATGTATGCTTTACCGCGCGCATTCGCCAGACGCTCGGGCGAGGCTGCGCAGGCAATGATCTCCACCTTGGCGCAGTACTGCTTCCCGCTGATAGTCACGCTGTGGAGCATCCCTGCCCGCACCTGCTATACAGCCTTTGGGGACGGACGCTGATGAGCCGCGCCGCCTGCAGTGTCGGGAGCGCATCCGGAAGATCGGCCCAGCGCAGGAGCAGGTATTTTTCAAACTCCGCGCTGTCGATCCGTTCACGCGTTCTGTTCGGCGCCGGTGATCCTGCGGGGCGTGTGCTGGTGAAGAGTCCCGACAGCTCCGACAGGAAATCCGGTTCCCGTTCCATCCGTCTTTTGAACGCGCGGGCATCGACAATCCTCACCCGGTATTTGTATGTCGCCTGCCCTGTGTTTTCGTGCGGGATGTAATTGTGATCCATATGATATTTTTGTTTTACACAGTTTTGTTCATGACCATCAACTCTGCCGATCAGCAGGTGAATCTGTTTTTGCCAATAAAAAAAGCGAGAGTCAAAGATTGCTCTTCAACTCTCGCTTTATATAGAATCATATGTGAATTCATTTGTCTTTCCAAAAACAGAAAAGCCGGGCATCATTAGCAGAACGAAACGATTCTGCAATGCTGCCCGGTATTATATAAAGGTCATATAGATAGACTAACCCCTTGTATGTGGATGTTGATAAAAATCTTAGCATTGTTTTTGTGCGTGAAAATGTTTGTTACGCATCCATGCGTGTGAAAAGTGCGTTGCTCGTCGCATTTGTCTCAGCCCCCGACGATATCCCAGACTGAGCGTTAGCTCATTTGAGAAAGGGAGAATTCCAAGTACCTCGCAGCATCTATGTCGTGACTCTTTTCACGGCAACGAGGATCACGCATGGCATCGCAGGCATCATCTCAGCCTGAAACGACCGTGCCCCGCCTCCAGGCGGACCTTCACGAAGGGAGTGTCATTATCCCCAGCCAGGGTCATGGCCTGCGGAACGATGCTGTTTGTCGCTCCGTCCGGCGCAAGGTCTATCGCTCGCTCCTTTTCGGAGGTCATGGCGCCCTTACCCGGCAGCTTGTCCTTTCGGCCTGACTGGGATTCCCCTTGGAATCTGATATTCACTTGTCAAGGTACAATTGTCAAAGGACGACTGAAGCCAGCCGTCCTTTGACTTATTACATAAATATTATATTGCATATTCTTAAATTCGTAAATATATGTTTTATACAAAATTTTGCTTCTGTATTTAGCAATTATTTACAAGGAGTACGGTCATATTCGAGCGGTGCAGAAACCAGTTAAAGTGGAGACAGGAAAATCTATTTTCTGGATTCCTGATTGTATAAACAGGTCTTGCGTGCTATACTTATTTTAGAAAATTATGGACATGAGGTAAGCGTCATGACAGTCTGCTACAACAAGCTGTGGAAGCTGCTTATTGACAAGGGTATGAAGAAAAAGGATTTGCGTCTGGCAACCGGGATGACCACGACTGCGCTGGCGAAGCTGGGAAAGAACGAGCATGTCAGCACTGCCCTGCTGGTGAAGATCTGCAAGGTTCTGGACTGCGATCTCTGTGATATTGTGGAACTGGTGCGTGGCGAGGAGGATGGTCATGATTGATTTCACTAAACTGGATCAATATCGGGAGAATAATCGCATTGAGGCGAAGAAGGCTCTGGGCGGTCTTCCCCGCAGCATCTGGGAAACCTACTCCGCTTTTGCCAACACGCTGGGCGGCATCATTCTGCTGGGCGTAGAAGAGTACGCGGACAAGTCGCTGCACACGGTCGACCTGCCTGATCCGGAAAAGTTGGTGAAGGACTTTTGGGATATGATCAATAATCCCAACAAAGCCAGCGTGAATATCCTCTCCAGCAAGGATGTGACCATCCAGGAGGTAAACGGCGATCACATCGTTGTAATCACCGTCCCTCGCGCGGATCGCAGCTATAAGCCTGTGTATGTGGACGGCAACCCTGTATCCGGAACCTATCGCCGTAACGGCGAGGGCGATTACAAATGCACCAGCGAGGAACTGCACGCCATGTACCGCGACGCCTCCGTCAAAACGCAGGACATGCTGGTTCTAACCGAAATGGAAATGGATGTATTCAATTCTGAGAGTCTCCGTGCCTATCGCCAGCGCATGCGTCTTTCCCGCCCCGGACATGTCTGGGACACGCTGGAGGACGAAGACTTCCTTGTGAAGATGGGTGCTGCCGGGATCGGCGAGGACGGGAAGCGGCATCCCACCGCTGCCGGGCTGCTGATGTTCGGTAATGAATATGAAATTGTCCGCGAATACCCGCAGTACTTCCTTGACTATCGGGAAGAATATGACGACACTCATCGCTGGACGGATCGGATCATTTCCTCCTCCGGTGACTGGAGCGGGAACGTGTTCGACTTCTTCTATCGTGTATATAACCGGCTGCAGCTGAACATCAAGGTTCCCTTTACCATGGACGGGCCGTACCGTGTGGATGACACCCCGGTCCACCAGGCCATCCGTGAAGCACTGGCCAACTGTCTGGTCAATGCGGACTACTATGGCCGCCGGGGGCTTGTGATCATCAACAAGCGCGAGGCAATCACGATGTCCAACCCCGGCATCTTCCGTATTGAGATAGATGCTGCTAAGAGCGGCGGTGTCTCCGACCCGCGCAACGGGGCCATGCTCAAGATGTTTAACATGATTGATGTAGGTGAGCGCGCCGGCAGCGGCATCCCGAACATCTTCCGTGTCTGGCGTGACCAAGGTTGGGCCGAGCCGACCTTCACGCAGTCCTTTGACCCGGATCGGACGGTTTTATCGCTGCCTTTATCGCCGATGGGCAGCGGAAAATCGGCGATAAAAATCGGCGATAAAAACAAAACGGCGAAAAGGCAGCTTATTATCGAGTATTTAACCGACCATCCTGACGCCAAATCCGCAGAGATAGCTGAATATATAGATCTAAAGCCCTCTCGAGTCAGGGATTATCTTCTTGAGCTGATCAAAGAAAATATTGTTATCACTTCCGGCGGAAACAGAAATCGAACTTACCGTCTGAAATCTTGAGCAGTGAATGGCCTCAATACACACAATAGTGCAGCGGCTATAAGCCAGCTTGATAATAGATGCCAACTTTCAGTTGTACGACTTAATACGGGAATAAGGAGAAAAATCATGAGTCTGCCAAAGTATAACGAACTGTATTCACCGTTTCTCGCTGCGATCCAGGATGGAATGCCCCACAATATAAGCAAAGTTAAAGACGCTATTGCAGAGCAATTGCAATTAAGTGTAGAAAGCCTATCCGAGCAACTCCCAAGTGGTACACAGACCGTTTTTGCAAACCGCGTCGGCTGGGCAAAGACATATTTGAAAAAGGCTGGGTTGATCGAGAGTCCAAAACGTGCATTTGTAAGTATCACTTCTGAAGGTAAAAAACTCCTTGCCAGCGGTGTTGACATTACAGATTCATATTTGATGGAGAAGTATCCTGCTTTTAAGGATTTCAAAAAGGGCCCGTCAGAATTGTCACCTGAAAGTCAGACAGCAAGCAATCCATTTACAGCATCGGAAGAAACCCCGCAAGAGACGTTTGAGCGTGTCTATAAGTCAATCAATGATGCCTTGGCAGATGACTTGCTGACGGAAATCATGAATCAATCTTCCGACTTCTTTGAATCCTTAGTGGTTGATCTCATGCGTGAAATGGGATATGGTGACGGGTTCGTGACAAAATCCAGCAACGACGGTGGAATCGACGGGATCATTCATGAGGACAAACTTGGATTTAACTTGATTTATATTCAGGCCAAACGGTGGAAGCCAGATACAACAATCACCAAGCCCGAAATACAGAAATTTGCCGGTGCTATGATGGGTCCACCCAAAGTGGAAAAGGGGTTATTCATTACGACCGCAAAGTTTTCACCCGGTGCAAGACAGTTTGCGGAGGCCCAACATATTATCCTGGTCGATGGACAGAAGCTGACAGAACTGATGATAGAATATGAACTTGGCGTAACAACGCAGAAAACATATAAGATAAAGCGAGTAGATTCGGATTACTTTTCTGACAATGCATGAAAGACAGGTTTTTCTTTTAACTTGACTAAAACCGGAAAAAGCTGTAGGAACGGAGCCGATAGTTGCGCGAATGAATTGATACAGGTCTTCCGTTTCTTGACAAGCTCCACAAAATCTATTAAGCTACGGACGCCTCGGAGGGCAAATCATTCGTGAGAAATGAGAAGCCGGATAAGAGAGCGGGCTGAGACGCCTGCTTGCTTATCCGGCTTTTTGGGAGGAAATCGCGGAACAGGAGCAATGTTAATAGCTCCTGTTGGATCTATCGGCTTCAAAGCCTCGCTCCAATACTTTGGGATCGAGCGGTAAGTATAAGTCTCACGCTCTCATGAGCGTTCGGGCATAACCGCCCGTCTGCTTTGTACCGACAGAACGGGCGAAAAACTGAGAAGAATCGGGGTCGATCTAAACAATATCTAAGATCGAATATTAGATACGCCTTAGATTTCCCCCGATTTTTGGAAATCCCGTGACCTGAGAAATGCCTCGGCTTTGCGGGCTTCGGGCGGCTGAAAGCCCTGGAAAAGCTGGCTTTTT
Organism: Oscillospiraceae bacterium; assembly: GCA_902795045.1. Classification (GTDB taxonomy): domain Bacteria; phylum Bacillota; class Clostridia; order Oscillospirales; family Oscillospiraceae; genus Limivicinus. The sequence continues at coordinate 419 of CADBJU010000030.1, read as the reverse complement.
CCCGCTGTACTATTTGGCGTTATCTTCCGTCAAAACCACGCAGGCGGGTCTTGGCCGATCGGTCTTGAAAACCATTAGGGGGAAACCCCACGCGGGTTCGAATCCTGCACCCTCCGCCACATCTGTACGGAAGCTATGATACAAGTAGCTTCCGTACTTTTTAATTATTCCTGCGTGAAAAGCCTTGATACAAGCGGAATAGCGGGCCGGAGGGTTCAAATTTCGAACTCTCCGACTCGCTTTTTCTATGCTTTTCAATTATTCAGGGTGCATCTCGCAACAAAATTTGCACCCCCCTTGAACAATTTAATTTTTCCTCGGTGTCGCCACCGTCTGATACGGGGTACCAGACCGCTACTCGCGGGAAAGTAGACCGCTGAAAAAGGGAAAACAAACCGGCGGCAAAGTTTTTCAAAAAT
>CADBJU010000029.1 GCA_902795045.1 Oscillospiraceae bacterium | reverse complement strand
ACCGTTTATGCGATTCCATTTGTGACCTTACCTCTGAAACAATCCGCAGCATTACCGCTCGCGACTGGATCGTTAAATGCTTTAATTAAGGATTAGTATAAAAAGTTAAAAGTTAAAAGTGGAAAGTGAAGATGATGTGTCCCCTCCGGAGACGGATTTGAAAGTACAGTATCCGGTGAAAATTTGGGGCGGAGCTCTTTGCAGCTTACGGTGCAGCCGCTCCTTCTTTTCACTTTCCACTTTTCATTTTCCACTTTGTTTTTACGCTCTCAGCTCGTACGTCCGGTACTGTATCGCCTCGGCGAGGTGGTCGGCACGGATCGTGTCCGCGCCCTCGAGGTCGGCGATGGTGCGGGCCACCCTGAGGATGCGGTCATAGCTGCGGGCAGTGAGGTGCATGGTGTCGAAGGCCGCCTTCATGAGGGCCTCGCCCTCGGCGTCGGGGGCGCAGAAGGCGCGCAGCTCCTTGGCCTGCATGCGGGCGTTCGACATGGCGCGGTCAGAAAAGCGCACGCGCTGCTTTTCCCTGGCGGCGTTGACCCGCTCGCGGACGGCGGCAGAGCTCTCTGCCGGGGCGCGGCGCTTGAGCTCCTCGTAGTCCAGGGCCGGGACCTCGACGATGAGGTCGATGCGGTCCAAAAGCGGGCCGGAGATGCGCGAATGGTAGCGGTGCACCTCCGCCTCCGAGCACTTGCAGCGCCCGGACGGATGCCCGTACCAGCCGCATTTGCAGGGGTTCATGGCGCACACCAGCATGAAGCGGCTCGGAAAGCTCACGGAGCCTGCCACGCGCGAGACCGTGACGATCCCGTCCTCGAGCGGCTGGCGCAGGACCTCGAGAGCGTCGGCGCGAAACTCGGGCAGCTCATCGAGAAACAGGACGCCGTTATGGGCAAGGCTGATCTCGCCGGGCCGCGGGATCGCGCCGCCGCCCGCAAGCCCCGCCGACGACACCGTGTGGTGCGGCGAGCGGAAGGGCCGCGACGTGACCAGAGGGTGGTCCTTGCCGGTCAAGCCCGCCACAGACCAGATCTCGGTGGCCTCGATGATCTCCTCCCGGCTCATGTCCGGCAGGATGCCGGGCAGGCGCTTGGCGAGCATGGACTTGCCCGCGCCGGGAGGGCCGACGATGAGGATGTTGTGCCCGCCCGCCGCCGCGATCTCAAAGGCGCGCTTGACGTTCTCCTGCCCCTTCACGTCCGAAAAGTCCAGAAGCTCCGCACTGTCCGGCACAAGGGACGGGACAGGCGCGGGGGAGATCTTCTTCTCGCCGCGCAGGTGGCGCACAAGCTGCTGTACGCTCTCCACGCCGTATACCGTGACGCCCTCGGCGAAGGCGGCCTCGGCGGCGTTCTCGGCGGGAACGAACAGCGTTTTGATCCCCTCGCGCTCGGCGGCGAGCGCCATGGGCAGCGTGCCCTGCACCGGGCGAAGCTCGCCGGAGAGGCCCAGCTCGCCGATGAAGGCGGTGTCGGGCGCGGGCCTGGGAAGGTCCCCGGCGGCGGCGAGGATGCCCACGAGAATCGGCAGATCGTATACCGTACCGGTTTTCTTCTTGTCCGCCGGGGCGAGGTTCACGGTCAGGCGCGACACCGGGAAGCGAAAGCCGCTGTTTTTCACCGCCGCGTGCACGCGCTCCCGGGCCTCCTTGACGGCGGCGTCCGGCAGGCCCACCATGTCAAAGTGCGGCAGGCCGTTGGAGATATACACCTCCACGGACACGAGGTAGCCCCCGATGCCGCTGACCCCGAGGCTGTTGATGGTTGAAAACATGGAATTCACCTTTCTGAGGGAAAAGTCAAATAGTGGAAGAAACGCTCAAGCTTGTCATTGCGAACCAGCGCGCACGCTGGTGTGGCAATCCGTAACTCCCAGCGGCCAATTTGCGTTCTGCTATTGGTTACGGCCTCCGGCGGGCGGATTGCCACACCAGTGACATCGGTCACTGGTTCGCAATGACGAAACCCGGACATTTTACCTCTAAATAAGCCTTGGACTGAATAGTTGCAAATTATCAAATAACGCAGTAATCGGAAACTGTATCCTATTGAAAAACCGGAGACGCAGGGTCTCCGGTTTTTGTGGTTTTGATTCGGTTTATTCTGCTTCGACTTCGCCGACGACCGCGATGTGCAGTTCATCAAGCTGCTTCTGCGTTACCTCGCTGGGGGCGCCCATGAGGATATCCTGGGCGTTCTTGTTCATCGGGAAGGGGATGACCTCGCGGATGGAGTCCTCGCCGGCGAGCAGCATGACCATACGGTCCACGCCCGGGGCGATGCCCGCGTGCGGGGGAGCGCCGTAGCAGAAGGCGTTGTACATGGCGGGGAATTTCTTCTTCACGTCCTCCTCGCCGAGACGCACCATCTCGAAGGCTTTGATCATGATCTCGGGGTCGTGGTTACGCACGGCGCCGGAGGAAAGCTCCACGCCGTTGCACACGAGGTCGTACTGGTCGGCGGTGATGGTGAGGGGGTCGACCTCGCCGCGCTCGGCCTTGAGCAGCACGTCCAGACCGCCTGCGGGCATGGAGAACGGGTTGTGGCAGAACTCGAGCTCGCCGGACTCCTCGCCGATCTCGTACATGGGGAAGTCCACGATCCAGCAGAATTCGTAGCGCTCCTTGTCCATGTGGCCGGGCACCGCGGCGCCCAGCATCTTGCGCATGACGCCGGCAACCTTGAGGGCCAGGTCGTGCTTGCCGGCGGCGACGCCGACGAGCGTGCCGGGCTTGAGGCCGAGGGTCTCTATGACGGCGTCCTTTTTATCGGCCAGGAACTTGGCCACGCCGCCCGCGAGCTCGCCCTTTTCGTCCACCTTGAACCAGAAGGGCTTCGCGCCCGCCTGGACCTCCACGTCGGCGCAGAGCTTGTCGATCTGCTTGCGGGTGAGGTCGCAGTTATGCACGACGATCGCCTTGACGGTGTTGCCGGCCGCGAAGGGCCCGAACTCGGAGCCTTCGACGAGCTTCGTCATGTCCTGCAGCACAAGGTCGATGCGCAGGTCGGGCTTGTCGGAGCCGTAGGTCTCCATGGCCTCGAGGTAGGGGATGCGCCGGAAGGGGGCGGAGGAGGCGATATCGTAGGTGCCGAACTTGGCAAAGATCGGGGGCAGCACGTCCTCGAGCACAGCGAACACGTCGTCCTGGGTGGCGAAGGCCATCTCCATGTCGAGCTGGTAGAACTCGCCGGGGGAGCGGTCGCCGCGCGCGTCCTCGTCCCTAAAGCAGGGGGCGATCTGGAAGTAGCGGTCAAAGCCGGAGGTCATCAAAAGCTGCTTGAACTGCTGCGGGGCCTGGGGCAGAGCGTAGAACTTGCCGGGGTGCTTTCTCGCGGGCACCAGGTAGTCGCGCGCGCCCTCGGGGCTGGAGGCCGTGAGGATGGGGGTGGTGATCTCCAGAAAGCCGTGCTCGGTCATGGCCTGGCGCAGGGCCGCCACGACGTTGCAGCGGAGGATGATGTTCTTCTTGACGGCGGGGTTGCGGAGGTCGAGGTAGCGGTACTTAAGGCGCTGCGTCTCGTCGGCCTCGCGGCTGCGGTTGATCTCGAAGGGCAGCTCGTTATAGCGGCAGCGGCCCAGGACCTCGATCTTCTCGGGCACGACCTCGATGTCGCCGGTGGGGAGCTTGGGGTTCTTGCTGTCGCGCTCGCGCACGGTGCCCTCGACGGAGATGGTGGATTCCTTGTTGATGGACTTCACGACGCGCATCATCTCTTCGTTTTCGATGACGACCTGGGTGGTGCCGTAGAAGTCGCGCACGACGACGAAGGCGAAGTTGTTGCCGACCTCGCGCACATTCTCCATCCAGCCGACGATCTTGACCTTCTGGCCGACATGCTCGATGCGCAGCTCGTTGCAGGTATGGGTACGGGACTGTGTCATAGTAATCAAATCCTTTCTTCCTCTTAGGCTCCCCCTTTGGGGGAGCTGGCTGCGCCGATCTCCCGCGAGGCGCAGACTGAAGGGGTGTACGTCGACGCACAAACCCCTTCCACCGCTGAAGCGGTCCCCCTCCCCCAAACGCCGCATGCGCGGCTGGGGGAGGCTTTTTTATTCCTTGATAACCGCGCCGCTGTTCATCTCCGCGACCTTCGCGGCAATATGTTTTGCTGCGTCGGCCGGGGAAAGCTTGACCTGCTCGCCGGTCTGCATATCCTTGACGGACAGGACGCCTTCGTTTACCTCGTCCTCGCCGATCAAAACGGCGAAGGGAACGGCGATCTTGTCGGCGTAGCTCATCTTGGCCTTGAACTTTTTCTTTTCGCCGTAGAGCTGGGTGCGGATGCCGGCTGCCCGGAGCGCGGTGGCGGCGGCGACGGCGAAGCTCATATCCTCCGTCATTGGCAGCACCAGGGCATCGCAGGGGGCGGTGATGAGCTCGTCGGACAGAAGGCCCTGCTCGCTCAGCACATAGAAAAGCCGCGTCAGGCCGATGGAGATGCCGACGCCCGGAAGCTGCTTGTCGGTGTAGTACTCGGCGAGGTTATCATAGCGCCCGCCGGAGCAGACCGAGCCGATCTCCGGATGGTCGGTCATGACGGTCTCATACACCGTGCCGGTGTAGTAGTCAAGGCCGCGCGCGATGGTGAGATCAACGGCAAAGTTTTCCTCCGGCACGCCGAAGTCCCTGAGATACTTCGTCACGGCGATGAGCTCCTCCAGGCCTTCGTCGAAGGTGGGGTCCATGCCGCGGTAGCGCTCCAGGGCCTCGACGACCTCGGCGTTCGTGCCGCAGATGGCCATGAAGTCCAGAACGTTTTCCGCCTTGCAGGGCAGCATTTTCACCTCGTCGATGAGAAGCTGGCGCACCTTCTCCGCGCCGATCTTGTCGAGCTTGTCCACGGTACGCATGATCTCGCCCGCCTTCTCGCTCATGCCGTTCATGGCGTAGAAGCCGTTCAAGAGCTTGCGGTTGTTGACGCGGATCTTGAAGCGGGTGATGCCTAAGCTTTTGAAGGTGTTATAGATGATGGCGGGGATCTCGGCCTCGTTTAAGATGTCGAGCTTCCCGTCGCCGATGATGTCGATGTCGGCCTGGTAAAACTCGCGAAAGCGCCCTCTCTGGGCGCGCTCGCCCCGGTAGACCTTGCCGATCTGGTAGCGGCGGAAGGGGAAGGCCAGCTCGGAATAATGCCCGGCAACGTACTTTGCAAGCGGGACAGTGAGGTCAAAGCGCAGCGCCAGATCGCTGTCGCCCTTAGAGAAGCGGTAGATCTGCTTCTCGGTCTCGCCGCCGCCCTTGGCAAGCAGCACCTCCGCCGATTCGATGATCGGGGTGTCGAGGGGAGTGAAGCCGTAGAGGGCGTAGCTTTCGCGCAGGACCTGCATCATGCGCTCCATCTTCTGCTGCTGCGCGGGCAGCAGCTCCATAAAGCCGGACAGCGTCCGGGGGGATACTTTCGGCATATTTCAAATCCTTTCCTTGTTGGCTCCCTCTTTGAGGGAGCTGTCATGGCCGATCTTACGTGAGGCCATGACTGAGGGAGTGTACGTTGACACACAAACCCCTTCCGTCGCTCCGCGACACCTCCCCCCTACCGCCGCAAGCGGCTGGGGGAGGCAAGAATATCTCAGTGCTTTTGCGGATTGACGATGTTGCGCCAGTCAAGGTCGCCGCGACGCAGGCCCTGCACCAGCACCTCCGCCGTGGCGGCGTTGGTGGCAAAGGGGATCTGATACTGGTCGCACAGGCGCTCGATCTTGTTGATGTCGTCAAAGCCCTTGGGGTTGGTGGGGTCGCAGAAGAAGAGGACAAGGTCGATCTCGTTGAAGGAGATGCGCGCCCCGATCTGCTGGGCTCCGCCCTGTTCGGCGTGGAGATAGAGGGTGATGGGCAGGCCCGTCGCCTCCGCCACGAGCTTGCCCGTGACGTGCGTCGCGCAGAGGGAGTGTTCCGCCAGAATGCCGCAGTAGGCGATGCAGAACTGGACCATCAGTTCTTTTTTTCTGTCGTGTGCCATCAATGCAATGTTCATCCGAATTCTCCGTTTCTCATTCATTCATCAGACTTTTTCTGTTCCAACCGCTTTATTATATACACTCTCCGGGGAAACTTCAATACGGATTTTCCAATTAAAGCAATTTTTGTGTGTGAGATTATTGATTGCCGTCCTGCTCGGAGCGTTCCTGTTCATTCTCCGCCTGCACATTCCGGATGTCGATCATGCGCCACAGGCTGCCCGCGGACAGGAAGCGGGAATAGAAATCCGGGATCACGCGGTGGGCGACCGGGGTGAGGTCGGTATTGCCCCGGACGGGCTTGACCAGGAGATTGGCCTTCACACCCCGGATGGTATAGTCGCTTTGAAGCTCCTCATACCCGAAGCGCTTGAAAAACCTGCGCAGCTTTTTGAGCCGGTCGGGGTCGGGGTCGTCGAACTCGGTAAGCTCGGCGATGATGCCCTGGCAGTCGGCATAGCGGCGGTTTATCTCCCGCATGAGCTGAATACCGAAGCCGCGGCCCCTAAACCAGGGCATGACGGCAAAATACTTGAGGTCCACATAGCCGTAGAGGCTTTTGGTCAGCACGACGGCGTAGCCCGCGTCGATGCCGCTTTCCTCGTCCCGGAGGAGCAGAAAGTCGATGCTGCCGTTGGAGATCCCCAGATGCATGGGGATGCGGCCGATCAGCTCCTCGGAATCAAAATCGGTCTCCAGTACGGGATAATAGCGCTGCATCTCCCGATGCCCGGCCTTGATGAGCTTGAGCATAGAAATCTCCTTCCTTTTTGGCTCCCTCTCTGAGGGAGCTGTCATGGCCGATCTCACGCGAGGCCATGACTGAGGGAGTTGTACGTCGACGCACAAACCCCTTCCGTCGCTCCGCGACACCTCCCCCAACCGCCGCATACGCGGCTGGGGGGAGGCAAGAAAATTACAGCGCCTGCGCCTTGCAGAGCCTGGCATACGCGCCGTCTTTTGCGATCAGCTCTTCGTGCGTGCCGGTCTCGACGATCCGGCCGTTTTCGATGACGGCGATCTTGTCGGCGTTTCGCACGGTCGAGAGGCGGTGGGCGATGATGATACTGGAGCGGCCGCGGCTCAGCTCGTCGAGAGACGCCTGGATGCGCTGCTCGGTCACGGTGTCGAGGGCCGAGGTGGCCTCGTCCAGTATCAATATTTTTGGATTTTTAAGGAAGACCCGCGCGATGGCGACTCTCTGCTTCTGCCCGCCGGAGAGCATCACGCCGCGCTCGCCGATATAGCTGTCGTAGCCCTGCGGCATGCGGAGGATCTCATCGTGGATCTCGGCGCGCTTCGCCGCCTCCTCGATCTCGGCGTCTGCAGCGTCCGGTCTGCCGTAGCGGATGTTCTCGCGGATGGTGTCGGCAAAGAGGAAGACCTCCTGCGCTATCACGCCGATATTCCGCCTGAGGCTCTGCTGGGTGACGCTGCGCACATCCTGCCCGTCCACCAGCACCGCACCCTCCGTCACGTCATAGAAGCGGGGCAGGAGGTTGGAGAGCGTGGTCTTGCCGCCGCCGGAGGGGCCGACCAGGGCCAGGCTCTCGCCGGGTTTGAGATTCAGATTGATGTTTCGCAGGATGACCCTGCCGTTATAGTAGGCAAAGCTCACATCCCGGTACTCTACCTCCCCGCGCACCGCTCCGAGCTCCCTGGCATCAGGGGCGTCGGTGATGTCGGGTTTGGTGTTCATGACCTGCAAAAAGCGGGAGAAGCCCGCCATGCCCTGCATGTACTGTTCCGAAAACTGGCTGAGGCGGCGGATGGGATTGACAAAGGTGGTGATATAGAGGGAGAAGGTGATGAGGTCCACGTAGTCAAGCTCCCCGCCCATGATGAGAAGCCCGCCCACCGCGATGACCACCACCTGCGCGATGCCGGAGGAAAACTCCATCCCGCTCTGAAAGCCCGCCATGGCGCGGTAATACTCCACCTTCGCGCCGCGGAAGAGGTCGTTTGCGCTGTCGAATTTCCGAAGCTCCGTGTCCTCATTGGCGAAGGCCTTGGCGGTGCGGATGCCGGAGATGCTCGACTCGATGGCGGAGAAGATCTCGCCGGTCTTGCGCTTGACCTCAAGATTGGCCCGCCGCATGCGCATGCGCTGGCTGAGGGTAAACCAGATGCACACCGTGAGCACCAGCAGCAGCGCCAGTGCGAGTCTCCAGTTGATGGTGAGCATGACGATCATGGAGCCCAAAAAGGTCAGGCCGCAGATCAGCAGATTTTCCGGCCCGTGGTGGCTCAGCTCCGTCACGTCAAAGAGGTCGGAGGTGATGTGGCTCATGAGGACGCCCGTGCGGTTCCGGTCATAGAAGGAGAAGCTCAGCTCCTGCATGTGGGTAAAGAGATCGCGGCGCATGTCATACTCGGTCAGCACGCCCATGCGGTGGCCGAAGACCACGACGATGTAGTTGAGCGCGGCCTTGAGCACATAGGCCGCCGCCATCACCGCCATCACCGCGAAGAAGGCGGCGTAGCGCTTATCGGGCAGGAGCCTGTACATGGAAAGGCGCGAGACGTAGGGGAACAGGAGGTCCACCAGCGCGATCGCCACCGAGCAGCCCATATCCAGCGCAAAAAGCCCCCGGTGCCGCGCGATATACTGCGCAAAGATTTTCAGCGGCGGGGCGGAATAGTTGATTTGTTGGTTCATGGGGGATCACCGCTTTACATCGGTATATACTGTAGGGGCCGTTCACGAACGGCCCGCGGTATCGGTCTGGTATTTTATTTTCGCCCGGGCAAATTTGCAGAAAGCAGATTATTCAGCCGGGCGATTCATGAATCGCCCCTACATTTTTCCCGCTCGGCTACCGCCATGGCGTCGCAGCGGTTGTTGTATTCGTTGTCCGCGTGGCCCTTGACCCAGTGGTAGTGCATTTCGTGCTGGCTCGTGAGATTTAAAAGCATCTCCCAGAGGTCGGGGTTGAGGGCGGGCTTTTTGTCGGACTTGATCCAGCCCTTTTTGCGCCAGCCCCAGGCCCATCCTTTTTCCAGGGCGTCGATGACGTACTTGGAGTCGGAGTAGAGCTCGACGGCGCATTTTTCCCGCAGGCACAAAAGCGCCCGGATCACGGCGGTCAGCTCCATGCGGTTGTTGGTGGTCATAGCCTCGCCGCCGGAGATGCATTTTTCCGCGCCGTTATAGCGCAGGATGGCGCCCCAGCCGCCCGGCCCGGGATTGCCGCTGCAGGCGCCGTCGGTATAGATTTCAACTGTTTTCATAGAAACCCTCTCCGCCCCAGTGTGCGCACTGGGGCACCTCCCCCAAAGGGGGAGGCAAGTATATTGTGCCCTCAAATTGGGCTCTTGGCTCCCCCTCTGGGGGAGCTGTCATCGCCGTATACGGCGATGACTGAGAGGGCCTCAATGATAATCCTCCGGGATCTCGAGCTTTTCGTACTTTGCGCGCAGGATTTTGTACTCCTCCCGGTCGATCAGGCCGTTTTTATAGAAGCCCTCCACCTGTTCGAGATACTTTTCCTTCCCGCTGTGATGCGCGCAGGAGATGACCTCCTCCGCCTCGTCCCTGTGCTTCGGGACGGGGATATGCCTCGACTTCACCGCCGTGGGCTGGGGGAAGGGGCGGTGGAGCGGCACGGCTGTCTGCTTCTTCTCGCCGCCCTTGTTTGCCTTTGCCTTCGATACTGCAATGACAATGACCGTGATGAACACAACGACCATCGTGGAGGCAACGACGACAGACATGTCCTCCTGCTTGAATCTTGCCGAGAGCAGATTGAACAGGAGTATCCCGACAAGGATCACGACGGTCACGACGCCGGAGCCCTTGCTGTTTTGCTTGTTGTTATTCATGGAAGCGCACCTCCTTATAGAGAGTGTGAAGTGGTTTTGAGTGTGGAGTTATTGTGTCCTTCGGCCTGATTTGAATTGTCTGCGAAGCAGACTCATTTTAACACCAAACTCCTAACTCCACACTGAAATCAGTCTTCTTCCCTGCTTTCGGCTTCGCTTTCCGCTTCGTCCTCGCTCGCTGCCTTCTCGGTGCACTCGATGGAGATGACGCGGCTGCCCTCGATGAGGCGCATGATGCGCACGCCCTGGGTAGCTCTCGACAGGAGGCTCACATGCTCCACCGCCATGCGGATGATAGTGGCGTCGTCGGTGATGACCAGCAGATCCTCGTCCCCGCGCACGATCTTCACGTCCGCGATGAGGCCGGTCTTTTCGGTGCAGTTGTAGTTCTTCACGCCGATGCCGCCGCGGCCCTTGACCGTGTACTCATCCAAAGCGGTGCGCTTGCCGTAGCCCTTTTCGGTGACGGTGAGCACGGCGCCGCCCTGCTCGCTGGAGCCCGCGCCGATAACATAGTCGCCGTCTCTGAGCCTTATGCCGCGCACGCCGACCGCCATGCGGCCCATGGCGCGCACGTCGGTCTCCTCAAAGCAGACGGCCATGCCGTTGCGGGTGGCAATGAAGATGTTCTCGTGTCCCGTGGTGGGGAGCACGGAGATGAGCTCGTCCCCCTCGTCGAGGGTGATGGCGCGCAGGCCGTTGGAGCGGATGTTGCGCAGGGCGGTCTGCTCCACGCGCTTGACAGTGCCGTTTCGCGTGACAAAGAAGAGGTAGCTCTCCTCCTCCATGCCGCGGCCCCGGATCATGGCGCTGACCTTTTCGGGGTTCTCGCCGCCCTCCACGGGGATGATGTTGATGATATTGGTGCCCTTGGCGCTTCTGCCCGCCTCGGGGATGTTGTAGCCCTTCTTGATGAAGACCCGGCCCTTGGTCGTGAAGAAGAGGATATAGTCATGGGTGGAGGCGGTGAAGACGGTAGACACATAGTCCTCGTCCTTCGTGGCCATGGCGCGGATGCCCTTGCCGCCGCGGCCCTGGGCGCGATACTCGCTGACAGGCGTGCGCTTGATGTAGCCGCCGTGGGTCAGCGTGTAGACGCACTGCTCCTCTTCGATGAGGTCCTCGATGTCGATCTCGTCGGCCACGTCCTGGATCTCGGTGAGGCGGTCGTTGCCGTATTTGTCTCTGAGGGCGATGAGCTCGTCCTTGAGTACCGCCTTGACCTTCTCGGGATCGGCAAGCAGCTCCTGGTAATAGGCGATGCGCTCCTCGAGTTCCTTGTACTCGTTCTCCAGCTTCTCGCGGTTGAGGCCCTGCAGGGCGATCAGACGCATGTCGCAGATGGCCTGGGCCTGCACATCGTCAAGCCCGAAGCGCTCCATCAGGCGCTGCTTGGCGTTGTCGTAGCTGGAGCGGATGATCTGAATGACCTCGTCGATATTGTCCTGGGCAATGAGCAGGCCCTCCAGCAGGTGGGCGCGCTCCTGGGCCTTTCTGAGGTCGAACTTCGTGCGCCGGACGATGATCTCCTCCTGGAACGCCAGGTACTCGTCCAGGATGTGGCGCAGGGAGAGGATGCGCGGCTGGGTCTGGTTGTTGACCAGAGCCAGCATGTTGATGGAAAAGCTCGACTGCATGGCGGTCTGGGCAAAGAGCCGGTTCAGGACCACCTGGGGATTGGCGTCGCGCTTTAGCTCGATGACCATGCGCATGCCGTTGCGGTCGGTCTCGTCGCGCAGATCCGAGATGCCCTCCAGGCGTTTTTCGTGCACCTGGTCGGCGATGTTCTTGATGAGCTGGCGCTTGTTGACCTGGTAGGGAAGCTCGGTCACGATGATGCGGGTGCGGCCCTGGCCGAACTCCTCAAACTCGGCGCGGGCCCGGACGATGATCTTGCCCCGGCCGGTCAGATACGCCTGGCGGATGCCGCTGCGGCCCATGATGATGCCCCTCGTGGGGAAGTCCGGACCGGTGATGTGCTGCATCAGATCGGAGAGCGTGGCTTCGGGATTGTCCAGCACCTCGACGCAGGCGTTGATGACCTCGCGCAGATTGTGGGGCGGGATGTTGGTTGCCATACCGACGGCGATACCGCTTGATCCGTTGACCAGCAGGTTCGGAAACTTTGACGGCAGCACGCGCGGTTCCTTGCGCGTCTCGTCGAAGTTGGGGTCCCAGTCGACCGTCTCCTTGTCGATGTCGCGCAGCATCTCGTTGGAGATTTTGGAAAGCCGCGCCTCGGTGTAACGGTAGGCGGCAGGGGGGTCGCCGTCGACGGAGCCGAAGTTGCCGTGGCCGTCGATGAGCATTTCGCGCATGGAAAAGCTCTGGGCGAGTCTGACCATCGCGTCATAGACGGAGGCGTCGCCGTGGGGATGGTAACGGCCCAGCACGTCGCCGACGCATGTGGCGGACTTTTTAAAGGGCTTGTCGGCGGTCAGGCCGTCCTCGTAGAGCGTATAGAGAATGCGCCGGTGCACGGGTTTTAAACCGTCGCGCACGTCCGGCAGAGCGCGCCCGACAATGACCGACATGGCGTAGTCGATGTAGCTTGTCTGCATCTCGCCGACAAGCTCGGATTCGGTAATGACCTGATTCGGGAACGCAATGTCCTCAGGCTTGTAATCTCGTTTATGTGCCATTCAAATACTTTCCTCCTCTTAGGCTCCCCCTCCGGGGGAGCTGTCATGGCCGATCTCCCGCGAGGCCATGACTGAAGGGGTGTCCGTCTTCGCACAAACCCCTTCCACCGCTAAAGCGGTCCCCCTCCCCCAAACGCCGCTGCGCGGCTGGGGGAGGCAAGAGCATATCAGATATCCAGATTCACGACATACTTCGCGTTCTGCTCGATCCATTCGCGTCTGGGTTCCACATCCTCGCCCATCAGGATGGTGAAGACCTGATCGGCCTCGATGGCGTCGTTTAAGGTAATGCGGCGGAGTGTCCTGGTCTCCGGGTCCATGGTGGTCTCCCACAGCTCGTGGGGGTCCATCTCGCCGAGACCTTTGAAGCGGGAGATGTCCACCTTCGCGTTCTGGTTGTCACTGCGAAGCTCTGCGCTGATCCTGTCGCGCTCCTCGTCGGAGTAGGCCACCTTCTGAGTCTTGCCGCGGGTAAGTTTATACAGCGGCGGTACGGCGGAATACACATAGCCGCGCTCGATGAGCGGGCGCATGTAGCGGAAGAAGAAGGTCAGCAGCAGCGTGCGGATATGGCTGCCGTCCACATCGGCATCGGCCATGATGATGATTTTGTGGTAGCGGAGCTTTTCGATATTGAACTCGTCCCCGATGCCGGCGCCGAGGGCAACAATGAGGGGATAGAGCTTGTCGTTGCCGTAGATTTTGTCGGCCCTGGCCTTCTCGACGTTCAGCATCTTGCCCCACATGGCGAGGATGGCCTGGAAGCGGGAGTCGCGGCCCTGGATGGCGGAGCCTGCGGCGCTGTCGCCCTCGACGATATAGATCTCACAGAGGCTGGGGTCCCTCTCGTTGCAGTCCTGGAGCTTGTCGGGCATCTGGCCGGACTCAAGGCCGGTCTTGCGGCGGACGGAGTCTCTCGCCTTTCTTGCCGCCTCGCGGGCACGGTTTGCCATGAGGGCCTTGTCCAAGATCGCTTTGGCGACCTGGGGGTGCTCCTCAAAGTAGGTGGTGAGCTGGTCGTTGACCAGATTGTCCACCAAGGTACGGATATAGGCGTTGCCGAGCTTCTGCTTGGTCTGGCCTTCAAACTGCGCCTCGGGGAGCTTGACGCTGATAACGGCGGAAATGCCCTCGCGCACATCGTCGCCGGAGACCTTGTCGTCGCCCTTGATGATGTTGTTTTTCTGGCCGTAGGCGTTGATAACGCGTGTCAGCGCCGTCTTGAAGCCGGTCTCGTGCATGCCGCCCTCGGGGGTGTGGATGTCGTTTGCAAAGGAGACCAGCGTATCCTTGAAGTCGTCGTTATACTGCAGCGCGATCTCGGCCACGGCATCACCCTTCTCGCCGGAGATGTAAATGACATCCTCGTGGATGGGGTTTTTGTGGCGGTTGAGGTAGCGCACAAACTCCCGGATGCCGCCCTCATAGCGGAAACGCTGGCTCTGTTCCTGTCCCTCGCGCCTGTCCTCGATGGTGATGGCAAGGCCCGCGTTCAAAAAGGCCTGCTCGCGCATCCTGCGCCGCAGGATGTCGTAGTCGTAGACCGTCTCGTCGAACATCTCGGGGTCGGGCTTGAATCTGACGGTGGTGCCGGTCTCGTCGGTAGTGCCGATGACGTGGATGTGGTCGACAATGTCACCGCGGGAAAACTTCATGGCGTGGACTTTGCCGTCCTTTCGGACCTCGACCTCAAGCCACTCCGAGAGGGCGTTCACGACGGAGGCGCCCACGCCGTGCAGGCCGCCGGAGACCTTATAGCCTCCGCCGCCGAATTTGCCGCCCGCGTGCAGCACGGTAAAGACGACCTCGAGCGCGGATTTTCCGGTCTGCTCCTGGATATCCACGGGGATGCCGCGGCCGTTATCCGAGACGCGGATGATGTCGCCGGGCTCGATGACGACCTCGATATGGGTGCAGTAGCCCGCCAGGGCCTCGTCGATGGAGTTATCCACGATCTCGTACACCAGATGGTGCAGGCCCGAGGATGAGGTCGAGCCGATATACATGCCCGGCCGTTTGCGCACCGCCTCCAGGCCCTCGAGGACCTGGATCTGCGAGGCGTCATATTCCTGTGTGACTTTTTCGATGTTGTCTGACATATAGATCTCCTAAGAGTTTAATAAAACTACATTCTAAAAGTGGAAAGTGAAGAGTGAAAAGTGGAGTGAAGGAGCGGCTTCGCCGCGATTATATCAGGCTCCGCCCTCAGAACTTTTCTTTGGACACAGAAAGTTTTCATTTCTTAAATATTTCTCCGCAAAGCGGACACCATTTTTTCACTTTTCACTCTCCACTTTTCACTCTCTTCAGCAGCGTTGCGGTGTTCATCTGGCTGAGGACCAGCTTGCGTTTGCCGTTTCCCTCGATCACCACGAACGATCTCGGGATGTCCTCGGCGGCATTTTCGACCTCGCCCGCCTTTTCGCAGGCGCTCAGGTATTTTCGCGTCAGGTGGGACTGGCTCGTGATGTCGAGGTCGAATACCCCCACAATTTCGTCGGTGCGGGCAACCGCGCCCTTGCCGAGGTGCAGGTATTTCACCGTATCCTTCCCCCTTCGACAAAGAGGACTCGTCCGCCGGTGCGCTTGGAGATGCCCTCGTCCTCGCAGCAGGTGATGAGCGTCTGCCCGCCGCCGATGCGGTTGAGGACAAACTCCTGCCGTCTCTGGTCGAGCTCCGACAGCACATCGTCCAGCAGCAGGATCGGGTATTCCCCCGTCTCCTTCAAAAAAATCTCGCGCTCGGCAAGCTTTAAGGACAGGGCCGCGGTCCTGGTCTGACCCTGGGAGGCGAAGGAGCGGGCGTTTTTGCCGTTGACGCTGATCTCCAGATCGTCCTTGTGCGCGCCCGTTAAGCACTGGGCGCTGTCGAGCTCCGCCTGGCGGTGGCGCTCCTGGTGGTCGCAGATGTCGTAATAGATCTCCTTGGCGCTTGCAAAGGGATCGCGCACGGTGCCCACCGTCTTGTAGGTGATTTCCAGCTCCTCCAGCCCGTCGGAGAAGTCCCGGTGGATGGGGGCCGCGGCCTCCTGCAATCTCTGCGAGAAGGCGGCGCGGTAGCGGATAAGCTGGGCGGAGGCGCGGGCCATGCCGTCGGAAAACTCGTCCAGCGTGTCGAGCAGACTGGGCTTATCGCGCCAGTCCTTCAAAATCCGCGTCTTGTTCTCGTAGAGCTTGTTGAAGTCCGACAGGATCTCCGCGTACCGGGGCCGGATCTGGCTGATGGCGTTGTCCATGAGACGTCGCCTGACCGCCGCGCCCTCCTTGATGAGGTTTAAGTCGTCGGGGCAGAAGAGCACGGCGTTGACCGTGTCGGAAAGCTCCCCGGCGTTTTTCTTCACGGAATTGACCAGGATGCGCTTGGGCCTGCCGGGACTCAGGCGGAGGTTCACCGTCTGTTCCCGCCCGTGGCTGTACACGTCCGCGAGGATGTCGGCCCCATCGGCCCCGAAGCTCACAAGCTCCCGGTCGAACCTGGTGCGGAAGCTCCGGCCCATGGCAAGCATGTACACCGCCTCGAGGAGATTGGTCTTACCCTGAGCGTTCGGCCCGCAGATGACGTTGGTGCCGGCGTCGAAGTCGGCAGTTTCAAAGTCGTAGTTGCGAAAGCCGTTCAAGGCAATACGGCGAACGATCATGCCTTTGTCACTTCGAGCACGGTGCCCTGAAAGTCCACCTTGTCGCCGGGATATATCTTTTTCCCGCGCATGGTGCAGGTCTCGCCGTTGACGCCCACGAGCCCGTCGGCAATGACCATCTTGGCCTCGCCCCCGGTCCCGACAAGCGCGGCGAATTTCAGCAGGGCGTCGAGCTTGATAAATTCCGTAGATATTTCGATTCGTTCCATACAAATCCTCTTTCCTTGTCTTGCCTCCCCTTTGGGGAGGTGCCCCGGTGCGCACACCGGGGCGGAGAGGGCTCTATGTCAACGGACACCCTCTCAGTCACGGCGCGGGCGTACACGCGCCGCGACAGC
This sequence comes from Oscillospiraceae bacterium, assembly GCA_902795045.1. Classification (GTDB taxonomy): domain Bacteria; phylum Bacillota; class Clostridia; order Oscillospirales; family Oscillospiraceae; genus Limivicinus. The sequence goes on along the minus strand of CADBJU010000029.1, from coordinate 4,310 downwards.
TCCCCCGGAGGGGGAGCCAGGATCACGCGTGCAGCCTGACAGGCAGCACCATGTACGTAAAGTTCTCGCTGCCGTCGGCAGCCTTGATGATGCAGGGAGAGGAGGCGGTGTTGACGCAGAGCTTCAATTCATCGCAGCCCGCGGCCTTGAGGGCGTCCTTCATATAGCGGTCGTTGAAGCCGATGAGCAGCCCCTCGCCGTTTCCTTCGCAGGTGCACACGTCCTCGGCCCGGCCGATGGGGGTCACGCACAGGCAGTCGATGGTGCCGTCGCCCACCGTCATGCGCACGGGGCTTGAGTTTTTCTCGCTGACAATGAGGGAAACGCGGTCGATGGAGGCCATGAATTCCGCGCGGTCCACCTTGATCTCGTATTTGAAGGCGTCCGGGATGGAGCGGCGGTAGTTCAAAAACTCACCCTCGAGGCGGCGGGTGACGACCACGGTGTCGCCGATCTCAAAGGAGATGTGCTTCTGGCCGAGGGAGATGGAGACCTCACCCTCGTCTTCGTCGGTGCAGATCTTCTCCACATCGGAAAGCGCGCTGCCGGGCACGACGAAGGTGCAGCTTTCAAGCCTGGAGTTCTCCAGCTTTTCGGTGCGCCTTGCCAGGCGGTAGCCGTCCACGGACACCAGCGTCAGCCGGTCCTCCTCGACCTCGAAGAGGGTGCCGGTATAGATGGGGCGCACCTCGTCGGTGGAGACGGCAAAGATGGTCTTGTTGATCATGTCCTTCAAAACCCGCTGGGGCAGGCGCATGGAGTTGACGGCGTCGAAGCTCGGCAGCTCCGGGTAATCCTCCGCGCTGATGCCGAGGATGTTGAACTGGCTCTTGCCGCACTTGACGGAGATATTGTCCTTCTCGTCGGTGGAGACAGTGACGATGCCGTCGGGCAGGCGGCGGATCATCTCGCCGAAAAGACGCGCGCCCACAACGATGACGCCGCGCTGGGAGATATCAGCTTCGACGGCGGTGACGATTCCCTTTTTAAGATCGTAGCCCTTGACGGTGAGTTTATCCTCACAGCTGATTTGCAGGCCCTCCAGAGCGGGGATCGGGCTCTTGGAGGCAGCGGCGCGGGAGGCGATGTTGCAGGCTCCCTGAAGCAGATATTTCTCACAGCTGAATTTCATAAAAAACCTCCGTTAAAAAAGTGAAAAGTGGAAAGTTGAAAGTGAAGATGCATGATCGCTTTGCGACAGCTTCAAACTTTCTTTCCGTGGCTTACAAAGAAAAAATTTTTTCTGTATAGAAAGAAATAAATAATATTTTTAGTAGCGATAGTAGTAGAGAAAAATATTGTGGAAAAGCGGCTCAAGCCCGCATGAGAGCTGGATTTTGTCTGTGGACAAAATTGTGAAGAAATTTGCGGTTTCCAACAGCACCTGTGGACCTAAAATTTTTCCACATTTGCCTTTTAACATTTCAACAGGAAAATGTTTAAAAAGTAAATGTGTCAGGTTCGCGGACGGATTGAAAGACAAAGCAGAAAATATCCGGCAAAAATATAGAGAATAATCCATATCTCCACTTTTCACTTTTTCATTTCCACTTTATAGAATTACTCTCTCTCGCTGGAGTTGATGTTGGAGGTGATGTCGCGCACCACAATGCCCGTGTGCTGGTCGGTCTGAAGCAGGTTTTCGACCTTGCGGATGGAGCTTAATACCGTCGCGTGATTTCGGCCCTCATACATTTCGCCGATGGACTGGAGTGAGAGATTGGTGAGCGTGCGGATGAGATACATGGAGATCTGACGCGCCATGGCGACACTCTTGGAGCGGCTCTGGCCGCGCAGCTCGGACTCCTCGATCTGAAAATATCGGGCCGTCTCGCGGATGATGGTATCCGGTGTGGGGGTGTAGATGCCCTCCTTGATTACGTCCTTGATCGCGCGCTTGACGGAGTCGATATCGATGATCTCGTTTAAGATCTCCTTGTAGGCCGTAAGCTTTTTGACAACGCCCTCAAGTCTTCTTATGTTGTCGGTGATGTTGTCGGCAATGTAGGTCACCGCGTCGTCGGAGAGCATGAGGCCGAGCTGGGAGGCCTTGTTGCGGGTGATGGCCATGCGCGTTTCCAAATCAGGGGGCTGGATATCCGCCATCAGGCCCCACTCAAAGCGGGTGCGCAGACGGTCGTCGAGGGTCGCCATCTCCTGGGGCGGCCGGTCGGAGGTGATGACGATCTGGTTGCCGGCCTCGTAGATGCTGTTGAAGGTGTGGAAAAATTCGTTCTGCGTCTGCTGCTTGCCGGCGATGAACTGAATATCGTCCACGAGAAACAGGTCCACATTGCGGTACTTGTTGTGGAAATCCTCGGTGGTGCCGTTTTTGATGGCGCGAACGAGCTGATTGGTAAACTCGTCGCCCTTGATGTAGACGATGCGCTTTCTCGGGTCGCGCTGCTGAATGGCGTTGCCGATGGCAAGCAGCAGGTGGGTCTTGCCGAGGCCGGAGTGACCGTAGATGAAGAGGGGATTGTAGGTCTTGCCCGGATTGTCCGACACCGCCACGGCGGCGGCGTGGGCGAAGCGGTTGGAGTTGCCGACGATGAAGTGGTCGAAGGTGTAGCCCGCCATCTCCGGCAGGGCGTTGGCGCTGTCCTTGCCGCTGGGCAGATCGTCCCCCTCGGTCAGTACGATCACCTCAAAATCCGAGGCAAACAGATCATAGAGCGCGGCCTTGATGCGATCGCTGAAGCGCTTGGTGATGATCTCCTGCTTAAATTCCGAGCTGGTCAGCAGCACCAGGCGGCAGTCGTCCAGCTCCAGCGGGACACAGTCGAGAAACCATGTCTCCATGGCTGTGGGCGTCAGCTGTGTGGCCAGGATGTCCAGAACCTTCTGCCATATATCCTTGACGGAATTCATGATCTTTACCCCCTCCGGCGCGCATTTTTCTAACCATTCTATTATACCATAGACAGGATTGGCTTTCAAGGTTTTCCCCACTCTTTTTTTAAGAATTAAATATAAATAATGTAGATCTGAAAAGAGCGGGACAACGCTGCGCGGTATGTTCCTGTCACAATGTTTCATGTGAAACGTTTTTGATGCGTTTGAAGTGCGTGCGGCGCGCGGTTTCAATACGATAAAATCGGCTTGAAAAATTCAGCAGTATCTTGTTGAATAATGAAACAAGATATAATATAATATCATCGTATTATTTACACGAAGAAGGAGGGCATCCCATGCAGACGAGTATCTTTGAAATCGCGCAGCGCTGCGGCGTCTCTCCCGGGATCGTGAGCCGGGTGCTGGGCACATACCGTTCGGAGATCAGCGACGAGACCCGCGATTTGGTATTGCGCACGGCAAAGGAACTGAACTATGAGCCGTCGCCCCACACAAACAAGCTGGGCGTGCTGTTTATGGATGAAAGCGCCAAGGGCCTGACGCACCCGTTTTTTGCCTCGGTTCTGGATGCCTTCAAGATCGCGGCGGAGGAGCGGGGCTACGATGTGACCTTCATCAACCAGCGCATCGGCGGCCAGGAGCTGAGCTATACGGCATACAGCCAGTACCGCAATCTCGCGGGGGTTTGCATCGCCTGTGTGGATTTCACCGACCCGCAGGTAAGTGAGCTTGTGGCCGACGGCATCCCCTGTGTCACGGTGGACCATCTGTTCAAGAAAACGCCGGCGGTGCTGTCGGACAATGAGATGGGCGTACAGAAGCTTGTGGAATACGCCATCTCCCTGGGACACCTGAAGATCGCCTTCATCCACGGGCACAACAATTCCGTCGTCACGCGCACGCGCATCAAGCAGTTTTATCAAACCATGGAGTTTTACAAGCTCCCGGTGCTTGAGGACTATGTGCGCGCGGGCCTCTACAGCGATATCGGGCTTGCGAGAAAGCTGGTGCTGGAACTGCTGGATCTGGAGGACAGGCCGAGCTGCATCCTGCTGCCGGACGATTTGTGCTACTTCGGGGCCCAGGAGGCTGCCACCGCGCGCGGGCTGAAAATACCGCAGGACATCTCCTTCATGGGCTACGACGGCATTTCCATCACCCAGGCCATCCATCCGCGGCTGACCACCATCCGCCAGAGGAGTGAGAAGATCGGCGAGGCCGCCGCGACAAGACTTATCAACATGATCGAAAACCCTGGCAGTAACTCCCGCGTCCCGACCATCGTTCCGACAGAGCTGATCGAAGGCGAAACCGTTCGTAATATAAAGTGAAGAGTGAAAAGTGGAAAGGGGCTCTGAAAAAAGTCAATTGACAGTGTAGGGGCCGACGCCCCCGGCGGCCCGAGCGGTACAGTCCAAAAATAAAGCAGAAAGCCCCCGGCGAAAACGTACAGT
>CADBJU010000028.1 GCA_902795045.1 Oscillospiraceae bacterium | reverse complement strand
TTCTCTGCGTTTATCTCATATTTCTTTGCCATAATCGTCACCCTTGACAATTATAGCATATTCTTTCTGACTTGTCTGCTTTTTATTTGGGATTAGTATCAAACTGACCATATGGAGAGAGAACATGCTTCGATTTGTGATCGGCAGGGCCGGGGCGGGCAAGACCGCGGCCCTCATCCGGGAAATACGGGAAAACATGCTGCGCGGCATGGGCGGGAACATCCTGCTGGTGCCGGAACAGTACAGCCATGAGGCCGAGCGGGAGCTGTGCCGGGTGTGCGGGGACAGCCTGTCCCTCTATGCCGAGGTGCTGAGCTTTTCGGGGCTTGCCCGCTCGCTGGAGACCAGGCGCGGCGGGGCGGCGGCCCCCTGGCTCGACCAGGGCGGCAGGATGCTTTGCATGGCCCTGGCTCTGCAGAGTACCGGCGCGCAGCTCAAGGTCTACGGCGCCGCCCAGCGCAGACCCGAGATGCAGGCCATGCTCTTAAAGGCCGTGGACGAGCTCAAAACCGCCCGCGTCGACGCCGAAGCTCTATACTTAGCCGCTGCCGCCTGCCCGGACGGACTCGGGGACAAGCTCACGGACCTGGCCCTGGTGCTCGACGCCTTTGACGCGGTGGTGGCAAACGGCAGGGCCGACCCCGCCGACCGCCTCACCATGCTGGCGCAAGCCATTGACGCAGGGGGACTCGACGCTTCCGCGAAGGTCTTTGTCGACGGCTTCATCGACTTTACCCGCCAGGAGCAGGAGGTGCTGTGCGCCATGCTGCGGCAGGGGGTACAGCTGACCGTGTGCCTGACGCTGGACGATCTCTACGGCGAGAATGAAATCTTCGCCCTCTCCCGCCGGGCCGCTCTCGCCCTGCAGGACGCGGCGGAGGAGCTGGGGCAGGCCGTGCAGGTGACGAAGCTGGAAAGCGCCGACGACAGCGCCCTGCGCTTCTTTGCGGAGCACATGTTTGACTATACGGACGCCGCCTTTGAAGGCGGAGCTCCCGTCCGCCTTATGCGCACCCAGAGCATGAGCGCCGAGTGCGAGCAGGCCGCGGCCCTGTGCCTCACCCTTGTGCGGGACGGGGGCTGCCGCTGGCGGGACATCGCCATCGTAGCGCGCGGCTTTGACGATTACCGGGGTACGCTCGAGAGCGTGTTCCGGCACTACGGCGTGCCGCTCTTTACCGCCTCGCGCTCCGACCTCATGGCAAAGCCCCTGCCCGCGCTCATTGCCTGCGCCTATGAGATCCTCGAGGGCGGCTGGGCCCTGGACGATATGGTGAGCTATCTGCGCACGGGGCTTGCGGGCCTGACAGAAAAAGAGTGCGACGAGCTGGAGAGCTACCTTTTCAAATGGCAGCTTCGCGGCAGCGCCTGGACACGCCGCGGCGACTGGCGGCAGCACCCGGACGGCTACGGCGGAGAGTACACCCCCGAGGTCGAGGAGCGCCTGGAGCGCATCAACGCCCTGCGCCGCCGTGTGGCAAGCCCGCTCAAAGCCTTCGAGAAGGCGGCGAAGGAGGCGGAGACCGCCACGGCTCAGGCGAAAGCCCTCGCGGGACTGTTCGCCGATCTCAGGCTGCCCGAGACGCTGAGCCGCCGGGCGGAGGAGCTGCAGGCCCTGGGACGGGACAAGAGCGCCGCCGAGTACCGCCAGCTCTGGGAGCTCACGGTCAGCGCCCTGGAGCAGTGCGACGGCATTCTGGGCGAGAGCGTGCTGGACTATACGCAGTTCGGGCGCCTCTTTACCCTGATGCTCTCCAGATACGACATCGGCACCATCCCCGTCTCCCTTGACCGGGTGACCGCCGGGGACTTCGACCGCAACCGCCGCCGGGACATCAGGCACCTGATCGTCCTCGGCGCCTCCGACAGCCGCCTGCCCATGGCGGAGGAGGCGGGCGGCATCTTTTCCCTCGATGAGCGCGAGCGCCTGCTGGCGCTGGACATCGCCCTCGGCCCCGGCGGCGACAGCGAGCTCTGGCGCGAGTTTGCGCTGATCTACTACACCCTGACCCTTCCCTCGGAGAGCCTGAGTCTTCTCTGCCCCGCGCAGGACGCGGACGGCGCGGAGCTGCGTCCGGCGTTTGTCTTCCGCCGGGCACAGAGCCTCTTCGGGCTTGAAGTGGAGAGCGCCGACCTCACGGACGCCCGCATGTCCGCGCCTGCCCCGGCTCTGGGTCTGGCCGCCCAGGCTATCCACGGCGGCGGCGGACGGGAGCAGGCGGCAGCGGAATATTTCAATAAAAATCAGCCCGCGAGGGCGGCTGCCTTGAAGGCCGCCTCCGAGCTGACGCGCGGGAGTCTTTCAAAGGACGGCGTGGCGCGGCTTTACGGAAAGCGCCTGCGCCTGAGTGCCTCGCGGGTGGAGAAGTTTGCTTCCTGCCGCTTCGCCTATTTCTGCCAGTACGGCCTGAAGGCAAAGCCCCACATGCCCGCGGGCTTTCAGCCGCCGGAGATGGGCACCTTCATGCACTATGTACTGGAGAATGTGGCCCGGGAGGCGGGGGCGCGCGGCGGCTTCCGGAAGGTCAGCGACACGGAGCTTGAGGCGCTGACCGACACTTACGTCGAAGCCTACATCCACGACGAGCTCAACGACTTCCAGGAGAAGTCCAGCCGCTTTGTCTACCTCTTCAAGCGCCTGCGCGAAAACGTGCGGCGCGTGGTGAAGGACATGGCGGAGGAGCTGCGCGTGTCGGACTTTGTGCCCCTGGACTTTGAGCTGGACTTTTCCAAGGCGCAGGATATCCCGCCCATCGAGCTGGGCGGCGGGGCGGACGCCCTGTCCCTCATCGGCGTGGCTGACCGCGTGGACGGCTGGCTGCACGAGGGAAAGCTCTACCTGCGCGTGGTGGACTACAAGACCGGGCACAAGGAGTTTTCCCTGTCCGAGGTCCTGCAGGGGATGAATCTGCAGATGCTGCTCTATCTCTTTACCCTCTCGGACGGCGGCGCCAAGCGCTACGGGCATGAGATCGTCCCCGCCGGGGTGATGTACATTCCGGCCCGCGCCCCCATGCTCAATGCCGACGCCGCCATGGACTCAGACGCGGTGGTTTCAGAGCGGAACAAGGAGCTTCGCCGCAGCGGCCTTCTGCTGGATAACGAGGCGCTCAAGGAGGCCTGGGAGCACGGGAACGAGAAGCGCTACATCCCCATCAAGATCCGCTACGGAAAGCCCGTGCCGGACAGTCTGGCAAGCCTGGAGCGCCTGGGCCTTCTCGACCGGCACATCCGCCGCACCCTCTCCGGCATGGCCAAAGAGCTGCGCGCCGGGAGCATCACCGCCGATCCCTTTTTCCGCAGCCAGAGCGACAACGCCTGCCTGCGCTGCGACTACCGCGGCGCCTGCCGTTTCCAGGAGGGGCGCGGCGGGGAGAAGAGCCGCTTTTTGCCCAAATACAGCCCGGCGGAGGTCTGGGCTATGATGGAGGAGGGAGAGACCCATGGCTGAATTTAAGCCCACCGTGTCCCAGCAGGCGGCCATTGATACGCGCGGCTGCCCGGTGCTGGTGTCCGCCGGTGCCGGCAGCGGCAAGACCCGCGTGCTCACCGAACGGCTCATGGCGTACATCACCGACCCCCGCTCCCCCGCCGACATCGACAGCTTTCTCATCATCACCTATACCCGCGCCGCCGCGGGGGAGCTGCGCGGCAGGATCACGGAGGAGCTCTCGCGCCGCCTGTCGAACGATCCCCACAACACCCGCCTCAGAAGGCAGAGCGCCCTGATCCGCCGCGCGCAGATCGGCACCATCCACAGCTTCTGCGCCGACCTTCTGCGGGAAAACTGTGAGGCGGCGAAGCTCTCCCCGGACTTCAAGATCCTCGACGAGGAGCGGGCAGACTCTATGCGCCAAAGCTGCCTCGACCGGGTGCTGGAGGACGCCTATGCGGGCATTGAGAACGATCCCGATTTTCAGCTTCTCGCCGACACCGTGGGCGAGGGGCGGGACGACAGCGCCCTGGCCGAGCTGATCCTGGAGCTGCACACCAAGATGCAGTGCCACGCCTTCCCCGCCGCATGGGCGGAGAAGCAGACCGAAGCCCTCAGCGAGACCCACGCCGACGCGGGCGACACCGTATGGGGGCAGGAGCTTTTAAACTGGCTTGCCCGTCTCGCCGCCCACTGGAGCCGGGAGCTTGACGCGCTGATTGCCGCCATGCGGGAGCACCCCGCGATCCACGCCGCTTATGCCGAACACTACGAAGGCATTGCCGCCCAGGTACGGGAGATCGGGCGTTCAGTCCCCCTCGGCTGGGACAAGGTTTCCGTGCTGCTGCCGCTGAGCGTGCCCCGCCTGCCGACGCTGAAAAACTCACCGGACGAGGAGCTCACGGACTATCTCAAAAAGCGGCGCACAGCCTGTATCGACGATTTCAAGAGCGCGGGAAAGCTCTTTGCCAATCCCTCCGAGACGCTCCTGAAGGACATGGCCGACACCGCCCCCGCCATGCGGGCGCTTTTGAAGCTGACGCTGGATTTTGATAAGGCCTACGCGAAGGACAAGCAGAGCCGGGGTCTGGTGGACTACAGCGATCTCGAGCACAAAGCCGCCGCCCTGCTGATGAACTCCGACGGCACGCCCACGGTCCTCGCCGCGCGCCTATCCAGGCGCTACACCGAGGTGATGGTGGACGAGTACCAGGATGTCAGCCGCGTGCAGGATGCCATTTTCTCCGCCGTGTCCGACGGAGGGAAACGTCTCTTTCTGGTAGGGGACGTCAAACAGTCCATCTACCGCTTCCGCCTGGCAGACCCCGCGATCTTCAACGAAAAGTATAAAGCGTATGCTGAGCCGGATTCCGGTGCAAAACGCATCCTGCTGCGGGAAAACTTCCGCTCCCGGCGGGAGGTCCTGGACGCCGCCAACGCTGTCTTCTCCTGCTGCATGTCCGAGACCCTGGGCGATGTGGACTATGACGCCGACGCCGCCCTCGTCCACGGTGCGATCTACTATGAGGGCGAAGTCCCCAGGCCCGAGCTTTTGTTATACGAGCTGCCGGAAAGTGATCCGGAGGACAGCCCCGACAAGACTGCCCTCGAGGCCGCTTTCACCGCCCGGCAGATCAGAGCCCTGGTCCGGTCCGGGGCAACGGTCACGGACGGGGCGGGCACCCGGCCCATGGATTACGGCGACATCGCCATCCTCCTGCGCTCCCCGGGCAAGACCGGCGGCGTCTACCGCGAAGCCCTCATGAATCTGGGCATCCCCGTGGGCAGCGCCCAGGGCAGCGGCTTTTTTGAGACGCCGGAGGTCTCGCTGGTGCTGAATATGCTCACGGTCATGGATAACCCCCACAAGGACATCCCGCTCATCGCGGTGCTGCGCTCGGCGGCCTTCGGCTTTACGCCGGACGAACTGTCTTTTATCCGTGCCTCCGACCGGGACGCGGACTTCTATACCGCCCTCGAAGCTGCGGGGGAGACAAACGACAAGTGCCGTGCGTTTTTGACCCTGCTCTCCGCTCTTCGTGCCGAGGCCACCGACCTGAGCGCCGCCGAGACCGTGTGGCTTGTGATTGAAAGGCTGGATCTTCTCGCCCTGTGCAGCGCCATGGACGACGGGGCGCGGCGGCGGGAAAACCTGATGGCCCTGGCCGAGCTTGCCGAGGGCTTTGAGAGCACCGGCTACCGGGGCCTGCACCGCCTGAGCCTCTGGCTCCAGGCGCTGGCAAACAAGGGCCAGGAGCCGAACATTGCCCCCGGCACGGGAAGGGCCGTGCAGATCATCTCCATCCACCGCTCGAAGGGCCTTGAATACCCGGTGGTGTTCCTGTGTGAGGCGGCGCGGCGCTTCAACACCCGCGAGCGCAGCGCGACCGTGCTGGTGCACCCCGTTCTCGGTCTCGGGCCGCGGGTGGTGGATCTGCAAAACCGCGTGCGCTATCCGTCCCTTGCCCGTCTCGCCATCGCCAAGCGACAGGCGCGGGAGGGCCAGAGTGAGGAAATGCGCCTGCTCTACGTGGCCCTGACGCGGGCGAAGGAGCGGCTTTTCGTGGTGGGTGCGTGCAAAAATGCGGACAAGACGCTGGAAAAGGCCGCGGCTCTGGCCCATCCCCCCATTGCGCCGGAGACGCTGATGGGCGCGTCGAACTACCTGAGCTGGCTTTTATGCGCGTGCCTTGCCGACGGGGAGGAGCACTTCAAAATCCGCGTCTGCCGCGACGGCGACGAGATCGTTCCCACCGCCGAGGCGATACACGAAGCCGTCCCCGCCGATCCCGAGGCGGCAAAGGAGCTGGGGCGCAGGCTTGCCTTTGTCTATCCCCATCAGGCGGCAGTGGAGCTTCCGTCCAAGGTGACGGCGACGGAATTAAAAGGGCGCTACGAGCGCGACCCGGACGCGGCGGATTTATTAAAGCCGAAGTCCTGGAGCTTCCGCATGCCGACCCTCGGCGAGGGAGAGCGTGGCCTGACCGCCACCGAAAAGGGCGTGGCGACCCATCTGGTCTTACAGTACATGGACTTTGCCAAGGCCGTGTCCCGCGCCGGGATCAGGGCCGAGGTGGAGCGCCTGTGCGTCGCCCGCTTCTTATCCAAACGCGAGGCGGAGGCGGTGAACATTGCCGCCATCGAAAGGCTCTTCCGCTCCGAGCTCGGCAAGCGCATGCTCCGTGCCGAAAAGCCCCTGCGGGAGTTTCGCTTCTCGCTGCTGCTCGACGCCGACCGCCTCTACCCCGGTGCCGAGGGTGAGCAGCTCCTTTTACAGGGGGTGGTGGACTGCTGTCTGGAAGAAAACGGGGAACTGGTCATCATCGACTACAAGACCGACAGCGTGCGCACAGAGGAAGAAATCGAAGAGCGCGCCGACCTCTACCGCGGCCAGCTCCTGGCCTACGCCGAGGCGCTTTCCCGCATCTTCCGAAAGCCCGTGAAAGAGGGCGTGCTCTTCTTCCTCGCGCCCGGGAAAGAGGTACGGGTGATATAACAAAAGGGAGCTGTGAAAATAGTCCGGCTGTCGTTGCAGGGGCCGACGTCCCCGGCGGCCCCTGCAATGATAATTGACTTTTTTCACAGCCCCTTTTCATAGCACCGTAAGGCGCGCAGAGGTTCTGTATGAGACAGCTCTATTTGCTTTTTAAAGCACCTCGATCAGCCGGTCCACATCCTCGTCGGTGGTAGCCCAGCTTGTGGCAATGCGGACGACGGTTTTGCCGTCCGGGCGGTTTTCCCAGAAGCTCATCTCCACCCTCTCTGACAGCGCCGCAAGCTGTGCGGCTGTCAGAAGCGGGAAGATCTGGTTGGTCGGCGCGTCAAGGGCCAGCTCGTAGCCCTTGTCCCGCAGAGCCTTGCGGATGCGCGCAGCCTTGTCGATCGCGTTCTGCCCGCACTTGAGATACAGCCCGTCGGTAAAGAGCGTGTCGAACTGGATGCCCGCAATGCGCCCCTTGGCGAGCAGGGCCCCGTGCTGCTTGACAATGGTAAAAAAGTGCGGCACGGTGTTTTTCCTTGGAAACACCACTGCCTCGCCGAAGAGGGCGCCGCACTTGGTGCCGCCGATATAGAAGGCGTCGCACAGGCGGGCAAGGTCAGGCAGGGAAGCGTCGTTTTCCGGGCAGGCAAGAGCACTGGCAAGCCGCGCGCCGTCGAGGTAGAGGGGGATGCCCGCTTTACGGCACACGCTTGAAAGCGCCTCCAATTCTGCCAGCGAGTAGAGTGTGCCGTACTCCGTGGGCTGGGAGATGTAGACCATGCCGGGCATGACGGTGTGGTCACGGTTTTCGTCCCGCGCGTATGTATCGAGGCAGGCATACACCGCCTCGGCGGAGAGCTTGCCGTTTTCCCCCGGCAGAGTCAGCACCTTGTGGCCGCTGTGCTCGACGGCCCCGGATTCGTGCGTGCTGATGTGCCCGGTCCCGGCGGCGATCACGCCCTGGTAGGAGCGCAAAAGCGCGTCGATGACGGCGGCGTTGGTCTGCGTGCCGCCGACGAGGAAGAAGATCTCGGCCTCCGGGGCCTCGCAGGCTTTGCGGATCTTTTCCCGTGCGGCCTCGGAATACTTGTCGAAGCCGTACCCGGCGGTCTTTTCCAGGTTTGTCTCCAGGAGGCGCTGTAAGATTTGGGGGTGCGCCCCCTCCATATAGTCGGACGCGAAGTTGAGTTTTGTCTGCATGTCTCTTACTCCCGATATGTGATTTGGGAATATTGTAGATGATTTTAAGGGAAGATGCAAGTAGTACGCTGTAACCCGTAAAACTTGTCATTCTGAGCGAAGCGAAGAATCTTTTCTCCTCTCATGAACCGAGAGAAAGATCCTTCGCCGACGCTCAGGATGACACGTAAAATTATTCCGTGTTCCGGCGCTGTAGGGGACGGCGTCCCCTACTGAATATGCTCCTCGGTGAAATCATCTAGGACACGAAAGCCCATTTCCCCCGGCTCGGCAATGGGGAACTTTGCGATGGTGGCGCTGTCAAAGCGCGGGGCCAGGCGCGTCTCCGGGTCGAGGCGGGGGTTTGACTCCTGTTTTTGCCTTTGTCCGTTTTTCTTCTTAGCCATTTATTGAAACACCTCCCTGCGGATAGTGTTCCACAGGGAGGTGTGTTTTATTTCAGCTCGTGAAATTCGCACGAGATCGCGCCGTTGTCGAAAATCGTCACCAGCGCCCAGGTGAGCATCATTCCGCGGCCCGCGGTGCCGGGGTTTATAAGCGTCACGCCGCCGAGCTCCGTCCACGCCGCCTTGTGCGTGTGGCCGAAGAGGGCAAGCTTTGCCCCCTGTTCCTCGGCCGCGTAGACCAGGGAGTCCATGTGCCAGGGGCTTACATTGTATAAATGCCCGTGGGTGAGAAATGCCTTCACCGGCCCGAGCTCGACCGTCAAAGTCGCGGGCGAGAGCGGCGCATAGTCGCAGTTGCCGCACACGGAGTAGAGCGGCGTGTCCGGCAGGGCCTGACGGAGAAGCTGCGCGTCCCGGTCGTGGTCGCCCAGGTGGATGAGCACGTCGGCATTCGCTGTCCGCGCCGCCTCCAGCATGGGGAAGTTGTTGCCGTGGGTGTCGGAAAAAACCGCCGCTTTGATCATCTTCGCGCCTCCTGTCAACTTTGTGCGATCGCGTGAATATAATAAAGCATGTCGAGGTGAGTTGCAATGCGGAATTTTGAAAATATTCGGCAGGAATTGGAACGAAGCGGCAAGGGTACGGAGCTGAATGCCCTCGCTCAATCGCCGGACGGGGAGAAGCTCTCCGCCATGCTGGACGGGGAGAAGCTGCAAAAGGCGGCGCAGAGCGGGGACGCGGCGTCCCTGCGCTCTATGCTGGGCACGGTGCTCTCGACCGAGGAAGGGCGCAGGCTTGCGGCAAATATCAAAAAGCTGATGGAAAAATAATCATTATCTTTACCTCCCTTTGGAAAAAGGGAGGTGTCCCGAAGGGACGGAGGGATCGATTCTTACGGTAAAGCGGATCCCCCAGTCACTTCGTGACAGCCCCCTTTGCGAAAGGGGGGCTCGGAAAAGGAATCCCCGGGAGGTGAGCGCCGTGGACGATCTGGAGCGGCAACTGAACAGCATCCTGTCAGACCCAAAGCAGATGGAGCAGATCGCGGGGCTGGCCCGCTCGCTCATGGGCGACGGCGCGCAGAGCAATCCCCCGCCGGAGCCGGGGCCGGACGCCGCCCTTCTGGGGCGCGTTGCCTCCCTGATGCAAAGCGGCGGCGAGGGGCGGGAGCAGGCGCTTTTGAAGGCCATGGCGCCCTACCTCTCCGAAAAGCGGCGGGGAAAGCTCGATAGCGCCCTCCGGCTTGCAAAGCTTGCCCGCATCGCGCGGCTTGCCATGGAACAGGGAGGCGGCGATGAAGCGCTATGACGCGAGCACCGGGCGGGTGAGCGGCATGCCCGAGCCATTCGTTGCACCGCCGCCCCCACCGTCCCCGCCGCTGGTGCCGTCTCCGCCGCCGCGTCCGAGGCCCGCGCCGCCCCCGCCCTTCGGCGGGCTTTTGCCGGGACGGCTGCTGTCGGGTCTCGGGGAGCTTGACAGCGGGGATCTGTTATTGCTGCTGATTCTGTGGCTGCTCTATCGGGAGAGCGGCGATCTCGAGCTGCTGGTCATCATGGCTGCCATGTATTTGTTCTGAGGGCGTAAGCCCCATATTGTCCTTCAGCCAGCGCAGGGTGTTTTCAGACGAAAACAGTACCTGCTCGTCGAGGTGATCCATAAACATGCCCTCCTCGCGCCGGACGCGGCACATGATTGCGACGCTTATATTCGTGCGCTCTGCGTCGTCTTCGGCACTGTCCCGGATGCGCCAGCGGGCGATGTTCCCGGCCTCGGCATCGGGGATGATGCCCTCCCGCCAGAGACTCACGGCCTGTGCGGGGGTGAGCACGATGTGATTGCTGATGGCGCTCTGCGCATCCAGCGGTGTGCGCACCTCGATCCAGGCTTCGTGGATATCGTCCGCTGTGAGCGCCTTATCCGCCCAGACGCGCTTGAGGCGCACTTCCGGCAGATTGTTGATGTTCTCCCAGGCCCGGATGTCGGAGGCGGGATCGGCGCGGCTCTCGTTGTCTGTCGGGAGCTTGTAGAAGCGCCGGAGGGTGCTGCCGTCCCGGAGCCGGTAGAACATGGGAACGCCGTACCACGGGCCGGATTCCGCGGCTTCGTTGCGCTCCCTGTGGGCAATGATCCCGCGGTGGAAGTCCAGCCAGGCGTCGATGCTCTCCCGCTCGGTGATGCCGCTGCTTGCCATATAGGTCATGTCGATGCTTTCAATGTCCTCCGCCGCGGGGATGCGCGTTTCGTAGCCCGCGACATCCAGCTTCGTGAGCACGGCAAAGACCAGCAGGCCCGCGCAGAGGACGCCGATCTCCCGCCAGCCGTGGTCGAAGACCCGCAGCGTCTTTTTCATCAGCATCTCGGCAGCGAACCAGCCGAGCGCCGCGAAGGCGCACATCGAAAGAGCCAGCGTCGCGAATTTCCCCGTCCCGTAGAGGCCGCGCAGAAATTCCTCCACCAGCACCATGGAGCCAAGCATCCCGCAGCCGAGGGCCATGCACGCCCGGAACACGGGCCGCAGGATCGGGACGGCCACCACCTCGCCAGCGGTCTCCATGTGCCTCCGCCGGATCACCAGCGCCCCCAGCAGGGCGAAGACGATCCCCGCCGCGCACAGACCCGCAAGGTAGCCGAGGCCGATCGGCGCATAGTCGGCGGCGATCCCCCGCTCGGCCTCCATGTGCGTAAGGACGGTGGACTCCGCGTGATCGGTCAGCCACAGGAGCGGGGACGCCCACTCCAGCAGGAGCGAATCGAAGGTATAGCCGTACAGGAGGGCGGTGAACACCCCGCGCACGGCGGCCTCGAACACGGCGACGGCGCAGTTTAGGACCACATAGACCGCGGGCAGGACAAGGACATTTCCCGTCAGCGTCCCGCAGAAGCAGGCAAAGCCGTAAAAGCCCGCGTTTGCAAGCAGGGTCATCTCCAGCCACCAGAGGAAATACCGCGCCCCCGCGCCGTACTGCCCATAGAAAAGCCAGAGCAGGGCAAAAACCAGCACGTCGGTAAGGAGCATCGGCACAAGGCCGGTCAGCACGGCGGTAAAGTACACCGTCTCGCGCCGGAGCGGCAGGGAGTTTATCAGCCCGCAGTCGCGCGGGAAGTAAAGGTAGCTCAGCATGCCCATCGCCATGAGCGCCCCCATCAGGGCAGAGAGCCACACCGCGCCGCGCCCGGAGCTCAAGAGATCACTGCGCAGATCGGTGATCACCCGCGCCGGCTCCTGATGAGCGTTCACGTTCAGCCCGACGGGCCCCGCGAGCAGCAGTATCGCAAGCCACAGCAAAAACAGCGGCCAGAAGCGGCGCAGCAGATGCAGACTCACGCGCCTGTCAAAGAAGGATGTTTTTGATTTCATGATCCTCACCTCCCAGTTCGTAGATAAAGATTTCCTCGAGAGAAAGCGGCAGCACGTCGAGGAAGAAGGGATTGCAGACCTGGAGCCGCGCCGTCAGCTCGTCGCCGTTTCCGCGCAGGATGAGCTGCCTGAGGCGCCCGGTCCGGGTTTCATGCAGGATGTCCAGGCCCTCGGGCAGCTCCGCCCCGTCGGGCAGGGCAAGCTGGATTTTTACCGTGTTCTCCTGCAAAGCGGCCAGCGGGCGCTCTAAGAGCATACGTCCCTTGTCCATGATGCCCACATGGTCGCACACGTCCTCCAGCTCCCGCAGGTTGTGGGACGAGACCAGCACCGTTGTGCCGCGCTCGGCCACGTCCTGCAATAAAAGGCTCCACACCTGGCGGCGCATGACGGGGTCAAGGCCGTCCACCGGCTCGTCGAGCAAAATGACCTCCGGGCAGCAGCTAAGCGCGATCCAGAAGGCCGCCTGCTTCTGCATGCCCTTCGAGAGTCTGCGCATGGCCCGCTTTTCCTCCAGCGGGAAGGCCTCGCGCAGCTTTTCAAAGCGCTCGTCCGAAAACGTGGGGATCATGGCGCGGTAGAGGTTTTTCATGTCCCGGATGGTTGCCGCGCCGAAATAGAAAATGTCGTCCGGGATGTAGGCAAGCTTCGCCTTCACCGCCGGGTTTTCATAGACCGGCTCGCCGCCGATGAGCACCTCGCCGCTGTCTTGGCGATAGATCCCCGCCAGATGGCGGATCACGGTGGATTTGCCCGCGCCGTTCGGGCCGACAAGCCCGTAGACCGCGCCGCGCGGCACATGGATATTGAGCCCCCGCAGGGCCTCAAAGCCGTCAAAGCTCTTATGGAGCTCCTTCACCTCAATCATAGCTGTCCTCCTTGATGATTTGGGCAAGCTCGTCCCGTGTCACGCCCAGGGCCTCAAACTCGGCGGCAAGAGCGGAGAGCTTTTCTCTGAGCTCCGCCATCCGCGCCGCCTTCGCGCTGCCGCCCATGGCGACAAAGCTGCCCTTGCCGGGGACGGAGACGATCGTGCCCTCCTGCTCCAGCTCCCGGTAGGCTCGCTGGATCGTGTTGGGATTGACCGTCAGGCTCACCGCCAGCTCCCGCACGGAGGGGAGCTTTTCCCCCTCGCCGAGCGCGCCGCTGAAGATAAGCTGCCGCAGAGAATCCTTCACTTTTTCGTAGATCGGGCGGGAATCATTATAGCTTATCTGGATCAAACTGCCGCCTCCTTTGCTGTGTCAGTACGCGTATTAACTGTATTAATTTGATTGGTACAGTTATGGTATAGCATATACAGGCTGCTTTGTCAAGGGGGAGATCACAGTCGTTTTTTCTTGACATCATTGGTCGAACTATATAGATTATTGGCAGCCCGGAGTCTTTCGGGTTACCTGAGAAGGGGCAGAAGACACCTATGCAACGGTAATAGTGGCTGGCTATCATCTCCGAAAGGGGGTGATGTCTTATGCGAATCACCTTTCATGTCGGGCTGTATACGGTCCAGATTGTGATTAGTCTGACGCATAAAAAGACCCGCCACTCGGCCAAGTGACGGGTTTTTGGGCTGCTTGACAGTCCAACATAAATAATCCCTAACGAAGCCAGCCGCTTGTTGCGGTGCCTTCTGTCTTTATTATATGCTTTTCAAAATGAAAGTCAAGCGAAATTCTTATGTACCATTTTCAAGGGAACCGGAAAAAGCCTTTATCATCTTCAACAGTGCAAAGTGGTGAAGAGCACCGCAAATCCGGCAAAAGAGCCAAATTTACGCGGGGCTTTTTGTTGAGCCTTGACAAAAGCTTAAACCCGATTATAATGGGGGCAATTGAACAAGGCATGATAGAGGCGCGGCCGACATCAGTAGCTCCATCGAAGGCGACGGGAATCGCGGTGGTGCGAAAGGGGACGCCGCCGAAGGGTATCGGCTTTTCCGGGCCGGTATGCCTGGGACGCGGGAGAACATCCTGTGTACTGTCGCATCCGCGGAGAGCTGTCAGACCCACGGGTATTACCCGCACACAGACGGTCATGAACAGGCTCAGCCTTGTCCATGATCTTTTTTGTTTGGAGGAAAACTGTATGGCTGGAACTTTCTGGGCCCTGGTACCGCCCATCGTGGCGATCGTCCTCGCCCTCATCACCAAGGAGACCTATTCGTCCCTGTTCATCGGCATTGTGGTCGGCTCGCTGTTTGTGGGCGGCTTCAATCTCGTCGACTCCCTCGACACCATGATCAACGACGGCTTCATCGGCGCCATTGCCGACGGCTGGAACGCGGGCATCTTCATGTTCCTCGTCCTGCTCGGCATCATGGTGGCGCTTGTCAACGCCGCCGGCGGCTCTGCCGCGTTCGGCCGCTGGGCCGTCAAGCATGTCCATACCCGCACGGGCGCCATGCTCGCCACCTTCCTGCTGGGTGTGCTGATCTTCATCGACGACTATTTCAACTGCCTGACCGTGGGCTCGGTCATGCGCCCCGTCACCGACAGCCACAAGATCTCGCGCGCGAAGCTTGCCTACATCATCGACGCCACCGCAGCGCCCGTGTGCATGATCGCGCCGGTCTCGTCCTGGGCCGCCGCCGTCTCCGCCACCGCGCAGGATCTGGACTCCGGCATCTCCGGCATTCAGCTCTTCATCCGGGCCATCCCCTATAACTTCTACTCCCTGCTGACCATCGTGTTCGTCATTGCCCTGTCCGTGCTGGGCTTCGACTACGGCCCCATGGCCAAGGCGGAGCTTGCCGCCGCACGCGGCGAGCTGGGCTCCCTCGGCAACGAGGATGAGCAGAACGTCCCCCGCGCCTCCATCTGGGACATGCTGATCCCCGTGATTGTGCTCATCATCTGCTGCATCGTCGGCATGATGTACGTCGGCGGCTTCTGGGACGGCGCGAGCCTCATCGACTCCTTCGCCGACACCGACGCCTCCGTCGGTCTGCCCTGGGGCAGCATCATCGCCGTGATGTTCACTTTTGTCTACCTGCTCTGCCGCCGCGTCATCAGCTTTAAGGACGCGACCGGTTGCATCACCAAGGGCTTCATCGCCATGGTGCCCGCCATGCTGATCCTCACCTTTGCCCTGACGCTCAAGAACATCACGGGCCTGCTGGGCGCTGCCGACTACGTGGCCGGCCTCGTCGAGGGCGCGGCTGCGGGCCTGTTCAGCATGCTGCCCGCCGTGATTTTCCTCGTGGCCCTGGGCCTTGCGTTCTCCACCGGCACGAGCTGGGGCACCTTCGGCATCCTGATCCCGATCGTGCTGCCCGTGTTCCAGAATAACCCCGATCTTCTGATGATCGGCATCTCCGCCTGCCTCGCGGGCGCTGTCTGCGGCGACCACTGCTCCCCCATCTCCGACACGACCATCATGGCCTCCGCCGGCGCCAACGTCAACCACATCTCCCACGTCTCCACGCAGCTGCCCTACGCGCTGACCGTCGCGGGCGTGAGCTTCGTGTGCTACATCATCGCGGGCTTTATCCGCAGCTGGGCCGTGTGCCTTCTCATCGGCGCGGCGCTGATCCTCGCGGTGCTCTTCGTGATGCGCTCCCGCGCAAGAGACGCCGAGGCGTAAACCTTCAGCCGAATATGCTTCAAGCCCCCGGCGAAAGCCGGGGGCTTAATGTGTAGACAAACCCCAAGTCTGTCATTCCGAGGCCAGTTCGCAAACTGGCCTCGGAATCCGTTCTCCAGTGAAATGTCAAAAAACATGCGGCTTTCGGGGAATACGGACTGCCACACCAACGCGACGCGCGAGAAACGCGTGACGCGATCCTTGCTTGTCGTGACATCGGTCACTGGTTCGCAATGACAAAGACGGACTATGTCTATAGTCTGAGCCCCCGGCTTTTGCCGGGGGCTTGTCTGCTGTGTTTTGTTCAGTACAAAAAGCTGCCTTCGTACACCACATTGGCCCCGCCGGTGAGCAGGACGCGCACGTCGGAGTAATTCACCGTGAGCTCGCCGCCGAGGACGCTGACCTTCACGTCGCTGCCCTTGTCGCAGAGACCGTTCTCGCAGGCCGCCACCACCGCCGCGCAGGCGCCGGTGCCGCAGGCCAGGGTCTCGCCGCTGCCGCGCTCCCAGACGCGCATGCGCAGGGTGTGGCGGTTCACTACGCGCACAAACTCGGTGTTCACCCGCTCGGGGAACATGGGATCGTGCTCGAACTGCGGGCCGATCTCTTCCAGGTTCAGGCCGTCGATGGCGTCGCAGAAGACCACGCAGTGGGGGTTGCCGACATTGACGCAGGTAACGCTGTAGTCCCTCCCGCCGATGGTGACGGGCGCGTCGACGAGGGTCTCCCGCTCACTCACCGCCGGGATCTCGGCGGCTTTAAGGCTGGCCCTGCCCATATCCACCTGCACGGAGCTGACCTCGCCGTCGCGCAGGAACAGGCGCAGGGCGCGCACCCCGCCGCCGGTTTCCACGGTGATCCGCTCCTTCGGGACGATGCCCTTATCATAGACATACTTTGCCACGCAGCGGATGTTGTTGCCCGCCATTTTACCCTCGCTGCCGTCGCGGTTGAAGGAGCGCATTTTCACGTCGGCGACCTTCGATTTCTCGATCAGCACAATGCCGTCGCTGCCGACGCCGGTGTGGGGGCGGCAGAGATTGACGCACAGGGATTCGGGGCAGGTGACGGAGCCGTCGAAGTTTTCGATGAAGATATAGTCGTTGCCGCAGTCCTGCATCTTGGTGAAGGAAATGCGCTGGCGGCGGGTGCGCATGGCGTTGATGTCCACAAGCTCGGTGCTGCTCTCATGGAAGCGCGAGGCAATGATCTCGGCCAGCGCGTTTGCGGTGTCCAGCGAGGTCAGGCACGGGATGCCGAGCTGCATGGCCCGGCGGTGCAGGGCAATGTAATCGCCCATGGTGCCGTCCTTGACAGCGCCGGTGTAGACGATGTATCTCAGTTTCCCGCTCTCCATGAGCGGCGTGACCTCCGTCGTTTCCACCGCCCGGACGGGGATGCCCAGGGAGGCGATAGCAGCGGCGGTGTCCGTCGTTGCGTAAAGCGTAAGCCCCAGCTCGAAGAAGCGCCGGGCGAGGGACAAAATCTCCTGGCTGTCCTCGTTCTCCACGCTCAGGAGAACCCCATGAGAACCGAACGCATCGGGCAATTTAAAACCCGCGGCGGTGAGGCCCTTGAAGAGAGCTTCGGCCAGCGTGCGGCCCAGACCCAGCACCTCGCCGGTGGACTTCATTTCCGGACCCAGGATGGAGTTTGCGTCCGAGAGCTTTTCAAAGGAGAAGACCGGCACCTTCACGGCGTAGTAGGGCGGCGTGCGGTAAAGCCCGGTGCCCCAGCCGAGATCGGCAAGCTTCTCCCCGAGCATGATGCGGGAGGCGAGGTCGACCATCGGCACATTCGTGACCTTGCTGATGTAGGGCACGGTGCGCGAGGCGCGGGGGTTGACCTCGATAACATACAGCTCGTCCTGCCAGATGAGGTACTGGATGTTCACGAGCCCCTTTGTCCCGAGGGCCAGGGCCAGCTTTTCGGACACGTCGGTGATGCGGCGCAGGAACTTGTCGCTCAGGTTATAGGGCGGGTAGACGGCGATGGAGTCACCGCTGTGTACGCCCGCGCGCTCGATATGCTCCATGATGCCGGGGATGAGCACATCCTCCCCGTCGGAAATGACATCCACTTCAAGCTCCGTGCCGGGCATGTACTTGTCCACCAGCACGGGGTTTTCGATGCCCTGGGCGAGGATGCCCGCCATGTACTTTTCGGTGCTGGCCCTATCGCGGGAGATGCACATGTTCTGCCCGCCGATGACGTAGCTCGGGCGCAGCAGCACGGGGTAGCCCAGCTCCTCGGCGGCGGCCAATGCCTCATCCAGCGTCAGGACGCCCTTGCCCTTCGGCCTGCGGATGCCGAAGCGCTCTAAAAGCGCGTCGAATTTGGCGCGGTCCTCGGCCGTGTCGATACTCTCGGCGGAGGTGCCGAGGATCTGCACGCCCTTTTTGTCCAGAAACTCCGTGAGCTTGATGGCGGTCTGCCCGCCGAAGGCCACGACCACGCCCACCGGCTTTTCAAGCTGCACGATGTTCCACACGTCCTCCTTGCACAGGGGTTCAAAGTAGAGCCGGTCGGCGGTATCGTAGTCTGTGGAGACGGTCTCGGGGTTATTGTTGACGATGACTACGTCGTAGCCCAGCTCCCGCAGGGTCCAGACGCAGTGCACCGAGGAATAGTCAAACTCGATGCCCTGGCCGATGCGGATGGGGCCGGAGCCCAGGACCATGACAACGGGTTTTCCCGAGCGCGGGAAGAGGCGGCTTTCGCATTCGGCATCGAAGGAGGAATAGAAGTACGGCGTCTCGGCGTCAAACTCCGCGCCGCAGGTGTCCACCATCTTGTAGTGCATCTCCATGCCGGGTACGGAAGAAGCCCCGGACAGGCGGCAGAGGGCCTCGTCGGTGTACCCTAAAAGCTTGCCTTTTTTGTAATCTGCGTCGGACAATCCATTTTTGATTTCTTCCTCGAAGGCCGCGAGCTTCTGAATTTTCCACAAAAACCAGCGGTCGATTTTGGTGATGCTGAAAATCTCGTCCACCGTCATGCCGGCCTTCAAAGCTTCAAAGACCGTGAAGAGGCGGCGGTCGTCCTGGGCCGCTAAACGTTCGGTAAGCGGCGCGTCACTGAGCGGCGCGGCGTTTAAGGTGTCGAGTCCCAGCTCCGCCCCGCGCACGGCCTTCATCAGCGCCATCTCAAAGGACGGGGCGATGGCCATGACCTCGCCGGTGGCCTTCATCTGGGTGCCGAGCCTGCGGCTGGCCCCGGCGAACTTCTCAAAGGGCCACTTGGGGAACTTGACCACCACGTAATCGACCGTCGGCTCAAAGCAGGCACAGGTCTTGCCGGTGATGTCGTTTTTGATTTCATCCAGGGTATAGCCCAGGGCGATGCGGGTGGAGATCTTGGCAATGGGGTAGCCGGTCGCCTTGGACGCAAGCGCCGAGGAGCGGCTGACGCGGGGATTGACTTCGATGACGGCGTACTCGAAGCTGTCGGGATTTAAGGCAAACTGCACGTTGCAGCCGCCCTCGATGCCGATGGCGCCCACGATGTTCAATGCCGCCGAGCGCAGCATCTGGTATTCCTTGTCCGCAAGCGTCAGGGCGGGCGCAACGACGATGGAGTCGCCCGTGTGGATGCCCACCGGGTCGACGTTCTCCATGGAGCAGACGGCGATGACGTTGCCCGCCGCGTCCCGCATAGTCTCAAACTCGATCTCCTTCCAGCCGGAGACGCATTTTTCGATCAGCACCTGGGTGATGGGCGAGAGGTCGAGGCCCTGTTTGGCGATGGAGGCGAGCTCGGCCTCGTCCTGGGCGATGCCGCCGCCCGTGCCGCCGAGGGTGTAGGCCGGGCGCACGATGACAGGGTAGCCGATCCGGGCAGCGATCTTCAAGGCGCCCTCCACATCCTCGCAGGTGGCGGAGGGGATGACGGGCTGACCCATCTCGGCGAGGGTCTCGCGGAAGCGCTCCCGGTCCTCGGCCCGCTCGATGGCATCGATGCCGGACCCCAGGAGCTTCACGCCGTACTTTTCGAGCGTCCCGTCTTTTGTTAATTGCATAGCGAGGGTCAGCCCCGTCTGTCCGCCGAGGCCCGCCAAAAGACCGTCCGGGCGCTCGAGCGCAATGATGCGCGTCAGAGTCTGGGCGGTGAGAGGTTCGAGGTAGATGGCGTCCGCCAGGTGCTTGTCGGTCATGATGGTGGCGGGGTTGGAGTTAACGAGCACGGTCTTGATCCCCTCCTGCCGCAGCACGCGGCAGGCCTGGGCCCCGGCGTAGTCGAACTCCGCCGCCTGGCCGATGACGATGGGGCCGGAGCCGATGACCAGCACCTTTTCGATATTCGGATTTTTAGGCATGGCTCTCGCCTCCCATCATGGCTGCAAAGCGGTCAAAAAGAAAGCCGGTGTCGTGGGGCCCGGCGCTGGCCTCGGGGTGAAACTGCACGGTAAAGCACTTTGCCGCGGGGTAGTCCAGGCCCTCACAGCTGAAGTCGTTTGCGTTTACGTAGCGCAGCTCGGCGATATCCGAAACGCTCTCCGCCACCACGGCGTAGCCGTGGTTCTGGCTGGTGATGAAGCAGCGCCCGGTCTTGAGATCCTTTACCGGCTGATTGGCGCCGCGGTGGCCGTACTTGAGCTTTACGGTCTCGCCGCCGAGGGCCAGGGCCGCAAGCTGGTGTCCGAGGCAGATGCCGAACACGGGAAGCTTTCCCATGAGCTTTTTAAGCTGCTCGATCTCAAAGACGTTTTCCTTCGGGTCGCCGGGGCCGTTGGAGAGCATGAGGCCGTCGGGCCTGAGCGCCATCACGTCCTCGGCGGTCGTATCGTGGGGCAGCACCGTCACGCGGCAGCCGCGCTCCTGGAGGCTTTCCACAATGTGGTGCTTTGCGCCGTAGTCGAGCAGCGCGACGTGGTACTTCTCCGCACCCTCGGCGGGAAAGACATTCGGCTCGGTGCTGCTTGCCTGTGCGACGCCGCCGAGCACTGCATAGGTCTGAATCGCCGTCAGGTCGGCGGGGACCTCGTCGCAGATGAGCGCGTTCATAACGCCCTCCTCCCGGATGATGCGGGTGAGGGCGCGGGTATCGACGCCGCAGATACCGGGGATGCCGTGCTCCCTGAGGAAGCGGTCCAGGGCGTATTCGCTGCGGAAGTTGGAGGGCGTCTCGCACAGCTCGCGCACCACGTAGCCCTTTGCAAGGCACGGGCCCTCGAAGTCCGCGGGGATGACGCCGTAGTTGCCGATGAGGGGGAAGGTCTGCATGATGATCTGTCCGGCGTAGCTGGGGTCGGTCAGGGTCTCGAGATAGCCGGTCATGCCGGTGGTGAACACCAGTTCCCCGAGCCCGTCGCCCTCCGCGCCGATGTGCGTGCCCTCAAAGACACGGCCGTTATTCAAAACCAGATAAGCTTTTTTCATACGCTCACAAAGTTGCGGCCATAACGGCCTTGATGGTGTGCATGCGGTTTTCGGCCTCGTCGAAGACGAGGGACTGCGCGCTTTCAAAAACCGCATCGGTTACTTCCATTTCGGTCCTGCCGAATTTCTCGCCCATCTCTTTGCCTATCCCGGTCTTGAGATCGTGGAAGGCGGGCAGGCAGTGGAGAAACACGGCCTGTTCTCCCGCCGCCTGCATGAGGGCGGTGTTGACCTGATACGGGGAGAGGTCGCGGATGCGCTCGGCCCAGACCTCCGTGGGCTCGCCCATGGACACCCACACGTCGGTATACAGCACATGCGCGCCCTGTACCGCCTTGACGGGATCGGTCTCAAACTCCAGCACCGCGCCGGTCTCGGCTGCGATCGCCTGGCATTTGGCAATGAGCGCGGGGTCGGGGAAATACTTCTCCGGCGCGGCGGCGACAAAGTGCATGCCCATTTTGGCGCAGCCCACCATGAGCGAGTCGCCCATATTGTAGCGCGCGTCGCCCAGATACACGAGCTTGACGCCGTTAAGCCTGCCGAAATGCTCTTTGATGGTGAGGAAATCCGCTAAAATCTGCGTCGGGTGAAACTCATTCGTCAGCCCGTTCCACACGGGGACGGAGGCATATTTTGCCAGCTCCTCGACGATGGCCTGGCCGTAGCCCCGGTACTCGATGCCGTCGAACATGCGCGAGAGGACGCGGGCCGTGTCGGCGATGCTCTCCTTCTTCCCGATCTGGGCGGGTGCTGGTCTTTTCAAAGATGAGGGCGATGTTCTTGCCCTCGTGCATTCTATGGGGAATACCGGCCTTCTTCTTTGCCTTGAGCTCGGCGGCGAGATCCAGAAGGCCGGTGATTTCATCCGGTGTAAAATCAAGCAGGGTGAGAAAATCTCTTCCGTGCAGGTTCATGGTTGTTTCTCCTTCTTCAATCAGGTTATTGCTGTTGCCCCCGAAGGGATTTCAAATCGTTTTTGAGGCAGCTTTGCCGCCTCAAAAACACACTCAGCCGAGCTTAGCGAGGCCTCGCGCCGACCAAGCGCGGCGCGTCACGCTCCGCCGCGCGCGATAAGCGCGAGTTTCTCAATTGCGAACCGCGTTCGCAATTGACCCTACAGTACTTTCGACAAAAAGCTCTGCAGTCTCTCGCTCTTGGGGTGCTCGAAGATCTGCTCTGGAGTGCCCTCCTCGACGATGAGGCCGTTGTCCATGAAGAGGACGCGGTTTCCCACCTCACGGGCAAAGCCCATCTCGTGGGTGACCACTACCATCGTCATGCCCTGCTCGGCAAGCTTTTTCATGACATCCAGCACCTCGCCGACCATTTCGGGGTCGAGGGCGGAGGTGGGCTCGTCGAAGAGCATGACCTCCGGCTCCATGCACAGCGCGCGCACGATGGCGATACGCTGCTTCTGCCCGCCGGAGAGCTGGTTCGGATAAGACGCGGCGCGGTCTGCAAGGCCCACGCGCTGGAGGTAGTCCATGGCGGTCTTCTCGGCGGCGGCCTTGTCGATCTTCTTGAGCATCATGGGCGCGCAGGTCAGGTTTTCCAGCACCGTCATGTGCGGGAAAAGATTGAACTGCTGGAACACCATGCCCATCTTCTGCCGGTGCTGGTTGAGGTTAATGTGCTTGTCCATGAGGTCGTCGCCCTCAAAGATGACCTGCCCGCCGTCTGGGCGCTCCAGCAGGTTCAGGCAGCGCAGGAAGGTGGACTTGCCCGAGCCGGAGGGGCCGATGACGCACATCACGTCCCCCTTGTTGATCTCGACGCTGACCCCCTTGAGGGCCTCGTTGCCGTCGAAAACCTTTTTGAGATTCTTAACGCTTATCACTCTTTGCAAGCCTCCTCTCCAGCTTCTTGAGCGCCCTTGACATCAGCACCACCAGCAGCAGGTAGGTCAGCGCCACCGCCATGAGGGGGTTGAAGGCATCGTAGGTATTGTTGCGCACGAGGTTTCCCGCGCGGGTGAGATCGACCACCGCCACATAGCCGGCAACCGAGGTCTCCTTCAGAAGGGCGATCATCTCATTGCCGATGGCGGGGAGAATATAGCGCACCGCCTGGGGAAAGACGATCTTGCGCATGGCCTGCACCTTGCTCATGCCGAGGCTGCGCCCGGCCTCCATCTGGCCCTTGTCGACGGCATTGATGCCGCTGCGGATGAGCTCCGCCATGTACGCGCCGGAGTTGATGCCGAAGGCGATGATGCCGACGGTGATACCCTCGGCGGAGGTCATGATGACATAGAAGAAGATCATCAGCAGCACCACCACCGGGATGCCGCGTATCGTCGTGACATACAGATCGCACAGCATGTCCAGCGGCTTTAAGGCCGGGACATCCTCGGCAAAGTACTTGATGACGGCGATCAGCGTGCCGATCACGACGCCGATGCACAGCGCCCCCAGGGTCATGATGAGGGTGTTTCCCAGGCCCTGCAGCAGCAGGCGGTAATAGCCGGTCTCTATGAAGGTTTCGTGCAGCTTTGCAAACCATGCACTCATGGGCATTCTCCTTTACAGACGCCGCAAGCCCGGGGACTTGCCCCGGGTGTGCGGCAGTTTTTGGCTCCCTCTCCGAGGGAGCTGTCATGGCCGATCTTACGCGAGGCCATGACTGAGGGAGTCGACGGTCAACCCCTTCCACCGCTGAAGCGGTCCCCCTTCCCCAGACGCCGCAAGCGGCTGGGGGAGGCAAGGGTCATGCGATCGGCGAGGTGTAGGGCGCGTCGAACTTCTCGAACAGACCCGCGACCGTACCGTCCTTGATGAGCTCGGCCTGGATCTCGTTGATCTTGGCGACCAGATCCTCGCTGCCGAAGGCAAAGGCGAAGGCGTAGGGCTCGGTGGTCATGGCCTCGTCCAGAATGGTCAGGGCGTCGGGGTGGTCCTTGTTGTAGGCCTTGACCATCTCGGCCGCCGTCAGGTCGTCAATGACCCAGGCGTCGACTTTGCCGGTTACAAGGGCCATCTCCGCATCGGAGTTTGCCTGGAAGGAGGATACCTTGTAGCCGTTTTCCATGCAGAAGCTCTCGGCGGTGGTGCCGGTCTGGACGGCGATCTTTTTCTTGTCAAGGTCGGCCTTGCCGGTGATGTCGCTGCCGGTGTTCACGACGATGGCCTGGGCCGCGAGGCAGTAGGGCTCGGTGAAGAGGACGTTCTTCTGCCTCTTCTCGGTCACGGAGATGCCGGACACGCCCACATCGTACTTGCCCGCCTGCACGCCGGGGAGGACGGAGTCAAAGTCCATCTGCTCGATCTTGAGCTCCATGCCGAGCTTGTCGCAGATCATGTTCAGAAGGTCGACTTCGATGCCGACGACGCTGCCGTCGGACTGCAGCTCTTCAAAGGGAGGGAAGTCGGGGCTGGTCGCCATGGTGAGGGTGTCGGCGGCGGAGGCCGGGACGCTCAGGGCCAGGGCAAAAATCATGCTCAGGGCCAGCAGCATTGCAAATGTTTTTTTCATTTTGAGTTCTCCTTTCATGAGTTCAACACATCCCGCACGGTGTCGATCTGCTTTTCGACCGACTGTACGGAGGTTCCCCCCGCGCTCACGCGCTTTTGTACGCAGTTGCGCAGGTCTATCGCTTCATATATATCAGCCTCAATCAGAGGGGATGCTTTTTTATATTCCTCAAGGCTCAGGTCCTCGAGAGTCCTGCCCTCGCGGATGCATTTTGCAACCATTGCGCCGGAAATCTTGTATGCACTGCGGAAGGGGAGTCCCTTCGTCACGAGGTAATCCGCAAAATCTGTCGCGTTAATAAAACCTTCGGAGGCGGCTTTGAGCATTCTGTCGGTCTTCGCCTTCATGCCGGGGAGCATCCCCGCCATGACCTCCAGGCACATCTTCGCCGTGTCGCAGGCGTCGAACACGCCCTCCTTGTCCTCCTGCATGTCCTTGTTGTAGGCAAGGGGCAGGCCCTTGAGCACCGTCAGGATGCCCATCAGGTCGCCGTAGACCCGGCCCGTCTTGCCGCGCACAAGCTCGGCCATGTCGGGATTTTTCTTCTGCGGCATGATGGAGGAGCCGGTGGTGTAGGCGTCGGGCAGCTCGATAAACTGAAACTCCCAGCTCGACCAGAGGATGAGCTCTTCCGCGAAACGCGACAGATGCATCATTTCGATACTCAGCGCCGCGCAGAGCTCCACGGCAAAGTCCCGGTCGCTGACGCCGTCGATGGAGTTTAAGCAGATGCCGTCAAAGCCGAGCTTTCCGGCCTCCAGCTCGCGGTCGGTGTCGTAGGTGGTCCCCGCCAGGGCACAGCAGCCGATAGGGGAAATGTTCAGGCGCCGTCGGCAGTCCTCCAGTCTGCCCAGGTCCCGCAGCAGCATCATCGCGTAGGCCATGAGCTGGTGGCCGAAGGTGATGGGCTGGGCGCGCTGTAAATGCGTGTAGCCCGGCATGATGGCGGCCTTGTATTCCTCCGCCTTGTCGCACACGACCGCGGCCAGGGCTTTCGTCAGGGCTGTGAGCTCGTCGATCTCGTCTCTGAGGTACATGCGGAAATCCAGCGCCACCTGATCGTTGCGGCTTCGCGCGGTGTGGAGCTTCTTGCCCACATCCCCGAGACGCTCTGTCAGCACCTGCTCGACAAACATGTGGATATCCTCGGCGGCGGGGTCGATGTGCAGGGCACCGGAGGAAAGGTCGTCCAGGATGGTGTGCAGGCCGTCGATGAGTGCGTCGGCCTCGTCCTGTGTGATGATCCCCTTGGCCCCCAGCATCGCCGCGTGGGCCATGGAGCCGGTGATATCCTGCCGCGCCATGCGGCTGTCGAAGGAGATGGAGGAGTTGAAGTCATCGGCAAGCTTCGCCGTCTCGGCCTCCGTCCGCCCCGCCCAGAGTTTGGTCATGATGATAAATCCTTTCCTTATTGGCTCCCCCTCCGGGGGAGCTGGCTGCGCCGATCTCACGCGAGGCGCAGACTGAAGGGGTGTCCGTCAACCAAATCCCCTTCCACCGCTGAAGCGGTCCCCCTTCCCCAAGCGCCGCATGCGCGGCTGGGGGGAGGCAAGAGGGTCTTACAGCTTCCCCTGCTCCATCAGCGCCTGGACCGTGGTGGGCAGGCCCCAGAGATTGATGAAGCCCGCGGCCTGGGCCTGGTCGTAGTCGCTCTCGCCGAAGGTGGCAATATTTTCGGAGTAGAGGGAGTACGGGCTCTTGATGCCGGCCTTGATGATGTTGCCCTTGTAGAGCTTGAGCTTGACCGTGCCGGTGACGTTTTTCTGCGTCGCGGTCACGAAGGCACTCAGCGCCTCGCGCAGGGGGCTGAACCACTGGCCGTTATAGAGAAGCTCGGCAAAGCAGACGCTCAGCTCCTGCTTTTTGTGGGCCGTCATCTTGTCGAGGCACAGGGTCTCGAGCGCCGCGTGGGCCGCGTACAGGATCGTGCCGCCCGGGGTCTCGTACACGCCGCGGCACTTCATGCCGACGAGCCTGTTTTCCACGATGTCCAAAAGGCCGATGCCGTGCTTGCCGCCGATGTCGTTGAGCTTCCAGATAATATCCGTGGCGCTCATCTTCTCGCCGTTGAGGGACACGGGCACGCCCTTTTCAAAGTCCAGGGTGATGTACTCGGGGGCGTCGGGCGCATCAATGGGGCTCACGCCCATTTCGAGAAAGCCCGGCTTTTCGTACTGCGGCTCATTCCACGGATCTTCGAGGTCCAGACCCTCGTGGCTCAGGTGCCAGAGGTTTTTGTCCTTGGAGTAGTTGGTCTCACGGCTGATCTTGAGGGGGACGTGGTGGGCCTCGGCGTAGTCGATCTCCTCCTCGCGGGACTTGATGGACCATTCACGCCAGGGGGCGATGACCTTCATGCCGGGGGCGAAGTGCTTGATGGCAAGCTCGAAGCGGACCTGATCGTTGCCCTTGCCGGTGCAGCCGTGGGCGATGGCGTCCGCGCCTTCCTTCAGGGCGATCTCCACAAGGCCCTTGGCGATGATGGGACGGGCGAAGGCGGTGCCCAGCAGGTAGTCCTCGTATTTGGCGCCCGCCTGCACGCAGGGGATGATCACGTCGTTGACCATCTCGTCGGCAAGGTCCAGGGCGTAGAACTTGCTTGCGCCGGTGGCAATGGCCTTTTCCTCCAGGCCGTCCAGCTCGCCCACCTGGCCGACATTGCCGGCCACGGCGATGATCTCGGGGTTATTGTAGTTTTCCTTCAGCCAGGGGATGATAACGGAAGTATCCAGGCCGCCGGAATAGGCAAGCACGATTTTCTTGATTTCATTTTTATTCATTTTATTGTCCTCCGGAGTGAGTATTATTCGTTTGATGTGTATATTTATACTCTCATGCTCTCGGAAAGTCAAGCCCTTCTCCACCCCGGACTGCATTTTCATTCAACCTGCCCAGACACGGCACGGCACGGCAAAGGGTTTTTGTGCGATTTCAAGATAATACCATCACAGGTGTTGAACATGAAAATAAAAATCCAATTGCCGGGAACATTTCGGCATCCCCTGCGTCATACAAAGCGAAGGCAAGTCCATATACTATTTATAAATATACGGAGGTCACGATCATGAACAGAAAACGCTCCCTCGCTTTTCTTCTCGCGGCACTGATGTGCCTTTCCCTCTGCGCCTGCGGCAATGCGAAATCCGCACAGCCCGGTTACAAGGACGCCGCTTACGAGATGTCCGCCGCTTCCATGCCTGCGCCGATGGCAGCAAACGCGGCCTATGACATGGCCTATGAGAGCGAAGGCTTCGGCATGATGAACATGACCGCCGGCACCTCCGCCGCCCGCGGTTCAGACAGCGGTTCCAAGTCCGATGCCCCCGAGGAAAACCCGGAAAAGATCATCTACTCCGGCGATGCCACCATCGAGACCACCGAGTTTGAAAAGAGCGTGGCCGCCCTCGAGACCATGATCGCGGAGGCGGGCGGCTTTGTCCAGTCCAGCTCCGTCAACGGCAACAACTACTATGACAGCTCCCGCGGCTATACCTCGAAGCGCAGCGCAAGCTACACCCTGCGGGTCCCGAGCGAGAAGTTTGCAGCCCTGATGTCGAGTCTCTCCGACATCGGCAACGTCCCCTATACCTATACCTACACCGAGAACGTGACCGCCGAGTACTACGACGTGCAGGCCCGGCTGACGGCTTTGCAGGCCCAGGAGAAACGGCTTCTCGAGATGATGGAGATCGCCGAGACGGTGGAGGACATCATCACCATCGAGGACAAGCTCACCGATGTGCGCTACCGCATCGACTCCTTCCAGTCGAGCCTCAACAACTGGGACCGCCGGGTAGCTTACAGCACGCTGAACATCACGGTCAAGGAGGTGCAGGTCTACACCCCCGAGACGGTGACGAAGCTCAGCTACGGCCAGGAGCTGTGGCGCGCTTTCACAGGGGCGCTTAAAAACGCGGGGCAGTTCTTCAAGGATCTGCTGGTGTTCCTGGTGTCCGCGATCCCGACGCTGGTCATTCTCGCGGTGCTGGTGCTCGTGTTCCTGCCGCTGCTGAAAAAACTCATTGCAAAAGCGAAGGCCCGCCGCGCCCGCAAAGCGGCGGCAAAGGCGGCAAAGCAGGCGGAAGCGGAGAAAAACTACATCGAAGCAGACAAGATGTAACTCTGACAAGCTGCATAAAATTTTGGGCGAATCCGTACGGATTCGCCCGTTTTTACTTTATTTAATTATGTGCGTATCGGCTTAACTCAGCTATCCCGTCATTGCGAGACCAGTTCTCAAACTGGTCGTGGGGTCTGCCCTTTAGGGTACAATCCGCCCGCCGGAGGCACTGAAACACGCAGAAATCTTAACTGGCCGCTGGGAGGATTGCGGGCCGCCGCTGCCTGTGGCAGAGGAAGGCGGCACGGAATCTCCGCAGCCGCGCAATTGGCGGGCCGTCGCGCAGCAGGCCCGGGAATGGCAATGCGGCAAGGCGTTCAACGGATT
>CADBJU010000027.1 GCA_902795045.1 Oscillospiraceae bacterium | reverse complement strand
ACCGTTTATGCGATTCCATTTGTGACCTTACCTCTGAAACAATCCGCAGCATTACCGCTCGCGACTGGATCGTTAAATGCTTTAATTAAGGATTAGTATCAAACAAAACAAAAATCCCCGGCGAAAACGTACAATGTTACGGATTCGCCGGGGATAAATGCGTTTATTGAGCTTTTACTGTCGGGCCGCCGGGGGCGTCGGCCCCTACACTGGCAATCAGGTTTTTCTCGGCTCCTGTTGTTTTGCGCCTGTTTATGTCTTGATCCCGCACACGAAGCAGTGCCACTCCTCCTCGGAGCGGTGGTCGAGGATCTCCAGGCCGTTTGCCTTGAGGGCTTCGGCGGTCTCGGGCCAGCGGTGCTCGATGATGCCGGAACAGATGAAAATGCCGTCACGGCTCATAAACTGCCGCACCATGCCCGACAGCGGGATGATCACGTCCGCCACGATGTTGGCAAGCACCAGCTCATAGCCCCCGCCGATGCGCGCGCGCAGACTCGCGTCGCCCAGAATGTCGCCCGCCCAGGCCGTCATGCGCTCGGGCCCGATGCCGTTGAGGGCGGCGTTGTGCATCACCACGTCCGGGGCCTTGGGGTCGATGTCCACGCCGAGACAGCTGTCGCAGCCGAGCAGCAGCGCCCCGATGCCGAGGATGCCGCTGCCGCAGCCGAGGTCCAGCACCCGCTTGCCCGGCGCCGCGTACTTTTCCAGTGCCGCGAGACACATGCGCGTAGTGGCGTGGCTGCCGGTGCCGAAGATGAGGCCCGGGTCGAGGACGAGGGGGACGCGCCCGTCGGCGGGGGCTTCCTCCCATTCAGGCACCACCACAAGCTTCTCGCCGACCTCGATGGGCTTGTAGTACTCGCGCCAGTTGTTCTCCCAGTCGCTGTCCTCCACGAACGCGGTAGAGAGCTCCGGGAAGGCGTCGCGGAATTTTTTCAGCACCTTAAGCCCCTCGCCGTCGTCGGTGAGGTAGCACTTGATGCGGCTGACGCCGAGAAATTTATTCTCCAGCTCCTCGTCCACATAGTCCCAGTACTGTCGGTTGTGCTCGAAGAAGCTTTTGAAATCCTCCTCGTTTTCGATCACAAAGCCGCCCGCGCCCAGCGCCGCAAGCTGCTCGCAGCGCGCGTCGATCTCGTCGGCGGGGGTGTTTACGGTCACTTCGATGTATCGCATTGTTTTCCTCCGTAATAAATAGTTTCAAACATACTCCACGGGAACCCCTCCGGCGGCGGAGAACTGAAGCGCAGCGCCTCGCCCGTTTTGGGGTGGTGAAAGCCCAGCAGATGGGAAAAGAGCGCGATGGCGCAGTCCCGGCGGGGGCTGCCGTATTTCGCGTCGCCCAGGAGCGGATGGCGGCGGGAGGCAAGCTGCACGCGGATCTGGTGGCTGCGCCCGGTGTGAAGCCGCACGGCCAGCAGGGAACACTCCTCGCGCTCCCGGAGCACCCGGTAATCCAGCACCGCCTCCTTTACCCCGGCGCGGGGACGCGAGACCACAAAGCTCTTGTTTTTTGCCCGGTCGTGAAACAGCAGGTCCCGCAGCCGGGCTTCGTCGGCCTCCATCGTCCCGTGCACCACGGCGAGGTATTCCTTTTCAAAGCCGCCCGCGGCGAGCTCACGGCTGAGCGCTGCGGCCGCGCGCCGGTCGAGGGCATAGACCATTACGCCGCCCACGTCCCGGTCGAGCCGGTGTACGCACAGCGCCTCCCGCGCGCCCGTCTGCGCCTTCACAAGCGCGGGCATCCCGGTCTCGGAATCGACCCCGGCAGGTTTGACGCAGACGATGAGAGAAGCATCCTTATATAAAACAGGTATGTCCATGGCGTCACCTCAAAAGCAAGTCTACCATCTGCCGGAAGAAATTACAAGGGGGAGTGGACGCTGCGCAGGGCATCGTCGCAGCAGAGGATGTTCTTGCCCCCCTTGCCTAAAGGGGGGTGCCCCAGTTCGCAAACTGGGGCGGGGGGATATCGTCTCTGTGGCGTAGTGCGTAGAACCGTATCCCCCAGTCATCGCCATAAATGGCGCTGCCAGCCCCCTTTAGACCCATAAAGGGCCCAGGTGCAAGGGGGCCAAATCGCATGACCGCAACGTGTATGCCCCTTTAGGCAAGGGGGAGCCAGGAGGGCGGTGAATGTCCTCAGGCCGCGCAGTAAATTTTTGAAAACCCAGAGAAAAACCGGGAACAAAGCGCGGCTTTGGACGTCATATAGGCATACGATGGGCCGGATTCCGGCCCCGGCAGCCCGTTTTTTATGCGCTACGCCCGATACGCAAAAGCCCGCAAAGCCTTGACAATCAACGGTTTTCGGGGCGTTTGCGGGAACAAATGTAACGAATTTGAAATTTCTTGAAAATTTTTTGTTTTTGGGGCTTGCAATTTAGAATGAGTTGTTGTAATATTATAGCCGAATCGTAATACTTTTTTAACTTTTGAAAGTGCGCGGTTCGGGCAGCTGATGTTCGGTAGACGTATCGGCCGTCATCTGCCGCAGCAAGATCCAACGCAGTAATCATTTTACCCGAAAGGGTAGGTATTAGGGGGAGCAACTATGAAGAAACGGATCATTAGTATGCTGCTTACGGTATTGATGGTCATGTCCCTGTTTTCGGGGCTGACGGTCGGTGCCGACGCAGCCAACTACAATGGCGCCAACGTCATCGAGTATACAATGGCGCAGGGCGACTTTGTCCTGAGGATCTGCCAGCGTCTGGGGTTGAATTACTACACCTGCAAGAACGCGATCATGATCCTCAACAACATTACGGACGGCCAGTGGAACAAGCTGACCGTCGGCAGAACACTGACTCTGCCTGCAAGCGATTATGACGCACTGCTGATCTCCAACGGTGCCGGCACCAGCGTGTATAACTCCGGTGCCGCCTCCACCACGGCGACCACCAGCAACGTCACCGGCACTGCCACTGTCGGCAATGCCACCGTGTTCAACACCGCGGCCGCCGTCGCGGCAGCGAGCTCCGACACGCTTGCCTACTACCTGGTGCCCTACACCATGTCCTACGGCGAGACCGTCTCCGGCGTGTGCAACGCGCTGGGCGTCAACTTCTCGATCTTTTCCCCGTTCATCAAGCAGGTGAACAACATCTCCAGCTGGAACAGGGTCAGAGCAGGGGACACCCTCATCATCCCGACGCCGGTTGCCCCGTCCGTCGGCACCACCTGCTACGGTGTCATGGAGCATATCGTCGCCGGCAGTGACACGGCCTACGGCATCGTAAGCTCCAAGGGCGTCAACTACAACGCCAACGAGCGTCTGCTCAAGGTCCTCAACCAGACCGATAACCTCGCGGCGATCAAGGCCGGCGGCAAGTTCTTCTACCCCGTGCCTCTGACGGTCTCCGTGCCCGGCACCGGCAACCCCGGCGCCACCTCCACCACGACGACCACCACCACCGTCACCGACGGCAACGGCACCACCACCACGAGCACGACCACCACTGCCAAGCTCTATAAGCTTTCCAGCGGCATGGCTGCCTCCGACGGCCAGATGCTCTTCTACGTGGACAACAAGCCCGTTACCGCGGCTCCCGCCGGTGCCAAGGTCACCATCGTGACCCAGGCCAATTCCGGCAAGGCCATCCAGAGACTGACCGTCAAGCACGCCAACGGCACCGCCGATCTCCTGCTTGCGGGCGACGCCTTTGTGATGCCGAGCTGCGACGTGCGTGTCGACGCCGTCATCAAGAACGGCCATGACATCAATATCGCTGCCAACTACAGCGGCAAGGCCACGGCCTCCGTCGGCGGCGTGTCCGTCCAGGCTGCGGTCAAGGGCGCGACGGTCGTCATCAAGAGCACCGATCCCAACTATGAGATCTCCTCTGTCTACGCGACCTACAAGAAGATGATCTCTTCCTCCACGAAGGTCCAGCTCACGGTGAGCGCCTCCAAGGCCTTCATCATGCCTGACGCGGATGTGGACGTGGAAGTCGTTCTCAAGCCCGTCTCGACCTACGCCTTCTATGTCAACGATCCTGCCAACGGCAGCTTCTACCTCCAGGTCGACGGCAGCCCCGTTACCCGTGCCGCCAAGGGCGCACAGGTCACTGTCGTTGCCAAGCCTGACACCGGCTACGAGCCTCTGAAAATGACTGTGAAGAACCACCTCACCGGCGCCGCGGTCAACGTGTTCAGCAACACCTTCACCATGCCCGCCTTCGACGTGGACGTCGAGGTCGAGTTCACCGGCAAGGGCAACAACATCCTGGTCATGCCCTCTCAGCTCGGCAATGTCTATGCCTTCGACAAGAATACCGGCATCACCGATGCCAGCCAGTTTGTCACCGAAGCCGAGACCGGCAAGGAGATCTACCTGGTCGCCATCAATGAAGACGGCGATAAGCCTGTCGGCCTTACGGACGGCGGTTCCAGCCCCAACAGCAAGATCAGCTATGACGTGGTCCGCAACAGCGACGGTCTCAAGGTCAAGGTCACCAAGGGCGGCGACGACTGGACCATGAATGTCGACGGTACGAGCACCACCTCCAGCTACTACAAGTTCACCATGCCCAAGGGCGGTGTCACCGTCACCCCGGTCATCACCAGCTCGATCTCTTCTGAAATCTGGGCAAGGATCTATGTCAACAATACCGAGTATCCGGGCGAGTACAAGGACTGCAGCATCTCCGTGACCTGGAACGGCAAGACCTCCGAGTTCACGAAGAGCCAGCAGACGATCTCTACGCTCAAGGCCATCAAGAGCACCATCCCCGAGGGCGAGTACATCGACGTGCGCTATGACAGCGCCGACGGCGTCGCGTTCGTGAAGTACAAGATCACCAGTGATCAGGCGACGACTCCCGAACGGAAGCTGGCAATCGAGGAAGCGACCAACGAGGCCAACCGCAACGGTTACTTCAAGATGCCCGGCTTCCCCATCAACATCGAAGCCTACTTCGAGACCGGCAAGGCTTCCCTCGGCCCCGCTGTCGTGGAAGGCGTCGGCTCCGTCGGCTACAAGGTCTACACCAAAGTTTCCGACTTCCCGCCCACGTGGGAGTGGAGATCCGTCAACACCTGCGAGCCCGGCGACAAGGTCATGATCGTCGTAACTGCCGGCAACGGCTACAAGTTCGACGCGACCAGATACGACTCCAAGCTGCTTGTTACCCGCAAGGACAACGGCGCAGCCATCAAGGTCGACACCATCGCGGTGCCTTCGCTTGACCCCAACTCCTTCGCGTTCACCTTTGAGATGCCCGCCTCCGGCGCGGATGTCCGGGCCATCTTCGATCCCAAGCCCTTCACCATCACGATGAAGTGCCAGGATCAGGTCGGCAACGATCTGACCGGTCTGGGCCTGTGGCAGATCGCCATCAACATGGTCCCCGGCGTGGTCGACAATACCACCGGCGGCATCTGGAAGGCCTTTGAGACCAAGTTTGACGTCGCTTACGGCGACTATGTCACGGTCGCCATGACCGAGGCCGGCTGGTCCAAGTATGATATGGTCTCCTTCCGTATCGACGGCTACCAGTACACTGCGGACGAGCTCAACTACTTCTACAACTTCCAGATGATCGAGGAGCGCGCGAAGGATCTCACCATCACCGCAGTCCTCAGACCGAGAGTTGCCAACTCTCCCACCCCGCACAGACTCATCGCCACCTACCTGCCCAACATGGGCGATGTGGAGTTCTTCCTCTTCAGGAACAACCCCTTCACCGGCGGTGACGAGGGTACCGGCTATGCCAGCAATGTCGACGGCGTCAATTACTACGCCAGAGTTGACGGCACTACGACGCGGGCCGACGGTACGGTAGAATACAGCCTGTCCAACACCAGATACACCAGCTACGCGTTTGCGGGCGACTATGTGGCCGTGGTTGTCAACTCCAACAACGGCGAGTACACCGCAGACGTCAACAACATCTCCATCGTCCCGATCCAGGGAGATGCCGACCACGTTGTCCCGACCCCGATGCTTGTCTCGTCCATGAACGGCGACACCAACGGCGGCAAGGGTTACAAAGTCTTCGTCTTCAGAATGCCCGATGACGACCTGAGCATCAACGTCAACTTCACCGGCAAGAAGTACGGCATGAGCATCGTCGTGGTCGACAGAAACGGCAATCCCGTCGGCGGTATGATCGACATGTACGTCGAGACTTCCATCTTCACCGATGTGGCAGCCAACAGCACCTTCGGCGACGTGAGCTTCAACCAGCTCGTCACCATCATGCCTTCCGCACGCGCCCAGGCAAGCCGAATCGGCGTCTACAGCGTCGATGTCAAGACCGATCCCGGCGCACAGTCTGTCTACTACTATGACAACAGCATGGCACACAGCGGTCCTGTCTTCAACATGCCCGCCAGCGATGTCATCGTCTACATCACGGTCGACGACATCGTGGCAAACACCGTCAACGTCATCAACCTCCAGCACATGCTCGAAGGCGGCTCCCTCGTGATCCGCTCCGGCCCGGCCATGACCGATCCCGTTCTGCTCACCGTTTCCGGCAACAGACAGGTCAGCTTGAATGTCACGGAGTTCAGCGTGGGCGACGATATCTACGTCTTCGAGGTTCCCGACGCAGGCAAGGCCCACCTCGGCAAGGGCGATCTGGGCATCACCAACAACGGCATTGTCTACACGGTTGCCAACTGGCACGGTGAGACAGCGGACGGCACCAACATCTGGAAGGTCAAGGTCCCCGCGGGCCTGATGGTATTCACCGCGACCTGGGGCGATCCC
This sequence comes from Oscillospiraceae bacterium, assembly GCA_902795045.1. Lineage (GTDB taxonomy): Bacteria > Bacillota > Clostridia > Oscillospirales > Oscillospiraceae > Limivicinus. Next base: position 38,032 of record CADBJU010000027.1, on the reverse strand, counting down.
GCGGAAGTTGTCGACCCGGCCAACCAGATCTACGCTCCCGCGGAGTACAGTGTCGGCGCCAAGCTCAGCTTCGACCAGACCAGCAACGCCATGGCCAACCCGACTACCACCTACAAGACCGGCACGAGCAACAAGCTCTACATCGGCGTAACGCCTGACAGCGGCTACGACGCTCCCACTGCCGAGGATATCATTGTCATGGATTCCGAGGGCAAAAAGCTGACGGTTTACGGCAGCGTCACCCCGTTCTATGTCAAGGGCGAGGATCTGAAGGACGGCGGCATCTCCGTTGCGGTGAACTGCCCGCTCAAGAAGGTCAGCATCAAGTTCGTGCTCGCATCCGACAGCCCTGCCAGCGCCAAACTCACCCTCAACGGTGTTGACCAGTTCGTCAGCGACACGAGCGGAAAGTCCTACGATCTGGATCCCGGCACGGTCATCACCATCAGCTCCGGCAACTCCGCCTACAACACCGTCACAGTTGTGTCTCCCAAGTACGGTAAGGCTGAGAACAAGACAAGCCAGAACTATGTGGTGCCCGACGCAGCCGAGACAGTCACCATCACCCTGACCAGCACTGCTCCGGCTGTCACGGTCAAGGAGATGACCAACGGCACTGTCAACCTCCGCAAGACCAACTCTGTGACCGATCCCACCGATACCGCTTCCAACTTCAAGGCCGGTGAGAAGATCTTCATCCAGGCGGCTCCCGCCTACGGCTACAAGCTCAAGAGCCTGAAGGTCGTGGAGAACGTTGACAGCACTAACGCCAACAAGTGCGGCGCTATGGACAGCACCTCCGGTCTCTACCCGATCACCAGTACTGGCGGCGAGATCCCTGTCGGCGGTATCACCATCAGCGCCGAGTTCGAGCCTGAAACCATCGCCCTGAGCTTCACCACCAATGCGGTCGGCGCGGTCGACGGCGTGGTTGTGGCCAACGTCAGCACCGGCAACGGTCTCGGCAAGGGCGCGATGACGGTCAATACGACCTTCGGTCAGACGATCACCATCATCCCGGCAGACGGTTTCGAGTGGTCGACCAACGCGATCACTGTCACGGATTGCAGCGGCGGCAAGGTCGATGTGTCCGGCACCAGTGACAGAGGCACCAGAAGCTTCAAGATCGAGAATATCGACACGAGCAAGACCTACACCATCGTGCTCAATCTGCAGACCACCGAGTGATCATTCCCAGCCAATTCCCCTATATCTCCCCCCAGAGCGGCAGGGCCGCGAGGCCCTGTCGCTCACTTGGAGGAAGAACGAGATAGAAACACAAAAACCCGGCAGCCGAAAGGCCGCCGGGTTTCGTGCGTTATGTCATGTTTTATTTTTCCGTATGCTTGCGCGCGGGCTTGACGTTCACGTCGGGACTGATGCTGCCCTCGATCGGCCCGTTCTTTTCCTCAAAGGCGCGGATGTCCCGCCGGATGAGCACCAGGATGTGACTGTTCACCGACCGCCCCTCATAGTCCGCCACATAGGACAGCTTCTCGAGCATCTCTTCTTCTATTCGGATGGATACGCTTTTTATAGCCATAAAGTCACCTCGCAGATATACAGTGGCTTTACTTTATGGCGAAATTAGAGTATTATGTCTGAAACAGATATACAGTATATCTATATTAAATTCAAGGAGGAGAAACAATGCCGGACTATCCCAAAATGTACGCCATCCTCTGCGCCGCGGCCTCGGAGGCGATCGACCTGATCGAAGCGGGAAGCCCCGCCAGTGCCGCCGAAAAGCTGCAAGCAGCCCTGCTCAAGGCCGAGGAGCTGTACGTCGGAGAAGGGGAGGGTTTGTGAAGACGGGGCCTGTCAACTGTGCGTATGAACATACAAACACCTTGACTTTACTTCGGTAATGTGTTAAAATGCGCAGGACTTTTGATAAAGCGGGTGATATCATGCTGTGCTCCAACATCACACGAAATGCCGACGGCGCGCTGCTCTTTGCCGGGCAGTCCGTCTCCGACCTGGCCGAGCGTTACGGCACCCCCCTCTACCTCATGGACGAGGCGCGCATACGCCAAAACTGCCGCATGTACAAGGACGCTTTCCGCCTGGCCTTCGGCGACAAAGCCATGCCGCTCTATGCCAGCAAGGCGTGCTCCTTCAAGCAGATGTACCGCATCATGGCCGAGGAGGGGATGGGCGTCGACTGCGTCTCCTGCGGCGAGATCCATACCGCGCTTTCAGCGGGCTTCCCGGCGGAGCGCATCTGGTTTCACGGCGACGGCAAAACCGACGCGGACATCCGCTATGCTCTTGACCACGGTGTCGGCGGCTTCGTGGTGGACGGACTCGAGGAGCTCGAAGCCCTGAACCGTGAGGCGGGGGTGCGCGGGGTACGGCAGAAGATCCTCCTGCGTGTCACGCCCGGCATCGACCCGCACACCTACGAGGCGGTGAACACCGGGCGCGTGGATGTGAAGTTCGGCGTCCCCATCGGCACGGGCCAGGCGCTCGATTTTGTCCGCGCCGCGCTGGATGCGCCCAACGTGGAGCTCGAGGGCCTGCACTGCCACGTCGGCTCCATGGTCTTCGACGAGTCTGTCTTTGAGGACACCGCCGATCTGATGCTGGCTTTCATGCGGGAACTCAGGGACAAGCTCGGCTATGTGACAGGCATGCTCGACCTCGGCGGCGGCTACGGCGTGCGCTATACGGACAGCGACAAGCAGGCGGACATCCCCGCCCGGATCGCGGCCCTGGCGCAGCATATCCGCAATCGTACCGACGAGGCGGGGCTGCCCATGCCGTTCATCCTCATGGAGCCGGGCCGCAGCATCGCGGCCGACGCGGGGATGACCGTCTACACCGTCAGCGCCGTCAAGCGCATCCCGGGCTTCAAGAACCATGTGATCGTGGACGGCGGCATGACCGATAATCCCCGTTACTGCCTCTACCGCGCGAGATACACGGTCCTGCACGCTGACGACAGGGGAGGGGAGACGGCGGGCTTCGACCTTGCCGGGCGCTGCTGCGAAAGCGGCGACATCCTCCAGCCCGCGGTCAGCCTGCCCGCCGATGTAAAGCGCGGCGACCGGGTGGCCGTCTGCACCACAGGGGCGTATAACTACTCGATGGCGTCCAATTACAACCGCCTCGGCCGCCCGCCGGTGGTCATGCTCCGCGACGGGGAGAGCTATATCGCCGTCCGCCGCGAGGGCTTCGACGAGATCTGCGGGTTGGATGTATAAACAAGCCCCCCTTGCCTAAAGGGGGGTGCCCCAGTGCGCACACTGGGGCGGGGGGATACCGTCCTTATGACATGGTTCGATAAACCGTATCCCCCAGTCATGGCCTCGCGGGAGATCGGCCATGCCAGCAAGCTTGGATCGTCGCGCGCTTCCCGCGCGTCGCTATGCCCCCTTTAGGCAAGGGGGCCAAGCGCTTCCCTTACGCTGTTACTTCTGCGTTGCTATGACCCCTTTAGACCCATAAAGGGCCAAGGTGCAGGGGAGGCCAAAGGAGAAACCATCATGAACACAAAAGCTGAGCTGCGCCGTGCGTTTAAGGCACGCGGCGCGGCTTTGACATCGGAATACCGAGCCGCCGCCGACCGCGCCATCCGTGACGCGGTGCTGCAAAGCGAAGTCTGGCGCAGGGCAGAGCGCGTCTTTCTCTATGTCAGCATGTGGGCCGAGCCCGACACCCGCGCCCTGATCGACGCGGCGCTTGAGGCCGGGAAAAGCGTCTATGTGCCGCTGTGCTGCCCGGATAAGACCATGATGGCCGTGCGCATCCGGAGCTTTGACGCGCTGCGCCCCGGCATGCGGGGCATCCCCGAGCCGCCCGCCGACGGCGAGGCGGCGGAGCCGGGAACGCTCGAGCTTGCGCTGGTGCCCTGTGTCACGGCAGCTAAGGACGGCGCGCGCCTGGGCCACGGCGCGGGCTATTACGACCGCTTCCTGAACGGGCACGCCTGCCCGACCATGTGCCTGTGCTACGGGCAGATGCTGGCCCACGCTCTGCCCATGGATGAACACGACGTGTGGATGGACTTTATCGTCACCGAGTCAGGCATCACGGCGCATTCGCCCGGTTCTTGAGGCAACACCGCACAGTTCGCCTTCGGCATCTTCCGGAAAAATTGAGCCCTGATTTTGTCACTTTTTCTTGCAATACACAAAGTATTCCTGCGAAAAACTGACTTCATCAGAACTCAATTTTTCTCGGGATCTGCTCTCGCCGAATTATGCGGTGTTGCCTTGGGAATCGAGATCGTGAGGATCAGCGAATCCTCCGTCTCCTCGCGCCGCACGCCCGCGGCGATGCCGCCCTGCTTCATCAGGTCCAGCGAGCGGTTAAGGCTGTTGAGGAACACCCGCACGTCCTTCAAAATGAGCGTGCGCTTCGGCTCCGGCTTCTCCGGCTCCTCGGCGGGGGAGGAGAGCAGCGCCTCTATGTATTCCTCCGTTGCCGCCACGGTCAGGGCGTTGGCCGCGATGTACTCGAGGGCCATACGCTGGGCGTTCGGGTCCGTGAGCCTGAGCAGCGCCCGGCCGTGCCGCTCGCTCAGACCGTAGCTGCGGAGGTTTTCCAGCACATCCCGCGGCAGCTTCAATAAGCGCAGCTTGTTCGCCACCGCCGACTGGGACTTGCCGATGCGCTTGGCCGCCTCCTCCTGGCTCATGCCGAACATGCGGATGAGCCTTGAAAGCCCCACGGCCTCCTCAATGAAGTCGAGGTCCCGGCGCTGGAGGTTTTCGATCAGCGCGATGAGGCTTGCGTCCTCCATGTTCACATCCAGCAGGATGCACGGCACCTCCTCCAGCCCCGCGAGCTTTGCCGCCCGCAATCGCCGCTCCCCGGCCACCAGCTCATACTTCCCGCCCCGGCAGCGCACGGTCAGGGGGTTGAGGATGCCGTAACTGCGGATGCTCTGGCTCAGCTCTTCGAGGGATTTTTCGTCAAACAGCTTGCGCGGCTGCACGGGATTGGGCGCGATGTCCTCCGCCGGCAGCCAGACAATATTTCCCCGCCGGACCCCCGGCCGGGTACGTGTCGCCTGCAATAGAATTACCTCCCATATTATATTCAATTGCGAATGCGATTCGCAATTGAGGTACTCGCGCTTATCGCACACGGCGGTGCGTGACACGCCGTGTTTGGTCGGCGCGAGGCCTCACAAAGTTCGGCTTAATGTGTTTTTGAGAAAGCAAAGCTCTCTCAAAAACACATTAAATTGGTTCTCACGTTTCACCTTCGCAACTGTGTATTGTGGTTGACAAAAACAGCATATACCGGATATTGCGAAAAAGCGGGCGAAAGCGCATGGCGGCCCGCAATTTTTTATCGGGAAATTGGGGCTTGCAACCGGCTGGAAAATCGGCTATAGTTATATAGCTGTTCTGCGATATTACAAATTAGGAGAAAAGACACATGCTCAATTCCATCGACAACGTCGTCAATGCTGTCAGCGGCATTCTGTACAAGCCCTATGTGGTGCCGCTGATCCTGATCCTGGCGGGCCTTTACTTCACCTTCCGCCTGAAATTCGTGCAGTTTCGCCTGTTTGCGGAGTCGATCCGCGTCGTGAAGGAAAAGCCCGTGAACCTGGGCGCGACCTCCTCTTTCGGCGCGCTCATGGTCTCGACGGCCTCACGCGTCGGCACGGGCAACATCATGGGCGTGTCGACAGCGCTCTGTCTCGGCGGCGCCGGCGCGATCTTCTGGATGTGGATCACCGCCATTCTCGGCGGCGCCTCCGCGTTTGTGGAGTCCACCCTTGCCCAGATCTACAAGAAGCGCGACAGCGAGGGCCACAGCTACGGCGGCCCCTCCTACTACATGGAGCAGGCCCTGGGCCAGCGCTGGCTGGGCGTGATCTTCGCCGTCGTCCTGATCCTCACCTATGTGGTGGGCTACAACATGCTCGCGGCCTACAACACCCAGAGCACCTTCGAGTCCTTCAGCTTCTATAAGCAGACGTTTCAGGCCGCCGGTTTCACCGTTACTATGCCCATGATCGTCGGCGGCGTGCTCGCGGTTCTGTTCGGCATCTGCGTCCTCGGCGGCGGCAAGCGGCTCACCAAGGTCACCGAGATCCTCGTGCCCGTGATGGGCGTGCTGTATGTGATCGTCTCCCTCGTCGTGATCTTCACGCATATCTCCAGCTTCGGCGCGGTGTTCAAAAACATCTTCCGGTCCGCCTTCGACTTCAAGGCCATCTTCGGCGGCTTCACCGGCTCCTGCGTGATGTGGGGCATCAAGCGCGGCCTGTACTCCAACGAGGCCGGCATGGGCTCGGCTCCCAATGCGGCGGCCGCGGCCGACGTGAGCCACCCGGCAAAGCAGGGCCTGGTGCAGATGCTCTCCGTCTTTATCGACACCCTGCTCATCTGCTCGGCCACGGCCTTCCTCTGCCTCTTCTCCGGCGTGGAACCCACCGCTGAGGCAGCAGGCGCCGCCTATGTCCAGGCCTGCACCGGCGCCGCTCTCGGCAGCTTCGGCCCCATCTTCATCGCCGTGGCCGTCTGCCTCTTTGCCTTCACCACCCTCCTCGGCAACTACTACTACACCGAGGGCTGCCTGCGCTTCATCATGAAGAAGGAGCCGGGCAAGATCTTCATGGTCATCTACCGCCTGTGCGCCACCGCTCTGGTTTTCGCAGGCGCGGTCATCTCCGCGGGCCTCGCCTGGGACACCGCCGACCTTCTCCAGGCCCTCATGGTCATCATCAACGTCCCTGTCATCATCATCCTTGCCAAGCCCGCCATCGCCGCCCTGCGCGACTACGAGTGGCAGCGCCGCAAGGGCAAGCTGCCCGCCTACCGCGCCAATGCCAACGGCGTCAAGGGCACCGATTTCTGGCAGGACGACCAGTACGTGCTGAGATAAAGAGAAAACCTCCGATCCGTAAAAAACGAACCGGAGGTTTTTTGATGCGATGCTGATTCAAATCCCCACACAGGGTATAGAAATGCAACCCCGGATGGGGCTGGTGCAGAACATCGGCCGTGCGGGGGATTTGTTTGCATCCCGTCCCTTCAGGGGACGGGATATAGGTATGTACCAGTCTGAGGACTGGTACATGCAGCCGCCCCTGGCGGCTGCAATGTTGATTCAAATCCCCGCACAGAATGAAGAAATGCAGCCCCGGATGGGGCGAAGGCGGAATACCGGCAGTGCGGGGGATTTGCTTGCATCCCGTCCCTTTTGGGGACGGGATAAAGGAATGTACCAGTCTGAGGACTGGTACATGCAGCCGCCCCCGGCGGCTGCGAGGATGATTCAAATCCCCGCACATTAAAAATACAGGACCGCCGAATGGCGGTCCTGTATTTTTGGTCGGAGTGCGGGGATTTGAACCCCGGGCCTCTTGGTCCCGAACCAAGCGCGCTACCATCTGCGCTACACCCCGAAATGATTCCCTTGTCTGGACAGCTTTTATATTATAATCACTGCACCCCCACTTGTCAAGTAGTTTGTGCAAAGCGTTTGAACCAGAAAAATTAATTATGTAAACAACTCCTGCCTGGTCCTTTGCCTGGAGTACCCGGACTTGTCCGTTCAACAGCGACGATGAGCGGGAGAAGAGGGGACGGTTTATCCGGTAAAGTTTACATAACTTTATCAGCCGCAAATAAAACAGCTGAATATGTGAATAAACTGCAAAAAATTATTGTAAAGAGCGATTTAATGTGATATAGTACTACAGTGTTTCGGGGATTATCATGTGTCCCCGGAATAAAAAAGGGGAGAGCCGTATCCTGACTGTCCGGCGCTGTGCCGGACGGGACACGGATCTTCAAAACAATAAGGAGGATAACATGAAAAAGCTGATTGCTCTTCTGCTTGCGCTGACCATGATTTTCGCTCTGGCTGCCTGCGGCAAGAAGACCGAGACCGCCCCTGCGGCTACCGAAGCCCCCGCGGCTACCGAGGCTCCCGCTGCCGAGGCCAAGCCCCACATCGGCATCATCACCGGTTCTGTTTCCCAGTCCGAGGATGACCGCCGCGGCGCCGAGGCTTTCCAGGCCAAGTATGGCGAGGATATGGTCAAGCTGGCCATCTACCCCGACAACTTCACCGAAGAGCTCGAGACCACCATCCAGACCATCGTCAACATGTCTGACGATCCCGACATGAAGGCCATCATCGTCAACCAGGCCGTCCCCGGCACCACCGAGGCCTTCCGTCAGATCAAAGAGAAGCGCCCCGACATCCTCTGCATCGCCGGTGAGTCCCACGAGGACCTGCCCGAGATCGGCTCCGCCGCTGACCTTGTCGTCAACAACGACTTCGTCGCCCGCGGCTACCTGATGATCCGCACCGCGCACGAGCTGGGCTGCGACACCTTCGTGCACATCTCCTTCCCGCGCCACATGTCCTACGAGACCATGAGCCGCCGCGTGGCCATCATGAAGGCCGCCTGCGAGGAGTTCGGCATGCAGTTTGTGCTTGAGACCGCTCCCGACCCCACCACCGATGTCGGTGTTGCCGGCGCTCAAGCCTATATCCTTGAGAAGGCTCCCGAGTGGATCGAGAAGTACGGCAAGAACTCCGCGTTCTTCTGCACCAACGACGCCCACACTGAGCCTCTGCTCAAGCAGCTGCTCGAGTACGGCGGATGCTTCGTTGAGGCAGACCTGCCCTCTCCCACCATGGGCTATCCCGGCGCCCTGGGCATCGACCTGACCGCTGAGGCCGGCGACTACGCCAAGATCCTGGCCAAGGTCGAGAAGGCCGTCGTTGAAAAGGGCGGCGCAGGCCGCTTCGGCACCTGGGCTTACTCCTACGGCTACACCGTGTCCGCCGGTCTTGCCCAGCACGCGCTGAACGTCATCAACGGCGAGAGCGAGCTGCTCGACATCGACGACATCTCCAAGGCCTACGGCGTCTTCTCCCCCGGCGCTGAGTGGAACGGCTCCAACTACACCAACGCGGAGACCGGCGTCAAGGCTGAGAACACCTTCCTGATCTACCAGGATACCTATATCATGGGCGATCCGGGCCACTACATGGAGGCCACCTCCGTCGAGGTTCCCGAGAAGTACTTCACCGTCAAGTAATTCTCTCTCAGACACTTTCAGCAATGCAGAAGGGGAGGGGGCGCCGCTCCCTCCCTTTTCCTTAAGGCAACACCGCACAATACGCCTGCGGCATCTTCCGGAAAATTTGTGCCCTGATTTCGTCACTTTTTCTTGAGGTACACAATACGACTCACTTCGTTCGCATGCATAAGTTCGCGTTGACCAAATCAAAGATTTGGACGCTCACTTAAGTACATCTGCGAAAAAGTGCCATCATCAGAACCCAAATTTTCTCGGAATCTGCTCTTGCCGCATTGTGTGGTATTGCCTTGCAGGACGCATTTGTCATCCTGAGCGCAGCGAAGGATCTTTCCCCGGATATCGGCACGGTACAGGATTCTTCGCTCTGCTCAGAATGACATGTTTTTATCGTTTACATAGGTAGGTTAGAAAAATGGCAAATGCAAACGCTCCGCTTCTGGAGATGCGCAACATCAAAAAGGACTTCTTCGGAAACCAGGTGCTTTCGGACATCAACCTCACCCTGGCCGAGGGCGAGGTCCTGGGCCTGTGCGGTGAAAACGGCGCGGGCAAGTCCACGCTCATGAAGATCCTCTTCGGCATGGACGTGATCCGCGAAACGGGCGGCTATGAGGGCGACATCCTCATTAACGGCGAGAAGGTAACGTTCAACACGCCCTTTGACGCGCTGGCCGCCGGCATCGGCATGGTGCACCAGGAGTTCTCCCTGATCCCCGGCTTCACCGCCACGGAGAACATCCTCTTAAACCGTGAGCCGAAAAAGAAAAACATCGTCTCCGAGATCTTCGGGGACAGGCTCGACACCCTCAACTACAACGAGATGACCGGCCGCGCGGAGGCCGCCATCGACAAGATGGGCTTCCACATCGACAAGGACATGGTCATCAGCGACATGCCCGTCGGCCACAAGCAGTTCACCGAGATCGCGCGCGAGCTGAGCAAGGACCAGCTCAAGCTTTTGATCCTTGACGAGCCGACCGCCGTTTTGACTGAGAAGGAAGCCGAGGCGCTGCTCGCCTCGATCCGCTCCATGTCGGAAAAGGGCATTGCCGTCATCTTCATTACGCACAGACTCCACGAGATCCTGTCCGTCTGCGACAAGGTCGTGGTCATGCGCGACGGTCTCGTCGTGGCGGATGTCCCGGCGGCGAGCACCAGCGTCAGCGAGATTTCCAAATGGATGGTCGGCCGCAGCGTTGCGACCGCCGCCAAGGCGGATATACGCGACCATTCGGACGCGAAGACCGTCATGTCCATCAAGCGCCTCTGGGTCGATATGCCCGGCGAGACCGTGCGCGACGTGAGCCTGGACGTGAAGGAGGGCGAGATCCTCGGCATCGGCGGCCTTGCCGGTCAGGGCAAACTCGGCATCCCCAACGGCATCATGGGCCTTTACGAGGCGGGCGGCAGCGTCGAATTTGACGGAAAGCCCATCCCCCTCAACAGCCCCCGCAAGTGCCTGGATTCGTCCCTGGCCTTCGTGTCGGAGGACCGGCGCGGCGTGGGCCTGCTGCTCGACGAGTCGCTGGAGTGGAACGTAGCGTTCCCTGCCATGCAGGTGCAGAACAAGTTCCTGAAAAACTACCTGGGCGGCCTTGTCAAGTGGCGCGACGAGAAGGGCATCCGCGAGGTGACCGAGCGCTACATCGACGAGCTCCAGATCCGCTGCACCGGCTCCAAGCAGAAGGCGAGGGAGCTGTCCGGCGGCAACCAGCAGAAGGTCTGCCTTGCCAAGGCCTTCGCGCTCGAGCCGAAGTTCCTCTTCGTCTCCGAGCCGACGCGCGGCATTGATATCGGCGCCAAGGCCCTGGTGCTGGAGGCGCTGCGGCAGTTCAACCGCGAAAGCGGCGTCACCGTGGTCATGATCTCCTCGGAGCTTGAGGAGCTGCGGTCCATCTGCGACCGCATCGCCATCGTGTCCGGCGGCAAAATTGCGGGCATCCTGCCCGCGTCGGACCCGTCGGAGGACTTTGGCATGCTGATGGTCAGCATGGTCAAGTGAGGAGGGCAGCATGAACGAAACATTAGACAGAACCAATCAGACGCTGGCCGACCGCCTGCGCGAGTTTGCGAAAAGCTTCGGCCTGCCGCGCCTTATCATCGCGGGCTTCCTGCTGCTGCTGTTCATCGCGGCCCCCTTTGTGGGCGCGGACTTCTGGACGCAGATCAGCAACACCATCAACCGCTTCAGCTGGAACGCCATCATGGTGCTCGCGATGGTGCCGATGATCCACTCCGGCTGCGGCCTCAACTTCGGCCTGCCCCTCGGCATCATCTCGGGCCTTCTCGGGGCGACGCTCTCCATTGAGTTCGGCTTCACCGGGCCCATGAGCTTCCTTATGGCCATCCTCATTGCCACGCCCTTTGCGGTCGTCCTCGGCACGCTCTACGGCTGGCTTCTCAACAAGATCAAGGGCGGCGAAATGATGATCGCCACCTACGTGGGCTTTTCCTCCGTGTCCTTCATGTGCATGATGTGGCTGCTGCTTCCGTACCACAGCCCCACCATGGTCTGGGGCTTTGCGGGCAAGGGCCTTCGTACCACCATCTCCCTCGAGGGCTTTTATGACAAGGTGCTGGCGGGCTTTCTGCAGATCAACATCGGAAACCTCTCCATCCCGACGGGAACGCTGCTGTTCTTCGCGGTCCTGGCCTTCGGCATGTGGGCCTTCCTGCACACCAAGACCGGCACCGCCATGACCGCCGTGGGCTCCAACCCCACCTTCGCAAGGGCCGCCGGCGTGAATGTGGACAAGATGCGCATGCTGTCCGTCATTCTCTCTACCTGGCTTGCCGCCATCGGCATCCTGGTCTATGAGCAGGGCTTTGGCTTTATCCAGCTCTACATGGCCCCGTTTTACATGGCGCTGCCCGCCGTGTCTGCCATCCTCATCGGCGGCGCGACCGTCAACAAGGCCACCATCGCCAATGTCATCATCGGCACCTTCCTCTTCCAGGGCATCGTCACCATGACCCCGACGGTCATGAACAACATGATCCACATGGACATGAGCGAGGTCATCCGCGTCGTTGCCTCCCAGGGCATGATCCTCTACGCACTGACCAGAAAAACGGAGGCGACGAAATGAAAAAAGACAATAAGATTTTCACCTTCCTCCGCGACAACTCCGTGCCGATCATGTTCGTCATCATCTGCGCGGTGTGCATCCCCGTCTCCGGCTTCTCCTACAGCTATCTGCTCAACGAGATCGTCACCCGCATGGGGCGCAACATCTTCCTGATCCTCGCGCTGCTCATCCCCATCATGTCCGGCATGGGCCTGAACTTCGGCATGACCCTCGGCGCCATGGCGGGCGAGATCGCGCTGATCCTGGTGTCCGACTGGCAGATCTGGGGCATCCCCGGCGTCGTGCTGGCGATGATCCTCTCCATCCCCATCTCCATTCTGCTCGGCGCCTTCTGCGGTAAGATCCTCAACATGGCCAAGGGCCGCGAGATGATCACCTCCTACATCATCAGCTTCTTCATGAACGGCATTTACCAGCTTGTGGTGCTGTACATGATGGGCTCCATCATCCCCATCAAGCACTTCTCGGTAAAGCTTCCCCGCGGCTACGGCATCCGCAACACGGTGTCGCTGCTCAACATGCGCCAGTGCCTGGATAACCTGCTGGCCGTGCGCGTGGGCGGCGTGAAGATCCCGGTGCTGACCTTCATGATCATCGGCGTGCTGTGCGTGTTCATCGTGTGGTTTAGAAAGACCAAGCTCGGCCAGGACATGCGCGCGGTGGGCCAGGACATGAACGTGGCCCGTGACGCGGGCATCAATGTCGAGCGCACCCGCATCATCTCCATCGTCATGTCCACGGTGCTCGCGGGCTTCGGCATGGTCATCTACCTCCAGAACATGGGCAATATCGCCACTTACAGCTCCCACTCGCAGATCGGCATGTTCTGCATCGCGGCGCTGCTGGTCGGCGGCGCGAGCGTGGACAAGGCCTCCATCGGCAATGTCTTCCTCGGCGTCATCCTCTTCCACACCATGTTTATCGTGGCCCCCAAGGCGGGCGCCCAGATCACCGGCGACTCCATGATCGGCGAGTACTTCCGCGTCTTTGTCTCCTACGCGGTCATCACCGTGGCCCTCATCATGTACGAGACCAAGAAGCGCAAGCACAAGAGCGCAGCGGCCCAGCAGCTGCAGGCGGCGCAGAATGAGGAGGCGGCAAAATGAAGAACAGGAGACGATTTTTCTTCCGCCTCGGCGCCATCGCGCTGCTTGTTGCGATCGCGGCCTGCATGATGGTCATCGGCCGCGGCCACACCGTGTATATCGACAACAAGAGCCTTGAATATGAGGGCGAGACCTATGCGCCCTACTACCGTGCCACCGTCTATGTAAACGGCGAGCGCGTGTCCAAGCTCCAGCCCAAGGAGCGCGCCAGCGCCACGAATATCGGGCAAAGCTTCTCCATGACCCTTGAGCTCATCAAGGAGAAGGGCGGCGAGACAGAGACCGTGGACATCGCCATCAAGCTGCCCTACAGCATGGACGGCATCATCGTCAACATCCCCGGCTACATGGCGGGCCTGCCCCAGGACGCCTGGATGAGCGAGTTTGTCTCCACGCCCACCGCGGCCGAGATGCAGGACGAGGAAATCCCCACCGAGGAGGAAGACGTCCTCGCCGGCGCGGAATTCTAAAAATCTGGGACTGTCTCAAAAGAGCAGTCATTGCGAACCAGTGACCGATGTCACTGGTGTGGCAATCCGTATTCCTATATAAAGAGAACGGATTCCCACGTCACCAGTCTGCGGACTGGTTCCTCGGAATGACAAGTGAGACAGTCCCTTTTTACAGGAGGATACTATGGCTAAATTACAGGGCCTCAAGCCCGAAAAGGTTTTTGAATTTTTCGAGATGCTCTGCTCGGTGCCCCACGGCTCGGGCAACACAAAGCAGATCAGCGACCTGTGCGTGAAGTTTGCAAAGGAGCGCGGACTTCGCTATAAGCAGGACGCGCTCAACAACGTCATCATCTGGAAGGACGCAAGCCCCGGCTGCGAGGACCTCGAGCCCCTGATCTTCCAGGGCCACATCGACATGGTCTGCGCACACGAGCCGGACTGCGGCATCGACATGAAGACCGACGGTCTGAACGTGTATGTGGACGGGGACTGGGTCAGGGCGCACAAGACCAGCCTCGGCGCGGACAACGGCATCGGCGTCGCCATTACCATGGCCCTGCTCGATGACGACACCCTCCGCCATCCGCGCCTGGAGGCCCTCTTCACCACCGACGAGGAGACCGGCATGTTCGGCGCAAACGGCGTGGATCTCAGCGAGCTCAAGGGCCATAACCTTATTAACCTCGACTCTGAGGAGGAGGGTGCCCTCACCGTCAGCTGCGCGGGCGGCGTGCGGTGTGACAGCCTGTTTCCCGCCGACTGGGAGGCGGCGAGCGCGGACATGCGCTTTTATGAGGTCGTGATCGACGGCCTGCGGGGCGGCCACTCCGGCGCGGAGATCGACAAGGGCCGCGCCAACGCCATCCGGCTCATGGGCCGCTTCCTCTACGGGGCCGAGCAGCGGACGGGCCTGCGCGTGGCCGCCATGGAGGGCGGCACCTTCACCAACGTCATCCCGCTTTACTGCCGCGCCGTCGTCGCCGTCCCGGAGGACAAGGCTTCCGAATTTGAAGCCACCGTTTTATACGACGCCGCCATGTTCAAAAACGAGTACCTGACCGCCGATCCTGGCCTTGCCATGCGGGCGGTGCCCGCTGCGGCGGCGGAACGGGTCTTCTCCGAAGAGCGGACCAGGGCCCTGCTTCAGATGATGGTCCTGGCCCCGAACGGTGTGCAGGCCATGAGCATGGACATCCCCGGCCTCGTGCAGACCTCGCTGAACCTGGGCGTGGTCAAAACGGAAGGGGAGGGAATGGGGCTGTATTTCAGCGTCCGTTCCTCCATCCAGAGCCAGAAGGAGGCGCTGGTCGTCAAGCTCAGCGCGCTCTGCGGCCTTCTCGGCGCAAGCTTCCGTACCCACGATCCCTACCCCGCCTGGGCCTTTAAAAAGGAATCCCGCCTGCGCGACGCGATGGCGAAGGCCTGCGCCGGGGTCTACGGCAAGGCGCCCGGCATCACCGCCACCCACGGCGGTCTCGAATGCGGGCTGTTCATGGAAAAGCGCCCGGACTTCGACTGCGTCTCCCTCGGTCCTGACCTGCGCGAGGTACACTCCGTCCGCGAGCGCCTGAGCATCTCCTCCACCGAGAAGCTGTACAGAGTTGTAAGAAGCTTTGTGGAAAACTGGGAGTAAAACAAGAGCGTGAACCGAAAACTCGGTTCACGCTTTTTTCAACGCTTTGGCGCTTCCGCCGCCTCAGCTGTCACGACCTCGCCGGTCCAGTCGAGGATACCGCCGGGCGCTCCTGTTTCGGCGCAGACCGCGGCCTCGGCACAGGGAAGCTCGGCATGGGCCGCGAGGGCGGCATAGAGGACCGCAATGCTGAACAGCGCGATCAGGGCCAGGACGATCAGCGTCCGCTTGACCATGACTTTGCGCCGCTGCCGGGCGCGCTCCTGCTCACGCCGCAGCTCCTCCGCCTGACGCCTTGCCTTCTCCTTTACGAGCACGGCGCTCTGTTGGGCCTTGCGCGCCTTGTCGGCGTAGAAGCGTTTCGCGTCGCCGACGGTGTCACGGCCCACCTCGGCGGCAAAGCTTTTCACGGGGCCGAGCAGATCCTGCTTGAGACTGTGCAGCTCGTCCCGTTCCTCCTGACTCAGATAGGCGCTCATGGCGTACCCTCCCCGCGTGATGATTTGCCTTATCATACCACAGAAAGTACAAAATTGAAAAGAGCAAAAAGGAAGGGCGCGTTGCAAAATGGGGTTGTACCTACAGACTTGAACTACGAAAAATGTACGGCGATTTCGTAAAATGCTACGATTTCGCCGTACATTGTTTTTTATGGTTGTGCTGTACTGCCGGGAGGGGCAAGCCCCTCCCCTACGCTCATAAGGCTGTGTTTTGTGAAAACTGGTATTTTGCAACGCGCCCTTCGCTACATACGCGCGTTTACTTGTTGTTATTGTTCTTGCTGCCGAGGATGCGCAGCAGGCGCAGGAAGAGGTTTGCCATGTCGAGGTAGATGTCCAGCGCGCAGTCCACGGCGTTGTCCAGCGTCTTGGGGAACTGCTGGGAGCGGTGGATGTCGTAGGCGATGTACACGCTGAAGAGGCCCGAGGCGATCCAGTCCGTGACGTTCTGCCGCACACGGAACAGCAGCAGCACGACCTCGCACAGCAGGAGCGCGATCAGGCAGCCCAGCAGCGCCATGCCGAGCTTTTCAAAGAAGGCCGGGAACATCATCTCGATGCCGAGCATGGCAAGCGTCACGACGAGGGTGTACAGGAAAGCGTCCTTCACGACCTGGGAGTCGATCCCGCCGTACTCCGCCACCATGGCCGAGATCGCAAGGCCCAGTGGGACGACGACCATGTTGTAGCCGAGAAAACTGATGCCGGCGTTGTCGGACTTCGAGGCGATAAAGATGCCGCCGAAGGCCAGCACAAAGTACAGGATCAGGAAGGCGACGGGATTGATGTAGCGGTACACGTCGCCAACATAGGTGCACAGCAGGACGTTGACGAGCAGGCCCCACACCACCACGCCGATCATCACGGCGTTGTAAGCGCGGGTGCTGATGATCGCGCCGGGTTCGACAGCGGCCTCAAGCCTTGCCTGGCGCGCAGCATGGCCGAGGGCGAGCGCGGCGCCCGCGGCCTTCTGGGTCTCGGCCATGTGCGTCTGTGCCTGCTGGAGAGGCGCGCCGCACTCCGCGCAGAAGCGCGCGTCACGCGGGTTTTCGGTGTTGCAGTTCGGACATTTCATAGAGCAGAACCCCCTTCAAAAAAGTGAAAAGTGAAAAGTGGAAAGTGAAGATAAAAGAGCGGAGACGGGAAATCGAAAAGCGGAGTTACGGTGAGACTTCGGCGCTTCTACAATCATTGCGCAGCGATACCATAACTACACTTTTCACTTTTCACTTTCTACTTTGCTGTTATCCAGCCTGTGCTTGCCGTAGCCTGCGATGTCGTGCAGGCGGATCTGCCCCTGGATGCCCTTGGGCGTGACCCACATGGCGCAAGCCTCATTGAGGATGAGGCTGGGGCCGGCTTCCTCCACCAGCTCGTCGGTGGCGAGGATCTGCCCGCCCGCGGTGCAGCCCTGGACACGGGAGGCGAGATTGACGTTGCGGCCGATCATGTCGTACTTCGTGCGCGTCTCGGAGCCGATATTGCCGAGGATGGCCTCGCCCTTGTGCAGGCCGATGCCCATGGAGATATCGGGGTAGCCCTGCGCCCGGTTCCACTCGTTGACGACAGCCATGCGCCGCTGCATGGCGACCGCGCAGGCGGCGGCGTTGCGGGCGGACAGCTCATTGTCGCGCGGCGCGCCGAAGACCACCACGATCGCGTCCCCCACAAAGTCGAGGATGTTGCCCTGCCAGGCGTTGATGATCTCGATCATTTCCTCGAGGAAATGGTTGAGCATGCGGATGAAATCCACCGGGTCCATCTGCTCGGAAAGCTGTGTGGAGCCGCGCAGATCGGCAAACAGCATCGCCACGTCCCGGCGCTCCCCGCCGATCTTGAAGTCCTTGTCTTTTAAGATCTCCTCCAGCACCTCGTCGGTCAGATAGCGGCCGAAGGTGCTGCGGATAAAGGCGTCCCGCTGATAAAGCGTCTGCCGCAGCTGCTCGTTTTCAGCTTCCAGCGCCGCAATGATCGTTTCGTTAGACATGACGGGTTCCTCTCTTTTATATACTGGCAAAACAATACCACAAAAGAGCAGATTTGAAAACAGGGAAATGTAAATTTTTCACCTGTACAGAAAATGACAAAATAAAAACAAACTGGAGAAAAGAATTGTCGAAAATTTTGGAAAAGTGATAAAAGATTCTTGTAATAATTGTAAGTACATGGTAGAATGATAGGGAAATTATGGGAGAGAGCGTCTATATATATATATATATATATAGCATGTTGCGGCGCTTAAGGCATAATAATTTGTATCTATATAACAATATCTGCGCTTTACGGCAGCGAGACGGGAGGGACGGCGCATGACGGACAAACAGCTTCGAAAGCTCAGGCGTTCGGAATTGCTGGAAATGCTGATGGAAATCGAACAGGAAAATGAGACGCTGGCGGCGGAAAACCGAGATCTGCGCGCCCGGCTCGAGGATAAGCAGCTTCGCATTGAAAAGTCCGGCTCCCTGGCGGAGGCTGCCTTGCAGCTCAGCGGCGTGTTTGAGGCGGCCCAGCGGGCGGCGGAGCTCTATCTGGAAAACATAAAGCAGCGCGCCCCCGGGGACAGCGCGGGCGCGGAACAACAGGAAGTATAGACAATGGAACAGAGAACAGACAGACCCACGGTCGAACAGCTTGACCGTGAGATCCGCAGGCGAAAGCGAAGCCTGCAGACGCACCGTATCGTGCGCAGTACGCTATACAGCCTCCTGACGGTGGCGGCAGCGGCGGTGCTGGTATCCACGCTGTTTTTCCCGGCACTGAAGATTTTCGGCAATTCCATGGTGCCGACGCTCCACGAGGGGGAGATCGTTGTGTGCCGGAAGAACTCCGGCTTTCAGACGGGAGACGTGGTTGCCTTCTATTATAATAACAAGATCCTCGTCAAGCGCGTCATCTGCGGGCCGGGGGACTGGTTCACCATGAAAGAGGACGGAACCGTCATCATCAACGGCAGCGTGATCGACGAGCCCTACGTAACGGAGAACGGCTTCGGCCCCTGTGACCTGACGCTGCCGTTCCAGGTGCCGGACGGGCAGTACTTCGTGATGGGGGATCAGCGCGCAAGCTCCGTTGACTCGCGTATGAGTCAGGTGGGCTGCGTCACACAGGAACAGATCGTCGGCCAGATCATCCTTTGCATTTGGCCGCTGGAAAATTTCGGTTGGATCGAAAAGTAATATAAGATCCGCTGCGGCATAGTTTACACACGCAAAAGCATTTCAAACGCGCTTATCCACAGCCGTCCCGAAGTGCTTTTTCGCACGCTTGCCGCCGGGGAGGAGCAGATATGCAGAACCTGGAAACGAGAGCGACAAAACGGTATAACGAGAGAAGGAGGAGCACCGCGCGCAGATACGGCATCGGGCTGCTGGCCCTGCTGGTCCTGCTGTGTACCGCGGTGGCTCTTTTGCTGCCCGCCTTCACGCTGGAGAAGGATGTCTTCTGCGGCCTGGAGGAGCATACGCATACGGAGGCCTGCTATGAACTGGTCCCGGTCTGCGCCGTGGAGGAGCATGCGGCTCATACCCATACGGACGCCTGCTTCGAGACCGTGCGGGAGCTCAGCTGCGGCCTTGAAGAGAGCGAAGGCCACACCCACACCGACGCCTGCTTTGCCGTGGAGAAGGAGCTTACCTGCGGCATCGCCGAGGATGCGGGCCACACCCACACCGACGCCTGCTACATCGAGGAGCGGGAGCCTGTCTGCGGCATCGTGGAAGATGCGGGCCACATCCATGACGAAAGCTGCTGGGTCACGGAGCGGGAGCTTGTCTGCGCGCTCGAGGAGAACGAGGAGCATCAGCACGACGATGCCTGCTATATCGAAAACCCCCTCCTTGTCTGCGGCGAGGAAGAGCGCGAGGGCCATGTCCACGACGACAGCTGCTATGAGACGTACCGCGTCCCGAACTGCGGCGAGGAAGAGCGC
This sequence comes from Oscillospiraceae bacterium, assembly GCA_902795045.1. GTDB lineage: Bacteria > Bacillota > Clostridia > Oscillospirales > Oscillospiraceae > Limivicinus. The sequence continues at coordinate 18,295 of CADBJU010000027.1, read as the reverse complement.
GAGGGCCATACCCATACCGACGAATGCTATACCGTGAAGCAGAAGCTTGTCTGCGAACTTCCCGAAGATGAGGGCCACACCCACAGCGACGCATGCTATGCCGAGAAGCAGAAGCTTGTCTGCGAGCTTCCCGAGGATGAGGGCCACACCCACAGCGAGGCCTGCTTCGAGAAGAAGCTCATCTGCGAAAAAGAGGAGCACACCCACAGCCTGCAGTGCTATTCCAACCCCGAAGCGGTCGAGAGCGAGGCCGAGTGGCTGCTGAGCTTCCCGGCTTTCACCGAGGATACCCCGCGCCTTGAGCGCTTGCTGGGGATCGCGGTCTCCCAGATCGGCTACCAGGAGAGCGCGGCAAACTATCTGGTGGACGAGAATGAGTCTCTCCACGGCTACACCCGCTTCGGCGATTTCTGCGGCGAGCCTTACGCCGACTGGAACGCCATGTTCGTGAGCTTCTGCCTGCACTACGCCGACATCGACGCGGAGTTCTTCCCGGCCGAGGGCGACGCGCAGGGCATGATCGACGCGCTCACCGAGAAGGAACTGTATATCCCGAACGGGACGGAGGGCTTCCTGCCGCGTCCCGGCGACCTGGTATTTTTTGACAATCTCTACACGGGGACCTATGATGTCCGCGTGGGCATCGTCACGTCCGTTGACGCCGAGAGCGGCGTCCTCACGGTCATCGAGGGCGACATCGCCGACAGAGTGAACGAGAGCAAATACGCCCCGGACGACACGACCATCCTGGGCTATGGCATCATGCCCGAAGAGCTGCGTGCGGAAGCGGCCGCCGAAGCCGACACCACCGCCGAAAGTACCGACACCAAGGACGCGGACACCAAAGCTGCGAATACCAAGGCCGACGACACCAAGGACGGCGCGGAAGACCTTGACACCGGTGCAAACGACGTGGAAGCATTCCTCCTCCAGAGCCCGGAAGGGGAAGTAGCCTACGCCATGATTATGCAGGCGCCGGGCAACGCTCCGAAGCTGATGATGCGTGCGCCGCTTCTGCGCGCGGGCGAGGGGGACGACAGCGACCCCGACGACAACTCTATCGACCTGTTGACAATTACCAATAATAATGTCAAACCTACAAAAACAGCCTTTAACGAGCAGGAGCGCGGGAAAACGCTGCACCTTGAGTTCGATTTTACGATCCCGCAGGATAATCTGAGTACGGCCAAGCAGCATACGCACTGGGTGTATGACATGGGTTCCATGGTCGGCGTTGACAAGGTCTTTTCTTCGGTAACGGAGGTTCAAAACGGCAACCTCATGTCCGGAAATGATATCGTCGGTACCTTTACGGTTACCCCGGACGGCTATTTCCATATTGTCCCGAACAAGGCTTATCTTGACACGATCAGCATGGACCTGGTCGGCAAATTTGCCCTCACAGTGACGCTGAACGAGAACTACTCCCTGGACAAGAACGAAACGGATATCACATTCCCCGGGAACGTCCCCGGCAAAATCCGCTACAAGGAAAAGCACCTGGAGTACGGAAAGACGGTCAGCACGAGCCCCAACGGCGGCGAAGTGAATAACCAGTCGAACGTCCAGCTTGTCGAGGAGGCAGACGGCGAGTACTACATGTACTATACCCTCCAAATGACGCCGAAGGACAATCTCACCCAGCTCAAGATCACGGACACGCTCAACGGAAACCAGACTCTGGTGCCGGAGAGCATCGTCTTCAGCGGCGGCGGCAGCACCTATCAGGGCGATGATTTGACCGGGCATTTGAACACAACCGGCACGGGCTTTGAGCTGGACGCGGGCAGCCTGCTGCCCAACGGCGCCATAGCCGAGACCTACTATACCGTCACCTACAAGACCAAGGTCGATAAAGCGGCCGTCCAGAGCGGCAATATCGGCGAGCTTAAAAACGACGCCAACTTCAAATGGGAAGGCAGCAACGGCGATAAGACGACCGTTGTGACCCCCAAGTTCGACAAGGAGCTCGACACCAATAAGCTGGTGGGCGCTGCACCCTCCTCCGTCACCGCCCAGAACGGCGGTTCGGTGGAATTGGTGAAAGAAGCCGACGGCGAGTACTATCTCTATTACAGAGTCACCGCGAAGCCGAACACGAAGCTGTCGACCATTAATCTCACGGATACCGTCGGCAGCGGCCAGGAAATCGTCCCGGGCAGCATCGAGGTGACGATGAACGGCAATCCGGTAGTAGGAACTAATACCGTTGCCGTCAACCACGATAATAATCAGATCATCTCCGGCACCATCACGCCCGAGGGCGGCATCCCGGCCAACGCGGAGGTCGTCATGACCTACAAGGTCAAGCTGACGAAGAATGCGGACGGCTCTCCCGTGTCTGAGGAGAAGCTCAACACCGCGACATGGGAATGGACCGGTGAACCGGAAACAGACACGACAAAAGTCACTCCGAAGGAGCCCGACCCGACGTTTGGCGTGGAGAAGGTCGCCCCGGCGAGTGCCAATCCCGGCGAGGCAATCCCCTATAAAGTCACGATCACGAACGTCAAAAAAGAGCAACGGCCAATACGCCGATCTCCACGACTATCCCTTCCACGACTATATCTCGGACTTTCCATTTGATTTTTACATCGACAGTATTGTTGTTAAAGACAACAACGGAACCGATGTCAACAACGGCACAGCAACGCAGGGCACCAGGCCGGAGGGAACACCGACGGGCGGCAGCTTTGAGCTGTTCACCTACGAGTTCCCGGAAGACTCCACCGCGCCTTCCTACACCATCACCTACACCGTCACGCCGCGTAATTCTCAGGACCTTGCGGGCCTGCTCAAGTACCTGAACCGCGGCGAGATCGGCAAGGGTCAGGACGACACGCCCACCGATGTCGACTATGGCACCCCGGATCTGAAAAAGAACTTCTCGGAGTGGGACAAGACGAACAACGCCGTTGTCTGGACCATCCATGTGGTTGTCCCGGAAGGGAAGACCTTCACGAACCTCACCGTCACCGAGAAGGAGTTCACTACCGGCGAGAACCAGTACTATATGCCGAATCCGATGACCATCGACTGGGACAGCGTGACGTTCAGTCTTGACATACCCCATAAAATCGATCAGGCTAAGAACACCATCACCTTCTACGAGATTTCCCAGAACTGCGACATTACGCTCAAGACCATACTGCCCGAGGGCGTGACCATGGAAAAGCTGGACAAGACGCCCGGCTCGTATTGGGTCCATAACAAGGCAGAGCTCACGGTCGGCGGCAAGGGCGTTACCACGGCGGAGGATCTGAAGGAATACGAAAAGGCGGACTACAGCTTTGACAAGACCGGCCTGTTTGATGAGACTCAGGCAGGCCCGCGTCCGACTGCAACGTGGACGGTCGTGCTCAACAAGGATAAGCTCAAGTTTACGCCGGATGTGGAGCCGTATTTCTTCGATACCATTCCCGAAGGCATGGAGTTTGTTGAGGGCACATTCCATATCAAGGCCGAAGCCAACGGTCAGATGAACCATGCCGATAAACAAATCTGGCAGGTGGATTGCTCCCTGAATCATGACAGCCCTGTTTCCCTCCCCGTTTCCGGGCGCGAGATCGGCAGCATCAATCTTGTGGATGCAATGCGCAGGATAAATGGCGCTGACTATGCCCCTGACGGTTTGAGCGGCGTGAAGTACACCGTGACCTACCAGACCCAGATCACCGAAGAAAAGTGGGTGGAGATGCAGGAACAGGTGGGCAAATACACCTTCACCAACACCGCCAAAGTGTTGGACGAGGGCGGCGATACCCTCAGAGTCGACAGCAATACGATCACCTACGAGTATAAAGACCTGATCAAGAAGGTGGACGTGGGCAACGAAGAGGGGAACACCGTCAAGACCATCACATACCGCATTGCCGTCAACCCGGACAGAAAGCTCCTGAACAATAACGACAGGGTAGAGATTTTCGACAAACTGGAGACGAATATCACCCTGAAAACGAACACCGTCAAGGTGTACGAGGGCACGCTCAAGGAGGACAAATCCATCGATGGCACCCAGATATTCCCCAAGCTGAGCGAGAGCGATCCCGATCCCAACGTCACCGTCAGCTATGACGACAACTCCCGTCTTCTGCGTATCTTTGTCCCTGACCAGACCCCCTATGTTGTGGAGTTTGAAGTGATCCCCATCTATGATAAAACCAATTCCATTTACACGAATACTGCCTATCTCCACGCGAGCACCTTCGACTTCAAGAGCACGGTGACAAGCGATTTCAAAGTCGATTCCTATGCCACGATCGGCGGCGACACCGAGCATTTCACCATTCTCAAGCGCGACCTCAACAATCTCGAAAAGCCGGTCGTAGGGGCGAAGTTTGAGCTGTATAAGGCAACTTTGGACGAGAATAAAAAAATCATCGGTTCTGTCCGTATTCCCGAAGATGCCCCAACGAAAACCTTCACGTCGGATACCAATGGCGTGGTATCGTTTGACTATGGGTTCCAGCCTGAGACGCTCTACTTCTGGAAGGAAATCGAAGCGCCCGCAGGCTATATGGTGGCTGATCGGACCGCGCACAATTTCTGTATCTACCATGAATATACAAGAGAGAAACTGGCGAATCCCCAAAACATGGCCCTGCAGACAGAATCGCGAAGTATTGGCAGCTTTAGCTGGCAGCTGCAGCAAAAACTCCACGAGGCACTGGGCGACAACGTTTGGCAGTTCCAGATTCAGCAGATCAATGATCTTCCGGATGAAAAGGTAACTCTCAAGAACGAGATTCTCGAAGGTCTTGCCGAAGAGATGACGGCGGCAAACCAGAAAAAAGCAAAGGAGTTTGACAACGCCGTAGAGCTGGCCAACAATATCATCGTTCTGCGCGGTGACGAAGGCTACACCTGGAACTGGAGCAACCCGAAGGAGACCGCCTATGCCGAACTGAAGGGCACCAAGTACCTCCACGGGCGCAACCTGCAGGAGGGAGAGTTTGCCTTCGTGCTCAACGAGGTCGTTGGCAACCAGAGAGTGCGCACACAGCTTGTGACGAACAATGCCGACGGCAGCTTCCAGTTCTCCAACATTCCCTACACCGTACCGGGTGTCTATCACTATGAGATCAAGGAGTACAACAAGACAGAGGCCGACGACGGAGACTTCAGGCTGGATGACACTGTCCTCTATGATGAGGTCGATACCGTTGAGGTCGAGGTCAACGTCACCGAGGACGACATCTCCCAGGGCGAAAACAGGATCCCTGACTCCCAGATCACCTACCGCAAGGGCGGCATGGTGCTGAGCACTGCCGACGGCGCCATCTTCAACAACGATGTGAACCAGGCGGCCATCATCATCAACAAGGCCTTCTCCGGCGACCAGATCCCGAGTGAGCCTGAAAAGAACAAGCTCAGGTTCGAGGTCTACGATAAGGAGACCAACGCTCTGATCGACACGATTCCTTATTCCGCGATGAAGGCCGGGCACTACTACGTCCTGACCGAGGGCATCGTAGGCGGCAGGGAATACATCGTCAAAGAAATCCTGCCCGCGGAGACCCGCGAGGGTGTCGTGTGCATCACGACCTATACCGTCAAGGGCGAGGACAAGAAGGGCGGCACCGAGGCCTCTGTCAGCGTACCGGCGAACAAGGCGGCCCGCGTGGACTTTGAAAACCATTACGAGAAGGAGCACATGCAGTTCACCGTCCGCAAGCGCTGGTACAAGCAGGACGGGGAGAACATGATCCCGGCTGCCCAGGGCCCCGACGGCGTGAGCAGGATCTACTTCAGACTCCAGCGCTTCAATACCACGGACAACCAGTGGAAGTGGATCGACACCGACTTCCATGACGATTACACCGTCGAAAACGATTATACGGAAATAGACCTGGACATCGAGGAAAATGAGCTTTTCACCGTCAGCTCCAATACCAACTGGTCCAAGACCTTCGGCGAATCCGGCAATATGCCTGTCGGCAAGTACCGCCTGGTCGAGGTCGAGAAGGCCGGTGATAAATGGAGAGCCGTCAGCGCGAGCGAAGTGGTCTATAAGGATCAGCAGCTCACAGTCGGTGTGTCGGTCAAAATCGAGAGCGACGACATCATCGACGGCACCACCGACAGGGACAGTACCGTCTACATCTACAACCGCCTGGCGGAGCTTGACTTTGTCAAGGCCTGGAAGGACAAGAACGGAAACCCGGTGGACGATCCCTTCACAAAATATGGCATCCAGTCCATCACCTTCCAGCTCAGGAAGGCCACAAGCCCGGACGGCGAAGCGACACCGGTTGCAGGCAAGACCTGGACCATGACCAGCGCCAATCAGAACGACCCGATCCACTTCGACGGCCTCCTGCGACAGAACGCGGCGGGTGAGGATCTGTATTACAGCGTCACGGAGCAGTTCAAATTTACCGACGGCATCGAGCTCACTCCCGAGCAGTCTGCCGAGCGCTTCAAGATCGAGCCCTCCACCGGCGTGCAGCCCTCTGACGAAACTCAGACCATCACCAATGTCGAGCAGCCCTTCGGCATCACGGTCACAAAGAACTGGACCAAGGCGCTGATCGACAAGGGGGAGCAGCCTGAGGACATCTATGTCCAGCTCCAGGCGTATTTCTATAGCAGCTACCATGAGATCAATGATCCCAATCTCAAGACCGACGCCGGAGACGGACCCATTACAACCACAGACGGCAAATACCTGTACAGGATCGCGTGGAACAGCACAAGCTCAAGCTACGAGCCAATCACCTTCAGCTACCTGTTCCGCAGATCTGGTGGAAAGATCAGTAATGACCCCAAAAATCCGGTTGATCCCAATAAGGATGCCCCTATTGATTATTTCAAGTTCGTGGAATACATAGGGGATGGAACGGGCGGCTATAAGGAATTCAGCGACGCCTCCCACTTGGTTACGTACTCGCTGTTAAAAGAGGGGGAGACAGAGCCTGTCGACGCAGGCAGCATTATTTCGCCTCTGGACAGCGGCACCTTGACCATCACCAACGCACCCCGTACCCCGACCGTGGTCAAGGTCACCAAGAGCTGGCCGGAGAAGCCGACGGATAAGGATGCAGTTTACTTCAAGCTGTATCTCATCAATCAATACGGAACCGGAAAAGAGCTATATAACGGTAACAGTAATATTCATGATGCGACAGAAGCACCAGTCTCCAGCAAAATCGGTGTTTCCCCCTTTGATAAATCCAGAAACTGGACAGATCCAAATTGGAGCTGTGTTGCAAAGCTCAACTACGACACGGTGTCCAAAAAATGGGACGAGCTGACCTTTACCATCCCCGCGGATTACAAAATCGACGAAGATTACATCAAAGGCGTCTATGTCGTGGAGGTGGGAGAAGACGGCAATCCCCTTGATGCGAACGGCGACGGGATGACGGAATCGCAGACTGAAAACTGGAAGATCACCTACACCTTTGACGGTAAGACTGTCAGCCCGACCAAGCCTGTTCCCGCCGGTTCCGACGGCATCCTGACCATCACCAACGCAAAGCCGACCCCGCCTTCGGTCGATCTGAAAATCGTCAAGGTCGACGCAAACGGCATGACCACTCCGCTGTCTGGTGCAAAATTCCAGCTTTCCAAGATGGTCGACGGCGAGTATGTGAACGAGGGTGAAGAGAAGGAAGTTGAAGCAGACGGCAGCCTGACATTTCCGGGCCTCGGCAACTACGAGTATAAGTTGGTCGAGACAAAACAGCCGGAGGGCGGCTATGTCATCAGCGGTGAGCCCTTCTATTTCAGCGTCAATGACAATAAACTGACTGCGAAAGAGCCCTTAAGCAGACTCATCGTGCATGACCAAGATGTAAGCAAGCCTGACGGCGGCAAGGTGTACACCTACAAGATCGGCAACGAGAAGGGCGCGGAGCTGCCGTCCACCGGCGGCATTGGCGTCGGCGCGTACCGCCTCGGCGGCGCGGCGCTGCTGCTCGCGGCCACAGGACTTGCGGCGGCAGAGCCTCTGAAATGTTCCCGCGCCGACAGGGCGCGCAGACGGAAAGGGGGTGAGGGCGAGACATGATCCGTCCAACCCCCAGCATCCGGGACGGCCCGGCCTATGCCTCCCTCTCTGAGGGAGGTGGCACGGCGCGTCCCCCGCAAGCGCCGTGACGGAAGGAGTCCCCACGGTCTGCACCCGGCGAAAGGATCGCGACTCCCTCAGTCACCAGTGTGCGCACTGGTGCCAGCTCCCTCGGAGAGGGAGCCAAGCAAATCCCCAACCCTTTGCAAAATCAAAAAATAAACATACACGAAAGGAAACACGAAAGATGAAGAAACTCGCAAAAGTCCTCTCCCTCGCGCTGGTTCTCGTCATGGTGTTAAGCCTCGGCGGGAATGCGTGGGCGGATGGACATACAATCACCATCAAGGTGCCCACAAACGATAAGGCAGCGCATACATTCAACGCCTATCAGATCTTCACCGGCACTATAGAGCAGGGCGATGCTGCCGCTGCAGATACCTTTACGGACGAAACGAGCGGCACGAGTGTCTACCCCGACCGCACCCTTTTCAATGCCCAGTGGGGCAGTGCTCTTACAGGCAGTACCGATGTTGGATCGAAGACCCTCAGAGAATCATTCGTTAAACGGCTGGTTGATACAGGCAACGCGGCTTTTGCCGCTCTGGTAAGCCAGGATGGCGAGGGAAATAAGGTTTACAGCACCGATGCGGCGGATGTTGCGGAAGCAATTGGAACGATTGGTGATATAACCGGTGCAACTGATCTTTCATCTTTAATAGCCCGTTTTATTGCATATAACAACATTCATCCGATTAAAACCGCAGGTAGAACTTCGGGTGCTGAACAGGTTGCACTCACAGAGCTTCCCGACGGTTACTATTTCATCGAAGACACTGTAGCTTCGGGCGAAACGAAACCCTATGCTATTTCCCGTTATATCCTGCAGCTGCTCAGTGACGTGACGCTCAAATCCAAGACGGAAGTCCCGTCCTCCAATAAAAAGGTCGACGACAAGAATGACAGCAGTACCTCGGAGGACGCAGTTACCTGGCAGGATTCCGCCGACTACGATGTAGGCGACACGATCCCCTACAAGCTGACCGCGTTTATCCCTGTCAATGTCTTTGACACCTATGACTGGTATAACCTGGCTTTCTATGATGATATGTGTGAAGGACTTACGTTTAATAGCGATGCAAAAGTTACCGCATATCAGATTGCAGGAACGATCCCTGAAGATGGACGTATCACGAAGGCTGATAGGATTACTGGAACAGCCTTGTATCTTGACGACGTTGATATAGATGCGGAAACAAAGAATGTTGATTCCGCAATTGGTGATAGCTCATACACGAATGGCAATAAGTATCGCTTCGATCTTGGAAACATGTTGGACTATAATGGTGATTATTACCTTGATCTGGATAATCCTCCTCTTAATGCAACTGCAGCCTATGTCGTGGTTGAAGTAGCGTACACCGCTACGCTGAATGATAATGCGAAAATCAACGCTGCGGGCAACCCCAACAAGAGCCATATCGAGTTCAGCAACAACCCCAATGATAACTCTGCCAAAGGCACTACCCCCGACGATGAAGTCACGGTCTTCACCTTCAAGGCGGTTATCAACAAGGTCGACGGCAACAATCAGCCGCTTAATACCGCGGGCTTCCGCTTTGACAAGCTGCTAGCCTCCTACAAGGTCACTGCGGAAGATGTAGCAAACAAGGTCTACATCGTGGACGGTACCAAGAAGTATCTCCTGGATAAGCCGGAAGATGGCAAGGCCTATACGAAGACAAGCAAGGGCGCCATCATCCAGGTCGAAGAGGCCAAGAAGGACAGCGATGGCAACACGGCTGTTACACAGACTGCATTTGCAGCTAATGATTTACTGGAGAATGTCTACGTGACGATTCCGCTGGATCATACTGCCAGCACCAATGTGTTCACGACGCACAAGATCGACGCGGGTACCTATCAGATCACTGAGACGGTGACGCCTGATGGCTACAATCCCATCGAGCCGTTTGCGCTTGAGCTTGTGGCAACGCACAGTGAGACCTCTGATACACCGGAGCTGACCGCAGTTTCTGCCCAAGGCTGGACTCTGAATGAAAACTGGGAGACAGAAAATGACACCTACACTGTCACGAAGAATGTCGTCAACCGCTCCGGCGCAGAGCTGCCCAGCACCGGCGGCGTTGGCACCACGCTGTTCTACGTCTTCGGCTCCATGCTCGTCATTGCCGCGGCCGTGTACTTCGTGACCAAGAAGCGCTCCGAGGTGGAGTGATCCCGCGTTCACGCATAATTCCGGTTAACCCCGTAGGGGCCGACGCCTATCCCGCGTCCCGTGCCATGGTACGATAACCGACACGGGACGCCCGGGGGTCGTCCCCTACAGGGAAAAACCTCACGTTTCAGCAAATCACGGAACAGGGCGCAAAAGCGGCCCTCTCAGTCACCAGTGTGCGCACTGGTGCCAGCTCCCCCAGAGGGGGAGCCAAGGGGGAGACCCCCACGTTTTCGCAAATCCCGGAACAGGGAGCAAATCCCCGGTTTTGTCATCCTGAGCGCAAGCGAAGGATCTTTCCCCGATACAGGAGGAAAGAAAAGATTCTTCGCTTTGCTCAGAATGACAGCGAGGGTCTTGGCTCCCTCCTTGAGGGAGGTGGCACGGCGCGTCCCCCGCAAGCGCCGTGACTGAGAGGGTCGTTCGTCCCTTTGAGCTGTCACAGCACCCGGGAAGCCCTCTCCGTCACTTCGTGACACCTTTGCCCGCCTTGCCGCATTGCCATTCCCAGGCCTGTTTCACGACGGCCTGCCAATGGCGCGGCTGCGGAGATTGCGCGCCGCCTTCTTCTGCCACTGGCAGCGGCGGCACGCAATCCCTCCGGTATGACCAAAACGCACAGCTTTCTCTGCGCGCTTTGCTGATCCCGGAAACTTTCCCAACGAAGGACAAAGCCCTATGACCTGGTTAAAAAAGAATTTCGTCTCCCTGCTGGTGCTGCTCATGGCGCTGGTCGGGGTGGGGCTGCTGGTCTATCCCACCTTCTCCGACTGGTGGAACAGCTTCCACCAGAGCCGCGCCGTCGCGGGCTACGCCCAGGCAGTCGCCGAGCTCGACCCCGACCGCTACAAGGAGGTCTTCGAGGCCGCCGAAAAGTACAACGAAAAGCTCTGCAAAAGCGGCGTGCTCTGGAACATGAGCGAGGAGGAAAAGAAGGAATACAACGCCCTGCTGGATGTCAACGGCTCCGGCATCATGGGCTACATCGACATCCCGAAAATCAACGTCACCCTGCCCGTCTACCACGGCACCGACGAGGCCGTGCTGCAGATCGCCATCGGCCATCTCGCGGGGACGAGCCTCCCCGTCGGCGGCACCGGGACCCACTGCTCCGTCTCCGGCCACCGCGGCCTGCCAAGCGCCCGGCTCTTTACCGACCTTGACAAGCTGGCCCCCGGCGACAACTGGACTGTCACCGTCCTCGACCGCACGGTCACCTACGAGGTCGACCAGATCCGCATCGTGCTCCCCTCTGAGGTGTCCGAGCTCAAGATCGACCCGGAGAAGGACTACTTCACCCTCGTCACCTGCACCCCCTACGGCATCAACTCCCACCGCCTGCTGGTGCGCGGCCACCGCGTGGAGAACGCGCAGGGCAAGGTCATCGTCCTGGCCGAGGGTGTGCTCATCGAACCGGTGTATCTGGCGCTTGTGATCGGCGTGCCGATCCTGGTGCTGCTGTTCATCTGGTCCATGGCGGACGCCGGACGGCGCGTGGATTACCTCCGCCTCAGCCGCTCCGCCGCGGATGCCCTCAACCGCCGCATCGAAATACGCAGACAAACCGACGACTCCCGGGCACGCAAAAAGCCCGGTGACAAAGGAGATTCCCAATCATGAGGAAAAGAAGATTTATCCGCCTGGCTCTGGCCCTGACGCTTGCGCTGCTGACCGTGGCGTCAGCCCTGCCGCCCGCCCTGGCCGCGCCCGACCTCGACAAGAAAGACTGCTCCATCACCCTCGACCTGAAGGGCATGGAAGGCGGCACCGTCGCGCTGTACAAGGTGGCGGGCGTCAAGCAAGAGGACGCAAACTACATCTATGATGTGAGCAAGGGCGATTTCCCCGACTCCGATACCGCCAAAAGAATCCCCGGCATGAGCGAAAGCGAGCTGGACAAGCAGAACCCCACGCTCTCGGCGATCCTCGTCAAGGAGGCCGACACGAAAAAGCTCAGCCCCCGCACAGCCTCCATCAACGGCGGCAAAGCCGCGTTCAAGGACCTGAGCGTAGGACTGTACCTGCTTTACCAGACGACCGCCTCCAAGGACGGCAAGAAGCTGACGCCCTTCCTTCTCTCGGTGCCGCAGCGCGACCCGAAGACCGGCGCAGAGATTTATGCGGTGAGCGCCGCACCCAAGAGCGGCATCACCACGCCACCGCCCTCCGTCACCCCGTCCCACACCCCGACACCCACCCATACCCCGTGGCCCACTTACACGCCCCATTATCCCATCGTCACCTACACGCCCGGCAAGAGCTACGTCTACCTCCCGCAGACGGGCCAGCTCTGGTGGCCGGTGCCGGTGCTGGCCGCGCTCGGCGTGGTGCTGGTGATCTCGGGCCTGCTCCTGCGCCGCCGGGGGGACTGAGCCATGGAGACGCGAAAGGGCAGACGCGCCCTGTCGGCGCTGCTGATCCTGCTGGGCCTTGCGATGCTCGGCGGGGCGCTGGGCCTCGTGCTTCATAACATGCGGGAGAATAACCGCGCCGCCGAGGCAAGCCAATACGCCCTGGCCCGCATCATCGAGACCCGCCCCGAGCTCCGCCTGCCCGAGCCCACGATCCCGCCCACTGAGGGCGGCATGGAGGAGTATGTCGAGCCTGTCATTCCTGACATGCCCACAAAGGAGATCGACGGCTGGAATTATATCGGCACGCTCACGATCCCGTCGCTCGAGCTGGAGCTGCCCGTCATGGACGACTGGGACATGGACCGCCTCAAGTACAGCCCCTGTGTTTACAAAGGCAGCTATTACACGGACGATCTGGTCATCTGCGGCCACAATTTCCCCAGCCATTTCAGCCCCATCAAGTTCATCGAGATCGGCGCCGAGGTCACGTTTACCAACGTTGAGGGCGTCGTCTACCGCTACATCGTCTCCAACCGCGAGACCGTGCGCCCCACGGATGTGCAGTACATGATCGACAACCAGAGCGACAAGGCGGAGAAGTGGGACCTCACGCTCTTCACCTGCAACACCGGCGGCCAGACCCGCTGCGCCGTCCGCTGCATCCGCGCGGACGGGTGAATATAACAGCATAAAACCTCCTGCAAATCCACTGGATTTTTGCGGGAGGTTTTGTTATACTGTGTGACACGAGTGTGATGTTATGGGTGGTATCATACAGCTATCAAGAATAAAAACCGAAGGGAATGAATCATAATGAAAAAACTGATTTGCATGGTCATGGCGGTCCTGCTGCTCGCGTCCCTGAGCGCCGCCGCATTCGCAGACTCCGGCATCGGGGTCGAGCCCGGCCAGCACATGGCCGACTTCACCGTCTCCCTCACCGACGGCACTACCGCGACCCTCTCCGAGCTTCTCAAGGAGAAGGACCTGGTCGTGCTCAACATCTTCGCCAGCTGGTGCGGCCCCTGCGAGAACGAGTTCCCCGAGATGGAGAAGATTTACCAGGCCAACAAGGACCGCATGGAGATCGTCGCGGTTTCCGGCTATGAGGACGACACCATGGAGATCATCTCTGACTACAAAGCCAGCCACAATCTCAGCTTCCCGATGGGCCTTGCGGGCGAGGATCTGAGCTACCTCAATGTCCCCGGCTATCCCACCACCTTCTTCATTGACAAGAGCGGCAATGTCGGCTTCATCAAGGTCGGCTCCTTCCCGAGCGCGGAGGAGTTCGAGGGCAAGGTCAAGACCTTCCTCGCCGCCGATTACGACGGCAAGCCCCTCAAGACCGAGCAGGCCGTGAACATCCTGCCCTATATCCTGCTGGCCCTGGTACTGGGCGGAGTGCTGCTCGTCATCGGCAGATGGTGCCTGCTGAAAAAGGCCGGCAGACCCGGCTGGCACAGCCTCATCCCGATCCTCAGCAGCTATGAGGAGTACGGCATCTGCTGGAACGGCTGGTTCGGTGTCGCCGCGGACCTGTGCCTCCTGCTGGCGCTGTTCACGAACAACCTCGGCCTCGGCCCCATCGTCCACAACGTCCTCATGGCCGCAAGCGTCATCCTCGGCATCCCCCAGAGCTTCAAGCTGGCCAAAGCCTTCGGCCAGAGCAAGCTGGTCGGCGTGCTGCTGATGCTCCCCGGCCTCAAGGAGATTACCCGCTTCGTCCTCGGCGTGAGCAAGGCCAAGTACCAGCCCCTCGCCTCCAGAGTGTGAGAGAGCGCGGTTGACGGCGGCAGCGGCGATGTGCTATACTGTATCCAGAATGTGACAGATGTGTGATGGTTTGCGTGGTACAATCAGCTCACAGATTGAAAATACAGATCGCAAAGCAGAGGAGTCGAAGATGAAGAATATGAGCAAGCTGAATGACAACGAGCTGGAATTGGTCTCCGGCGGCACGATTTCGCAGGATGAGGCGGTGGACAGCGCGCTGGGCTATGTGGCGCTGTCGAGAGGCGATATCGACTTTCTGAAAAGGGCCGAGCTTAACGGCCAGACCTACGACATCAAGTTCTACAAGGGCGGGATGGCGTACTCGTTCGTCGTCGATGCCGAGTCCGGCGCGGTCCTCGCCTACAGCCAGGATTTCGCCTGATCACAGGAAAAGGACGGGGGTGTGAATGCAGATTTCACACCCCCGCTGTTTTTTTACAGAGCAAGATATTATGTTTACCAAAATATGAAAACTAATTTATGACAACTATTTCTCCAGCGTCACCACGATGCGCACCGGGTTGTGGTCGGAGTTTTCAAAGGCCGCGTCCACCGTTTTGACCTCCTCCAGCTTCACGTTCGGCGAGAGGATCAGGCCGTCGATCACGTAGTGCTGCGTGCCCGCGGTGTCGGCGGGGTCATAGGGCTGGTTGAGCAGACGGCAGGAGGGGACGGTCAGATCATAGGCCAGGGTCCAGCCCTCGGGCAGGAGCTTTTCGTCCAGCACGCCCGGCTCCCAGTTCTCGGCGTGGGTGTTGGGATAGGCCTCGAGGCTCCCGGGGAAGACCTGGTTGAAGTCGCCGCCCGCGATGACATAGTTGCCCTTGGCGTATTCGGCCTCGATATAGTCGCGCAGCTGATTGGTCTGGGCGATCTTGCCCTCGCCGTCGTCGTAGGCTTCAAGGTGGAGGTTCACCAGCACGAGCTCCCTGTCGATGCCTTCGACGGGCAGGCGGTTGACCAGCAGGCAGCGTTTGAGATTTGCGATCCTCAGCGGCCAGGAGAAGGGGCAGGGGAGAGAGATGCGCTCGGCGCTGTCGACGCGGATGCCGTCCGTCACGGTGTACAGGCCGCTGTTGATCCTGCCCAGGGGGTGGATGATCAGCGTGTTCGGATTCGGCACGAAGGGGCAGGAATAGTTGAGGGCATAGGCGCTGCTGCCCGTGGGGCTGCCAAGCTGCTCGCGCTCGTCGATGCCGTAGGTGCGGGAGGAGTTCGCGTCCACCTCCTGCAGCAGCACAAGATCGGCGCCGTTCTCCCTGATCGTGTCGGAGATGCCGTTCAGGTAGGTCTGCACCTGGGGCTTGTCGGCGGATTTGGTGTTCTTGCCGCCGTCCATGAAGAAGTCCGAGTCCTTGCCGAGCCCGCCGTAGCCCACGTTCCAGCTGAGCACCGTGAATTCCTCGCCGGTCTTGAGAGAGGCGTTCTCGCCCACGCTCTGCACCGCAACCGTTTCGACGGGTGCGGGCTTATACTCCGTCGCGGTCAGCCAGCCTAAAAGACCGCCCGTGGCAAACACGGCGGCGATCGGCGGCGCCAGGATCACTTTCACAATCTTTTTCATCGTCTTGTACCTCTGTTATGTAAGATTGGGTATCATGACAGTATCATAACATGCGCAGGGAAAACAAGCAAGAGTCTTGTCAAGCGCGGCGGAATCATGTATAATGCCTCGCGGATAGAAAGAAAACAGGAGGACACTCCATGCATTACGAACATATCAAAGCACAGGACCCGGAGGTCTACGGCGCCATGATGCGCGAGCTGGGCCGCCAGCGTGATCATATCGAGCTGATCGCCTCGGAGAACTTTGTCTCGCCCGCCGTGATGGAGGCCATGGGCAGCCATCTAACCAACAAATACGCCGAGGGCCTGCCCGGCGCGCGCTACTACGGCGGCTGTCAGTTCGTGGACGAGGTGGAGAGCCTCGCCATCGAGCGGGCCAAGAAGCTTTTCGGCGCCGAGCACGCAAACGTCCAGCCCCACTCCGGCTCCCAGGCCAATGTCGCGGTGTACCTCGCTTTGTTGAAACCGGGCGACACCATCATGGGCATGGATCTCAGCCACGGCGGGCACCTGACCCACGGATCCAAGGCGTCCATCTCCGGCAAGTACTTTAACGCCACCTTCTACGGCGTTGACCCCGAGACCGAAATGATCAATTACGACACGGTCCAGCGCCGCGCGGAGGAGGAGAAGCCGAAGCTCATCATCGCCGGGGCCAGCGCCTATCCCCGCGTCATCGATTTCAAGCGCATGCGTGAGATCGCCGATTCCGTGGGCGCATACCTCATGGTGGACATGGCCCACATCGCGGGCCTCGTCGCCGCCGGGGAGCACCCGAGCCCCGTGCCCTACGCCCATGTGGTCACCACCACCACGCACAAGACCCTGCGCGGCCCCCGCGGCGCACTGATCCTGTGCACCGACGAGCTCAAAAAGAAGATCGACTCCGCCGTCTTCCCCGGCACCCAGGGCGGCCCGCTCATGCACATCATCGCCGCCAAGGCCGTCTGCTTCAAGGAGGACCTGAGCGACGAGTTCAAGGCCTATCAGCACCAGATCGTCCTCAACGCCGCGGCCCTGGCCGACGAGCTGCAAAAGCGCGGCGTGCGCCTGGTCTCCGGCGGCACGGACAACCATATGATGCTGGCCGATGTCATGAGCCGCGGCAAGACCGGGGCCGAGGTGCAGGAGCTTCTCGATATGGCGAACATCACCGCCAACAAGAACACCATTCCCTTCGACACCCAGGGTGTGAAGGCGACCTCCGGCATGCGCTTCGGAAGCCCCGCCGTCACCACCCGCGGCATGAAGGAGCCGGAGCTTCGCCAAATCGGCGCCATGATCGCCCGCCTCATCGACGAGGGCGAGGCCGCCGTCCCCGAAGTGAAGGAGCAGGTCGTCGCCCTGTGCGAGCAGTTCCCCCTCTACCCGGAGATCGGTTGACATAATTTTATACTTTATATACCCGGATGCACGCAAGCCCAGAATAATAAATGGGCTTGCGCCTTTTTTACGATTTTAATCGTAGACATAAAATAATTAACATAAAACATAAACCGGACATCGCAAGAGGAGGAGAACGACAATTTCCAACAGTATCTACGGCTATGTGAGGGTCAGCGCCCGAGACCAGAACGAGGACCGCCAGATGATCGCGATGCGCGAGGCCGGAGTTTCTGACAGCCATATCTTTATCGACAAGCAGTCGGGCAAGGACTTCGAACGCCCGCAATACCGCAGGCTTGTCCGAAAAATCAGGAAAGGGGATCTGCTGTATATCAAGAGCATCGACCGCCTTGGGCGAAACTATGAGGAGATCCAAAACCAGTGGCGCGTGCTGACGAAAGAGCGCGGCGCGGATATTTGCGTGCTTGACATGCCGCTGCTGGATACCCGGCGGGGGAAGGACCTGGTCGGCACGTTTCTGAGCGACATCGTGCTGCAGGTGCTCTCCTTCGTGGCCGAGAACGAGCGCGAGAATATCCGCCGACGTCAGGCGGAGGGGATCGCCGCGGCAAAGCAGCGCGGCGTCCGCTTCGGCAGGCCGCCCGCGCCGCTGCCTGAGAATTTCGTGCTTGCCTGTCAGCGCTGGAGGGCCGGGGAGATCAGCGTCAGTAAGGCGGCCTCCGTCTGCGGGATGCCGCGCTCGACCTTCTTCCACCGCGCCAGGTGCTACGAGAAGGAGCAGACTGTAAAATAGAATATGGGTATCGGGTTTAGTCAGCAAGTACCAGCTTATAGCCTGTCATTGCGAACATTCTGACGCGCGGGAAGCGTGCGACATTCCTTACCTCGTGTGACCGATGTCACTGGTGTGGCAATCCGTTGAACGCCTTGCCGCATTGCCATTCCTGGGCCTGCTGCGCGACGGCCCGCCAATGGCGCGGCTGCGGAGATTCCGTGCCGCCT
>CADBJU010000026.1:23705-24406 GCA_902795045.1 Oscillospiraceae bacterium | reverse complement strand
TATCGGGCAAATCACATGTTTCATGGCACCTTCCTCCAAACTATCCGTTTCAAGGAAGATATAATCCGAATTCACATTGAAATTTCAAGGGTTTCCAGGAATTTTATCCACACGTTTTGTCCTATAACCCAAAAAATGAGCCGTGTCGGCCCAAGCCAAAAGGGCTCGGGTGCACCAGGCTCATTTCTTTTATAGCATTATAATACCACACTATCAATAATCACACGTTATCAAATATCGGCGATTCATTGCATACAACCTGCGAAAGCGAAGCCGGGTGACGTGCTCTGCCTCCTTTCATTTGCAATGCTTCGCTCGGTTTTCATGGTTCAATTCGATCCCCCTATGCTCCACCAATTATCTCGAGAGTGCTTCGGCACTCTTTTTTCATGCAAGCATTGCAATAGCAGAGATCCTTTTAAATGATTATACTGATAAAGAGGCATATAAATCGCAGTTTGCAGGGAGGATTACGTGAAAATAGAAAAAGATGAAATAACAATCCGAGATTTTACGGAAACGGATCTTCCACTCATGTTTAAATGGTTGACAGATAAGAGAGTGCTGAAGTATTACGAAGGTCGTGACGTCAGGTTTACGACGGATACTTTGTCTGCACATTTTTTGGAAGAAATTCCAGATGGATTCAGAATGATCATCGAGTATAAGAAATCCCCCATCGGATATGCACAGGCCTATCA
>CADBJU010000026.1:0-23595 GCA_902795045.1 Oscillospiraceae bacterium | reverse complement strand
AAGAAAATATGGCTGCGGAACGAGTTCTTCTTGACCCGCACCAAGATAATAAAAGGGCTATAAGGGCATACGAGAAAGCCGGGTTTAAAATCATTAAATTCCTTCCAAAACATGAGATGTTTGAGGGAGAAAAAGTAGATTGCTGGCTGATGGAATTAGCACTATAGATTCCCGTTTGTCGGGATGACGCAAAATCGGGATTTGAAGGAGGGCGTTATGCTCGACAGAACTATTCCATTCTGCAATACGATTATGAAATGCTCCGATTATAACTACAGGAAGACAGCGCTGCCGGCTGGTTTTTCTATCGTTCCATATCAGGTCGGGTATGAAAAAGAATGGGCGAAACAGGAATGCGCCATTGGCGACTTTGATTCAGAAGCGGAAGCTGAGAAATATTTCGCAGAGACTTATTTGCAGAATCCCGAACTGCTTCCAAACATACTTTTTGCACTAAATAAAGATGGTGATGTCGTGGGTTCCTGCATCGCATGGCAGGATATGCGTGGAATAAACAGTGTTTCCTCCCTGCATTGGCTAGTGGTTGATGAACGATACCAGAAAATTGGTCTTGGGAGAGCCCTTTGCACCGCTGTTATGAATATCTATGCAGAGTGCCAGGGCCTTCCTGTCTATATCCACACGCAGCCATGGAGCTGGAAAGCAATTCTTCTGTATATTTCACTGGGCTTTAAGCTGCAGAAAACAGATACTTTTTCGCATTATGAAAACGAATACGAAAAAGCCATGATTGAACTCCGAAAAATCACAACTCCCGAACAATACGAACTGCTGAAACAATCATCCGAAGAATAAGCAAAATTCCAGTTAGTCGACATGTTCCCGATAACGGACAAGTGCCCAAAACGGTGGATATGTTCCTGTCCGGCATTGGGCGAACAGGTATGAGGTATGTGCCAGTAATATCATTTCCTCGTGCCACGTCGAGACCGTGGTCAGCCTTGCGCGCAGCGGGTGAATGGAAGAGCGCACAAAGCTCCCCGCGGGCAGCGGCGGCCCCTTCCCGGAGGGCTTCCGCCGGAAGATGGCGCTCAGTTTTTCTTTCAAGCGTTCCGATATGCTCATGCTGACTTCCGGCTCCCCGAATACTCCCTCACACGCGGCATGTTCCCTGCCCTACTGCATCGGGCGCAGGATTTTCTTGTATTTCCTTGCCGACGCCGCGTCTTTGTGTTATGATTGCATAAATATGAAAATGAGGTGATCCTATGAAAAAACTCGGCTTCGGCCTGATGCGCCTGCCCCTTCTCAACCCCGACGACGACGCGAGCGTCGATATCGAACAGCTCAAGGAGATGGTGGACCTCTTCATCAGCAGAGGCTTCACCTACTTTGACACCGCCATCATGTATAACGGCTTCCAGAGTCAGAAGGCCGCCAAAGCCGCCATTGTCGACCGCTACCCGCGCGAGAGCTTCACCCTGGCGACCAAGCTCCACAGCGCCTTCTTCAACTCCCTCGAGGATCGCGACCGCATCTTCAACGAGCAGCTCGAGCAGACCGGCGCGGGCTACTTCGACTACTACCTCCTGCACGGCATCGAGGCGAGCAGTTACCCCAAGTACGAGCAGTTTGACTGCTTCAACTGGCTGCTGGACAAGAAGGCGAAGGGGCTCGTCAAGCACGCGGGCTTTTCCTTCCACGACTCGCCGGAGCTGCTGGACGAGATCCTGACAAAGCACCCGGAGATGGAATTTGTACAGATCCAGCTCAACTACCTCGACTGGGAGAGCGAATGGATCCAGTCCCGCGCGGTGTATGAGACGGCGACAAAGCACCATAAACCCGTCGTGGTGATGGAGCCCGTCAAGGGCGGGACGCTTGCAAAGCTGCCGGAGGCCGCCGAAAGGATGTTCAAAAACGCCGATCCCGACGCCTCCATCCCCTCCTGGGCGATCCGCTTCGCGGCCTCGCAGGAGAACGTGATGATGGTCCTGTCCGGCATGAGCAACATCGAGCAGCTGCGCGACAACACAGACTTTATGGCGGACTTTAAGCCCCTCACGCCCGAGGAGATCGCCATGACCCACACCGCCGCCGACATCATCAACGGGCAGATCACCGTGCCCTGCACCGGCTGCTCCTACTGCACGGACGGATGTCCCATGCACATCGCCATCCCGCGCTACTTCTCCCTGTACAACGAGGACATGCGCGAGGATCTGGAGGAGAAGGGCTGGACCATCAACTTCACAAACTATGCAAAGCTCACCGAGACCCACGGCAGAGCTGCCGACTGCATCGCCTGCGGCCAGTGCGAGGGTGTGTGTCCCCAGCACCTGCCCATCATCGAGCTGATGCGGAAGGTCTCCGCCCATTACGACCACGGATGAAAGCGCTGACTGTCGCACAGTATACGGAAAAATACCAGGATCCGGCAGATGTCCTCCCGGACATCTGCCTGCATGAGATTACGGCGGAGGACTGCGCCCTCCCGAAAAGACCGCGCGTAAGCCACAAGTACAGCTACGGCCGCGCGCTTATCCTCGCGGGGGCCAGAGGCTACGCGGGCGCGCCTGCACTCGCAGCGAACGCCTGCGAACGCGGCGGCGCGGGCCTAACGCAGCTTATGGTCCCCGAGAGCATCTACCCCATCGCAGCTTCCCGCTGTGACGGGGCGGTGGTGCTGCCCCTCCCCGCCGCCGAAGACGGCGGCTTTGCCGCCCGCGCCGCACGGCAGGCAGAAGACGCGCTTTCAAAGGCAAGCGCCATCCTGATCGGCCCCGGCCTCGGCACAGGCGCGGAGGCGCAAGCGCTGGTCAAGACCGTGCTGGAGAAGGCCGCCTGTCCGCTCATTGTGGACGCGGACGGCCTGCGAATCTTCGCGGACGAGCCCGCCCTGCTGGATGCCTGCCGCGTCCCGCTGATCCTCACGCCGCACGAGGGCGAGTTCAGGCGTCTCGGCGGCGATCTGACGCATGGCCGCCTCGCCGGCGCGCTGCGCTTCACGGCGGAGCACCCGGACGTTCTTCTGATCCTGAAGGGTTACGGCACCCTCGTCTGCCGGGGAGAGGACCTCACCGTCAACCCCAGCGGCGGCCCGGCCATGGCCAAGGGCGGCAGCGGGGACGTGCTGGGCGGCATGCTCTGCGCTCTGCTGGCCCAGGGCTTCGAGCCTTTGCCCGCCGCGCGCACGGCGGTATACCTCCACGGCCTTGCGGGGGATCTGGCCGCGCAGGAGCTGGGGGAATACTCTCTGGCCCCGTCGGATCTGATCCGGTATCTGCCGCGGGCATTTCAAACAGTAAGCTGAAAAAGAGGCTGTCTCAAAACGCCGTGTCATTCTGAGCGAAGCGAAGAATCTTTCCCAAAAGTATTAAAACCCTTCAAAAGAAAGATCCTTCGTCACTTCGTTCCTCAGGATGACATAGTGGAAACAGTTTTGAGACAGTCTCTTTTTTGAACATATATGCTTCTATTCCAGCGGCACATCTTCTGTCTTCACGCGGTCCCACGAAAAGCCGGGGATCAGCTCACGGGCGGTCACCGGCCCGGCGGTATCGGTCAGGCCGCTGAGAAACGCAAGCTCCCCGATCACTTCCTCGGGGCGCTTTTCTTTTCGCAGGACCTGGGTGCTCAGGCTGCCGAGGCGCTTGGAGAGCTTGCCCGTCCCGCCGCCGGTCAGCAGCGGGCCGTGGCAGTAATCCGGGGCCGTGCCGCCCAGGGTCTCGATGAGCCACTTCTGCCGCGGCGCGGAGGACAGCAGGTCACGCCCGCGCACCACGCGGGTCACCCCCATCAGCATATCGTCCGCGCTCACCGCGAGCTGGTAGGCGAACACTCCGTCCGCCCGGCGGATGATGAAGTCCCCCGCCTCCCTGGCCGGGTTCTGGGTAAACGCGCCGTAGTGCCCGTCCAAAACGGTGATGGCCTCGTCCGGGCAGCGGCACTTCCAGGCGGGGCGGCGGCCGGTGAGACGCATGGCCTCCCGCTCCGCCGCCGTCAGATGAGCGCAGCGGCAGCCGCTGTCGTGCTCCCGCTCGCCGGGGTGCGGGGCCGAGGCCGCCGCCAGGCGTTCACTGCGGGTACACCAGCAGGGGTAGACCAGATCGCGGGCTTTCAGTGCTTCAAAAGCTTCCTCATAGATCGCCGTGCGCTTTGACTGGGCGTAAGACCCGTCCTCCGGCCAGCCCCGGTCCCAGTCGAGGCCCAGCCAGCGCAGATCCTCCGCCATGGCCTCGGCAAAGACGCGCTTGGAGCGCGCGGGGTCGAGGTCCTCCATGCGAAAGACCATCTCTCCGTTTAAGCTCCGGCAGTCCAGCCACGCCAGCAGCATTGCCAGGAGATTGCCCATGTGCATGTACCCCGAAGGGCTGGGGGCGAAGCGCCCCACAACGGGTCTTATCATTTTTCCTCGGCCAGCAGAAGCGGCATTCCGTCGCAGTACACCCTGCCGCCCTTGACAGTCACGCTGTTGCCGCCGATGTGGTTTATGTATTCCCCATCGAGAAGCGGAACCTCGACCTCAGCACTCCGGGCCTTGAGGGAGAAGACGCCGACGAGGTGCCGCACGCTGTTTTCCCGCTCCATGATCGCAATGTGGTGATGGTCGTCGGCAGAAGCCCAGAAGCTGTCCTCTCCGGTGAAGAGCTCCTTCTTGGCCTTGGCAAGCTTCTTCATCAGCGGCATAAGAGAGCAGCCCGTCTCCCGGTTGACGGTCTCCTTTTCAAAGAGGCTCGGCAGGTGCGCGTCGGCCCACTCCTGCCCGGCGTAGATAAGCGTAGTGCCCTTGAGGAAATAGAGCATGGCCGTCCAGTTGACGAGCGCCTCCATATCCGGGACAAGAGAGGCGATGCGGGGCTGGTCGTGGTTTTCCAGGCAGCGCATTTTGTTGTAGTTGTCCGGGTACTCCCCCTCCTGGAAGTTCAGCATGTCCGTCCAGTGGCTGAGGGGGCAGGCTCCGCGCAGGAGCTTGTCGAATACCTCGCGGATGTCGTAGTCGTATTCCAGGTCGAAGGCCTCGAAGCCCTCGGAATCCCGCATGGCGCGAAAGCCGAGTCGGCGCGCCTTGCAGGCAAAGGACAGGTGCACGCTCTCGGCAAGCCAGATGCAGTCGGGGTTGACCTCCTTCACCGCCGCGCGGGCCTTTTTCCAGAAGTCCAGCGGCACGAGGCTTGCCACGTCGCAGCGAAAGCCGTCGACGATCGAGGCCCAGAAACGCAGGGATCCGATCTGATAGTCCCAGAGCTCCGGCACGTTATAGTCCAGGTCGATCACGTCCGCCCAGTCGCCAAGGCGGTTGCCGGGCCTGCCGTTTTCGTCGTGATAGAAGTATTCCGGGTGGGTCTTGTACAGCACCGAGTCGGGCGAGGTGTGGTTATACACCACGTCGATCATGACCTTCATACCGCGCGCGTGGATCTCGTCGACGAGGGCCTTGAAGTCTTCCATGGTGCCGTAGGCGGGGTTTACGTCCCGGTAATCCCGGTTTGCGTAGGGGCAGCCGAGGCTCCCCTTCTTGCCCTCCACGCCGATGGGATGGATGGGCAGGAACCAGATGATGTCCGTGCCGAGGGAGCGGATGCGGTCCAAATCGGGGATGACAGCCCGGAAAGTCCCCTCCGGCGTATGGGCCCGGACATATACAGAGTAGATGACCTGCGTCTGCAAGCTGCGGTCGGTGTCGTGAGCCATATGAATTACCTCCAAAAAAGATGGTCATGCAGTGCGCTGAGACAAGCAAGCATGGCTTGCTATTTTCCAACGCAAATAGTATACTGAAATGGTCGAATAAGCTGCGTTGACTCAAAGGAGTGGTTTTGCGTGCCGCTTATCAGTGTTATTGTGCCTGTCTATAGGGTAGACGCGTATTTGGAGCGCTGTGTCGACAGTCTTCTCAATCAGAGTATGCGCGAGATTGAAATCATACTGATTGATGACGGCTCGCCCGACAAATGCGGTACGATCTGTGACCGCTATGCCGCGCAGGACGCAAGAGTGCGCGTCATCCATCAGGAGAACGCCGGGCTTTCTGCAGCACGAAATGCGGGGCTGGACCGCGCGCGAGGCGAATGGATCATGTTCGTCGACAGCGACGACTGGGTCGAGCTGGATTTCTGCCGTCTGCCCTACGAGGCAGCTCTCGCGCACCAAGCAGATCTGGTGATGTTTGGAACCATATCGCATAAGAAAACCGGGGAAATCGTTTTTTCTCATGTGGAAGAAGGTCTCCTCAGCAAAGATGACGCAATCACATACGCGGTAAAGAAAAGCATTGCGGTATGGAAAAAGCTTTATCACAGCTCGCTTTTTCGTGAAATTCGCTTTCCGGAGGGCTACGTATTTGAGGACAGCTTCGTCACACCAAAGCTCGTCCACGCTGCCCGATCCGTTTACCGTCTGGATGCCTGTCTGTATCACTACGCTTACCGGGCCGACAGCATCTGCCATGCCAGAGAGTCCCGTTCGCGAAGGGATTATCTCGTTATGAAAAGTGCACAGATTCGAGATCTTTCGTGCTGGGGCTATGCCGATCTTGCCCGGGAGTCTATGCAGAACCTCAGTCTCACATATCTGATCCGGCTCGGGCGCTTTGCGGAAGACTCCGCACTCTACATCGAGACACTGCGCCGCATACGCCGGTTCCCGTCGGGTTGGACCTGGAAGAAAAAAATGATATTCGTCCTTTTTCGAGTTTCTCCGCGGCTTTTCGACAGCGTGTGCATTCTCTCAGGCAGACGTCTTTCGCCGGTTGATACGATAAGAAGCCCTTCCGTTGAAAGGCAAGAAACCGTGCAACAGTAAAATGAAATTACAGCATCAAAACGGCAGTCATTTCGGACTGCCGTTTTGTTTACGGATTTCCGTTTTTTACGAAATCGTCTCGATCCGGATCACGTTCGTATTCCCGCTCTGGCCGGAGGTGTTGCCGCCGGTCATGACGACGGTGTCGCCGTCGTTGAGGTTCAGGACTCGCTTTGCCTCCTTGAGGGCAAAGTAGTTGAGCACGTCCATGCTCGGAAACTGCTCCGTCAGAAGCGGCAGCACGCCCCAGGAGAGGGCCAGCTTGTACCAGGCGCGCTCGCCGGTGGCAAGGCCGAGGATGGTGATGGGCGCGCGGAAGCGGGAGACCATGCGCACGGTCAGGCCGCTGATGGAGGTGACGACGATGGCCTTGGCGTCGAGGTCGATGGCCATGGTGCAGGCCGCGTGGGAGATGGCGTCGACGCGGTTGTGGATGGCGAAGCTCTGAGTCTGGAAGAGACGGCGGTAGTCGATGTGGCGCTCGGTCTCCTCGGCGATCTCGCTCATGACGCGCACGGCGTCGACGGGGTACCTGCCCGCGGCGGACTCGCCGGAGAGCATGATGGCGCTGGTGCCGTCGTAGACGGCGTTTGCCACGTCGCTGATCTCGGCGCGGGTGGGGCGCGGGTTGGAGATCATGCTCTCGAGCATTTCGGTCGCGGTGATGACGCGCTTGCCGAGCATGCGGCACTTGGTGATGAGGTACTTCTGGATGGCGGGCAGCTCCGTAAACGGCACCTCCACGCCGAGGTCGCCGCGGGCGACCATGATGCCCTCGCACACCGAGCAGATCTCGTCGATGTTGTCGACGCCCGACTGGTTTTCGATCTTGGCGATCACGTCGATGTCCCCGCCGCCGTTTGCCTTGAGGAACTTCTTGAGGTCGACGATGTCCTGCTTGCAGGAGACGAAGGAGGAGGCGACGAAGTCCACGCCGTTTTCGATGCCGAAGAGGAGGTCCGCCCGGTCCTGATCGCTCATGTAAGCCTGGCGCATGACTTTGCCGGGGAAGCTCATGCTCTTGCGGTCGGACAGGACGCCGCCGGTGATGACCTTGCAGCGGATCTCCGTGCCCTCGATGGCGCTGACCTCGAAGATGACAAGGCCGTTGTTGACCAGTACCCGGTCGCCGACGTTGAGATCGTCGGCAAGCCCGGCGTAGCTCACGGAGACGATGGTCTCGTCGCCTTCGACCTCGCGGGTGGTGAAGGTAAAGTCGTCCCCGTCCTTGAGGGTGATTTTGCCGTTTTTGAAGGTGCGGATGCGGTACTCGGGGCCCTTGGTGTCGAGCATGATGGCGATGGGCAGCCTGAGCTCGGCGCGGACCTGCTTGATCATGTCGATCTTTTTCTGGTGCTCCTCATGGGTGCCGTGGGAGAAATTCAGGCGGGCGACGTTCAGGCCCTGCTGGCACATGGCCCGGAACACGGCGGGATCTTCACTGGACGGGCCGATGGTGCAGATGATCTTGGTCTTCCTCATGGTTTGATTCCTCCGATTATATTGTTATTTTTCAGTTCTTTTTTGTTCTCGTACATATCCGCGTCGGCGCGCTCGAAGACATCCTGAAAGCGGGTGTCCCGGCCGGGGACATAGTCCGCCATGCCGCAGGCGACCACCGCCTCCTCCGGCGGGCGGCGGGCGGCGTTGAGGGCGCGGAAGCTCTCCTTCAGCTCCCGGCGGCGCTCAAAGTCCTGGCCGGTGAGGATGGCGGCAAACTCGTCCCCGCCGATGCGGTAGACCGGGCTGTGCTGGAAGGTTTTGCAGACGAGCGCGCAGCCGTCGCATATATAGCTGTCCCCCGCCGCGTGGCCCATGGTGTCGTTGATGGTCTTGAGGTCATTGAGGTCAAAGACCGCCACGGCGAAGGGCGCGGCTTTGTTTTCCTCGATGCCGGCATCCCACTGCATTTCCGCCTCCACAAAGACGCGCTTGCTCTTGACGCCGGTCAGCCCGTCGCGGCTGGCAAGCTCGGTGGCCTTCTGCAGGGCCCTGGCCTGGGCCTGCTCGCGGCGGACGTGCTCGTCGATGTTTCGCAGGCCGAGGACGATGTGCGTATCGTCCCGGTCCGCCATGCGGCTGGCCTTCATGTGGATATAGGTGGGCACGCCGTTCATCAGGTAGCGGTAATCCATGGTATAGCTGCCGTTTTCCCGCAGCAGCTCCAGCAGATGCTCCTTGTCGAACAGCTTTCTCACCTGCTCGCGGCTCTCCTCGCAGACGTTTGCGAAGATGCTCTCACGGCTGGTGTCGAAGAAATTTTCACGCCCCTGCTCCAGATCCAGCTCCATGTCGGATTCGGTGGGCCGGTACTCGATATAGCGGTCGGTTTTGGTGTCGATGTAGAAGATGAGGAAATAGTCCGACGAGAGCGCCTGCGCCACCGACGAGCGCACCATGGCCGCCTTCCGGCGCTGCACCTCGGCGTTGATGTTGCTGGTGCCGATGACGATGTGGCGGTCGTCCAGGCGCGCGGCCTTCATCATGACGTACTTCGGCCCGCCCTCCATGAGCATGCGGTAAGTAATGGAGAAGCTGCCGTTGTTGTCCACCTCATGCAGGACGTTTTCTTTTGTAAAAACCTCCAGGAAGCCGGGCACATCCTCGGCGCTGGTAAAGCGCGGGATATTGCGGCGGCTGAGATTGAAGAAGTCCTCGCCCTGCTTTTCGATGCCGATCTTGTTGAAATCGTCCCCGGCCCTGTACTCGATGAAGTAGTCCGTCTCCACATCCACATAGTAGATGATGAAGTAGTCCTGGGCCAGGGCCTGGGAAATGCGCGGGAAGGTGGACAGGTTCTGCTGCTCGGCAAGGGCGCGCTGTTCCCGGGTGATCTGGGGGTCCACATTGCTCACGCCCACGATGATGTGGCGGAAGCTCTCCCCCTCCTCGGCGGGGATGACCTTCATGCGGTACCAGCGGCCCACGCTGTCGACCATGAGGCGGTAGTCCATGGAAAAGCTCTTGCTCTCCCGCAGCGCCCCCAGCAGCGTGGGCTTGTCCAGCGCGTTTGCCACGCGCTCCCAGTCCTCCCGCCAGACCGCCTTCTGGATATTTTGCTCGCACTCGGTGAAGAAGCTGCTGCCGCTGGTTTCGATGGGCAGCAGGCCGTAAGCCCCGTCGGAGATGAACTCCAGGAAGCAGTCGGTCTCGATGTCCACGTAGTAAATACTCTCGATATCGCGGGACAGGGCCTTGGCAAGACCGGCAAAATCCGGTACGATGCCGCCCGGCAGCGCCGCCTCGAGACCGGCGGGCCGGTCCCGCCGCTCGATCAGAAAGCGCTCGAACTCCCCGGCGGGGACGGGCTTTGAGAAATAGTAGCCCTGCACGATATCACAGCCCATGGCCCGCAGGGCATGGAGCTGCTCGGCGGTCTCCACGCCCTCGGCGATAACGGGCACGGCGAGGGACCCGGCAAGCTCGATGATAAGCTCCAGCATGCGGGTGTCGCGGCGCTGGGCAAAGGCGTTGCGGATAAACTGCATGTCCAGTTTCAAGGCGTCGATGGGCAGGGTGGAGAGCATATTCAGGGACGAATAGCCCGTGCCGAAGTCATCCATCTCCACCTGAAAGCCCAGCATACGCAGGGCCGTGACGGTCTGGATGATCTGGTCGGAGTCCTGGGTATAGGCAGACTCCGTGATCTCCAGCAGCAGATCCTGCGCCGTCAGCCCGTATTCCCGCAGAAGCTCCGCGAAGGTTTCCACAAGGCCGGGGTCGAGCATGTCCACCCGTGAAACGTTCACCGACACCGGCACGCAGAAGCCGAGGCGGTCCTTCCAGTCCCTCAGCCGTGCGGCGGTCTCCCGCCAGACGAAGCGGTCCAGGGTCTCGATGAGGCCGTTTGCCTCAAAGAGCGGGATGAACACGCCGGGGCAGACCATGCCGAGCTTCGGGTGCCGCCAGCGCACCAGGGCCTCGGCACTGGTGAGGAAGGGGGTCTTCCGGCGGATATTGAACTTCGGCTGATACCAGACCTCAAACTGACGCTCTTCGACAGCGGCGTGGAAATCCTCGATCAGCTGCTCGTCAAAAAGCTCTTTTTTATGCAGCCGCTCGTCATAAAAGCCGATGGCGTGGCTGAAGCTTAAGCGCACGGAGTCGGCGGCGATCTGGGCCCGGTCGAAGCGGCGTTCGATATCCAGGGTCTTGTCCGCGTTTTCGTACACGCCCATGCGCAGGCGGATACGGCTGCCCGGCCTGTCGTCGCCTGCAAGTCCCTCAGAGGCGTCGTCCAGGATGGCGCGATAATCCCGGCCGTGGGGGCAGTAGACCAGGAAGGTGTCCGACTCACGCCGGCACACGATGCCGCCCTCATCGCGCACCATGTCCCGCACCCGCTCGCCGATGCGGCGCAGGATGGCGTCGCCGCAGGCGGTGCCGAAGCGCTCGTTGATCATGCGGAAGTGGTTGATGTCGATGACGATGGCGTCCATGGGCGTTTCCGGGTGGTATTGGTCGAGCTGCTCGGCGTAGCGGTAGAAATACTCCCGGCTGTAAAGGCCCGTGAGCAGGTCGCGCTCGGTGGAGAGGATGATCTGCCTGTCCTCGACAAGCTCGATGGTGCGCAGGACCCTTGCCCGGATCACGTCCGGCTGGGGGTAGGGCTTGGAGATAAAGTCGATGGCGCCGAGGGTGAGGCACTCCGCCTCCGCCGCGTGGTCGGCGGTGACGACGATAATGGGGATCTGCGCGATGGCGGGGTCCTCCTTTTTCACGCGCAGAAGCTCGATGCCGTTCATGCCCGGCATCATCAGGTCCAGCAGCACCATGGACAGCGTCTGCCCGTGCCGACGCATCAGCTCCAGCGTCTCCAGGCCGTCGCAGGCATAGAGCAGCTCGTAGTCCTCCTCGAGTATATGGCCCAGAAGCTCCCGGTTGATGAGCTCGTCGTCAACGATCAGGATCTGCCGCTTGCCGTTGGCTGCGTGAAATTTCTCATGACTTTTGAACATGTTGTCTTTCCTCCGTCCGGTTGCGAAGGGTACATTTTTACAAATAACAGCATACCATATTTCCCCGCGCATTACCAGTATGAACAGCAGTTTTTTCTGTTTGGTCAAAAAAAGCGCCCCGGAAATCCGGGGCGCCAAAACGTACGTGTTATTCTTCGTCTTTTTTCTCTTCCGGCTGCGGCTCGGCTGCTGGGGTCTCGGCCTCTGCAGGGGTCTCCGCTGGGGCCTCTGCGGGAGCCTCCGCGGGAGCCTCCGCGGGGGGCTGCCCTTCTTCGGCATAGCCGTCGGTCATGGAGATCTTCTTTGCCGGGCGCTCGATGCTGGCGTCCTCGCGGGCCTTGCGGGCCTCTCTCGGCGGCATGGGCATAAACTCGCCGTGCTCGAAGAAGTAGTTGAATTCCTCGGCCTCCATGGTCTCATGCTCCAGCAGGTACTCCGCGATGGCGCAAAGCTCCTTTGCGTGCTCGGTGAGGATCTGTTCGCACCTGGCGCTGGCCTCGTCAAAGATCTTCTTGACCTCCTCGTCGATGATGCCGGCGGTCTCCTCGGAGTAGCTCTTGGTCTGGCCGAAGTCGCGGCCGATGAAAATGGAGTGGCCGGAGTTGTCGTAGGAGATGGGGCCGAGGCGCTCGCTCATGCCGTAGCGCATGACCATATCGCGGGCAATGGAGCTTGCCTGCTGGATATCGCCCGAGGCGCCGCTGGAGATATCGTCCAGGAAGAGTTTTTCCGCCGTGCGGCCGCCGAGGGCCATGACGATGCTCTCAAACATCTCGGATTTGGACTTGAAGTTTTCCAGATCCTCCTGGGGCCGGAAGAGCGTGAAGCCTCCCGCCGCGCCGCGGGGGATGATGGTGATATAGTGTACGGGGTCCACATGCTCGAGGAATTTGCCCGCGATGGCGTGGCCGGACTCGTGATAGGCGGTGAGCTTTCTGGCCTTCTCGCTCATCTTGCGGCTCTTCTTCTCGGGACCCATCTGGACCTTGAGGATAGCCTCGTCGATATCCTCCATGTTGATGAAGCGGTGCTTGCGGCGCACAGCCAGCAGTGCCGCCTCGTTCATGAGGTTTTCGAGGTCCGCGCCCGAAAAGCCCGGTGTGCCCTTGGCGATGGAGTTGAGGTCCACGTCCTCGGCGAGCTGCTTGTCGCGGGAGTGGATCTTCAAAATGGCCTCGCGCCCGCGGATGTCGGGCAGGCCGACGTATACCTGACGGTCGAAGCGGCCCGGACGCAGCAAGGCGTTGTCCAGGATGTCCGCGCGGTTGGTGGCCGCCATGACGATGACGCCCTCGTTGTTGCCGAAGCCGTCCATCTCCACCAGCAGCTGGTTGAGGGTCTGCTCGCGCTCGTCGTGTCCGCCGCCGAGGCCGCTGCCTCTCTGACGGCCGACGGCGTCGATCTCGTCGATGAAGATGATGGCGGGGGCGGCCTTCTTGGCCTGCTCGAACAGGTCGCGCACGCGGCCCGCGCCGACGCCGACATAGAGCTCTACAAAGTCAGAGCCGGAGATGGACAGAAACTGCACGCCCGCCTCACCCGCGACAGCCTTGGCAAGCAGGGTCTTGCCGGTGCCCGGAGGGCCGACCAGCAGCACGCCCTTGGGGATGCGCGCGCCCATGGAGGTATATGCCTTGGGGTCCTTGAGGAAGTCGACGATCTCCGAAAGCTCCTCCTTCTCCTCGTCACAGCCTGCGACATCGGCGAAGGTTTTCTTGTTCTTCTCGTCAGAGCCGAGTCTTGTGCGGGCCTTGGAGAACTTGGCGATGCCGCCCGCGCCGCCGCCAGCACGGCTCATCATGAAGTACCACAGCGCCATCGCGCCGCCCATGACAAGGATGTAGGGCAGCATGCTGGCCCACCAGGGCACCACGAAGCCCTCGTCATAGTCGTACTTCTCCAGGATGCCCTTCTCGTACTGCTCCTTGATGAGGTCGCCGAAGTCGTTGTAGAACACACTGAAGCTGTACAAGTCGTAGGTCATCTCCTCCGTAGGCGGCTCGCCGTCGGTTCTGACCTGGAGGATGATGGTGTTGCCCTCGGTGGTGAAGGACTTGACCTTTTCCTTCTGGAAGAGGTCAACAAGGTCGGAATAGTTTTTCAGCTCCTTGGTGTCTTTGTTCCCGGTCATGGTGAAGATGACGGCGATCATGATCGCGATGAGCAGGACGTAGAAGCCAAGGTCTCTGGCGCGTTTCGGATTCAAAGTCTTTTCACTTCCTTATATATGGCTGGGGAAAAGGGGAATGCGGTTTACGAATAGATCTCCGGCTTCAAAATGCCGATGTAGGGCAGGTTCCGGTAATGCTCGTTGTAGTCCAAACCGTAGCCCACCACGAAGGCGTCCGGCACCTCAAAGCAGGAGTAGTCGGCATAGACGTCGGCCTTGCGGCGGGAGGGCTTGTCCATCAGCGTGGCAATCGTGATGGATGCGGGGCGGCGGTTCATGAGGTAGCCCTTGAGGTAGCTCAGCGTCACGCCGGAGTCGAGGATGTCCTCCACGATAATGATGTGGCGGCCCTCGATGTCCTCGCTCAGGTCCTTGTTGATCTTCACAGCGCCCGTGGAGCTTGTGCCGCTGTAAGAGGAGACGGCCATGAAGTCCATGGAGCACTTGATGTCCACATGGCGCATCAGATCCGCCATGAAGATAAAGCAGCCTTTGAGGACGCCGACGAAAATGGGGTCCTTGTCCTTGAAGTCCTCGGTGATCCTGCGGCCGACCTCGGCTACATGCTTCTCGATCTCTTCCTCGCTGATGAGCACACTTTCGATGTCTTTATTCATCTGGTATCTCCTGAATTGTTTTATCGCCCATGTCATTCTGAGGCTTGGAATGCCGCAGAGTCTTTTTCGGATCCTTCGCTTCGCTCAGGATGACAGAGAGCGTCAATCATGATTTTCAGGGCCCGTTCGCCCGGTTCCGGCACGGCGCGCTCATCGACGGCGAGGCCGCGCACGAAAAGCGGCCCGTCCCGGTCGCGCAGGATGAGGCACGCATCGCGCATGCGGCGGGTATAGCCCGCCTCTTTGAACAGCGCGCTCAGGCGCTTGCTCACGCCGCGTCCCTTCGGACGGATGCTGTCGCCCGCTCGTCTGCCCGTGCACAGGAGATCGGTCCCTACTATCTCATATTTCAGATAAAAAGTCTTGAACAGGTCGTGAATTTCTCCGTTATAAACGCATTCCCGCGTCTCAATCCGAAGCCCCAGCTCGGGGATTTTCAGGCTCCCGCCCGCAATGAGCCGCCGTTCGGGGACCAAAACGCTTTCCTCTCCGCTCAGATACAGCCGTCCCTGCTCCCGCCGAAGACTGCGGCCCGGGATTTCCAGAAGGCCGTACTCGCTGCCCCGGACAAAGTCCAGCACGGCGTCGCAGCGCTCCATACTCAGGCCCGGAAACAGCGTCCGGATCACGCGCGAGGCAACCGCCGGGTGCAGGGCACGGAGAGATTCGAGCGGCAGGCTCTCGTTTTTGAGCTCGCGCCCGAGATACGCCCGCGCAAGCGCCGAGAAAAATGCCTCGTCCCGCTCCGAGAGCCTTGCGGTACGCTCCGCCGCCTCTGGAAAGCGGGGGTTGATTTCCTTGAGCAGCGGCATCACGCGGTGACGGATGAGGTTTCGGGTGTAGTCGTCGCTTTCGTTGCTGCTGTCCTCCACATGGGGGACCTCGTTTTCCCGCAGATACACCTCGATCTCTGCCCTCGATACATGCAGCAGAGGCCGCAGGAGCTTTCCCCGGCTTTGGGGGATGCCGCACAGCCCCGCCGTGCCGCTGCCGCGGATGAGATTGAAAAGCAGCGTCTCAGCGTTATCGTCCAGGCTGTGGGCAGTGAGGATGCGGTCGGCGCCGTAAGCCTCCGCCGTTTTGTACAGGAAGTCATAGCGCAGCTCACGCGCCGCCTCCTCGAGGCTCAGGCCGTTTTCTGCCGCGTACCCGGGCGCGTCGCCGTGCCCGAGGACGAAGGGGATGCCGTGCTTCCGGCACCAGGTCTCCACAAAGTGCGCGTCCCGCTGGGATTCCTCCCCGCGTATGCCGTGCTCGAAGTGGGCGGCGATCACGTCATAGCCCTGCGACCAGACAAGGTGCAGCAGGCACATGGAGTCGGCCCCGCCGGACACCGCGCACACGACGCGCTCTCCACGGGGCGGCAGGGCGTCAGTCATCCTCATGCCGGCGCTCCAGGGAGGAGAAGGAGGTATACTCGCCCAGCCAGTTGAGCTCCACCGTGCCGGTCTGGCCCTTGCGGTTTTTCAGCACGATGGCCTCGGCCAGGTTGGGGTTCTCGACCTCTTTGTTATAATACCCATCCCGGTAGAGTCCTATCACAACATCCGCGTCCTGCTCGATGGAGCCGGATTCACGAAGGTCGGAGAGCATGGGGCGCTTGTCCTGCCTGGACTCATTGGCACGGGAGAGCTGGGAGGCCGTGATGACGGGCACGTTCAGCTCCTTGGCCATGATCTTGAGCATGCGGCTGATGTCGCTGACGGCCTGGGTGCGGCTCTCGTTGGACCAGGTGTGGCCGCTGCCCGCCGACTGCATCAGCTGCAGATAGTCGATGACCACAAGGCCCAGGTTTGCGACCCTGCGGCACTGGGCGTTCATCTCCGAGACCGTGAGGGTGGGGTTGTCGTCGATGAGGATCTCGGTCATGCTCAGAGACTGGGCGGCGTCGGTGACGCTGCGCCACTGCTGCTCCGAGAGCTGGCCGGTGAGAAGGTTCTGCAGCGGCACCAGCGAAGCGCGCGACAGAAGGCGCGTGGCCAGCTGCTCGCGGCTCATCTCCAGGGAGAAGATCGCCACAGTCTTGTGGAGCATCAAGCCCACATGCAGCGCCATGTTCAGCGCGATACTGGTCTTGCCCATGCCGGGTCGGCCCGCCACCAGGATCAGCTCCGAATCGTTCAGGCCGAGGATGGTCCGGTCCAGATCGGGAAAGCCCGTCGGAAGGCCCGGGATGGCATTACCCGAGGAGGCCGCCTCGTTCATGTCGTCGAACACGTTCTGCACCACCGATGCCATGGGCATCAGGCCGCCGATGTTGCGGCCCTGGCGCAGGGCGTAGATCTTGCGCTCCGCCGCCTCGAGCATGGCCTCGGCCTCGCCGTTGCCCTCGTAGACCATGGTGTTGATCTCGTCCGCCGCCTCGCCCAGGCGCCGCAGCAGCGCGCGGTCGCGCACGATGGCGGCGTATTCCATGACGTTTGCCGCTGTGGGCGTGATGCGCATGAGCTCCGCCACGTACTCCTCACAGGTATCGGTGTACACGCCGCGCACCTTCATCTGTCCCAGCACGGTGACCGGGTCGATGACCATGCTGTAGGAGAACATGTGGTAGATGGTCTCGTAGATGTCGCGGTTGAGCTGGATATAAAATTCGTCCGGCTTCAGCTTCTCAAGGACCTCAGGGATGCACTTGGAGTCGATGAGCATGGAGCCGATGACCGCCTGCTCCGCCGGGGCGGAGTGGGGCACCTTTCTGCCCAGCAGTTCGTCCATTTTGTTACCTCACGGATGCTGATAGGAAACCCTCTCAGTCATCGCCGTAAACGGCGCTGACAGCTCCCCCAAGAGGGGGAGCCGGGGAGCCTTGCCTCCCCCCTTCGGGGGAGGTGCCCCAAAGGGGCGGAAGGGGTTTGAGGGGCTGGTACAACGCTGTCACGGCGGAAACCCCTTCCACCGCTAAAGCGGTCCCCCTCCCCCAAACGCCGCATGCGCGGCTGGGGGCGGCAAGAGGGAGATTATCCCTCGATGACCAGCACGTTGACCGTGCCGCTGACCTCGTAGCCGAGCTTGGCCTTGACCTGGTAGCTGCCGAAGGTCTTGATGGGGTCAGCCTGGACGATCTTGTTCTTCTCGATCTCGATGCCGAACTGCTCCTTGAGCGCGTCGCAGATCTCCTGCGAAGTGACCGCGCCGAAGAGCTTGCCCGCGCCGCCGGCCTTGGCCCGCACGACCACCTGCACACCTTCGAGCTTTTTGGCGTTTTCCTCGGCCTCGGCCTTTTCGCGCGCGGCTTGC
This sequence comes from Oscillospiraceae bacterium, assembly GCA_902795045.1. Taxonomy (GTDB): domain Bacteria; phylum Bacillota; class Clostridia; order Oscillospirales; family Oscillospiraceae; genus Limivicinus. The sequence continues at coordinate 5,848 of CADBJU010000026.1, read as the reverse complement.
GCGGCCTTGGCCTTCTCCTTGAGCTTGAGGGCGTTGATGTTGTCGGTGGTGGCCTCAGCGGCGAGACCGCGGGGGATGAGGTAGTTTCTCGCGTAGCCGATGGAGACCTCCTTCAGCTCGCCCTTTTTGCCCTGACCCTTTACGTCGGTATTGAAGATAACTTTCATTATTAATACTCCTTTCATTTCATCAATTGCGAATGCGATTCGCAATTGAGATACTCGCGCTTATCGCATGCGGCGGACCGTAACACGCCGCATTTGGTCGGCGCGAGGCCTCGCTTTACTCGGCTTAATGTGTTTTTGCCGAGGCAAAGCCCCGCCAAAAACGATTATACTTTTTTGATAATAAATTGACTAAGACAGATAGTCGTCTATCGCTTCTCTCACCTTTACGATCGCATCCTCGCGGGGGATGTCGGGGAACTGCACCGCCGCGGCGCTGCGGTTGCCGCCGCCGCCGAGCTTTTCCATCAGGATCTGCACATTGATATCCCCGATGGACCTGGCCGAGGCGAAGGAGCCGCCGGTGCCGTCGGGCGCGACGACGATGGAGGCGTCCACGCCGGAGATGTTCAAAAGCTCGTCGGCCGCCTTTGCGGCGACCACGCGCTCCTGCGGCTCCGTGGGCGCGGCGACCGCGATGCCCTTGTAGATATCCGCCTGCTGCAAGATCTTGTACTTGGCCACGGTCTGGGCAAGGTCTGACTGGAACAGGCGTTTGACGACGCTGGTGTCCGCCTTCTCGCTGCGCAGCCACGAGGCCGCGTTGAAGGTGCGCTCGCCGGTGCGGAGGGTGAAGTTCTTGGTATCGAGCACGATGCCCGCCAGCAGCGCCTCCGCCTCGCAGGGAAGGATATGCTCCACATCCGGCAGCTCCTGCAAAATCTCCGCCACCAGCTCACAGGCCGAGGAGGCGTAGGGCTCGATGTAGTTGAGCGCCGCGTTTTGGATAAAGGTCGCCGCCACGCGGTGGTGGTCGATGACCGCCACGCGCTCGCACTGGGTCAGCAGCGCCGGCACCTCCACCTGCTCGGGCCGGTTGGTGTCCACCACCACAAGAAGCGTCCCCGGTTCGATTTTGGCAGGCAGATCGCTCGGATCAAGAAAGGCGTCCTTGTATTCCTGCTCGCGCTGCATGAGGTCGGTGAGGGATTTTGCCGCCGAGCGCTGAATGTCCGCCACGATGGAAGCGCGGATCCCCCGCTGCCGGGCGACGCTGTACACGCCCACGGCGGCGCCGTAGCTGTCCATATCGCCGTTGCGGTGGCCCATGATGAGAAGGCCGGAGGCCTCCTGCAAAAGGTTGGAGAAGGAGTTTGCGGTCACGCGGGAGCGCACCTTGGTGCGCTTTTCCACCTCGCTGCCGCGGCCGCCGAAAAACTCAAAGTCAACACGGTTTTTGATGACAGTCTGGTCGCCGCCTCGGGAGAGCGCCAGCTCCACCGCGTTATCGGCGGCCTGGAGGGTATCGGGGAAGTTATCCGCGCCCGCGCCTAGACCGATGGAGATCGTGGCGGCGATCCCGGCCGGGCTGACCACCTCGTGGATCTCATCGGTGATTTTGAATTTCTGTTCCTTGAGTTTTTCCAGATGCTCCTGCTCCAATAACAGCAGGTAACGGTCGCGGTCATAGCGGCGCAGGAAGCCCTTGAACTCCGCGCACCAGTGGTTGAGCCTGTCTTCGATAGCATCGCGCAGATCGTTCTTGACGCGGTCGGGCTGGTTCTTCATCAGCTCATCCATGTTGTCGATGATGATGATGCCGGCCACAGGGCGGCTGTTTTCGTACTTGATGCGGATATCGTCGTAGTCGGTGACATCCACCCAGTAGGTGATGCCCATAAAGATGTTGCCGGAGCTCTCCGTCTCCTGGTCGGAGTGGATGAGGCTGCCGTGCAGCTGATACTTGCGCCCGCCGATTTCCAGCAGGGTCGGATAGGTGGTCTTGCCCTCCAGGATCCAGCTGCCGTTGAACTGCGGCACCAGCTGGGAGATGCTGGCATCCAGGCGTGTGCCGGTCTCGCCGCACATCTGGAAAAACTGCTCGTTGCCCCAGACGATGCGGGAATCGGCCAGCTTGAAGATGGCAATGGGCAGTGGGAAATTGATGAGCGTGCTGCTCTTGGCGCTCTCCGCCTCGTAGATGCGCGATTCCACAAAGTTCCGCAGGCGCGTTTCCCGTTTGCGCCACTGGATCACATCCACGATCAGCAGCAGCATCAGCGCCGCGCCGGCACCCAGTGCGAAGGGAAATTGCTGATAATAAATGGCGGCCGCCGCGAAAAGCAGCAGCAGAATATATGACAGCAGGTCGGGCTCGACCAGCTCACGCAGCGTCTTATTCAAGCGGGCACCCCCTTTTCGGCGCAGTCAAAACACAATACTCCACAATACGATGTATCATTATACCAAATTTCCCGCCTGTTTACAATCATAAAATGCGCGCTGTGCGCAATAATACACGCAGGAAGCAAATACGGGAGGAAGATTTATGAAGGCAGTGATCCTTGCGGGCGGGCTTGGGACGCGTCTGCGCCCGGTGACGGGGGAGCATCCGAAGCCCATGGTGTCGCTTCTGGGCAGGCCGGTGATGGAGCATATCGTGGAGCTGCTGCGCCAAAACGGCTACACGCATATATGCGCGGCGCTGCACTACCGGGCCGGTGAGATCATGGCGCACTTCGGCGACGGGCGCAGATTCGGCGTGGAGCTGGAATACCGCATCGAGACGGAGAATCTCGGCACGGCAGGCAGCGTAAAAAACTGCCGGGATTTTTATAAGGACGAGGACTTTCTGGTGATCTCCGGGGACGCAGCCTGCGACTACGATCTGGGGCTTCTGATGCAGGTACACAAGGAGCGCGGCGCGGCGGCGACCCTGGCGCTGTCGGCGGAGAAGATCCCGCTTCGCTACGGCCTTGCGGTGACGGACAGCGAGGGGCGCATCCGCAGCTTCATCGAAAAGCCGTCGTGGCCGCGGGTGGTGACGGATCTGGTGAACACAGGCATCTACGTACTCTCCCCCGCCGCCATGGAGCGGGTGCCGGATGGCCCCTTCGACTTCGGGCGCGACCTGTTCCCGAAGCTTCTCAAAGAGGGCGCGGCGCTCTACGGCCAGGTGATGGGCGGCTACTGGCGGGACATCGGCACGCCTCAGGACTACTATCGCTGCTGTGCCGACGCCCTGGACGGCAAACTGCGCCTGACTCCGGGCGCGGCGTTTCAGCTCGCAGGGCGCCCCGAAATCGCGGACGAGGATGAGGAGGGCTATGTGCTCAGCTGCGACTGCGAGGACCGGGCGCGGCTGATGGGAACGCTGTCGGAGCTGATGCTGGATCTGGGTGCCAGCTTTGACGACGGCATCCGTCTGAGCGGCAAGGACTTTGAGCTGCACATCAGCCCCAGCGCGGTCCGCTCGGCGGTGCGCATCGCGGTCAGAGCCGAGGACGCGGAGCTCGCCCGCGCCCTGTGTCTCTCGGCAAAGGAAGTGGCCGAGAAGCTGGGGATGTGACACGGCGCCGAAGCAAATCGCATCCTTTACGCAAAAGAGACAGCGAAAAAATCCATTGACATTGTAGAGGCCGACGCTTATCGGGCGGCCCGGCAGAGAGAATCATAAAATATGCATTGACCCCCGGCGAATCCGTAACACTATACGTTTTCGCCGAGGGTTATCTGCTTTATCATAGGTCTGTACCGCGCGGGCCGCCGAGGGCGTCGGCCCTTTGTCGATATTACTGTGTTCTTGATGAAGCGGAATTTTTTCACAGCCCCTTTTATCGGAATAAATACTTTGTATCCATCGAAACAATGCCTGTTCCCCGCAGGCAGCCAGTGCTATAAACAACGGCGCAAAAATATAAACATAGCGTGCCCGCACCTCAAACAGCAGCAGATAGAGGACCAGGCCCAGGAGCGTGAGTTTAACGGCTGCCGCTGCTCTGCCGCGCGCATGGAATGCTCCCGTTGAGAGAAGAAGCACACTCAGCCATATAGCCTGCAGACAGTTTTTGAAGATCACGCAGCGTTCTCCGTCCGGATAATAAAAGCTTCTGCTTATTGTCGCGGCGCGGCTTTCATTTTCAAAGACATAGGCAAAAAAGCCCCCTTCGCGTGTCCAGGCAAAGGTTCCGTCATGGAAGCTGGTGAGCAGCTTTCTCACCCCCTGGAGCAGCAGTCCTTTCAGTCCCATGCTCTCCAGCCGCTCCCTTGCGCGCTGCCACTCGGCAGCATCCCGCTCAGCTGCGGTGTGAAAGGATTTCGCGTAGTCCGCATCCTCCTTGTCCCAAACGCCCATCTGCTTTTCATTCAGGCCCATCGCAAAGAAATGGACAAGGCCGATCCTCTGCTCGGGATCGATCTTGTACTCGAAGCTGTCTGTCAATTTCCCGATAAGCAGCCCCGCGCACAGCACGCCGAGCGCCAGAAGCCCGGCTTTCTTTGCCAGTGCTTTGCAGTCTCGTGTCTCAAAAAAGCGGCACAGCTCCAGCAGGCCTATCGCAATAGCGGGAATAGCCGCCGTCGGCTTGAGGCAATATCCGAAGGCGCTGAGCACACCGATCGCGGCCCATTTTATGATTTTGAAAGAACGCCGCTGCGGCTCGGAAACATAGAGACAGAGGAGCAGCGCCGGAACCGGCAGTGCGGCCGAATCGGAATAAGGGATGGCGACCCAGGGTGACAGTCCGATCAGGAGCAGATAGACGAGATATCCCCACAGTGCCGCGGAACGCTGTCCCGTGAGCTTTTCGGTCAGCTTGAAGACGGCAAGGCCCGTAACAAAAGAGAGCCCGCATTGTACATAAAGGATTGCCTCCAGCGCCGCATTTTGGGATTTGCCGAGCGAATGGACAAACGATGCAATTTCGCGGTAGAGCACCGCCAGCAGAATATTGTTCGGATACCAGGAAAAGTAGCTTTCATAATACGGGTCCCGCTGTCCTGCCACAGATCTGAGAGCGGAGTCGAGAAGGTTGATGCTGTCCCACCCGGTAATGAAATAATAGCTTTTGACACACCGGATCTGAAACACGAGAAACAGCAGGCCCAGAGCCAGCGGCACGCCCTTATGAATCGTTCTGTCCTTTATCAGCATATACAGCAGGCTCAAAAACACCAGGGCAAGCGGCGCAAGGATGAACGGTCTGAGAAAGGAAGCTTTGGCGGCGAACCGTATATGCGGAAAGAAGAACACCAGCACAACCAGCAGCAGACCTGTGAATGCCCAGATCCACGCAATCAGACGGTATTCAAAGCATCTCCTGTTGATTGTCATAAGGACCTCCGAAAAGATACAGTCATAAGAAAGCCCTTTTCCGCTTGAGAACTTTTCAGGCGGAAAAGGGCATTAGGACAATGATTTCGCAAAACCGTATAGTTTCTCCAACAAATGATCGTTTCTCTAACAGCGAATCGTTTTCACAATTGCTTCAAAAGTTCTCGAAACTACACGTTTTACAGTGATTTGCGAAGCAACTCAGGCCTTGCGGACCTTGTCGATGTGACGGGTGAGGTCGATCATCTTGTTGGAGAAGCCCCACTCGTTGTCGTACCAGGCGACGAGCTTGACAAAGTGATCGTTCAGAGCGATGCCGGCACGGGCGTCGAAGATGGAGGTGTGGGCGTCGGTGCGGAAGTCGGAGGAGACGACGTCGTCATCAACGTACTCCAGAACACCCTTCATGGGGCCTTCGGAGGCGGCCTTCATGGCAGCGCAGATCTCATCATAGGTGGCGGCCTTCTCGAGGCGGAAGGTCACGTCAACAACGGACACGTCCGGAGCGGGGATACGCATGGACATACCGGTGAGCTTGCCGTTGAGCTCGGGGATGACCTTGCCGACAGCC